>NZ_BAAJNP010000001.1:0-749327 GCF_054558395.1 Pseudomonas sp. No.117
CAGAGGGCGTCAACAGGTTATTTTTCAAAAAGGCAAAAAAGAAGGGGCTGCTTGCGCAGCCCCTTCTCTTATCGCCTCTTAGGTCCGGCCGATACGGCGGTTGCGCCAGAGGGTGGTGAAGGGTCCGGAGACGGCGTAGGCCAGGAAGCCCAGCAGCAGGACACGCGGCGGATCGGTGAAGACCACGGCGAAGACCAGTACGGCGATCAGGATGACCACGAAGGGTACCCGCCCCTTGAGACCCAGGGTCTTGAAGCTCCAGTACTTGAAGTTGCTGACCATGAGCATGCCGGCCGCGGCCACCATCAGGGCGACCAGAAGCGACAGCTTGGAGCCCTGGATGCCGAAGTCACTGAAGCACCAGACGGTACCGGCGACCAGGGCAGCCGCGGAAGGACTGGCCAGGCCAATGAAGTAGCGCTTGTCCACCGAACCGATCTGGGTGTTGAAACGAGCCAGGCGCAAGGCGGCACCCGCCACATAGATGAAGGCGACGGCCCAGCCGACATTACCCAGGCCGCTCAGGGCCCACTGGAAGGCCAGGATGGCCGGGGCGACGCCGAAGGCGACCATGTCGGAGAGCGAATCGTATTGTTCGCCGAAGGCACTCTGGGTATTGGTCATGCGCGCGACCCGGCCATCCAGACCGTCGAGCACCATGGCGATGAAGATGGCCGCGGCAGCCGCGGAGAAGCCGGCGGAGGCGATCTCGTACTGGCCCTGGATGAAGGCGGTCTGGGCGGCGACCCCCTTGATGATGGAATAGAGACCGGCGAACAGCGCCGCGGTGGTGAAGAGGTTGGGCAGCAGGTACACGCCCCGGCGTCTGATCTTGCGACCCTGGGCGTCCTGCGTCTCCTCGATGTGCTCATCCACGGGGATGAGGCCGTCGGTGTTGGTAGTGGACGGGGTTTCTTCGGGACGCTCGCTCATGGATTTTCCTTGGGCATTACCTGACGGATTGGACTGACCCCTTAAGGCTAGGGTTCAGCCTAACCTCCCATGCTAAGGCATTGCCGGGGTCGTGGGCAGTGCAATAAAAAACGCGGCCGAGGCCGCGTCTTTTACCGGTCGTTACAGGGCAGGCGCCCTGCCCGATCAGTTCTTGGTCTTGTCGACGATCTTGTTCGACGCGATCCAGGGCATCATGGCGCGCAGCTTCTCGCCCACCTGCTCGATGGGGTGAGCGGCGTTGTTGCGACGGTAGGCGGTCATGGAGGCGTAGTTGGACGCGCCCTCGGCCACGAACATCTTGGCGTACTCGCCGTTCTGGATGCGCTTGAGCGCATTCTTCATGGCGGCGCGCGACTCGGCGTTGATCACCTCGGGGCCGGTCACGTACTCGCCGTACTCGGCATTGTTGGAGATCGAGTAGTTCATGTTGGCGATGCCGCCTTCGTACATGAGGTCGACGATCAGCTTCAGCTCGTGCAGGCACTCGAAGTAGGCCATTTCCGGGGCATAGCCGGCTTCGACCAGGGTTTCGAAACCGGCCTTGACCAGCTCGACCGCACCACCGCACAGCACGGCCTGTTCGCCGAACAGGTCGGTTTCGGTCTCGTCCTTGAAGGTGGTTTCGATGATGCCGGTACGGCCGCCGCCGACGCCGCAGGCGTAGGACAGGGCGACGTTCTTGGCGTTGCCGGAAGCGTCCTGGTGGACGGCGACCAGGTCGGGGATGCCGCCGCCCTTGACGAACTCGGAGCGCACGGTGTGGCCCGGGGCCTTGGGGGCGATCATGATGACGTCCAGGTCAGCGCGGGGTACGACCTGGTTGTAGTGAATGGCGAAGCCGTGGGCGAAGGCCAGGGTGGCGCCCTGCTTCAGGTTCGGCTCGATCTCGTCCTTGTACAGCTTGGACTGGAATTCGTCGGGGGTCAGGATCATGACCACGTCGGCGGAAGCGACGGCGTCCTTCACCGGCTTGACGGTCAGGCCATGGGCTTCGGCCTTGGCCACGGTGGCGGAGCCGCTGCGCAGACCGACGACGACGTCGACGCCGGAGTCCTTCAGGTTGCAGGCGTGGGCGTGGCCCTGGGAGCCGTAGCCGATGATGGCGACCTTCTTGCCCTGGATGATGGAAAGGTCACAGTCTTTGTCGTAGTAAACGCGCATTGCAGGTTCTCCTGGAAAAGGGGGTATCAGATGCTCAGGGCTTTGTCGCCACGGGAAATTCCGGTCACGCCGCTACGCACCACCTCGAGGATGGACGCGGCGCCGATCGCCTGGATGAAGCTGTCGATCTTCTCGCTGGTGCCCGCCAGCTGAATGGTATACACGCTGCTGCCGACGTCCACGATCTGGCCGCGGAAGATGTCGGTGGTGCGCTTGACCTCGGCGCGCTGGGCGCCGGTGGCCTTGACCTTGATCAGCAGGAGTTCGCGCTCGATGTGGGCGCTCTCGGACAGGTTGACCAGTTTCACCACCTCGATGAGCTTGTTGAGGTTCTTGGTGATCTGCTCGACCGTCTCTTCCTGACCGATGGTGGTCAGCGTCAGGCGCGACAGGGTCGGATCCTCGGTCGCGGCGACCGTGAGGCTTTCGATGTTGTAGTTGCGCTGGGAGAACAGGCCGACCACGCGGGACAGGGCGCCGGGCTCGTTTTCCAGCAGCAGGGAGATGATGTGTCTCATGTTCAGGTCCGCTCCGTCTTGCTCAGCCACATGTCGCGCATCGCGCCATCCTTGATCTGCATCGGATAGACGTGCTCGGTGTTGTCCACGGCGATGTCGAGGAAGACCAGGCGATCCTTCATGGCGAAGGCCTCGGCCATCATCGGCTTGAGGTCTTCCAGACGCTGGATGCGCATGCCGACGTGGCCGTAGGCCTCGGCCAGCTTGACGAAGTCCGGCAGGGATTCCATGTAGGAGTGGGAGTAGCGGCTGCTGTACTGCATGTCCTGCCACTGGCGGACCATGCCCAGGGCGCCGTTGTTGAGGCAGACGATCTTCACCGGCAGGTCGTACTGCAGGCAGGTGGAGAGCTCCTGGATGTTCATCTGCACGCTGCCTTCGCCGGTCACGCAGGCGACGTCGGCGTCGGGGAAGTTGAGCTTGACGCCCATGGCCGCCGGGAAGCCGAAGCCCATGGTGCCGAGGCCACCGGAGTTGATCCAGCGATTGGGCTTGTCGTACAGGTAGTACTGGGCGGCGAACATCTGGTGCTGGCCCACGTCGGAGGTGACATAGGCATCGCCTGCGGTGACGTCGTAGAGGGTCTCGATGACGGTCTGCGGCTTGATGATGCTGCCGTCGCCCTTGTCATAGGGGAACAGGCCGCGATTGCCGCGCCATTCCTCGATCTGCTTCCACCAGGTGGCCTGGCTTTCGGCATGGGGCTTCTCGTTCAGCTCGCGGACCACGGCGACCATCTCGGCGAGGACGCTGTCCACCGGACCGACGATGGGCACGTCGGCCTTGATGGTCTTGGAGATGGAGGCCGGATCGATGTCGACGTGGATGATCTTGGCGTTGGGGCAGAAGCGCTTGGCACCGTTGATGACGCGGTCATCGAAGCGCGCACCCACGGCGAGGATGACGTCGCTGTGGTGCATGGCCAGGTTGGCCGGGTAGCTGCCGTGCATGCCGAGCATGCCGAGGAACTGACGATCGCTGCCCGGGTAGGCGCCGAGGCCCATCAGGGTGTTGGTGACCGGCAGGTTGAGCAACCGGGCCAGCTCGGTGAGGGCACCGGAGGCGCCGCCGAGGATGACGCCGCCACCGGCGTAGAGGATCGGCCGCTTGGCGGCCACCAGCATCTCGACGGCCTTGCGGATCTGCCCGGAGTGGCCGCGCTGCGCCGGATTGTAGGAGCGCAGCTTGATCTTCTTCGGATAGACGTATTCGTACTTCTTGGTCGGATCGCCCATGTCCTTGGGGATGTCCACCACCACCGGACCGGGACGACCGGATTCGGCGAGGTAGAAGGCCTTCTTCAGGACCTCGGGGATCTCGGAGGGATGCTTGATGATGAAGCTGTGCTTCACGATCGGCCTCGAGATACCGACCATGTCGGTTTCCTGGAAGGCGTCGGTACCGACCATGTTGCTCGGCACCTGGCCGGACAGGACCACCATGGGGATGGAGTCCATGTAGGCGGTGGCGATACCGGTGATGGCGTTGGTCGCACCGGGACCGGAGGTCACCAGCACCACGCCGGCCTTGCCGGTGGCGCGGGCATAGCCGTCGGCCATGTGGGTGGCGGCCTGCTCGTGGCGAACCAGAATGTGGTTGAGCGCCGGTTCCTTGAACAGGGCGTCGTAGATGTGCAGCAGGGCACCGCCCGGGTACCCGTAGATGTGTTTCACGCCCTCGTCGCGCAAGAAGCGGACGACCATCTCAGCGCCAGTTAATAGCTCCACGTATCACCTCATTCCACGCGTGGCGAACGCCCATCAGGGACGTTCAAGGTTCGGTTGACTGCAAGGCAGAGCACGGGCGACGGTGATCACCGACGATTCAGCTGCCTAGAAAGCCTTGTTGGAAGGTTCCGATGAATGCTGGAGCTTCCACCCGACGCGAGGTAACGCGGTGCAGGGTATTTGACTGTGGCGGCGCGGGTAGGCACCTCATGGTCTGCCGAGGAGTCAGCTTTGGGCCGATTCGCTACAGCGAACTTTGGATTGTTCGCATTCGACCGGTGCAAGTCAAGCCGAAAGGTGTGGGCAGACGCAATAGATCGTCGGCGATCGGCTGGGATGAAAAGGTCGGCGGCACCTCTTATAGTGAAGTCCTGTCCTTCCCTCCTCCCAGGATTCCCATGCGCTCGATCTTCTGGCTTTCCGCCCTGGCTTTCGCTTGCAGCCTGTCCGCCCAGGCCGCCCAGGTCTACAAATGGACCGACGACAAGGGCGTCACCCACTTCAGCGCCCAGCCGCCCGAGGGGCAGAAGGCCAATGAAGTGGACGTGAAGACGGCGCCGCAGATCAACGGCAGTGGCAGTGCGCCCACCTACAAGATGCCCAATGGCGCCCAGCAGCCCTCGGTGTCCAACGATGCTCAGCAACAGGAGCTGGATCGCCAGGTGAAGGCGCAGGTGCGGGAAGACCAGGCCAAGCTCAAGGAGCAGTGTAACCAGGCGCGCAACAACCTGGCGCAGCTGAGAAACAATCCGCGCATCCTGGTCCAGTCCGGCCGGGGCGAGACGCGCCGGCTGACCGAGGAAGAGCGTCAGCAGCGCCTGGCCGACACCCAGCTGTCGATCGAGCAGAATTGTGGCAAGTAGCTCAGGGGCTTTCGATGAGCCGATCGAACTCGGCCAGGGAGGCGAGCAAGGGCAACACGGGATCGAGGTTGCCCTGGTAGACCACTTCGGCCATCGGGCGGATGCCCGAGCGCGCCGGCAGGACCGCATCGCTCTCGATGATCAGCTTCATCCGCGGCAGGAAGATCCACTGCAGCCACTGGGCGAAACTCAGGGTATCCACGCAGAAGGGCTCCTGGCTGGCCAGGGCCTCGGCGCTGGGCGCCTGGGGCGACCACCAGCCGAGCAGGCGCAGTTCGCGCTCGATCCGCAGCAACTGATCGGCCAGGGCAGGCAGGCGCTCGTCCATCAGGTACCCACCTGGGCCTTCTGGCGGGCCAGCGCGGCGCCGGAGGCATCGCCCTGGGCCTCGCGGGCCTGGGCGATCAGCTGCCAGAGACTGGCCTGCAGTGCAGGGCGGCCACCCGCATAGGTCAGGGCGCGACGGGCCAGCTGCTCACCCTGGGCGGGATCGTTCTGCGCCAGGCGGACCTGGGCCAGGCGATAGAGCACCTGGGGCTCGCGAGGAGCGATGCGCATGGCCCGTTCCAGACTCGAGGAGGCGCCGTTGAGGTCACCCCCTGTCTGCTGTTGCTGCGCGGTGGTCAACAGGGACAGGACCGGGCCGTCGAGCTGTTCGTCGGCGGCCAGGCCGGAACCGGCGGAACCGCCCGTGGACGGGATGCCAGTCGGCGCGGTACTGGCTGCAGCTCCGCCCTGGCTGGCAGGCGGATAGACCGGCTGCGAGTAGCTGGACTGCAGCGGCGCCTGGGCAGCCGGTGCACTGGTGCTGGACGAGGTGATCAGCGGCGCGGAGGCGGCGGGCGCGGCAAAGGTCTCCAGCGGCGCAGAGCTGCCGCCCGGCACCATGACGGTCACGCCGGAGTCCGCCGGCGTCGCGGGCGCCGCAGCCACCGGGGCCTGGCGCTGGACCGGCAGCGGCCGGTTGTTGCCCTGGCGATAGAGTTCGCCATTGGATACCGGGCCGCCGGAATCGACCACCGGGATGGCACCACGCTGCGGCGCGGCGCAACCGGCGAGGAGAACACCGGCGATCACCACCGGCCAGACTGCTTTCGTCACCTTGCGACCTCTCAATTCAACCAACCCTTGACCCAGTCCATGACCGGATTGCCGCCGTTGCCGTTCCCGCCGGCGGCGGGCGCGGCCGGCGCGCCACAGGAGGCCCCCGCCGGCGGTTCACTGCCGCGAATATAAGGCATCTGCACGGCGTTGGGACACGAGGGATCGGTGCCGCGGCCCGTGGTGGCATCCACCCAGGCCTGGGTGATGTTGTCCGGCACCGGCATGTCCAGCGAGACCGGATCGGCGCGGCGCATGAAGTTGCTCCACACCTGCAGCGCGCCGGTGGCGCCGGTCAGCGGTGTCTTGCCGTTGTCGTCGCGCCCCAGCCAGACCACCGCCAGCAGATCCTGGCTGAAGCCGGAGAACCAGCTGTCGCGGGAATCGTTGGTGGTGCCGGTCTTGCCCGCCAGGTTCACGCTGGTGGGAATCTGGTTGTAGACCGAGCGACCGGTACCCTCGCGCATGACCCTCTGCATGGCGTACTGCACCAGGTAGATGGCGCCGGTATCGAAGCGCTGCTCGATCTGGAAGGGATAGCGCTTGAGCGGCTCGCCATTGGCGTCGAGCACGCTGCGGATGCTGCGCAGCGGGGTGTTGAAGCCACCATTGGCCAGCGTCTGGTACATGGTCGCCACTTCCATGGGCGTCAGGGCGCCAGCGCCGAGCAGGGTTGCCGGGTAAGGCGGCAGGGCGCGGCTCACGCCCAGGCGCTCGACGGTCTTGAGCACCTCGGGCACGCCCAGGTCCAGACCCAGGCGTGCCGTGGACAGGTTGTAGGAGTGCGCCAGGCCCTGGTAGAGGAAGATGGTGCCGTGGGCCTTGTGCTCGTAGTTCTGCGGCCGCCAGACCTGGCCATCGGCGCCCTTGACCGAGAAGGGCTCGTCCTGGATCAGGGTGGTCAGGGTGTACTTGCTGGGTCGCTCCAGCGCGGTGAGATAGACCGCCGGCTTGATCAGCGAGCCGACCTGGCGGACCGCATCCAGCGCCCGGTTGTAGCCGGCGAAGCGCGGATCGCGCCCGCCCAGCAGGGCCTGGACCTCGCCGGTTTCCGGATTGGTCACCACCATGGCCGACTCGACGTTTTCCGCGCCCTTGCGGCCGTCGATGCGCTTCATGGTCTCGCCCATGGCCGCCTCGGCCTTGGTCTGCAGGATGGGATCGAAGCTGGTGAAGATGCGCAGGCCTTCCTCGGTGAGGTCTTCGTCGCGGTAGTCCTGCTTGAGCTGGCGCTTGACCAGATCGACGAATGCCGGGAAGGAGCTGTTGGTCAGGCTGCCGGCCTTGGTGATGCCCAGCGGCCGGGCCTTGGCAGCCTCGGCCTCGGTGGCGCTGACCACGCCCTGCTCGGCCATGAGGTCGAGCACCAGATTGCGGCGGGCCATGGCGCGCTCGGGATAGCGCCGCGGATTATAGTAGGACGGCCCCTTGACCAGGCCGACCAGCAGGGCGACCTGGTGCAGTTTCAGCTCGCTGAAGGGCTGGCCGAAGAAGTACTGCGCCGCCAGGCCGAAGCCGTGGATGGCGCGCGAACCGTCCTGACCGAGGAACACCTCGTTGAGGTAGGCCTCGAGAATCTCCTGCTTGCTGTAGTGCAGCTCCAGCAGCAGCGCCATGAGGGCTTCGGTGCCCTTGCGGGTGATGCTGCGCTCGTTGGTGAGGTAGAAGTTCTTCACCAGCTGCTGGGTCAGGGTACTGCCGCCCTGGCGCACCTGGCCGCTGGTGGCGTTGACCCAGACGGCGCGGGCGATGGATTTGGGCGAGACGCCGTGATGATGCCAGAACTCACGGTCCTCGACGGCCACCAGGCCATCGACCAGGTGCGGCGGCGCCTGGTCGAGCTTGATGAGGATGCGATCCTCGTTGTGCGCCGGATAGATGCCGCCGATCAGCAGCGGCTCGAGGCGGGCCACGGCGAGGTTGCTGCCATCCAGGGCACTGACGCCGGACACGGTGCCGCCGGCGAAGCGCACGCGGATCGCCCGGGCCGGCTCGACGCCTTCGTAGAACTGGAAGCCGCGGGTGTTGAGCTCGACCGTGGAGGCGCCCACGGAAACGCTGCCGGGGCCGTCCACAGTCTTCTCGCGGCGATAGCCGAGAGCATCGAGTTCGGTGAGGAAGTCGTCACGGCTGAGCTTGACGCCATTGAACAATTCCAGCGGCCGGGCATAGACCTTGGCCGGGATGGTCCAGCGCTTGCCGGAGAATTTTTCCTGGACCACGGCATCCAGATAGATGCATACGCCAGCCAGGGCTACCAGCGCGACCAGACCGAGCTTGACTGCCCAACCGGACAGACGGCGCCAATCGAAGGTCTTGCGCTTGCGGGAACGAGAGGATCGGGGTCGCTTCATGGCGGCGCATTATACGCACTTGCCCGGCAGCCGACACAGGCCGGCCAGCGCTTCGTCAGCCGAGATTCAGGGGCGCTTGCCCGCGGGATCGTCGCTTGCGCGGGCAGCCCTGACAGCGATAATGCCGGCATCCATTCCCTACAAGGACCGCCCGTGAGCCAGCTCCTGATTTCCGCCCTGCAGAACCCGGCGCTCTATCCCCATCCGACGTCGGCGTTCAGGGTCATCGAAACCCACATTTCCTGGGTCGTGCTGACCGGCGAAGTTGCCTACAAGCTGAAGAAGCCGGTCAACTTCGGCTTCCTGGACTTCACCGACCTCGAGGCGCGGGGCCACTTCTGCCGGGAAGAGCTGCGGCTCAATCAGCGCCTGACCCGCGACCTCTACCAGGACGTGGTGGCCATCACCGGCAGCGAGACCGCGCCGGAACTGAACGGCAGCGGCCCGGTGATCGAATACGCCCTGCGCATGCGCGAATTCCCCCAGAGCCAGCTGCTCAGCGAAGTCCAGAAGCGCGGCGAACTGAGCGCCGCGCACATCGACGCCCTGGCCGAGCAGATCGCCCGCTTCCACCTGGCGGCGCCCCAGGTCGCGCCCGAGCACCCGCTGTGCACGCCGGACGCCGCCATGGCGCCGGTACGGCAGAATTTCGAGCAGATCCGCGCCATGCTCAGCGAGGCGGCCGACCTCAGGCAGCTCGACCAGCTCGAAGCCTGGGCCGAAGCCAGCTATGCCCGCCTGCTGCCGCTGTTCGAGGCGCGCTGCCGTGATGGCTACATCCGCGAATGCCATGGCGACATCCATCTGGCCAACGCCACCCTGCTCGATGGCGAGGTGGTGCTGTTCGACTGCATCGAGTTCAACGAGCCCTTCCGCCTGACCGACACCATGGGCGATGCCGGCTTCCTGGCCATGGACCTGGAGGATCGCGGACTCAAGGCGCTGAGCCAGCGTTTCGTCAACGCCTACTTCGAGGCGACCGGCGACTACGCGGGCCTGGCCCTGCTCGACTTCTACAAGGCCTACCGCGCCATGGTGCGGGCCAAGATCGCCCTCTTCCGCCTGGGCCAGGCGGAGGCGCCGGAACTGCGCGCCGAGATCCTCGCCGGCTACCGCAGCTACACGGCGCTGGCCGAAGGCTACACCCAGGTGCCCCAGCCCTTCGCGGCGGTGATGCATGGCGTCTCGGGGATCGGCAAGAGCACCGTGGCCCTGGCCCTGGTGGAGGCGCTCGGTGCCATTCGCCTGAGATCGGATGTGGAGCGCCAGCGACTCTATGCCGACAGCGACGAAGCCACCCGTTACAGCGCGGCGGCGGGCGAAGCCACCTATACGCGCCTGCACGAGATCGGCGCCCAGGTACTGGCCGCCGGCTATCCGCTGGTACTCGACGCCACCTATCTCAAGCAGGCCCAGCGCGCCGCCGCCCAGGCGCTGGCCGAGGATCAGGGCATGCCCTCGCTGATCATCGATTGCCAGGCCGATGACGACCTCATCGCCCGCTGGTTGCAGGAGCGCCAGGCCGAAGGCACCGATCCGTCGGAAGCCACCCTCGCGGTAGTGGCCGCACAGCGCCAGGCGCAGGATCCCCTGCTGCCGGCCGAGCAGGACCGGGCACTGATCGTGGAGGTGGGCCAGGCAGGCCAGCTGGCAGCCTTGCCTGCGCGCATCAGCCGCCGTCTGGGCCGGACGCCGACGTCAGCATGACCTCCCGGAAGACAGAACACGCGTTCCGTCACAGCTCGTAGAGTTGTGGATTTACGGTCGCCGACGAGCGGCTTATCGTGCGACCCACGTCACAACCTCTGCGTAACAAGAAGGAATTGGCAGCATGTACCTCATTGGCGATCAGCCTCCTTATGTCGATCAGTTGCGCCAGGCCTTGCAAGCCATTCCCGCGCGACTGCTCAGTGGTGTGGCACCGAGCCGGCAGGCCCTGCACCTGAGTCCTGCCGCACTGCTGCAGGACTGGATGCGCAACGATGAGGTCTATCTGATCCAGCGCGGACCGCTGCGGGTGGTCCTGGACCAGCGCGCGCTGTTCCAGCTCGACGAGGGCGACCTGATCGGCCTGGGACGCACGCTGGACCTGCCGACGCTGGATTACGAGAGCGAGGCCGAGGTCCTGGTGCAGCCCTACGACCGCGAGACCTTCCTCGCGGCCGCGACCGCCAGCCCCGGCCAGCGGGATGCCCTGCTGCGCTACCTGCTCGGTCAGCAATCGCTGCTGGCACAGGCGCTGATCCGCCTCAAGCCACCGGTCACCCAGCCGGCGACGGGCTTCCGGCGCTATGCCGCCGGTGAGGTCATCATTCGCCAAGGCGACTCCGCCGAGCATGTCTTCGTCATCACCGAGGGGCACGCCGAGGCCTGGGTGGATGGTTGCAAGGTCGGCGAGGTCTGCCAGGACGAGATCGTCGGCGCCCTGGCGGTCTTCACCCAGACCGCGCGCACCGCCAGCGTCATCGCCAAGACCGCCTGCACGGTGCTGGTGATCCCGCAGGACCAGTTCGTCTCGCTGATGGAGACCACTCCGCGCATCGCCCATAGCCTGATCGAGAACATGGCGCGCCATATCGACACCCTGAACAAGGAAGTCACCCGCCTGCGGGGCCTCCACGAACAGCCTCCCGTCGGTAGTTAAGAAATATTCTCGAATACGCTTGACGATGGAATGAGAATTGTTATTATTCAACTCAGCCGGTCGCGAGATCGGTCGATAACTGAAGGTCCAGCAGTTGGTCTTTCGGGTTATCTCCTCATCAGGCTAATCACGGTTTTGGACCCGGCTCTGCCGGGTCTTTTTTTGTCCGGAATTCCGTGGCTAAGGCCGCTCCAGCACCGGCGAAGCACTGCTGGCCGACGGCTCCGCGCCGAGTTCATAGGCCGCGCCCAGGCGGGTCGCCGCCCACTCCGCACTGGCCGCATCCCGCGCATGGATCACCGCCAGCGGCCGGTGCTCGTCCACCCGTTCGCCGGGCAACGCCAGTTCAGCCAGGCCCACGGCGTGATCGATGGCCTCCTCCGGGCGTCGCCGCCCGCCGCCCAGCTCCACCACCAGTAGCCCGAGAGCGCGGGTATCGACCCGCCGTACCCAGCCAGGCCGCGGTGGATAGACGGCGTGCACCCGCGGTGCCCGGGGCAGGTGCTGCCAAGGCTGGCTGGTCAGGGTGGCCGGACCGCCCAGGGCCAGGTTCATGGCCGCGAAGCGCTGCAGGGCCGCGCCGCTGCGCCAGGCCTGCAGCACCTGTTGGCGGGCGGCCAGCGCATCGTGGGCCAGGCCAGCCAGCTGCAGCGCCTCTACGGCCAGGGCCTGGACCACCTGCCAGAGACGCTCGCTGCGGACCTCGCCGGCCAGCAGGGCGATGGCCTCCTCCACCTCCAGGGCATTGCCGGCGCTTCGGGCCAGGGGCTGGTCCATGTCGGTCACCAGGGCGCGGGTCCGGACCCCTGCCGCCTCGGCGACCTCGACGATGCTGCGGGCCAGGCGAAAGGCGTCCCCCTCCTCCGCCATGAAGGCGCCACCACCGGTCTTGACGTCCATGACCAGCACATCCAGCCCGGCAGCGAGTTTCTTCGCCAGGATGGAGGCGGTGATCAGGTCCAGGGATTCCACTGTGGCGGTGACGTCCCGGATGGCGTAGAGCCGGCGATCGGCCGGGGCCAGATCGGCGTCGGGACCGACAATGGCGCAGCCCACCTCGGCCACCACCTGACGAAAGCGCGCCAGCCCGGGGCGGATGAGGTAGCCGGGAATGCTCTCCAGCTTGTCCAGGGTGCCACCGGTGTGGCCCAGGCCGCGCCCGGAGATCATCGGCACATGGCAGCCACAGGCCGCGAGCAGGGGCGCCAGCACCAGGCTGGTGAGATCACCCACCCCGCCGGTGGAATGCTTGTCCACCACCGGACCGGGCAGGTCCCAGTGCAATACCTGGCCGCTGTCGCGCATGGCCAGGGTCAGGGCGGTACGTTCCGCGAGGGTCATGCCGCGTAGCAGGGTGGCCATGGCGAAGGCGGCGACCTGACCTTCGCTGAGGCTGTCATCGGCGATGCCCTGGACGAAACGTTGCAGGTCCGCCGCCGACAGCTCCAAGCCATCGCGCTTCTGGCGGATCACTTCCTGGGCGAGCCACATGGGCGGACTCCTTAAAAGTCGTCGAAGGCCCCGGGCAGCAGCTCGGCCAGGGTCCAGGTACGGGTCAGCCCCGGTTCGCTGCCGCTGCAGACGATGGTGGCGTCCGGCGCCATCAGCTCCAGCAGCACCTGGCGACAGGCACCGCAGGGGCTGATCAGGGGCACGCCGGGCGCATGGATGGCCATGGCGGTGAAGCTGCGCGGCGGTAGCCCCTGGCTGATGGCGGCGAACAACGCACTGCGCTCGGCGCAGTTGGTCAGGCCGTAGGAGATGTTCTCCACGTTGCAGCCATGGACGACCGCGCCTTCGGCGGTGAGCAGGGCGGCCCCCACGGGAAATTCGGAATGCGGGCAGTAGGCGCGCCGGGCGGCGGCCACCGCTTCCGGCAGGAGCGCAGCAAGGTGCGCGGGCAAATTGGTGTTCATGACGGTCTCCAGATCAGAATTGATAGCCCACCCCCAGATAGTAGCCCCAGCCGTCGGACCGGCCTTCGAAGGCGCCGTCGCCAAAGTTCAGCTCGGTGCCGTCGCTCCAGTTGCCACCATTGTGGAAATGCCGGGCGGCGAACATGAAGCGCAGGTGGGTGAAGGCATACAGCAGCACGTTGGTGGATACGGTGGCGTTGGCCGTACGCCCCGGCTCGTCGCCCAGCTTGGAGCCGAAATCGAAGTTGGTGAAGCCGACGTAGGTCAGGGAGGCGCCATTGTCGAACTTGGCCAGCGGCCAGATGTACTTGAGCTGCGCCCGATAGCCGTCCCAGGAATCCTCGTTGGCGGCGCCGTAGTTTTCCCACTGGCGCCGTCCGTACAGGTTGGCCGACAGCAACACCGGGGTATGGGTCTCGAGGTCGGTGCCGAAGCCGGCATAGAGGGTGTTCTGCCGGCTGGCGCGGCTGCTGCCATGATCATAGATCCAGTCGAACGCCAGGTACCATTCCTTGAACGGGCCGAAGGCCAGCGAGCGACCCAGCACCTGGTCGATGGAAATCCGCGGCTCGTGCTCCATGAACAGCGGCGAGCCGCGATCCCAGACCCCGGAGTCATGGCTGTTGCCGATACCCAGCACCCTGGGCACATCGATGTAGCCATAGAGTTCGAAGGGGCCCTTGCGGCCGAAGTACTCGTACTCCAGATAGACGTCGTCCACGGGCTGCGGGCCGAAGCTGATGTCCTTGCTACCGATCAGGGTCAGGTCCTGGTTGTACCAGGACGATAGATAGGGCGAGCGATCTTCCTCCGGCTGGGCGGCGGGACTGACGGTCTCGCCCTGGGCGCTATCGGTAGCTGCCGCTGGGGCGGCGAACAGGGGCGCACTGCAGCAGAACAGCAGTGGCAGCAGTGAAAGGGGAGCGCGACGGAGGCTGAACAGAGTCATGGAGAGTTCCTGAACGAGAGATCCCGAGAAGCCGGAAAAGCAGGCGGAGGGTCCGTGACCGCAAAGCGGGGGCGAGCCACGGTCATCCGCTGTTACGTTTTGGCGCACGCGGCACCGCCGTGCACCACAAAGTGGACCGATTGGTCCGAATGCCTGGGGCCTAGAGGCCGACGAAGAAGCCGGCCAGCGCCGCGCTCATCAGGTTGGCCAGGGTGCCGCCGAGCATGGCGCGCAAGCCCAACTTGGCCAGCTCGTGGCGGCGTTGCGGGGCGATACCGCCCAGGCCGCCGAGCTGGATGGCGATGGAGGAGAAATTGGCGAAGCCACAGAGGGCGAAGGTGACGATGACCTGGGCGTGTGCCGACAGCGGCTGGACGCCCGCTGCCGCCGCCTTGACCGGATCCAGGTAGGTCGACAGGTCGGCATAGGCGACGAATTCGTTGAGCACCAGCTTCTGGCCGATGAAGCCGCCGGCCTGCACCGCCTCGCTCCAGGGCACGCCGATGAGGAAGGCGACCGGCGCCAGCAGATAGCCCAGTACCAGTTGCATGCTCAGCTGCGGCATGCCGAACCAGGCGCCGCACCAGCCGAGGAGGCCATTGAGCAGGGCGATCAGGGCGATGAAGGCCAGCAGCATGGCGCCGACCGCCAGGGCGATGCGCAAGCCGACCTGGGCACCCTCGGCCGCCGCGTCTATGACGTTGGCCGGGCGCTCCTCGCCCTCCCCCAGGGTCTTCATGGTCTGGTCGCGCGGCTGCTCGGTCTCGGGCTCCATCAGCTTGGCCATCAGCAGCCCACCCGGCGCGGCCATGAAGCTGGCGGCGATCAGGTATTTCAGGTCCACGCCCATGCCGGCGTAGCCCAGCAGCACCGAGCCGGCCACCGCGGCGAAGCCGCCGACCATGATGGCGAACAACTCCGAGCGGGTGAGCTCGGCGATGAAGGGCCGCACCACCAGGGGCATTTCCGACTGCCCGAGGAACAGGGTGGCGGTCACGGTGGTGGACTCCACCCGGCTGGTGCCGAGCAGGGCGTGCAGGGCGCCACCGACCAGGCGAATGATCCAGCCCATGATGCCCAGGTAATAGAGCACCGCGATCAAGCTGCCGAAGAAGACGATCAGGGGTAGCACCCGCACGGCGAAGACGAAGCCGCCGTTTCCGAAGTACTCGAACATCCGCGGACCGGCGAGGCCGCCGAAGAGGAACTCGATGCCCTTGTCGGCATAGAGCTGCAAGGAGGCGACGGCACCGGAGACGCGGCCAAGCACCTGCTGGCCCCAGGGAATATAGAGCACGAACAGGCCGAGACCGGCTTGCAACAGGAAGGCCGCGAGCACGGTACGCAGCCGAATGGCGCGTCGCTGACGGGAGAAGAGGATGGCGATCGCCACCAGCAACAGCATGCCCAACACAGAGATCATCGACGGACTCCTCAGCGGGATCGCCGTTTGCGGCGATCGATGGGCGACAACCGTAAGCAAGGCGCCTGCCAGATCTTGTCCGGACGATCAGCTTTTTGTGACTGCTCAGTCAGCGAGGCGCAGCGGTCGCTCCAACTGCAGACCCGTGGGCGAGAGCCGCGCAGCATAGGCCAGCACCTGCACGCCCTGGCGCCGGGCCTCGCCCAGGGCCACGGCATAGGCGGCATCGATCTCGGCCGCCGGGCGTACCGCTTCCATGCCGTCGAGCAGCACGCAATAGAGCAGCACGGCGCGCTGCCCTGCCGCGGCCAGCGCCGCCAGTTCGCGCAGGTGGCGGGCACCGCGGGCAGTCACGGCGTCGGGAAACGCGGCGACGCCTGAACCGGCGAAGCCCAGGGTGACGCTCTTCACCTCCAGGTACAGCGGTCCTTCCGGGTACTCCAGGCGGAAATCGGCGCGGCTGTTCTCCAGGCCGTAGGCCACCTCGCGGCGCAGGGCGGTGAAGCCGGCCAACTCCGGGATGGCACCGGCCAGCAGGGCTTCCTCCACCAGGCGGTTGGCGCGGGCGGTGTTGATGCAGGCCAGCCGCCCGTGGTCCGTCTCCACCAATTCCCAGGTGCCGGGCAACTTGCGCTTGGGTCCGCTGGCCCGGCTGAACCAGACGCGGGCGCCGGGCGACTGGCAATGCAGCATGGAGCCGGTGTTGGGACAGTGCAGGGTGAGCACCTCGCCACTGGCGGTCTCGACGTCGGCGAGAAAGCGCTTGTAGCGGCGCAGCAGGCGACCTTCTTCCAGCGGCGGATCGAATTTCACCGGGCGCTCCAGCGTTGCAGTCCCTGGGCGATACGGGCGACCGCCTCCTCCAGGCGCGGCAGCGACTGGGTGTAGGCGAAGCGCACATGGGTATCGGCGCGGTGGCGACCGAAATCCAGCCCCGGGGTGATGGCCACGTGCTCGGTCTCCAGCAGGAACTGGCAGAAGGCGTAGGCATCGCCGCCAAAGGCCGAGATATCGGCATAGAGATAGAAGGCGCCCTGGGGCTCGACGGCGATCTCGAAGCCCAGCCCGCGCAGCGCCGGCAGCAGATAGTCACGCCGACGGGCGAACTCGGCGCGGCGCTCCTCGAAGATGACCATGGCCGCCGGGGTGAAGCAGGCCAGGGCGGCCTGCTGGGCGACGGTGGAGGCGCTGATGTAGAGATTCTGCGCCAGCTTTTCCAGCTCCGGTACGGCGGCGCGCGGCGCCACCAGCCAGCCGAGGCGCCAGCCGGTCATGCCGAAGTACTTGGAGAAGCTGTTGAGCACGAAGGCCGAGTCGTCCACCTCCAGCACGCTGGGGGCGTCCAGGCCATAGGTCAGGCCGTGGTAGATCTCGTCCACCACCAGATGGCCACCCCGCGCCTGGAGGCTGGCCGACAGGGCCGCGAGCTCGTCGCGGTCGAGCAGGGTCCCGGTCGGGTTGGCCGGCGAGGCCACCAGGGCGCCCACGCTCTCCGGCTGCCAGTGTCGTTCGACCAGTTCGGGCGTGAGCTGGTAGCGGGTATCGGCGCCGACCGGGATCAACTGGGCAGCCCCCTCCACCAGCCGCAGGAAGTGGCGATTGCAGGGATAGCCGGGATCGGCCAGCAACCAGTGGCGGCCCGGATCGACCAGCAGGGCGCTGGCCAGCAGCAGCGCACCGGAGCCGCCAGGGGTGATCAAGACCCGCTCCGGGTCCAGGTCGACGCCATAGCGTTCGCCATAAAAGGAGGCGATGGCGCGGCGCAGTTCCGGCAGGCCGCGCGCCGCGGTGTAATGCGTCTGGCCCGCCGCCAGGGCGGCCTGGCCGGCGGCCACCACGGGGGCGGCGGTCGTGAAGTCGGGCTCGCCGATCTCCAGGTGGATGACGTCGTGCCCGGCGGCCTGGAGCTGGTTGGCGCGCTCCAGCAGGGCCATCACATGGAAGGGCTCGATGGCCTGGCTGCGCGCGCTGTAGGAATTGGACATGGACGGGGTCCGAACTTGTGGCGAAGGCGGGATTCTAACCAAGGCTTCGCAGGCCGGCATCCGCCGCGTCCGGTGGAGCACCAGCACGGAGCGGGAGGCCAGTAGTAGCGCCCCCCGGAAGCTTCTGGTAAGTTCGCCCGCTTGCATCCGCAGGGCGACTGGCCAGTCGAGAACATATTCAGCCTGGCGTCGGCATTGCGCGGGACGTCATCGGCAGCCACAGCCCCCGGGCGTTCCATCATGGAGAGGCCTGGAAACGCATCCAGCCTGTGGACAGGATCAGCGAAAGTGAGAGGGTCAATCATGCCCAGCGAAGCAAATCAGCAGAACAATCATCTGGCCCGTGGCTACGAACCCTACCAGCCTGCCAAGGCCGAGGAATACATGAGTGAGCGCATGCGCGCCCACTTCACCGCCATTCTGAACAAGTGGAAGCAGGAACTGCGCGAGGAAGTCGATCGCACCGTACACCACATGAAGGAAGAAGCAGCCAACTTCGCCGATCCGGCCGATCGCGCCACCCAGGAAGAGGAATTCAGCCTGGAACTGCGCGCCCGCGACCGCGAGCGCAAGCTGATCAAGAAGATCGACGAGACGCTGCAGCTGATCGAAGACAACGAATACGGCTGGTGCGACTCCTGCGGCGTGGAAATCGGTATCCGCCGCCTGGAAGCCCGGCCGACCGCCAGTCTGTGCATCGATTGCAAGACGCTGGCCGAGATCCGCGAAAAGCAGACCGGGACCTGAGTTCTCCTGCCTCTTCGACGAGGGCGCTACGGCGCCCTTTGTTCTATCCGGCATTCACAGGATGAGCTATGTCCAGGCGCCCCTATGTCGGCCGTTTCGCCCCCACCCCCAGCGGTTACCTGCACTTCGGCTCCCTGGTCGCCGCCCTCGCCTCCTACCTGGACGCCCGTGCCGCGGGTGGTCGCTGGCTGGTGCGCATGGAAGACCTGGACCCGCCGCGCGAGGTCCCCGGCGCCCAGGCGGCCATCCTCGCCACCCTGGACGCCTATGGCTTCGAATGGGATGGCCCGGTGCTGCGCCAGAGCGAGCGCCTGGACGCCTACCGCGCGATCATCGGGCAGTGGCTGGCCAGCGGCCTGGCCTACGCCTGCGACTGCTCGCGCAAGCAGCTCGAAGGCAGTGGCGGTCTCTATCCTGGCTACTGCCGCAATCGGGGCCTGCCGGTCGCTGACGCCGCCATCCGCATCCGGGTCCCGGAGCTGGAATACCGCTTCGTCGACCGGGTGCAGGGCGAATTCCGCCAGCACCTGGGCCGCGAGGTGGGCGACTTCGTCATCCAGCGGCGTGACGGCCTGATCGCCTATCAGCTCGCCGTGGTGATGGACGACGCCTTGCAGGGCATGACCGACGTGGTACGCGGCGCCGACCTGCTGGACTCGACGCCGCGCCAGCTCTATCTGCAAGAACTGCTCGGCCATCCGGCACCGCGCTATCTGCACGTGCCGCTGCTGATCCAGCCCGACGGCCACAAACTGGGCAAGCGCTATCGCTCGCCACCCTTGCCGCCGGAACAGGCCGGGGCGCTGCTGGTACGCGCCCTGCGTACCCTGGGCCAGCCGACCTACCAGGAGCTGGCCCAAGAGCCTCCAGCCAGCGTCCTCGCCTGGGGCGTCGCCCACTGGGATGCCGGACTGATCCCGCGGGTGCTGCACCTGGCCGAGGCCCAGCTACCCGCTTGACTAGTAGTTGGGCCACAGCCCCGGCGTGACCAACTCCAGCAGATGCCCATCCGGATCGCGGAAATACAGGCTGGTGGCGCCGCGCGGCCACTGGGTTCGCTCTTCGATGGCCACCCCGGCGCCGGCCAGATGGGTCGCCCAGTCGTCCAGCTCGGCCGCCGTGATCGCCAGGGCCAGGTGCTGGCAGCCCCCGGGCGCCATGGGCTGGAATGCTGCCGCCCGGCAGTCTTACCGGCTGTTCGGTAGTGCCCCGCTGGAACAGCAACAACACGCTGGTACCCAAGGCGTAGGCGGCCAGGCGCCCATCGGCGAACATCGGCGCAAGGCCCAGCACCTCCTCGTAGAAGCGCCTCGCCCTGGCCAGGTCGGCGGCGTAGAGCGCGGTTTCCAGGACGGCCTGGAGCCGGGGCGTGGTCATCGGCGATCTCCAACGGCAAAGAAGCCTTCAAGGTAGAGCGGGGGTTCGCCGGGGTACACCGCTTTTGCATTACCATGGCGCCATCGCCGTTCGGGAACCGCGCATGTACATCTATCGGCTGGTCCTGCTCCTTGTGGTAGGCATCTATCTGTTCTCCCCCGCCATCATGGATTGGTGGATCGCCCCCAGCGGCGCCTGGTACCGCCCTTACCTGCTGTGGCTCATCCTCATCGTGGTGACCTTCATCCTGCAGAGCCAACGCGATGCCGACGAGCTTTAGCCTGTCCCACCTGGTGCTGATCAGCGCCGGCTATCTGCTGATCTTCTTCGGCGTCGCCTGGATGACCGAAAAGGGCTGGGTGCCGCGCCGGCTGGTGCGCCACCCGCTGATCTACACCCTGTCGCTGGGCGTCTACGCCAGCGCCTGGGCCTTCTATGGCACCGTGGGCCTGGCCTACGACTACGGCTACGGCTTCCTCGCCTACTACCTGGGGCTGTGCGGCGCCTTCCTGCTGGCGCCGGTGCTGCTCTATCCGATCCTGCGGCTGACCCGCGCCTACCAGCTGGCCTCCCTGGCCGACCTCTTCGCCTTCCGTTTCCGCAGCACCTGGGCCGGGGCCCTCACCAGCCTGGGCATGCTGATCGCCGTGCTGCCGCTGCTGGCGCTGCAGATCCAGGCGGTGGCCACCAGCACCGGCATCCTGGTGCAGGCCCGGGCTCAGGACGCCCCGGCGCTGGGCTTCTGCCTGTTGATCACATTGTTCGCCATGCTCTTCGGCGCGCGCCAGATCAACTCCAAGGAGCGCCATGAAGGCCTGGTGGTGGCCATCGCCTTCGAGTCCCTGGTCAAGCTGCTGGCCCTGGGCATCGTCGGCGGCGTCACCCTCTATACCGTGTTCGGCGGACCCAATGGCCTGGAGACCTGGCTGCAGCAGAACCAGAGCGCCCTCTCCACCCTGCATACCCCCCTGCAGGAAGGCCCCTGGCGGATCCTGCTGCTGGTGTTCTTCGCCGCGGCCATCGTCACCCCGCACATGTACCACATGGCCTTCACCGAGAATCTCAGCCCCCAGGCGCTGGTCAGCGCCAGCTGGGGCCTGCCGCTGTTCCTGCTGCTGATCAGCCTGGCGGTGCCGCCGATCCTCTGGGGCGGCCTGGCGCTGGGCTCGCCGACGCCACCGGAGTACTTCACCCTGGGCGTCGGCCTGGCACTGGACAATCCGCTGCTGGCGCTGGTGGCCTTCGTCGGCGGCCTGTCGGCGGCCAGCGGCCTGATCATCGTGGTGACCATGGCGCTATCGGGCATGCTGCTCAACCACATCGTGCTGCCGCTCTACCAGCCGCCCACCGATGGCAACATCTATCGCTGGCTGCGCATGACCCGGCGCATGCTGATCGCCGCCATCATCCTCGGCAGCTACGGTTTCTACCGGTTGCTGCAGGGCCATGGCGACCTTTCCAGCCTGGGCATCGTCTCCTTCGTCGCCACCGTGCAATTCCTGCCCGGCGCGCTGTCGGTGCTCTACTGGCAGACGGCCAACCGCAAGGGCTTCATCGCCGGCCTGCTGTGCGGCCTGGGCCTCTGGTTCCTGAGCATGCTGATGCCGCTGGTGGCCGACATCAATCCACTACAGATCGGCGCCTTCGGCTACCGCATCAGTGCCAGCAACTGGCACCTCGCCGCGGTGGCCTCGCTGACGGTCAACGTGCTGGTGTTCGCCCTGGTCTCGCTGTTCACCGAAGCCAGCGAAGAAGAGAAGAGCGCCGCCGAAGCCTGCGCGGTGGACAACGTGCGCCGTCCCCAGCGCCGCGAACTGGCGGCCAGTTCGCCGCAGGATTTCGCCGCCCAGCTGGCCAAGCCGCTCGGCGCCAAGACCGCGCAGAAGGAGGTCGAGCGGGCCCTGGCCGACCTGCTGCTGCCCTACGACGAACGCCGCCCCTATGCCCTGCGCCGCCTGCGCGACCGCATCGAGGCCAACCTTTCCGGCCTGATGGGGCCGCGGGTCGCCCAGGACATCGTCGAGACCTTCCTGCCGTTCAAGGCGGAGAGCGAGGCCTATGCCACCGAGGACATCCACTTCATCGAGAATCGCCTGGAAGACTACCAGTCGCGCCTGACCGGTCTCGCCGCCGAGCTGGACGCCCTGCGTCGCTATCACCGCCAGACCCTGCAGGAATTGCCCATGGGCGTCTGCTCCCTGGCGCGGGACCGCGAGATCCTGATGTGGAACCGCGCCATGGAGGAGCTCACCGGCATCGACGGCGCGCGGGTGGTGGGCTCGCGCCTGAACGCCCTGCCCGATCCCTGGCAGGACCTGTTCGAGCGTTTCCTCGCCGAACCGGCCCAGCAGCACCTCTATAAGCAACGCCTGCCCCAGGAACACGAGCAGCGCTGGCTCAACCTGCACAAGGCGACCATCGACGAACCCCTGGCGGTAGGCAGCAACGGCACCGTGCTGGTGGTGGAGGACATCAGCGAGACCCAGTTGCTGGAGGACCGCCTGATCCACTCCGAACGCCTGGCTTCCATCGGGCGGCTGGCCGCGGGGGTGGCCCACGAGATCGGCAACCCGGTCACCGGCATCGCCTGCCTGGCGCAGAACCTGCGCGAAGAGCGCGAGGCGGATGAAGAGATCGACGAGATCAGCAGCCAGATCATCGAGCAGACCCGGCGCATCACCCGCATCGTCCAGTCGCTGATGAGCTTCGCCCATGCCGGCGGCCGCCAGCAGGCCCACGAACCGGTGTGCGTGGCCGAGGCCGCCCAGGAAGCCATCGCCCTGCTCTCGCTCAACCGCCAGAGCGTGGACGTCGACTTCTTCAACCTCTGCGATCCCGAGCACCTGGTGCAGGGCGATCCGCAGCGCCTGGTGCAGGTCATGATCAACCTGCTGTCCAACGCCCGCGACGCCTCGCCCGCCGGCGCGCCGATCCGGGTACGCAGCGAAGCCCAGGGCCAGACCGTGACCTTGAGCGTCGAGGACGAAGGCAGCGGGATTCCCAAGGCCATCGTCAGCCGCCTGTTCGAACCCTTCTTCACCACCAAGGATCCGGGCAAGGGGACGGGGCTCGGCTTGGCTCTGGTCTATTCGATCGTAGAAGAGCATTATGGTCAGATAATGATCGATAGTCCTACCGACCCCGTGACCGGCCAAGGCACTCGCATTCGGGTGCTGCTGCCGCGCTATCTCGGGTTGCCGGAGGCGCCGTGACGGGGCCATCCGCCTGCTGGATGGCTCTGCTAAAGCATTCGGAAGTCCAGACGACCGCAACAAGACACGCTGCCTGGCGTGGGTCGTGCTGCCTTCCCGTAAGAGAGCGCACTTGATGGCCCATATCCTGATTGTCGAAGACGAGAAGATCATCCGCTCGGCGTTACGGCGCCTGCTGGAGCGCAACCAGTTCCGCGTCAGCGAAGCCGGCTCCGTCCAGGAAGCCCAGGATCTGTATGACGTGCCGAGCTTCGATCTCGTCATCAGCGATCTGCGCCTGCCCGGCGCCCCCGGTACCGAGATGATCGACCTCGCCAAGGGCAAGCCGGTACTCATCATGACCAGCTACGCCAGCCTGAGATCGGCGGTCGACTCCATGAAGCAGGGTGCGGTGGACTACATCGCCAAGCCCTTCGATCATGACGAGATGCTGCAGGCCGTGGCGCGCATCCTGGTGGAGCGCGAGCAGCGCCCGACCGCCGTGGCCGAGGAAAGCGTCGCCCCGCCGCCCGCCACCGGCGAGATCGGCATCATCGGCAACTGCGCGCCGATGCAGGACCTCTTCGGCAAGATCCGCAAGGTCGCGCCCACCGACTCCACCGTGCTCATCCAGGGCGAGTCGGGCACCGGCAAGGAATTGGTGGCGCGGGCGCTGCACAACCTGTCGCGCCGGGCCAAGGCGCCGCTGATCTCGGTCAATTGCGCGGCCATCCCCGAGACGCTGATCGAATCCGAGCTGTTCGGCCACGAGAAGGGCGCCTTCACCGGCGCCAGCGCCAGCCGTACCGGCCTGGTGGAAGCGGCCGACGGCGGCACCCTGTTCCTCGACGAGATCGGCGAACTGCCCCTGGAAGCCCAGGCGCGGCTCCTGCGCGTGCTGCAGGAGGGCGAGATCCGCCGGGTCGGCTCGGTGCAGTCGCAGAAGGTCGACGTGCGCCTGATCGCCGCTACCCATCGCGACCTCAAGGGCCTGGCCAAGATCGGCCAGTTCCGCGAAGACCTCTTCTATCGCCTCAATGTGATCTCCCTGCGCCTGCCGGCCCTGCGCGAGCGCGGCGGTGACGTGATGGAGATCGCCCGGGTGTTCCTCGCCCGCCAGTCGGCGCGCATGAGCCGCCCCGGGCTCAAGTTCGGCGCCGAGGCCGAGGCGGCCATCCGTCACTACAGCTGGCCGGGTAACGTGCGTGAGCTGGAGAACGCCATCGAGCGCTCGGTGATCCTCAGCGAAGGCCAGGAGATCAATGCCGACCAGCTGGGTATCGACGTCGAGCTGGGCGAGCTGGACCTGGCCGACAGCTACCTCGATCCGCTGCCCGCTACCGGGCTGGGTAATGGCAACGGTGCCCACGAGCCCACCGAGGATCTGTCCCTGGAAGACTACTTCCAGCATTTCGTGCTCGAACACCAGGACCACATGACCGAGACCGAACTCGCCCGCAAGCTCGGCGTCAGTCGCAAGTGCCTGTGGGAACGCCGTCAGCGCCTGGGCATCCCCCGCCGCAAGGCCAGCGCCAGCAGCGACGCCAGCTGACAGGATCCGGTGCGTGGAACCTCTTCACGCTCCGGAGGTAACACCCCCTCCCCCGCCACCACAGCCGTTGCAATGTGTTACCGCCGTAACAGGGAGCGG
The DNA here is from genome assembly GCF_054558395.1 of Pseudomonas sp. No.117. Classification (NCBI taxonomy): domain Bacteria; kingdom Pseudomonadati; phylum Pseudomonadota; class Gammaproteobacteria; order Pseudomonadales; family Pseudomonadaceae; genus Pseudomonas; species Pseudomonas sp. No.117. Next base: position 24,562 of record NZ_BAAJNP010000001.1, read on the forward strand.
GTTCAGCGGTAACGAAATAGCCTCTGTAGCCCAGCAGCAAAAAGGCTACATTTTTCGCAAGCCATTGAAATACAAGCAATTTTAAAAACTGGCACGGCATCTGCTTTATGTTCTGGCACAACAACAATAAAAACGTACCCACGCCATAACAAAAACAAGACGTAGCGACTCCAGCACAATAAGAACAAGCAGGCGGAGGCGTAGCTAACTGATCATTTTGGAGAAGAGTCGTCCCGCGGGATGTTTCGCGCGATGCCAGGACAGAGAACAACAAAACTGCCCCGAGGCAGCACCCGTACCAGGCAGAGCAGGAATGATCCTGACGGCATCAGCTTCCAAAGTAATCCGTTTGCTCTTGGCTCTAGACTTCAGAGCCTTTCCGGCGGCCGGTATCCGCACGGGACAGACCACACAAGAAAAACAAGAGGTCTGGATAGACAATAAAAACAAAGCACGTACCACTTTGGGGGGGAGCTTCGGCTCCCCCAGTGCCTTTGACAGCCTCCCCTCCCTCGTTCAAGATCCCCTCCTTATCTATTGCGCAATGGCCCAAGCTATGGTCCAGACTGCGTATAGCCGTCTTCCCGAACAGAAACTCGCATGCTGAAGAAGCTGATCCAGACCCTGCGCTCGCCCCTGCGGCGTCCTGCGCCCGCGCCCACCTTGCCCATCGAACTGCCCCGCAGTCAGCATGCTCTGGAACGAGAGCGCATCAGCCGCCACGCCCTGAGCGTCGTCGACCGGCTGGAAAAGGCGGGCTATCAGGCCTACCTGGTAGGCGGTTGCGTGCGAGACCTGCTGCTGGGCCTCGAACCCAAGGATTTCGACGTGGCCACCAGCGCCACGCCCGAACAGGTCCGTGCCGAATTCCGCAATGCCCGGGTCATCGGGCGGCGCTTCAAGCTGGTCCATGTGCATTTCGGCCGCGAGATCATCGAGGTCGCGACCTTCCGCGCCAATCACCCCACCGGGGAAGCCGAGGACGAATCCCAGGGCTCGCGCCACGAAAGCGGGCGGATCCTGCGCGACAACATCTATGGTAACCAGGAACAGGATGCCCAGCGGCGTGACTTCACCATCAACGCCCTCTATTACGATGCCAGCGGCGAGCGCATCCTCGACTACGCCAATGGCACCCAGGACATCCGCCTGCGGCAGATCCGCCTGATCGGCGATCCCGAGCAACGCTACCTGGAAGATCCGGTGCGGATGCTGCGCGCCGTGCGCTTCGCGGCCAAGCTGGACTTCCAGATCGAGGCGGCCACCGCCGAGCCCATCAGTCGCCTGGCCCCGCTGCTGCGCGATATCCCGGCGTCGCGCCTGTTCGACGAGGTCATCAAGCTGCTGCTGGGCGGCAAGGCCGAGCGCACCTTCGAGCTGCTCTGCCAGTACGGCCTGTTCGCGCCGCTCTTCCCCGCCAGTGGCGAGGCCCTGGAGCGGGATCCCGAGTACGCCGGCACCCTGATCCGCCAGGCGCTGGCCAATACCGATGCACGCATCCGCGAAGGCAAGCCGGTCACCCCGGCCTTCCTCTTCGCCGCCCTGCTGTGGCCCGCCTTGCCCGAGCGCGTCCGTCATCACCAGGACCTGGGCCTGCCGCCGATTCCGGCCATGCAGGAAGCCGCCCACGAACTGACCCAGCAACAGTGCCAGCGCACCGCCGTTCCCAAGCGTTTCACCATGCCCATGCGCGAGATCTGGGACATGCAGGAACGCCTGCCCCGTCGTCAGGGCCGCCGCGCCGACCAGTTGCTGGAAAATCCGCGTTTCCGCGCCGGCTACGACTTCCTGTTGCTGCGCGAGAGCGCGGGCGAGGAGACTGGCGGGCTGGGCGAATGGTGGACGCGCTACCAGGAAGTCGGCGACAGCCAGCGGCGCGAGATGATCAAGAACCTCAGCCGAGACGAGGGCGCACCGGCCAAGCGTCGGCGTCGCGGGGGCAGCAATCGCAAGCGGCGCACCTCGGATGCGCCCACCTCCGGCGACGAATGATGGAGCGGGTCTATCTCGGCCTGGGCAGCAACCTGGCCGAGCCGCGGCAGCAACTGGAAGCGGCCCTGCAGGCCCTGGCCAGCTTGGCTGACAGCCAGCTGGTGGCGGTCTCGTCCTTCTACGCCAGCGACCCCCTGGGCCCGCCCGACCAGCCGCGCTACGTCAATGCCGTGGCCGCCCTGGATACCTGCCTGGCACCCCTGGCACTGCTCGACGCCACCCAGGCGATCGAGCTACAGCAGGGCCGGGTGCGCAAGGACGAACGCTGGGGACCCCGCACCCTAGACATCGACATCCTGCTGTTTGGCGAGCGACTGATCGACGAGCCGCGCCTGCAGGTCCCCCACTACCACCTGCAGGCGCGAGCCTTCGTGCTCTATCCGCTGGCCGATCTCGCGCCCGAGCTACAGCTGCCCGACGGCCGTCGGCTGCCCGACCTGCTGGCCGCCTGCCCCTTCGCGGGCCTGGAACGCCTGGCCCCACTGTTACCCAGCCGGTAACACGGCGGTAACAACGGTCATTGACTTGTGCCGGATGCGCCAGGACTATAGCAGCCGCTTTCGCGCGGCCATCCCGCGCCCGCGGCGCCCAGACAATAACCATAGCGCCGTCCCACGAGGACCCTTTTTCATGCCTGATATCAGCCTCACGACCCTTCAGGGTCTCAAGCAGCGCGGCGAGAAGATCGCCATGCTGACCGCCTACGATGCCACCTTCGCCCAGGCTGCCAGCCAGGCCGGCGTCGAGATGCTGCTCATCGGCGATTCGCTGGGCATGGTGCTGCAGGGCCACGACAGCACTCTGCCGGTGACCCTGGATGACATGGTCTACCACACCGCCTGCGTCAAACGCGGCCACGCCGGGGCCTTCATCGTCGCCGACCTGTCGTTCATGACCTACGCCACCCTGGAGCAGACCCTGACCAGCGCCGGCCGGCTGATGCAGGCCGGTGCCCAGATGGTCAAGCTCGAAGGCGACGCCTGGCTGGCCGAACCGATACGGCGTCTGGCCGCCAATGGCGTGCCGGTCTGTGCCCACCTGGGCCTGACGCCCCAGTCGGTCAACGTCTTCGGCGGCTTCAAGGTGCAGGGTCGCGATCCGCAGCGCGCCCAGCAGCTGCGCGACGCAGCCAAGGAACTGGAAGAGGCCGGCGCCGCCATGCTGTTGCTCGAATGCGTGCCTTCGGCGCTGGCCGAAGAGATCACCCGGGCTGCCCGCGTACCGGTGATCGGCATCGGCGCCGGGGCCGCCACCGATGGCCAGGTACTGGTGCTGCACGACATGCTAGGTCTGGCACTGCGCGGTCGCACGCCCAAGTTCGTGCGCAATTTCATGGCCGGCCAGGACAGCATCCAGGCAGCCCTTTCGGCCTACGTCGCCGCCGTCAAGGACGGCAGCTTCCCCGCCCCCGAACATGGATTCTCCGCATGAAGACGGTCCATAGCGTCCGCGAATTGCGCGTCGCCGTTGCCGCCGCGCGCCGCCAGGGCTTGCGCATCGGCCTGGTACCCACCATGGGCAACCTGCACGCCGGTCATATCGCCCTGGTGGAAACGGCCCGCCGCCACGCCGACTTCGTCGTGGCGAGCATCTTCGTCAATCCGCTGCAATTCGGCCCGAGCGAGGATCTGGACAAATATCCGCGCACCCTCGCCGAGGACAGCCGACAGCTCAGTGAGGCCCATTGCGATCTGCTCTTCGCCCCGGCGGTAACGGAGATGTATCCGCAGGGCATGGACGGCCTGACCCGGGTCAACGTACCTCTGGTGTCCGAGGGTCTCTGTGGCGCGCGACGCCCGGGCCATTTCGAAGGCGTGGCGACGGTGGTCACCAAGCTGTTCCAGATGGCCCAGCCGGACGTGGCGGTGTTCGGCGAGAAGGACTACCAGCAGCTGGCGGTGATCCGCAAGCTGGTCCAGGACCTGGACATGCCCATCGAGATCGTCGCCCAGCCGACCGTGAGGGCCACCGACGGCCTGGCGCTGTCGTCGCGCAATGGCTATCTCGATGACAGCCAGAGGGCCAGCGCGCCCTGCCTGTACGGCCTGTTGAAACGCCTGGCCGACCAACTCGCCAGCGGCGCCCCGGTCGAGCCGACCCTGGCCGCCGGTGTCGCCGAATTGCAAGATCAGGGGCTTAAGGTCGACTATCTGGAGCTGCGTCGACAGGCTAGCCTGCAACCCGCTGGCGCGGAGGATCGCGACCTGGTCCTGCTGGTGGCCGCCTATCTCGGCCAGACCCGCCTGATCGACAATCTGAGCTTTCGCCGCAGGCCCTGAATGTGACGCAACCGAAGGTTAGCGCACCCAAGCCTGCCCGCACCCTGGAAGCCCGGAACATACCGGGCTTTTTCATGCTCGAAGCGCATCGCCGCGCCGCGTCCGATTTTCCCTTGCAAGCCGCCGGCTTGTGGGGCACAACAGCAAACAAGAGCCACCAAGGAAAAGCCGACCCATGGAGTACTATCAACAGCCCCTCGATGTGACCCAGCTCGCCTCCTGGAAAGCGCTGCAGGATCACCGCAAGGCCATGCAGAACTTCCGCATGCGCGATGCCTTCGCCGCCGATCCGCAGCGTTTCAAGCATTTCTCCCTGAGCACCAGCGGTCTGTTCCTCGACTACTCCAAGAACCTCATCACCGAGCAGACCCGCGAACTGCTGGTCAACCTGGCCCGTGAAGCGGGTCTCGAAGGGGCCATCCATACCCTGTTCAGCGGCGCCTACGTCAACTCGTCCGAGCAGCGTCCGGCCCTGCACACCGCGCTGCGCCGTCCGGTGGGCGACAGCGTCCAGATCGATGGCCAGGACATCATGCCCGAGGTGCATCGGGTCCTGAACCAGATGACCGAGCTGGTCACCCGCATCCACAACGGTCTCTGGCGCGGCTACACCGAGAAGCCCATCACCGACGTGGTGAACATCGGCATCGGTGGCTCCTTCCTCGGCCCGCAACTGGTGTCCGAGGCGCTGGTACCCTTCACCCAGCGCGGCGTACGCTGCCATTACCTGGCCAACATCGACGGCAGCGAATTCCGCGAGGTCACCTCCAAGCTGGCCGCCGACACCACCCTGTTCATCGTTTCCTCCAAGTCCTTCGGTACCCTGGAAACGCTGAAGAACGCCCAGGCCGCACGGGCCTGGTGCCTGGCCCAGGGCTGCCCCGAGCCGGAGCTGCACAAGCACTTCATCGCGGTCTCCAGCAACGTCAAGGTGGCGGTGGAATTCGGTATCGCCGAAGAGAACATCTTCCCCATGTGGGACTGGGTCGGCGGCCGCTATTCGCTGTGGTCGGCCATCGGCCTGCCCATCGCCCTGGCCATCGGCATGTCCAACTTCAAGGACCTGCTGGCCGGCGCCTACGCCATGGACCAGCACTTCACCAGCGCGCCCTTCGAGGAGAACATGCCGGTGCTGCTGGGCCTGCTGGGAGTCTGGTACGGCAACTTCTGGGGCGCCACCAGCCACGCCATCCTGCCCTACGACCACCACCTGCGTAACTTCGTGAAGCACCTGCAGCAGCTGGACATGGAGTCCAACGGCAAGAGCGTGCGCCAGGACGGCTCGCCGGTGAGCATGGAGACCGGCCCGGTGATCTGGGGTGGCGTCGGCTGCAACGGTCAGCACGCCTATCACCAGTTGCTGCACCAGGGCACCCAACTGATCCCCGGCGACTTCATCGTCCCGGTGGTGAGCCACAACCCGGTGGCCGATCACCAGCAGTGGCTGTATGCCAACTGCCTGTCGCAGAGCCAGGCGCTGATGCTGGGCAAGACCCGCGAAGAAGCCGAGACCGAACTGCGCGAGAAGGGCCTGGGCGAGGCCGAGATCGCCAAGCTGGCGCCGCACAAGGTGATCCCGGGCAACCGCCCGAGCAACACCCTGGTGCTGGAACGCATCTCGCCGCGGCGCCTGGGGGCGCTGGTGGCCCTGTACGAGCACAAGGTGTTCGTGCAGAGCGTCATCTGGGGCATCAACTGCTTCGACCAGTGGGGCGTCGAGCTGGGCAAGGAGCTGGGCAAGGACGTCTACCAGCACATCATCGGTCGTAGCGAAGGCAAGGCCGACGATGGTTCGACCCAGGGCCTGATCGATTACTTCCGCGGTCGCCACCGCGGCTAAGAAGCTATCCACGATCTGCTGCGCGTCGGCCAAACTGCGTTGAAAATGCCTTCGGAATGCTCATTTACTCTGTGTAAACTCCGCTTCCTCAGGCATTTTCGCCTTGTTTGGCTCTAGCTCGCGAGATCGTGAACAGCTTCTATTCATGCTCGCCCATCCCCAAAAGCGCCGCCCTGCGGCGCTTTTTTCGTTTTGTCGTCTGGCTGAACCCCGCCTCGTCTTCCGCGGCCTAAACTAGGAGCACAACAACACCAAGAAGGAGCCGGCCATGAGCCAACGCTACCCCGTGCCTGAGCGCCTGAGCGCCCGTACCCATCTGGACGAAGCCCGTTACCGCGAACTCTACCAGCGCTCGGTGGAGCAGCCGGAGCGCTTCTGGAGCGAACAGGCCAGCGCCCTGCTCGACTGGTTCCGCACCTGGGACGAGGTCCATAGCGGTGACCTGCGCCAGGGTCGCACCCGCTGGTTCAGCGGCGGCCAGCTCAACGTCGCCTACAACTGCATCGACCGCCACCTGGCCGCCCGTGGCGACCAGACCGCCATCCTCTGGGAAGGCGACGATCCCGCCGACAGCCAGGCCATCACCTATCGCCAGCTGCACGAACAGGTCTGCCGGCTGGCCAACGTGCTCAAGGCTCGCGGCGTCGAGAAGGGCGACCGGGTCTGTCTCTATCTACCGATGATTCCCGAGGCGGCCTATGCCATGCTGGCCTGCGCGCGCATCGGTGCGGTGCATTCGGTGGTGTTCGGTGGCTTCTCGCCGGAGGCGCTGCGCGATCGCATCCTCGATTCCGACTGCCGGGTGGTGATCACCGCCGACGAGGGCGTCCGCGGCGGCAAGCGTATCCCGCTCAAGGCCAATGTCGACAAGGCCCTGGCCAGATGCCCCGACGTCCATACCGTAGTACTGGTCGAGCGCACCGGCGCCGAGGTCGCCCGCCAGCCGGGCCGTGACCTGCCCTATGCCCAGGCGGTGGCCGAGGCAGCGGCCGATTGCCCGGCGGAGCCCATGGATGCCGAGGACCCGCTGTTCATCCTCTACACCTCGGGCTCCACCGGCAAGCCCAAGGGAGTGCTGCACACCACCGGGGGCTACCTGCTGGGCGCCACCTTGAGTTTCAAGTACCTGTTCGACTATCACGAAGGCCAGGTCTTCTGGTGTACCGCCGACGTCGGCTGGGTGACTGGCCACAGCTATATCGTCTACGGCCCGCTGGCCAATGGCGCCACCACCCTGATGTTCGAAGGAGTGCCGAGCTACCCGGATGCCAGTCGCCTGTGGCAGGTGGTGGACAAGCACCAGGTCAACATCTTCTACACCGCGCCGACCGCGCTGCGCGCCCTCATGCGCGAAGGCGATACGCCGGTGCAGCGCACCTCGCGGCAGAGCCTACAGCTGCTGGGTAGTGTCGGCGAGCCGATCAACCCGGAGGCCTGGGAGTGGTATCACCGGGTGGTGGGCGAGGGTCGCTGCCCCATCGTCGACACCTGGTGGCAAACCGAGACCGGCAGCATCCTCATCGCCCCGCCACCCGGCGCCCTGGCGCTGAAGCCCGGCTCGGCCACCCTGCCCTTCTTCGGCGTGCAGCCGGTGCTGCTCGACGAGCAGGGCCAGGAGATCGAGGGGCCTGGCAGCGGCGTGCTGGCGATCAAGGCCAGTTGGCCGAGCCAGATCCGTACCGTGTACGGCGATCACCAGCGGCTGATCGATACCTACTTCAGCGCCTATCCGGGGTATTACTTCACCGGCGACGGTGCCCGGCGGGACGAGGACGGCTACTACTGGATCACCGGCCGCGTGGACGACGTCCTCAACGTCTCCGGCCATCGCATCGGCACCGCCGAGGTGGAGAGCGTGCTCACCGAGCATCCCGACGTGGCCGAGGCGGCGGTGGTGGGTTGCCCCCACGAGGTCAAGGGCCAGGCGGTCTACGCCTTCGTCACCACCAAGGGTGGGGTGACGCCGAGCGATGAACTCAAGGCGCAGCTGCGCCAGCAGGTGGCCGACCAGATCGGCAGCTTCGCCAAGCCGGAATTCCTGCAGTGGGCCCCCGCCCTGCCCAAGACCCGCTCCGGCAAGATCATGCGACGCATCCTGCGCAAGATCGCCTGCGACGAACTGGACAGCCTGGGCGATACCTCGACCCTGGCCGACCCCTCGGTGGTCGACAGCCTGATCGAGGCACGCCTCAACCGCGCGACCAACGGCTGAACCCAGGGCGAAAAAAAGCCCCGCTTGGCGGGGCTTTTTCGTACCGGTTGCCTTAGTGGGCGGCCTGCATCCGGTGCTTCAGGTCACGCATGCGATCATGGGTCGCACGGGCCTTTTCCAGCTGGCTGCGCAGACTGGTCTGGGCATCCGGCGTGGCGTGTTCGTTGACGGCGCGTTCCAGGGCATGCAGCAGGCGGTCTTCCTGCTCTTCCAGTTCACTGACGTAGGTGACCTCTTCCCGCTCCTTGCTGGCGAAGGAGGTTTTGACGTCTGTGTAGTACTTGCGGAAGCTGCCGGCGAAGGTACCCTGCTCGGCAGGCTTGTCACCTGCAGCCGATACCTGGCTGCTCAAGGCGCTGATGATCTCGGCCTTGCTCTGGGCGATCTCGGTGAAGAGCGCCTTCAATTCGGGGTTCTTCACTTCGGTGAGGGCGTGCTCATAGAAATTCTTGCCATCACGGGCGATCTCGATCAGATCGTTGAGGGTTTCGGTCGTGCTGGTCATGACGGTTCTCCGGGGTGAAGGGAGATGGCAGCGACCGGCGCCGCCATCGTCCTCGGGTGTTACTGAGCGGCTTTCAGCGCATCAGCCGAGACGGCCTTGACGCCCTTGATAGCCTTGGCTTCCTTGATCGCCAGGTCGCGCTGGGCTTCGGTGGCCACGGTGCCGGACAGGGAGACGACGCCTTTGTTGGTCTCGACCTTGATGGCAGTGCCCTTGATGTGTTCGTCAGCCAGGAAGGACGCCTTCACCTTGCTGGTGATCCAGGTGTCGGACGCGGCTTCTTCGGTCTTGTCCACGGTGTTGTTGGCCGCCAGGGTCATGTTCTGGCTGGTGGCAGCGAAAGCACCGCCGGCCAGCGGCAGGCTCAGTACGGAAGCGGTGACGGCAGCGAGGGCAAAGGTACCGAAAGTCTTTTTCATGAGATGACTCCTGTTTTCCTTGGTTGTACTGCGCCCAGGTCCTGGCAGCAGCGACCTAGATGTAGAGCGCAACGCTTGCGCCGAATTCCAAAGACAATTAAAGACGTTTCAAATCAATGACTTATATAAAAACAGCGGAACCAACCAGCGGGCAAATTGCAAGGTAGTGGTAAAACCGCCTGGTAATTTGCACGAGATCGGACGACCCTGCCGGGGCTGTCTGGAATGCCCTCTTCACCCAGGTTCCCGCGGTGCAGGACGAGGCTTCCGACGAGCAGCAATTCTGCTGGGCTGAACCAGAACTGCGGCACCGTTAACAGGTCAGAGTTGAACTGAACCCGACAGCTACGATCGGGCCATCGAGGATCCGGGATGCGGCTCCCCTCCCCCGCGCGCATTGCCCTGACGTACCTGGTGCTGAGCGCCCTCTGGGTGATCGGCAGCGATGTCCTGTTGCAGACCCTGATCGGCGAGCGGGCCAGTCACTATCCCTGGCAGACCTTCAAGGGCCTGGGCTTCGTCAGTCTCATAGCGCTGGTGCTCTATGTGCTGATGCAGCGCCAGCTCAAGCACCGGGAAGGCGTCATTCAAGCGCTGCAACGGCAGCGCGAAACCCAGGACTTCATTCAGCGGCTGACCAACACCGGTGACTGGCAGCTGCTAGCGAATGGCCGCCTGCTCTGCTCCGATCGCAGCCTGGTGATGCTCCACCAGCCGCTGACCAGTGGACCTCTCGATTTCGCCACCATCGTCGCCTGCGCGCGCGCCGATGACCGCGACCATGTGCGCAGCATGCTCGAACGCCTGCAGCACATGCAGGGCCCGCTGAACTTCTCCGCGCACTTCGCCGACGGCGCGGGCAGCTGGCGCTGGCTCAACTGGCAGAGTGACTTCGACGAAGCCGGGATTACCCGCGGCGCCCTGGTCGACATCACCAGCCACAAGCTGGCCGAGCAGGCGCTGCAGGACAGCCAGCGGCGTTATCGCGAGCTGGTCCAGCACCTACCGCTGGTGGTGTTCGCCAGCGATCACCGCGGGCGCTGGCAGTTTCTCAACCCGGCCTGGGAGAGCCTCACCGGCCAAGCCGCGACCCAGCAACTCAACCAGCCGCTGCACCAGGCCTTCCACCCCCAGGATGGCGCCCGGCTGCGCCAGCTGGTGGCCGACTTCGCCGCGGCCCAACGCCTGCACTGGAATGGCGTGGTACGGCTGCGACTGTCGGTGGAAAGTCATCGCTGGATGCAGATGGAACTGCGGGCGGGACTGGACGGCGAGATCCAGGGCACCCTGACCGACATCCACCACGACTACCAGGCCCAGCAGCTGCAGCAGGCGCGGAGCGACGTCCTCGATGATCTGCTCAGCGGCCTGCCGCTGGCGGAAATCCAGCAGGGCATCGCCTTGCGGCTGGAGCGGATCTATCCCGAGATGCGCGTCGCCCTGCTGCTGGATGACCAGGACGAGCACCTCCGGGTGGCCGCTGCGCCCAGCCTGCCACCGGCCTTCCAGGCAGCCCTGGAAAGCGTACCCCGGCAGCGTCACGACCAGGGCTGCTGCAGCGCCGTCACCAGCAATGCGCCGGTGTTCACCATCGATGTCGAGCTGGATCCCGCCTGGCAGCCGCTGTTGCCGGCGGCCCTGGCGGCCGGCATCCGTGGCGCCTGGGCCTTGCCGTTGCAGGACGAGCAGCAACGTGCCGTCGGCGCCCTCGGCATCTACTACGGCGAGGCGCGCCTGCCCGAACCGGAAACCCAGGCGCTGATCACCGAATTCACCCGCCTGGCGGTGCTGGCGATCCGCCAACAGCGCGTCGTCCAGGCCCAGCGCGCCAGCGAGGCGCGCTACCGCGGCATCTTCGAGCAGGCCTACACCGGCATCATGCTCAGCGACCTGGAAGGCCGCTGGCTGAGCGTCAATCATCACTTCTGCCAGATGCTCGGCTACTCGCAACCGGAATTGCTGCAAAAGGATGCTGCCGCGGTTACCCATCCGGACGAACGCGGCCTGGGCGCCGCCCTGCGCAAACAGCTGATCGACACCGGCCAGGATCGCTACACCCTGGAGAAACGCTATCTGCACCGTAGCGGCCAGCCGGTCTGGGCCAATGTCACCACCCGGTTGATCCGCGACGACCACGGCGTGCCCCAATACTTCATCAGCACCGCCCAGGACATCACCCTGCGCAAGCAGCAGGAAGAAAGCCTGCGCCAGGCCGCGGCGATGTTCCAGAACAGCCGCGATGGCCTGCTGTTGCTCGATCAGCGCCGCTGGGTCTTGGCCGTGAATCCGGCCTTCGCCCGGCTGCTGGGTACCCAGGAGGGCGCCCTGCTCGGGCAGCGCCTGGGCCTGCCCGGCGGCGGGCGACAGGACCCGCGCTTCTATCGCGAGCTATGGCGGACGGTGCGCCGCGAGGGGCGCTGGGAAGGCGAACTGCTCTGGCCACGGGTCGATGGCAGCACCTTCCCCGCCTGGACCGCCATCGACACCCTCTATCCTCGGGAAACCCGGCAGTACACGGTCACGGTCAGCGATACCACCCGACTGCGGGAAAGCGAGGCGCGCCTGAGCCACCTGGCGCACCACGATCCGCTGACCGACCTGCCCAATCGCCTGCTGGCGCGTACCCATCTCGAGCACGCGCTGGCCCTCGCCGAATCCCAGGAGCACCTGGTCGCGGTCCTGATCCTCGACTTCGACCATTTCCGCACCGTGAACGAAAGCCACGGCCACGCCCTCGGCGACGAACTGCTGGTGGAATTCGCCGCGCGCCTGCGCGCCCTGCTCAGCGAGGACATCACCCTGGCCCGCCTCGGCGGCGACGAATACCTGGTCATCATCGAACGGGTGGACCGCCCGGAGTTCGCCGCCCAGATCGCCCAGGCGATGCTTAGCAAGCTGGAGCAGCCCTTCCCCCTGGGCGATCACGACATCTATCTCAGCGCCAGCATCGGCATCAGCCTCTTTCCCGACGATGGCAACAGCGCCGACGACCTCATCCGCAATGCCGACACCGCCATGCACCAGGCCAAGGACCAGGGACGCGACACCTTCCGCTTCTATACCCAGGCCCTCACCGAGCAGTCGCGGCGCCGCCTCAACCTGGAGTCACGGCTGCGCACGGCGCTCAAGCGGGGCGATTTCGTCCTGCACTACCAGCCGCTGATGAGCGTGAGCACGGCCCAGGCCATCGGCGTGGAAGCCCTGGTGCGCTGGCAGGATCCCGAGCTGGGTCTCATCCCGCCCACCGAATTCATCCCGCTGGCCGAGGAAACCGGACTCATCGTGCCGCTGGGCGACTGGATCATCGAGACGGCCTGCCAGCAGATGCACAGCTGGCTGGAGTTGGGATTCGAGCTGGGCACCCTGGCGATCAACATCTCGCCGCGCCAGTTCGCCAAGCGCGACCTGGCCAGCACCATCTCCCGCGCCCTGGCGCGCAGCCGCCTCCCGGCCGAGCATCTGGAGCTGGAGATCACCGAGGGCACCCTGATGGACAACGTCGAAGAGGCGCTGATGTCCCTGGCCACCCTCAAGACGCTGGGGGTACGCATTGCCGTGGACGACTTCGGCACCGGCTACTCCTCGCTGGCCTATCTGCGGCGCTTCCCCCTCGACAAGCTGAAGATCGACCAGAGCTTCATGCACGAATTGCGCAGCGACAGTGGCACCCACGGTACCCAGGCCATCGCCGCAGCCATCGTCGCCCTGGGCCATGGCCTGGACCTGAACGTGCTGGCCGAGGGGGTGGAGACCACCGAGCAGTGGGACATCCTGCGCAAGCTGGGTTGCCAGCAGTGCCAGGGCTTCCTGTTCAGCCCGCCCCTGGCGCCCAAGGACTTCGAAGCCTGGTATGCCGAACGGCAGAGGGCACGCGCCTAGCGTCCAGACCGACGAATGTCACTGTCCTGCAATCAAAACCCCTCTAGAATCGGAACTCCACTTTCCGTCTGTCCCCGAGGGTACCAGCATGAAGATCGTGGTTCGTCCTTTGCGCAAGTCCACCACCAGTGCCTGGCAGGTGTGCCTCGACAAGCAGGCCATCACCTTTCTCAGCGAAGCCGACGCCCGTAGCTACGTGGCGACCCTGGAAGCCCGTATCGCCGCGCCCCATCCGCTGCCCCTGCGCGAGGCCGCGCCAGCCGTAGCGGCGCCGCTCTAGCCAGCCGCCGCCCTTGGTCCAGGTGGATCGTCCCGGCGTCAGCGGCGAATGCCAGGGCAGCGACGATCCACGCTGGTTTTCTCCAGGTAATCGGATAGCCGGCTATCGATGATGTAACTTTTGCTGCCCCAGCCCCATCCTACCCCTAGGTCCCGCGCTCGCGGGGTCTCGTTGTCTGATGGATCTGGAACGCCCATGCTCGAACTCGCTGCTGCCTTCATCTGCTTCACCTCGCTGCTCACCTACCTCAATTTCCGCTTCGTCGGCCTGCCGCCCACCATCGGCGTCATGGTCATCGCGCTGATCTTCTCGGTCGGCCTGCAGAGCCTGTCCTGGCTGGGCTTTCCCGGCCTCGAGCACCGCATCGGCGAGCTGCTCGGGCAGATCGACTTCAACGACCTGCTGATGAACTGGATGCTCGGCTTCCTGCTGTTCGCCGGGGCCCTGCACGTCAATCTCAAGGACCTGCGCGACTACAAGTGGGCCATCGGCGGCCTGGCCACCCTCGGCGTGGTCATCTCCACGGTGCTGATCGGCTACCTGACCTTCTGGATCTTCGGCTGGCTGGGCTGGCACATCGACCTGCTCTACTGCCTGATCTTCGGCGCCCTGATCTCGCCCACCGACCCCATCGCCGTGCTCGGCATCCTGCGCTCGGCTGGCGCGCCCAAATCGCTGGAGACCACCATCGTCGGCGAGGCGCTGTTCAACGACGGCGTGGCCGTGGTGGTCTATTCGGTGCTGCTGGGGGTGATCCAGCTAGGTGAGGCGCCTACGGTCAATGCCGCGCTCTGGCTGTTTCTTGAAGAGGCCGGTGGCGGCATCCTGTTCGGCCTGGTGATCGGCTTCCTCTGCTACTGGCTGATGCTGAGCATCGAGCAGCACCAAATCGAGGTGATGCTGTCCCTGGCCCTGGTGATCGGCGGCTCGACCCTGGCCAGCCACCTGCACGTCTCCGGTCCCATCGCCATGGTGGTCGCCGGCCTGATCATCGGCAACCTGGGCCGCACCAAGGCCATGAACGACTTCACCCGGCGCTACCTGGATGGTTTCTGGGAACTGATCGACGAGATCCTCAATGCCCTGCTGTTCGCCCTGATCGGCATGGAGCTGCTGGTGCTGCCGTTCAGCTGGACCCACCTCGGCGCGGCCTTCATGGTCACCCTGGCGATCCTCTTCGCCCGCTGGATCAGCGTGGCGCCGGTGGTACTGCTCAGTCCGCACTGGCGCAACATGACCCGCGGCACGGCGCGCATCCTCACCTGGGGCGCCCTGCGCGGTGGCGTCTCGGTCGCCCTGGCGCTGAGCCTGCCCGCCGGCCCCGAGCGGGACCTGATCCTGGCGCTGACCTACATCGTGGTGCTGGTTTCCATCCTCGGCCAGGGCCTGACCATCGGCCGGGTAGTCAAGAGCGTCACCGGCGGCGCCCCGGTCGTCCGCGACGACCACCACTGATCCCAAAACGAGAGAACCCCGCCGTGGCGGGGTTCTCTGCGCAACAGCCGAGCGATCAGCGCGGCAGGTTGCGCCCGGAGAAGATCTCGCGCATCTCGTGCTTGAGACGCTGGGTGACCTGCTGGCGCTGCTCCGTGGAGAGGCTGCGGGAGGCGTCGCCGAACAGGTAGTTGTCCAGCTCGAACTCCTTGAGCAGCATCTTGGTGTGGAACAGGTTGTCCTGGTACACGTTCACGTCGGTCATCTGGTAGGCCGCGCGGGTGTCCTCGGACAGGTAGTTCTGGATCGAATTGATCTCGTGGTCGATGAAGTGCTTGCGCCCCTCGATGTCGCGGGTGAAGCCGCGCACCCGGTAGTCCACGGTGACGATGTCCGAGTCGAACTGGTGGATCAGGTAGTTCAGCGCCTTCAGCGGGGAGATCACGCCACAGGTGGAGACGTCGATGTCGACGCGGAAGGTGGCGATGCCGTCGTCCGGATGGATCTCCGGATAGGTGTGCACCGTGATGTGGCTCTTGTCCAGGTGGCCGAGGATGGTCTCGCGCAACGGACCGGGCGACTCCTCGATCTGGCTCTCGGTCGGCTCGACCGGTTGCTCGGAGATCAGGATGGTCACGCTGGCACCCTGGGGATCGTAGTCCTGGCGGGCGATGTTGAGGATGTTGGCCCCGATGATGTCGACCACGTCGGTCAGGATCTGGGTCAGACGCTCGGCGTCGTACTCCTCATCGATGTACTGGACATAGGCCTGTTGATCTTCCGACGTCTCGGCGTAGCAGATGTCGTAGATGTTGAAGCTCAAGGTCTTGGTCAGGTTGTTGAAACCATGGAGCCTGAGTTTGCTTTTCACGGTGGTAAAGCTCCCGTCGTGCGGTCTCTGACCGCGGTCCTGAATGCCCGTCAGTTGCGGCTGGCGCAAGCTGCGTAGGGCGACGAACACCTCTTCGCGATGGCGATTGGCTGTACTTGTCGGGGCTGGGGCCCCTTAAGAGCGGCGCATTATGCAGATCGGCAGCGGCTGGGGCCAGAGTCTGCCGGGCCCAGGTGATGAATTGATGTCGACGGCAGCGGCGCGGGCGCGCCAGGCGCGACGCCCGGATGGGCGTCGCAGGCGGGATAAGGCTTCAGCCGAGCTCGACCAGTTCGTAGCTGTGGCTGATCTCGACACCGGCCCGACCGAGCATGATGGACGCGGAGCAGTACTTTTCTGCAGACAATTCGATGGCGCGCTTGACCTGGGCTTCCTTGAGGCCACGGCCCTTGACCACGAATTTCAGGTGGATTTTGGTGAACACCTTGGGCTCGGTCTCGGCGCGCTCGGCGTCGAGGAAGGCCTCGCAGCTTTCCACCGGCTGCCGGGCCTTGCGCAGGATGCTGACCACGTCGTAGCTGGCGCAGCCGCCCAGGCCGATCAGCACGGTCTCCATCGGCCGCACGCCGAGGTTGCGACCACCACTCTCCGGAGGACCATCCATGACCACCACGTGGCCACTGCCGGATTCGCCGAGGAACATCGCCTCGCCCGTCCACTGAATGCGCGCTTTCATCGCTTTCGTCCTACTTATATATGCAAATGGTGATCAGCTTAACATGCTGAATGGCGTAAACTGGCTGGCAGTGTAGGGTTATTCAGCTCGCATTTAAGCTGCGCATGTTCTCATCCGGTCTTTGAATCGGAACCGGCGCAGCCTGTGCATGCACCGGTTCGGACCTCGGTGCCCCCGACTCAGGTTAGCTTTCAACCTCAGGAATCAGCATGGCCGCTATCATCCCACCCGCGAAGTTACAGCACATCGACAAGCTGCTAGCGCACTGCTCGCGTCGCCGCTACACGGCAAAAACCACCATCATCTACGCTGGCGACAACAGCGAAAGCCTGTTCTTCATCCTCAAGGGTTCGGTCACCATCCTCATCGAGGACGATGAAGGCCGCGAGATGATCATCGCCTACCTGAACGCCGGCGATTTCTTCGGCGAGATGGGGCTGTTTTCCAAGGAAGGCAGCGAGCCCGAGCGCAGTGCCTGGGTCCGCGCCCGTACCGAGTGCGAAGTCGCCGAGATCAGCTACGGCCAGTTCCGCGAACTGAGCCAGCAGGATCCGGACATGCTGTTCTCCCTGGGCCGCCAGATGGCCGAGCGGCTGCGGCAGACCACCCGCAAGGTGGGCGACCTGGCTTTCCTCGACGTCACCGGCCGCGTGGCCCGCACCCTGCTCGACCTGTGCAAGCAGCCCGATGCCATGACCCATCCGGATGGCATGCAGATCAAGATCACCCGCCAGGAGATCGGTCGTATCGTCGGCTGCTCGCGCGAGATGGTCGGCCGCGTCCTGAAATCCCTGGAAGAGCAGGGTCTGGTCCACGTCAAGGGCAAGACCATGGTGGTGTTCGGCACCCGCTGAGCCCTGCCCGACGCGCCCCTGCCAGCCGGCGGGGGCCGCCCTACCCGTCACGGCATCAGGCCTTGACCTCCTTCTCCACCTTCACCGTGACCTTGCCGCCAGCCTCCGCTTCCTTGGCCTGGGCCGACTTCGGCTCGCCCACCACGAAGTGGAATTCCTCGCCGTGCTTGGCCGCGCCATAGAGCACCGCCTTCTCGATCAGCTCGGTGCCGCGCAGGTGGCGCAGCATCAGCGGATCGCAGCGCAGGTCGCGATAGAGGGCCAGGCAGAGCAACGCCATGACCACCACGAAGGGCAGCGCCACGACGATGGTCAGGTTCTGCAGGCCATTGAGCGCGGCGCCCGGATTGCCCGGGTCGCCGATGGCCAGCATGATCGCCGCCACGGCCCCGGTCAGGGCGCCCCAGAAGATCACCGTGCGCCGCGAGGGCTCGGTGGTGCCGCGCTCGGACAGGGTACCCATCACCAGGGACGCGGCATCGGCGCCGGAGACGAAGAAGATCGCCACCAGCACCATGACCAGTACCGAGGTCACGGACGCCCAGGGATAGCTGGCCAGCAGGTCATAGAGCGCGAAGTTGCTGTTCACCGCGCCATCGACCAGGGTGAAGGCGCCCAGGCGCATGGCGTCGACCGCGGCGCCGCCGAAGATGACGAACCAGACCACGCTGACCAGGCTCGGGACCAGCAGCACCCCGCTGACGAACTGGCGGATGGTGCGGCCACGGCTGATGCGGGCGATGAACATGCCGACGAAGGGCGTCCAGGAGATCCACCAGGCCCAGTAGAACACCGTCCAGCTGGATAGCCAGTTGCCCATGGCCTCGCCACCGCTGGCGCTGGTCCGCGCCATCATTTCCGGCAGCAGGTTGATGTAGTCGCCGATGGCGGTCGGCAACAGGTTGAGCATCAGCAGGGTGGGACCGGCGACGAAGACGAACAGCGCCAGCACCACCGCCAGCACCATGTTGGTGTTGGACAGCCACTGGATGCCCTTCTCGACGCCGGACACGGCGGAGACGATGAAGGCGATGGTCAGCACCGTGATGATGCCGATGTAGAGCAGCTTGCCCGGTTGCTCGATCCAGCCGTTGTGCTCGAGGCCACCGGCGATCTGCAGGGCGCCCAGCCCCAGGGACGCCGCCGAGCCGAACAGGGTGGCGAAGATCGCCATCATGTCGATGACGCGCCCCAAGGGACCGTTGGCGTGCTCGCCGATCAGCGGGCGGAAGGCCACCGAGATGAGCTGCGAGCGCCCCCGGCGATAGGTGCCATAGGCGATGGCCAGGCCAACCACCGCATAGATGGCCCAGGGGTGCAGGGTCCAGTGGAACAGCGTGGTGGCCATGGCCACCTGCAGCGCGGCACTGGTCTGCCCCGGCGCCGAGCCGGGGGGCGGATTGAGATAGTGCGACAGCGGCTCGGCCACGCCGAAGAACATCAGGCCGATGCCCATGCCGGCGCTGAACATCATCGCCACCCAGGACAGCGTGCGGAATTCCGGCTGCTCGTCGTCCCGCCCCAGGGGTATGCGCCCATAGCGACTGGCGGCCAGCCAGATGACGAAGACCACGAAGCCGGTGGAGGTCAGCACGAACAGCCAGCCGAAGCGGGTGATGACCCAGCCCTGGGCGACGGAGGCGCTCGCCGCCAGGCTCGCCTGGCTGACGAAGCCCCAGATGACGAAGGCGAGCGCGGCGATGCTGGTCACGCCGAAGACGACCCAGTCCGTGGTGCCGGCCAGGCGCCTGTCGCGCCGGGCCTCCTCGGTTCGGGAGGGATCGGTGATGCTGATGTCGAGCGTTGCGCTCTTTTCTTCCGTTGCCATGGTTCTACATGCCCCAGTGTTGGATGGCCTGATGCTCAGGAGCGACGGCCAGACTGCTCCGGATTCGCCAGGGTTCAGCGAATCGGACGTCATTAACGGGGTTTATGCCGGTAGAACAAAGCCCTGCGTCGGCTGTGGACACACGGAGGTCGCTCCCGCCGTCCGGGGTGGGCAGCGGTCGACCTGGGTCAGCCGACGGAATGGACAAGGCCCCAGTGTCTTCACCAGGGCCTCGGCTGGGCACGCGCCAGGATCAGGCGTCGAGCGGGAAACGCCGCTCCGGGAAGAACAGCCGCTGCAACTCCTGGCCGGGCTCGTCGGCGCGCATGAAGGCCTCGCCGACCAGGAAGGCCCGGACCTCGTTGATTTCCATCAGCTCGACGTCGGCCCGGTTGAGGATGCCGCTCTCGGTGATCACCAGGCGGTCCTGGGGGATGCGCGGCAAGAGATCGAGGGTAGCCTCCAGGCTGACCTCGAAGGTGTGCAGGTTGCGATTGTTGACGCCCACCAGCGGGGTATCCAGCACGTTCAGCGCCCGCTCCAGCTCGGCGCCGTCATGCACCTCGACCAGCACGTCCAGCCCGACGTCCTTGGCGGTGGCAGCCAGTTCCCCCATCAGGCCATCGTCGAGCGCCGCGACGATCAGCAGGATGCAGTCGGCGCCGATGGCGCGGGCTTCCACCACCTGGAAGGGATCGACGAGGAAATCCTTGCGGATCACCGGCAGGCTGCAGGCGGCGCGCGCCTCCTGCAGGTAGGCGTTGCCGCCCTGGAAGAAGTCGACGTCGGTGAGCACGCTCAGGCAGGTGGCGCCACCCTGGGCGTAGCTGCGGGCGATCTCGGCCGGCACGAAGTGTTCGCGGATCACGCCCTTGCTCGGCGAGGCCTTCTTCACCTCGGCGATGATCGCCGCTTCCTTGCGCGCCACCTGGGCCTGCAGCGCCCGGGCGAAGCCACGGGGGGCGTCGGCGGCACGGGCCTGGGCCTCGAGCTCGGCCAGGGTGGTCCGGGCCTTCAGCTGGGCGATTTCCTCGGCCTTGCGGGCCAGGATCTTCTGCAACACGGTTGGCACACTCACAGGCGACCCTCCTCGCGATAGACGGATGTGAAATGGGCGAGCTCGTCCAGTTTCTCCCGCGCCAGGCCGCTGTATAGCGCATCGTGGGCCAGCAGCACACCCTCGTGCAGGCTATGGGCGAGATCGGCGGCATAGAGCGCCGCGCCGGCGTTGAGCACGATCATGTCGGCGGCCTTCTGCCCGGCTTCGGTCTTGCGCCGCCCCAGGGCATCGCGGATCAACGCCAGGGAGGCCTCCGGGCCATCCACGGTCAGACCCACCAGGGTCTGGCTCTTGATGCCCAGGTCTTCCGGCAGCACCTGGTACTCGGTGATGCCGCCGTCCTTGAGTTCCGCCACCTGGGTGGCGGCGGCCAGGCTGAATTCGTCCAGGCCATCGCGGGAATGCACCACCAGCACGTGCTGGCTGCCCAGGCGCTGCAGCACCTCGGCCAGCGGCCGGCATAGGGCGGCGCTGAACACCCCGACTACCTGGTGGCGTACGCCGGCCGGGTTGGTCAGGGGGCCGAGCATGTTGAACAGGGTACGCAGCCCCAGGGACCGCCGCGGCCCGGCGGCATGGCGCATGGCGCTGTGGTGCGACTGGGCGAACATGAAGCCCACCCCCACCTGCTCGACGCAGCGCGCGATCTGCTCGGGCGTCAGCTCCAGGTAGATGCCGGCGGCTTCCAGCAGGTCGGCACTGCCGCTCTTGCCGGACACCGCGCGGTTGCCGTGCTTGGCGACCTTGCCACCCGCCGCCGCCACCACGAACACCGAGGCCGAGGAGACGTTGAAGATGTTGGCACCGTCGCCGCCAGTGCCCACCACGTCGACCACATGGTCGAGGCTCGGCAGCACCACCGGGGTGGCCAGTTCGCGCATCACGCTCACCGCGCCGCAGATCTCGTCGATGGTCTCGCTCTTGATCCGCATGCCCATGAGGAAGGCACCAATCTGCGCCTCGTCGGCGCCGCCGGTCATGATCTGGCGCATCACCGCCTGCATCTCGGCCACATTGAGGTCGAGTTGCCCGCTGATGCGGTTCAGGGCCTGCTTGATGTCCATCTAGCGGTGCCCTCCCTGCTGCTGGAGAAAGTTGGCCAGCAGGTCGTGGCCGTGCTCGGTGAGGATGGACTCGGGATGGAACTGCACCCCTTCGATCATGAACTCGCGGTGCCGCAGGCCCATGATCTCGTCCATGCTGCCGTCCGGGTGCTGAGTCCAGGCGGTGATCTCCAGGCACTCGGGCAGGGTCTCGCGCTTGACCACCAGCGAGTGGTAGCGGGTCACGGTGAAGGGATTGGGCAGGCCGGCGAAGACGCCCTCGCCGTTGTGGTAGACCGGGCTGGTCTTGCCGTGCATCGGCTCGCGCGCCCGCACCACCTCGCCGCCGAAGGCCTGGCCCAGACTCTGGTGGCCGAGGCAGACGCCCAGCACCGGCAGCTTGCCGGCGAAGCGCTCCAGGGTGGCCAGGGAGATGCCCGCCTCGTTGGGCGTGCAGGGACCGGGGGAGACGACGATGCGCTCCGGCGCCAGTGCCTCGATCGCCTCGACCGGGACCTCGTCGTTACGTACCACCTTGACCTCGGCGCCCAGTTCGCCCAGGTACTGCACCAGGTTGTAGGTGAAGGAATCGTAGTTATCCAGCATCAGCAACATGGCAGGCTCCTCAGACGGACTGTTCGGCAAGGGCGACGGCGCGGAACATGGCGCGACGCTTGTTGAGGGTCTCTTCCCACTCCGCGGCCGGCTGGGAGTCGGCGACGATCCCGCCGCCCGCCTGGACGTGCAGTTCGCCATCCTTGATCACCGCGGTGCGGATGGCGATGGCGGTGTCCATGTTGCCGTTCCAGGCCAGGTAGCCCACGGCGCCGCCGTAGATGCCGCGCTTGACCGGTTCCAGTTCGTCGATGATCTCCATGGCACGGATCTTCGGCGCCCCGGACAGGGTGCCGGCCGGCAGGATGGCGCGCAGGGCGTCCATGGCGCTCAGCTCGGGCTTGAGCCGACCGGTGACGTTGCTGACGATGTGCATCACGTTGGAATAGCGCTCGATGACCATCTTCTCGGTCAGGGTCACGCTGCCGGTGGCCGACACCCGGCCCACGTCGTTGCGGCCCAGGTCGATCAGCATCAGGTGTTCGGCCAGCTCCTTGGCATCGGCCAGGAGATCACGCTCCAGCGCCAGGTCGGCTTCTTCGGTCGCACCGCGCGGACGGGTACCGGCGATGGGGCGCACGGTGATCTCGCCATCCTCCACCCGCACCAGCACCTCGGGCGAACTGCCGACCACATGGAAGTCGCCGAAGTTGAAGAAGTACATGTAGGGCGTGGGATTGAAGCAGCGCAGCGCCCGATAGAGATCGATGGGCGCCGCCTGGAAATCGATGGTCATGCGCTGCGAGGGCACCACCTGCATGCAGTCGCCGGCCAGGATGTAGTCCTTGATCCGCTCCACGGCGTTTTCATAGTCGGCGCGGCTGTAGCTGGAGCGAAACGCCGGCTCGCTACCGGTGCCCACCGCGGCGAAATCCAGGCCCAGGCGCGGGGCGATGGGCTGGCGAATGCGCTCGCGCAGTGCGGCCAGGCGGGCCTGGCCCTGTTCGTAAGCCTCGGGCTGGCTAGGATCGACGAGGACGATGCAGTGCAGCTTGCCGGCGAGGTTGTCGAAGACCACCACCTCGTCCGACACCATCAGCAGGATGTCCGGGGTACCCAGCGGATCGGGATTGGGACTGGCACCCAGGCGCTTTTCCACGTAGCGCACGCAGTCATAGCCGAAGTATCCCACCAAGCCGCCATCGAATTTCGGCAGGTTGGGGACGACCGGCACACGATAGCGCGCCTTGAAGGCCTCGACGAAGGCCAGCGGATCCTCAACGGTAGCGGCCTCGAGCTGTTGCTCGCCCTCGTGCACGGTGACCTGGTAACCGCGGGCGCGCAGCAGGGTCCGGCAGGGCAGGCCGATGATCGAGTAGCGGCCCCATTTCTCGCCGCCCTGCACCGACTCCAGCAGATAGGAGTTAGGGGCATCGGCCAGCTTGAGATAGAGGGACAGTGGGGTGTCGAAGTCGGCCAGGGTTTCGAAGGCCAGGGGAATGCGGTTATAGCCTTGAGCGGCCAGGCGCAGGAAGTCGTCGCGGGTCATGATCAGCCTCGTGGCGAGGAAAACGAAAGGTCGGGTGCACAGCGTGCCGGTCCGATACCGGCCAGGACGAAATCAGGCGCGCCAGCGCCAACGGGCCAGGGCCTTGATGACTTTCATCCATGCTCGCGAGGAGCCTGTGCGGGTGACCACCACGATGCGATCTCTTGCTCTTGGGGCGGGGTTGAAGGGCCACGTTAGCCTAGCCGGCGCGGCATGGCAACCGGCCGGCCACTTCGGCGTGCTAGATGAACAGCTCGCGCAGATCGTCGACGACCAGGTCCGGCTGCTCGCTGGCGATGGGCTCGCCATGGTTGTAGCCGTAGCTCAGGGCCACGCAGCCGACCCCCGCGGCGCGGGCGGCGCGGATGTCGTTGCGCGAGTCGCCGATGAACAGCGCCTGCGCGGCCGACACGCCGGCCTGCCGCATCACGTGCAGCAGGCCAGCCGGATCGGGCTTCTGCTGCGGCAGGGTATCGCCGCCGACGATCCAGTCGAATTCACCCAGGCCCATGTCGGCCAGCAGTGGCGCGACGAAGCGCTCCGGCTTGTTGGTGATCACCGCCAGGCGTACGCCCATCGTGCGCAACAGCGCCAGGCTGTCGAGCACGCCGGGATAGACGCGGGTCAGGGCATGGCTGCCACCATAGAGCTCCATGAACAGCGCCAGGGCCTCGTCAGCGGCAGCATCGTCCACGGCGTCATGCCGCATGTCATCCGCCAGGGCCCGGCGCACCAGCACCCGGGCGCCGTTGCCGATCCACAGCCGCACCTTGGCCAGGCCGGCCGGCGGGCGGCCCAGGCGGTCGAGCATGGCATCCACCGCCGCCGCCAGGTCCGGCGCGGAATCCAGCAGGGTGCCATCGAGATCGAACATCACCAGGGCGGGGGGATGCCCTCCGCCGAGTCGCACCAGGGCACTCATACCGAACGGGCCTTGGCCAGCTCGGCGCGCATCGCCTGGATCACCGCGGCGTAGTCCGGCTGGCCGAAAATGGCGGAACCGGCGACGAAGGTATCCGCCCCGGCGCGGGCGATCTCGCCGATGTTCTTGACGTTGACGCCCCCATCGATCTCCAGGCGGATCGGCCGGCCCGAGGCATCGATCAGGGCGCGCGCCTCGCGCAGCTTGTCGAGGGTGCCGGGGATGAACTTCTGGCCGCCGAAGCCGGGGTTGACGCTCATCAGCAGCACCATGTCGATCTTGTCCATCACGTACTTGAGGGCATCCAGCGAGGTGGCCGGGTTGAACACCAGGCCGGCGCGGCAGCCGCCATCCTTGATCAGCTGCAGCGAGCGGTCGATGTGCTCGGAGGCTTCCGGGTGGAAGGTGATGTCGGTGGCCCCGGCCTCGATGAAGTCGCCGATGATGCGATCCACCGGCTTGACCATCAGGTGCACGTCGATGGGCGCGGTCACCCCGTAGTTGCGCAGTGCCTTGCAGACCATGGGCCCGATGGTGAGGTTGGGCACATAGTGGTTGTCCATCACGTCGAAATGGACCATGTCGGCACCGGCGGCGAGGACCTTGTCGACCTCCTCGCCGAGACGGGCGAAATCGGCGGACAAGATCGAGGGGGCGATGGCGAAGGGTTGCATGGGGGATAGCCTCGGCGAAGGTTAAGGCGCTTATTGTAACGGAGATCCGCCCGCGGCTAGGGCGTTCCCACTGCCCCGACCGGGCGAACGGCGGTAGGCTCGCCGGGGTCAACCGTCCCCTTGCCGAGGATTCCGCCCGATGTCGTCTCCTGCCCGCTTGCCGCTCTGTCTCCTGCTGCTCGGCCTCGCCGCGCCGGTCCTGGCCGAAGAGGCGCCTACCCCGGCGCCGGAAGCGCCCACGGCTCCGGCGGCTGCCGTGGCGCCGGCGCTGGAGCGCAGCCAGGAACAGCAGCAGGCGCTGATGCGGCAACTGCCCGCCGAGCAGCAGAAGACCCTGCAGGCCGGCGACGAGTCCTTTCTCGCCCTGCTGTTGCCGGCCGGGCGCGCCAAGGCGGCCGGGACGGTGGTGCTGGTCCCGGGCGATGGCGAGTCGGCCGACTGGCCCAACGTGGTCGCGCCCCTGCGCCAGGCGTTGCCCACCTACGGCTGGCAGACCATCAGCCTGAGCCTGCCCGATCCCTATGACTCCCTGGTGGCCATTGCGCGTACCACCGCGCCGGCGGACACCGACGCCCAGGCCACCAGCGAGCAGACTCCTCCACCCGTGACCGGTGGCAGCGGTACGGCGCCGGCGGCCCCGTCGGTGGCCGAAGCCGGCAGTGGCGAGCCGGCCCAGGCGGCGGTCGCCCCCAGCGATCCCGAGGCCGCGGCCAATGCCCAGGCAACGCGAGTGCTGGCACGCATCGCCGCCGGTATCGATCTGGCCCTGCAGCAGGGCGCCGGGCACATCGTGCTGGTGGGTCACGGCACCGGTGCCTACTGGGCGGCGCGTTACCTGGCGGAAAAGGAGCCGGCCGAGGTCAAGCAACTGGCGCTCATCGACGGTCGTGAGCCCCAGGGCCTGCCGCCGCGGCTGGAGGCCACCATGGGCAAGACCGACCTGCAGATCGCCGACCTGGTGCATGCGCCCGGTGCGGCCGCCCAGCGGCGCAAGGAGCGCGCGGCGCAAAAGGCCAACCAGGGCTATCGGCAGATCGACCTGCCGGTCATCTCCGGCGACCGGGCCGCGGAGCAGGAGCAGACCCTCCGTCGCCTGCGTGCCTGGCTGGAGCGCCTGCCCCCGGCCGCTAGCGGAAGCCCCGACGCGTCTTGATCAGCTGGTAGGCGGCGTGCAGCTCGGCGGTGCGCTGGGCGGCGGCATAGACCGCCGACTGGCCAGCCCCGGCGCCGGCCTTCTTGTCGGGGTGATGGCGCGAGAGCAGCCGGCGATAGGCCTGCTTCACGGTAGCGGCATCGGCATCGTCGGTGACGCCGAGCAGTTGCAGGGCCTTGCGATAGGTTTCCTCGTTGCTCGGCTGCCGCGGCGGCGTCTGCACCGGCGGTTGCAGCGCCAGGACCTGGGCTTCGCCCAGCCCCATCGCCTGGCCCCAGCCGATTATCTCGTCGCGATCGCCCGGGCGGACGCTGCCGCTGATCCAGACCATCCGCCAACAGGCGCGCAGGATGGTGTCACTGCGCTCGCTGAGCCGCTGCAGCTCGGCCGTCGACGGCAGCGTGCCGCCCTTGCCCTCTTCGAAGGCGGCGATGGCACGCTTGCGCTCACCGCCATCCAGCCCCAGGCGCTCGATTTCCCCCTCCGCCTGGCGGATGTGCGCGGTAAGCACCCGGCCGCCGCGCTTGGCCAGACGGCCGAGCATCTGGAATTGCGCCTGGTGCTCGAAGCGACCAGGGCGCCCCTGCCAGCGCGCCTTCCAACCGGCCAGGGAGGTCAGCCCCAGCTGGCGCTCCGCGGCGTGGGCGAGCAGCGCCACCAGCAGCGCACCGGGAATGCTGGCCACCGCCCAGCCGGCCAGGAAGCCCAGCAGCGTCAATGGCCAGAACCAGAGTCTCACGGGGCGAACCCGAACAGCAGCTCCGCCTCGGCCAGACGCTCCACGGTGCCCACGTCCACCCAGCGATCGTGGAGGCGCTCGCCAGATACCTTCCCGGCGACGATGGCGGGGCGCAGCACATCGACCAGCTTGAAAGCCCCGGCGGTGCAGCCTTCGAACAACCGGGGATGCAAGACGGCGATCCCGCTGTAGGTGCGCTTGCCCACGCCCTCCAGGATGACCCGTCCCTCCACTAGGCCGAAGTCGCCGAGCGGGTGATGCAGGGGGTTATCGGCCAGCACCAGATGCGCCAGGCAGCCGGCTGGCAGCGCCAGGGTGGAAAAGTCGAAGTCGGTACGGATGTCGCCATTGACCAGCACGAAGGGCTCGCTACCAAGCAACGGCAGCGCCTGGAAGATGCCCCCACCGGTTTCCAGCGGCTCCCGCTCGGCGGAGAAGCGGATGGCGGCACCGAAGCGGCTGCCATCGCCCAGGGCAGCTTCCAGCTGCTCCCCCAGCCAGGCGTGGTTGATCACCAGCTCGGTGATGCCGGCGGCGACCAGCGCCCGGATGTGATGCTCGATGAGCGGCAGATCGTTCACCACGATCAGCGGCTTGGGCAGAGTCAGGGTCAGCGGGCGCATCCGCTCGCCCTTGCCCGCCGCCAGGATCATGGCCTTCATGGGTCGACTCGCTCGGCGTGCAACTCGTCCAGCAGCGCTTCCAGGTCGGCCAGCTCCGGTCGTCGCGCCACCACGGTGCGGATATAGGCGAGAAAGCGCGGGGTGTCGGCGACGTAGCGCGGCTTGCCGTCGCGATGCCAGATGCGGGCGAAGATGCCCAGCACCTTGAGATGCCGCTGCACACCCATCAGGTCCGAGGCGCGCTGGAAGTCGGCGAAGTCTTCCTGCACCGGCACCCCGGCAGCGCGCGCCTGCTCCCAGTAGCCCAGCAGCCAGCGCTGTACCAACGGCTCCGGCCAGCTGAGGAAGGCATCCTTGAACAGGCTGGTGATGTCGTAGGTCACCGGGCCGATGACCGCATCCTGGAAGTCCAGCACGCCCGGGTTGGGCGTGCTGAGCATCAGGTTGCGCGGCATGAAGTCCCGGTGCACCAGCACCTGCGGCTGGGCCAGGGCACTGTCGATCAGCAGGCGGCACATGGCCTGCCAGCGTTCGCGTTGCGTGGCGCTCAAGGCCGTATCAAGTTCCCGGCCGACGTACCATTCCGGGAACAGGCTCAGCTCGCGGGCGAGCAGAGCCTCATCGTAGAGCGGCAGACTGCCGTTCGTCGGTTGCTTGACCTGGAAGGCCAGCAGCGCCTCGATGGCGGCCTGGAAATAATCGTCGGCATTGGCCGGATTGATTACCTCCAGGTAGGTCAGGGTGCCGAGGTCGCTCAGCAGCAGGAAGCCACGCTCCAGATCCTGGGCCAGGATGCGCGGCACATGCACCCCGGCCTCGGCCAGCAGCGCCGCCACCTGAACGAACGGACGACAGTCCTCCTGCGGCGGCGGTGCATCCATCACGATCAGGCTGCGGCCCTCGCCGGCCCAGCGGAAATAGCGGCGGAAGCTGGCATCGCTGCTGGCCGCGGTCAGGCTGCCGACTGGCACCTCGCCCCAGGCCTGCTCCCGGAAAATTTCCGGTAGAACGGTGGTCAGCCAGTCTTCTATCTGGTTTAAGCGAACATCTTCAGTCATTTACAGCGGATCCCCCGGCCCTAGCCGATGCGCAGGTCATGTTTTATTATCCGCTATCTTTTTGAGCCCATCGAGAGGCCGCGGCCCCTTAATGGCCGGCGTGCAGGACGACTTTAAGGATGGCCGTGAAAACCCCCGCGTTTCGCAGAAAATTCCCCCTCTTGGTAACCGGCAGCCTGCTCGCCATGCAGCCCGTCACCGCCCTCATCGCCGCGCCTGCCGAGCAGTTCAGCTGCAGCGCCGGGGCCGGCGGTGGCTGGTCGTGCAACACCCAGGCACCGACCACGGCCATTCCACCCCGCCCCAGCAAGGGTGAGACCCAGGGCGTCGCGGCGGAGCCCGCCGCGCGCAAGGGCGACGATGCCGTGCTGGTGACGGAGAGCAAGGGCCGCGCCCTGAAGTCCCGCAGCGCCGACTACAGCCACCTGGACTGGGTCCCGCGCGACCAGCTGACCCCGGCCCAGTTGGCCGAGACCGGCCCCTACTGCAGCGGCGCCTATGTCGAGCCGCAGCGTCCGGGCATGAACGACGACACCCCGACGTCCAAGGCGCCGACCTACGTCTCCGCCAAGGCCTCGCGCTACGAGCAGGAGCAGCAGGTGGCCACCCTCGCCGGCGACGTGGTGCTGCGCCAGGGCGGCATGCAGGTGGAGTCCCAGGAAGCCAACCTGCACCAGCTGGAGAACCGCGGCGAGCTCAAGGGCAATGTCAGATTCCGCGACAACGGCCTGCTGATGGTCGGCGACAAGGCCGACCTGCAACTGGACAACGGCCAGGTCCAGGTCGACAACGCCGAATTCGTCATGCACCAGAGCCATGCCCGCGGCAGTGCGCTCTATGCCAAGCGCGGCGACGACGCCATCATCCGCCTCAAGGATGGCACCTATACCACCTGCGAACCGGGCAGCAACGCCTGGCAGGTCAAGGGCAATACCGTCACCCTGAACCCGGCTACCGGCCTGGGCTACGCGACCAACGCCACCCTGAGAGTCAAGGACATTCCGGTCCTCTACACGCCGTTCATCTATTTCCCGATCGATGACCGTCGGCAGTCCGGCTTCCTGGCGCCCTCGATCAGCACCTCCAGCGATACCGGCTTCGCGATCACCACGCCCTACTACTTCAACCTGGCGCCCAACTACGACGCCACCCTCTATCCGCGCTACATGGCCAAGCACGGCCTGCAGACCGAGGGCGAGTTCCGCTACCTGACCCGCAGCAGCGAAGGCCAGGTCTATGGTTCCTACCTCAAGGACACCGATCCGGAGCACGAGGGCGAACCGGAGGCCACCGACAACCGCTGGCTGTACGGCTGGAAGAACCGCAGCGGCCTGGATTCGCGCCTGATGGCCGAGGTGGACTACACCCGCATCAGCGACCCCTACTACTTCCAGGACCTGGACACCGACCTCGGCATCAACAAGCCGACCTACGTGAACCAGCAGGGCCGCCTGACCTACCGTGGCGATGACTTCACCGCGGCGCTGAACATGCAGGCCTACCAGCTGGCGACCGTCTCCGACGTGACGCCCTACAACCGCCTGCCGCAGCTGACCGTCAATGGCGCCTTGCCCTACCACCCGGGCGGCCTGGACTTCACCTACGACACCGAGGCGGTGCGCTTCGAACGCAGCTTCGACGACAACACCTATTTCGACATCGACGATAACGGCAACCAGACCAACTTCCGTACCCGTCCCGACGTCAACATCTTCGGCCTGGCCCGCGCCAACGGCAATCGCTACAACCTGGCGCCGGGTATCGCGTTGCCCATGACCCAGAGCTGGGGCTTCCTGACGCCGGCGGTGCGTTACTACTACACCCAGTACGACCTGGACCTGGATACCCAGGGCGAGAACCAGATCGCGCAGTCGGGTGGCAATTACGACAGCAGCCCCAGTCGTAGCGTCCCGCTGTTCAGCCTGGACAGCGGCCTCTACTTCGACCGTACGTCCAATCTGTTCGGCGAGGGTGGCAAACAGACTCTGGAGCCTCGCGCCAAGTATCTGTACGTACCCTACCGCGACCAGAGCGATATCCCGGTTTTCGATACCGGCGAATACACCTTCAGCTACAGCTCGCTGTGGCGCGACAACCGCTTCACCGGCGCCGACCGCATCGGCGACGCCAACCAGGTTGCGCTGGGCGTCACCAGTCGCTTCATCGAGCCCAACGGCTTCGAGCGCGCCAACGTCAGTCTCGGCGAGCTGTTCTACTTCCGCGACCGCGAGGTCCAGCTGCCAGGTCTGGAAGACGACCTGCCCGACGATGCCACCACCTCGCGTTCGCCCTATGCCCTGGCCGGCATGTATCGCTTCAACCGCGACTGGCGGGTGAATGGCGAGTACAACTGGGATCCGGTGCTGCACCGCACCGATTCCGGCAGCGTCATGTTCCACTACCAGCCGGAAGCCGAGCCGGGCAAGATCGTGAACCTCGGCTATCGCTATCGTGACAACGTGCGGGTCTACGATCCGAACCTCGGTCGTTTCACCTACAACAGCGACGACTACAAGATCGACCAGCACGACATCTCCTTCATCTGGCCCATCGTGCCGCAGTGGTCCGCCATCGCCCGCTGGCAGTTCGACTACAACAAGAGCCGCACCCTGGAAGCCTTCGGTGGCTTCGAGTACGACAACTGCTGCTGGAAACTGCGTCTGATCAGCCGCTACTGGCTCAAGAGCGAAGACGACGTCTATTACACATCGCAGAGCTCCGAAGCCGACCGCGGGATCTTCCTGCAGATCGTGCTCAAGGGACTCGGCAACGTCTTCGGCGGCAAGACCGAAGGCTTCCTGGACAGAGGCATTCAAGGCTATCGTGAACGTGAAGACCAAGCTATGTAACGCCCTGCGCCCGCTCGCCCTGGGCGCGGCGCTCGCCCTCACCCCTTTGGCTCAGGCCGCCGTGGTACCGCTGGACAAGGTCGTGGCCATCGTCGACAACGACGTGGTCATGCAGAGCCAGCTCGATCAGCGTCTCAACGAGGTCAAGCAGAACATCACCCGGCGGGGCGCTGCCGCGCCGCCGGAAGGCGAGCTGCGTCAGCAGGTGCTCGAGCGCCTGATCCTGGAAGACATCCAGCTGCAGCTGGCCGGGCGCATGGGCGTGAAGATCTCCGACGATGAGCTCAACCAGGCCGTGGCCACCATCGCCCAGCGCAATGGCCTGAGCGTCGCCGAATTCCGCCAGGCCCTGGCCCGCGACGGTCTCTCCTACGATGCCGCCCGCGAGCAGGTCCGCCGCGAAATGATGATCAGCCGGGTGCGTCAGCGCCAGGTCGGTCAGCGCGTGCAGGTCACCCAGCAGGAGGTGCAGAACTTCCTCGCCTCCGACCTGGGCAAGCTGCAGCTGTCCGAGGAGTATCGCCTGGCCAATATCCTGATCCCGGTGGCGGACAACGCCGGTACCGCCGGTCTGGACGCCGCCGCGCGCCAGGCCCAGGACACCTACAACCAGCTGCGCCAGGGCGCTGACTTCAACCAGCTGGCCATCGCCCGCTCGGCGGGTGACAACGCCCTGGACGGCGGCGAGATCGGCTGGCGCAAGGCGGCCCAGCTGCCGCCGCCCTTCGACCGCCTGATCGGCAGTGTCGGCGTGGGCGGAATCACCCAACCGGTGCGCGTACCGGGTGGCTTCGTCATCCTCAAGGTGGAAGAGAAGCGTGGCGGCGAGGCCAGCATCGTCGATGAGGTGCATGTGCGCCACATCCTGCTCAAGCCCAATGCCGTGCGTAGCGACGCCGAGACCCAGCGCCTGGCGGCGCGACTGCGCGAGCGCATCCTCAACGGTGAAAACTTCGCCACCCTGGCCAAGAGCTTCTCGGAAGATCCCGGCTCCGCACTCAATGGCGGCGACCTAGGTTGGATCAATCCGGAGTCCCTGGTCCCGGAATTCCGCGAAGTCATGAACAGTGCGCCGGTTAACCAGCTGTCGCAGCCGTTCCGCACCTCTTTCGGCTGGCACATCCTGGAAGTCCTGGGGCGTCGGGCCACCGACAACACCCAGCAAGCGCGCGAGCAGCAGGCGCTCAACCTCCTGCGCAACCGCAAGTACGACCAGGAACTGCAGACCTGGTTACGCCAGATCCGCGACGAAGCCTACGTCGAGATCAAGCCGTAATCTCCAGGCCGCAGGCAATCCCTGCGGCCTTTTCGTTTCAGGAGCTGTGCATGGTCCTGCGCTTCGCCCTCACCCCCGGTGAACCCGCCGGCATAGGTCCCGACCTCTGCCTGCTGCTGGCCCGCGAATCCCAGCCCCACGCCCTGATCGCCATCGCCAGCCAGGACCTGCTGGCGGCGCGCGCCGCCGAGCTGGGCCTCACCATCCAGCTGATCAAGGTGGCACCGAACGCCTGGCCGGACAGCCCAGCGCCAGCGGGCACCCTCTACGTCTGGGATACGCCATTGGGTGCCGCCGTCACCCCGGGCCAGCTCGACAAGGCCAATGCCGCCTATGTCCTGCAGACCCTGACACGCGCCGGCCAGGGCTGCCTGGATGGCACCTTCGCCGGCATGATCACCGCCCCGGTGCACAAGGGCGTGATCAACGACGGCGGCGTGGCCTTCTCCGGCCATACCGAATTCCTCGCCGAGCTGACCAACACTCCGCAGGTGGTGATGCTGCTGGCCACTGCGGGCCTGAGGGTCGCCCTGGTCACCACCCACCTGCCGCTGCGCGACGTGGCCGATGCCATCGACCGCCAGACCCTGCTGGACGTGACCCGCATCCTCCATGGCGACCTGCAACGCTACTTCGGCGTCGAGCATCCGCGCATCCTGGTCTGCGGCCTCAACCCCCATGCCGGCGAAGGCGGGCACCTCGGACGCGAAGAGATCGACGTCATAGAACCTGCCCTGGACGCCCTGCGCGCCGAGGGGCTGGACCTCGTCGGGCCGCTGCCCGCCGACACCCTCTTCACCCCCAAGCACCTCGACCACTGCGATGCGGTGCTGGCCATGTATCACGACCAGGGCCTGCCGGTGCTCAAGCACAAGGGCTTCGGTGCCGCGGTCAACGTGACCCTCGGCCTGCCAATCATCCGCACCTCGGTCGACCACGGCACCGCCCTCGACCTGGCCGGCAGTGGAAAGATCGATACCGGCAGCCTCAGGGTCGCCCTCGATACCGCCTACAGCATGGCGACCCATCGCCGTTCGGCGACTTAAGAGGCTATTCATAACCTCGCGAGCTAGAGCCAAACAAGGCGCAACGACCAACGGGAGTAACAGCCAGAGGCTGGCCCGAAGGGTGAGCGCCAGCGAATCAGAGACCTGAGGAAGCGGACCGGGCTCGCGCGCGAGTTTACAAACGGTAAATGAGCATTGCGACGGGGCCGCCTAGGCGGGGCTGGCCTTCCAGGGTCTTTTCAACGCAGTTTGGCCGACGCGCAGCAGGTTATGATTAGGCTCTGGGCGCTCCGGGGGCGGCCAAGGGTCTGCTAAACTGGCAGGTCTTTGCCGTCTTGAAATCGCAGGCCCGCCGCCTGCGCCGGAGCACCTGATGACCGAGCTCTACCAACACCGCGCCCGCAAGAGGTTCGGCCAGAACTTCCTGCACGATGCCGGGGTGATCCATCGCATCCTGCGCGCCATCCATGGGCGACCCGGCGAGCGGCTGCTGGAGATCGGGCCGGGCCAGGGCGCCCTGACCGAGGGCCTGCTGAGCAGTGGCGCCCAGCTCGATGTCATCGAGCTGGACCAGGACCTGATCCCGCTGCTCAGGCTCAAGTTCGGCCTCAATCCGCTGTTCACCCTGCACCAGGGTGACGCCATGAAGTACGACCTCGCCAGCATCGCCGGCAGTGATCGGCTGCGGGTGGTGGGCAATCTGCCCTACAACATCTCCACACCGCTGATCTTCCACCTGCTCAGCTTCGCCGACGTCATCGCCGACATGCACTTCATGCTGCAGAAGGAAGTGGTGGAGCGCCTGGCCGCGGTGCCCGGCAATGGCGACTGGGGACGGCTGTCGATCATGGTGCAGTACCACTGCCGCGTGGAGCATCTGTTCAACGTCGGCCCGGGTGCCTTCAATCCGCCGCCCAAGGTGGACTCGGCCATCGTGCGCCTGGTGCCCCATAGCGAGCGGCCCCATGTGGCCCGGGATCCGGCCCTGCTCGAACGCGTCGTCCGCGAAGCCTTCGGCCAGCGCCGCAAGACCCTCAGGAATACCCTCAAGGGCACCCTCGACAGCGCCGCCATCGAGGCCGCCGACGTCGATCCGGGGCTACGCCCCGAGCAACTGGACCTAGCCGCCTATGTGCGCCTGGCCAATCAGCTGGCAGCCCAGTAGGCCCTTTCTCCCCTTACTCGCCGAGACTCCCGCCGTGACCGAGCCCGATCCGCGCTACCTCATCACCGTGCAGGTCACCACCCGCTACCTGCCCGAACAATCCAGCGCCAGCCAGGAGCGCTACGCCTTCGCCTACGACGTGAGCATCCGCAACGATGGCCGTCTGCCGGCGCAACTGCTCAGCCGTCATTGGATCATCACCGATGGCAATGGCGAGGTGCAGGAGGTACGGGGACCCGGCGTGGTGGGCGAGCAACCCTTGATCGCCCCGGGCGAGACCCACAGCTATTCCAGCGGCACCCTGATGCCGACCCAGGTGGGCAGCATGAGTGGCAGCTACCAGATGGTCGCCAGCGACGGCCATGGCTTCGAAGCCGCCATCCCCACCTTCCGCCTGGCCGTACCCGGCTCGCTGCACTAGGAGTCCCGATGACGCTGTACGCCGTGGGCGACCTCCAGGGTTGCCTCGACCCGCTCAAATGCCTCCTCGACGAGGTCTGCTTCGATCCCGCGCAGGACCGCCTCTGGCTGGTGGGCGACCTGGTCAATCGCGGCCCGCAGTCGCTGGAAACCCTGAGATACCTGTACGCCTTGCGTGATTCGGTGGTCAGCGTGCTGGGCAACCACGACCTGCACCTGCTGGCGGTGGCCTTCGGCGGCGCCAAACTGAAGAAACAGGACACCCTGAGCGACATCCTCGCCGCACCCGACCGCGACGAACTGTTGCACTGGCTGCGCCATCTGCCGCTGATCCAGCACGATGCCGAGCGCAATTGCGTGCTGGTCCATGCCGGCCTGCCGCCGCAGTGGACGCTGGAGCAGGCGCTGAGCCTGGCCGGCGAGGTGGAAGCCGTGCTGCGCGATGACCAGGCCCATGTGCCCTTTCTCGAGCAGATGTATGGCAACGAGCCGGCGCTCTGGCAAGATGAGTTGCAGGGCCAGGAACGCCTGCGCCTGATCACCAACTACCTGACGCGCATGAGATTCTGCAGTCCCGAAGGGCGCCTGGAATTCAAGAGCAAGGAGGGCCTGGACAGCGCCCCGGCCGGCTTCGCCCCCTGGTTCAGCCACGCCCACCGGCTGACCCGCGACGTGCGGATCCTGTTCGGCCACTGGGCCGCGCTCAAGGGTCGCTGCGCGGCGCCCAACGTCGAGGCCCTCGACAGCGGCTGCGTCTGGGGTGGCGACATGACCCTGCTCGACGTCGACGGCAACCGCCGTCATCTCTGCAGTTGCAAGGAGAAGAAATGAGCGAATTCACCTGTATCTCCCCCGAACGGGCCCTGGAACTGCGTAGCCAGGGCGCTCGGATCGTCGATATCCGCGATCCGCACAGCTACGCCACCCTGCACGTCGCCGGCGCCCAGCGCGTCGACAACCAGAACATCCACGACTTCATCGCCGCCGCCGATCTCGACGAGCCACTGCTGGTGTTCTGTTACCACGGCCATTCCAGCCAGAGCGCCGCGGCCTACTTCGCCGGCCAGGGCTTCAGCCAGGTCTACAGCGTCGATGGCGGCTTCGAACACTGGCGCAGCCAATACCCCGACGAGACCGCGAGCGGCCAGGCCTGAGCGTCCGCTCGAAGCGGTGCTACAGGTCGGCCAAGCAGACTCGAACAGACCTGGAGCGTCCTCACTAGCTCTCGTGGACTCCGCCTCCCCAGGCCTTTCGCCTTGTTCCGCTTCGACTCGTGAGCCTCGGAACGGGCTCCAAGCCAGCGGGCGCGTCCTTAACACAGACGATTGACGCTGTGGTTACAAGAATAAACCGAATTGGCTCTTCCACATCTCGCAGATAGGACTATTCTGGGATCAGGCCCTCCGGAAACGGTGGGTTCGACAACCGGCTTTGGACCATCGGTGTAACCACTGGAGATTCGGGGGAATTCCAGGGGGACCGTCTCCATCGGTCTCCTTCGTGCGTCTCTCGAAACCCAACCCTAACCTGCAGGCGTGTAAGGATCGATTAGGCAAGACGACAGCGAAGGTATTGCAGACGTTATCTTTCGTCGCCCGGCATGACCGCTCCCTACCGGTAGCAAGGCAAGGCTCCAGGCATCGATTCCAAGCTGGTCCAGGGTATCCAGCGAGGAGACGTCATGAGCATTTTCAGTCACTTCCAGGAGCGTTTCGAAGCGACTCGCCAGGAAGAGTATTCCCTTCAGGAATACCTTGAGATCTGCAAGAAGGATCGTACCGCCTTTGCCAGTGCCGCTGAGCGCATGCTCATGGCCATCGGCGAACCCGAACTGGTGGACACCGCCAGTGACTCACGTCTATCGCGCATCTTTTCCAACAAGGTCATCCGTCGCTATCCCGCCTTTGCCGACTTCCATGGCATGGAAGACTGCATCGAGCAGATCGTGTCCTATTTCCGCCATGCGGCGCAGGGCCTGGAAGAGAAGAAGCAGATCCTCTATCTGCTCGGCCCGGTGGGTGGCGGCAAGTCGTCCCTCGCGGAGAAACTCAAGCACCTGATCGAGAAGGTCCCCTTCTACGCCATCAAGGGTTCGCCGGTGTTCGAATCGCCCCTCGGGCTGTTCAATCCGGACGAAGACGGCCAGATCCTCGAAGAGGACTACGGCATCCCGCGCCACTACCTGCGCAGCATCATGTCGCCCTGGGCAGCCAAACGCCTGCAGGAATTCGGCGGCGACATCAGCAAGTTCAAGGTGGTCAAGCTCTACCCCTCGATCCTCAACCAGGTCGCCATCGCCAAGACCGAGCCGGGTGACGAGAACAACCAGGACATCTCCGCCCTGGTCGGCAAGGTGGACATCCGCAAGCTGGAGGAATACCCGCAGAACGACGCGGACGCCTACAGCTACTCCGGCGCCCTGTGCCGGGCGAACCAGGGCCTGATGGAATTCGTGGAGATGTTCAAGGCCCCGATCAAGGTCCTCCACCCCCTGCTCACCGCGACCCAGGAAGGCAACTACAACAGCACCGAAGGCCTCGGCGCCCTGCCCTACAGCGGCATCATCCTGGCCCACTCCAACGAATCCGAGTGGCACACCTTCCGCAACAACAAGAACAACGAGGCCTTCATCGACCGGATCTACATCGTCAAGGTGCCCTACTGCCTGCGCGTCTCAGACGAGATCCACATCTACGACAAGCTGCTGGTCAACAGCTCCCTGGCCAATGCCCACTGCGCGCCCGATACCCTGAAGATGCTGGCGCAGTTCTCGGTGCTCTCGCGGCTCAAGGAGCCGGAGAACTCCAATATCTATTCGAAGATGCGCGTCTACGACGGCGAGAACCTCAAGGACACCGATCCCAAGGCCAAGTCGATCCAGGAATACCGCGACAGTGCCGGCGTCGACGAAGGCATGAATGGCCTGTCCACCCGCTTCGCCTTCAAGATCCTCTCGCGGGTGTTCAACTTCGACGCCAACGAGGTGGCGGCCAACCCGGTGCACCTGCTCTATGTACTGGAGCAGCAGATCGAAGCCGAGCAATTCCCGGCCGAGACCCGCGAGCGCTACATGAGATTCATCAAGGAGTACCTGGCGCCGCGCTACGTGGAATTCATCGGCAAGGAGATCCAGACCGCCTACCTCGAGTCCTACAGCGAATACGGCCAGAACATCTTCGACCGCTATGTGCTCTACGCCGACTTCTGGATCCAGGACCAGGAATACCGCGATCCGGAAACCGGCGAGATCCTCAATCGCGCCTCCCTCAACGAGGAACTGGAGAAGATCGAGAAGCCGGCTGGCATCAGCAACCCGAAGGATTTCCGCAACGAAATCGTCAACTTCGTGTTACGCGCTCGTGCCAACAATAACGGCAAGAACCCGAGCTGGCTGTCCTACGAGAAGCTGCGCGCGGTGATCGAGAAGAAGATGTTCTCCAACACCGAGGAGCTCCTGCCCGTCATCAGCTTCAACGCCAAGGCCAGCAAGGAAGACCAACAGAAGCACAGCGACTTCGTCACCCGCATGGTCCAGCGCGGGTACACCGAGAAGCAGGTACGGCTGTTGTCCGAGTGGTATTCACGGGTACGCAAGTCGCAGTAAGGCAGCCTGAGGCTGAACCCGCGACGGCGCGCCAGACGCGCCGTCGCGGTGTCCTGCAATAGCCCGGAGGGCCTGTATGAGTTATGTCATCGACCGGCGTCTAAACGGCAAGAACAAGAGCACGGTGAACCGTACGCGCTTCTTGCGGCGGTACCGTGAGCACATCAAGAAGGCGGTCGAGGAAGCCGTGAGTCGGCGCTCCATCACCGACATGGAGCATGGCGAGCAGATCAGCATTCCCGCCCGCGACATCGACGAGCCCGCCCTCTACCAGGGCAAGGGCGGCCGCCAGACCATCGTCCACCCGGGCAACAAGGAATTCGTCAGCGGCGAACGCATCCCGCGCCCCCAGGGCGGCGGTGGCGGCCAGGGTCAGGGCAAGGCCAGCAACAGTGGCGAAGGCATGGACGAATTCGCCTTCCAGATCACCCAGGACGAATTCCTCGACTTCATGTTCGAGGACCTGGAGTTGCCCAACCTGGTCAAGAAGCAGCTGACCGGTACCGACACCTTCAAGACGGTACGCGCCGGCATCAGCAACGAGGGCAACCCCGCCCGCATCAACATCATCCGCACCCTGCGCGCCTCCCATGCCCGGCGCATCGCCCTGTCCGGCGGCAGTCGCAACAAGCTGCGCGAAGCCAAGGCCGAACTGGTACGGCTGCGGGTGGAAGAACCCGACAACCTGGGCGACATCCAGGCGCTGGAAGCCGAGATCGAGCGGCTGCGCGCGCGCATCGACAAGGTGCCCTTCCTCGACACCTTCGACCTCAAGTACAACCTGCTGTCCAAGCAGCCCAGCCCCAGCTCCAAGGCGGTGATGTTCTGCCTGATGGACGTCTCCGGCTCTATGACCCAGGCGACCAAGGACATCGCCAAGCGCTTCTACATCCTGCTCTACCTGTTCCTCAAGCGGAACTACGAGCACATCGAGGTGGTGTTCATCCGCCACCACACCAGCGCCAAGGAAGTGGATGAGGAAGAGTTCTTCTACTCCCGCGAAACCGGCGGCACCATCGTCTCCAGCGCCCTCAAGCTGATGCAGGAGGTCATGGCCGAGCGCTATCCGGTCAACGAGTGGAATCTCTATGCCGCTCAGGCCTCCGACGGCGACAACTGGAACGACGACTCGCCCATCTGCCGGGAGATCCTGACCAAGCAGATCCTGCCGTTCATGCAGTACTACACCTACGTGGAGATCACCCCACGCGAGCACCAGGCGCTGTGGTACGAATACGAGAACGTCCGCGGTGCCTTCCCGGATTCCTTCTCGCAGCAGCAGATCGTCTCGGCGGGGGATATCTATCCCGTGTTCCGCGAACTGTTCCAGCGGAGACTCGTGTCATGAAACGTGAGCCCATCTCCACCGGCTCGGAGTGGACCTTCGAGCTGATCCAGACCTACGACCGGGAGATTGCCCGGATCGCCAAGCGCTATGCGCTGGACACCTATCCCAACCAGATCGAGGTGATCACCGCCGAGCAGATGATGGATGCCTATGCCTCCGTCGGCATGCCCATCGGCTACAACCACTGGTCCTACGGCAAGCACTTCCTGCACACCGAGAAGCACTACAGCCGTGGCCAGATGGGCCTGGCCTACGAGATCGTGATCAACTCCGATCCCTGTATCGCCTACCTCATGGAAGAGAACACGGTGACCATGCAGGCCCTGGTGATCGCTCACGCCTGCTATGGCCACAACAGCTTCTTCAAGGGCAACTACCTGTTCCGCACCTGGACCGATGCCAGCTCCATCATCGACTACCTGGTGTTCGCCAAGCAGTACATCACCCAGTGCGAGGAGCGCCATGGCATCGATGCCGTGGAAGACCTGCTGGACTCCTGCCATGCCCTGATGAATTACGGCGTGGATCGCTACAAGCGGCCCTACCCCATCTCCGCCGCCGAGGAGCGCCAGCGGCAGAAGGAGCGCGAGGAACAGCTGCAGCGCCAGGTCAACGACCTCTGGCGCACCATTCCCAAGATCGCCGGCAAGGAAGCGCTGGAGGAAGGCGCACGCTTCCCCGCCGAGCCCCAGGAAAACATCCTCTATTTCCTGGAAAAGCACGCGCCCCTGCTGGAGCCCTGGCAGCGCGAGGTGATCCGCATCGTGCGCAAGATCGCCCAGTACTTCTATCCGCAGCGCCAGACCCAGGTGATGAACGAAGGCTGGGCCACCTTCTGGCACTACACCCTGCTCAACGACCTCTACGACGAGGGCCTGGTCACCGACGGCTTCATGTTCGAGTTCCTGCAGTCCCACGCCGGGGTGATCTACCAGCCGGGCTTCGACAGCCCCTACTACAGTGGCATCAATCCCTACACCCTGGGTTTTGCCATGTTCCGCGACATCCGGCGGATCTGTGAGGATCCCACGGAGGAAGACCGTCGCTGGTTCCCCGATATCGCCGGCAGCGACTGGCTGGCCACCGTCACCTTCGCCATGAAGAGCTTCAAGGACGAGAGCTTCATCCTGCAGTTCCTTTCGCCCAAGGTGATCCGCGACCTCAAGCTGTTCAGCATCCTCGATGACGACCAGCGCGACGAACTGGAGGTAGCGGCCATCCACGACGACGGCGGCTATCGCCTGATCCGCGAACAGCTCGCCGCCCAATACAACCTGGGCAACCGCGAGCCCAACGTGCAGATCTGGAACGTCGACCGGCGCGGCGATCGCTCCCTCACCCTTCGCCACTTCCAGCACGACCGCAAGCCGCTGGGCAACTCGACGGAAGAGGTGCTCCGGCACCTGCATCGGCTATGGGGTTTCGACATCCGCCTGGAAAGCATGAGAGGCGAAGATGTCGCCCAGAGCTTCCAGGTGCCGCCCCGTCATGAGAGCCGTGACCACGACCGGCGGCTGGATCTGGCCTCGCCGATCTGAGCCGGCCGTGCTTTCAGGCTATCCTAGACCTCCGCAAGGAGGTCTTTTTCTATGCAAATCTACAAGGTGGGCGGCGCCGTCCGTGATCGCCTGCTCGGTCGCCCCGTCACCGAGGTCGACTGGGTCGTGGTCGGTGCCAGCGCTGAAGCCCTGGCCGCCCAGGGCTATCGTCCGGTCGGGGCGGACTTCCCGGTCTTCCTGCATCCGCAGACCGGCGAGGAGTACGCCCTGGCCCGCACCGAACGCAAGAGCGGCCGCGGCTACGGCGGCTTCACCTTCCACGCGGCGCCCGACGTCACCCTCGAACAGGACCTGATCCGTCGCGACCTGACCGTCAACGCCATGGCCGAGGACGCTGAGGGCAACGTCATAGACCCCTATGGCGGTCGTGCCGATCTCCAGGCGCGCCTGTTGCGCCACGTCTCGCCGGCCTTCGCCGAAGACCCCCTGCGCGTGCTGCGGGTCGCCCGCTTCGCCGCTCGCTATAGCGCCCTGGGCTTCCAGGTGGCGCCCGAGACGCTGTTGCTGATGCGGGAAATGGTCGCCAGTGGCGAACTCGATGCCTTGACGGCTGAGCGGCTGTGGAAGGAGATCTCCCGCGCCCTGCTCGAAGAGCGACCCGATATCTTCATCCGCGTACTGCACGACTGCGGTGCCCTGGCCGTGCTGCTGCCGGAGGTGGCTGCCGGGTTCGCTGACGAGCAGCCCGAGCCGGGTGCCCGGGTCCATGCCATCCTGCGCCAGACCGCCGAAGTCCAGGCCTCGCTGAACGTGCGCTGGGCCTGCCTGCTGCTGGACGTACCGGAAGAGCAGCACGCCGCCCTC
Organism: Pseudomonas sp. No.117; assembly: GCF_054558395.1. Classification (NCBI taxonomy): domain Bacteria; kingdom Pseudomonadati; phylum Pseudomonadota; class Gammaproteobacteria; order Pseudomonadales; family Pseudomonadaceae; genus Pseudomonas; species Pseudomonas sp. No.117. The sequence goes on from NZ_BAAJNP010000001.1 coordinate 67,060, forward strand.
AACGCCCGCTTCAAGGTACCGCGCGATCCCGCCGAGCTGGCCTTGCTGCTGGCGCGCCACTGGCCCACGGCGCTGCAGGCTCCGCAGCTGACACCGGAGGCCTGGTTCGAGCTGCTGCAGGGCTTCGACGTGCTGCGCCGCCCGGCGCGCTTCGAGGAGTTCCTCCAGGCCTGCGCCTGCGCCGCAGCGGTCAGGCCCGCCGAGGGCGAGCCGCCGCTGGCGTTGCTGCGGCAGGCGGCCGAGGTAGTGCGCGGAGTCGAGGTCCAGCCGCTGGTCGCCCAGGGCTTCAAGGGTGCCGCCCTGGGCGAAGCCCTCAAGCAGGCCCGCATCGATGCCCTGGCGCAGCTTTCGTAGGTTGGGTTGAGCGCAGCGAAGCCCAACATTGCCCAAGGTTGAAGCCTCTTGTTGGGCTTCGACGATAGAACTGCCTCAACCCAACCTATACTAGTAGGCTCGGGCTAAGCGTAGCGAAGCCCCATGCACTCGAGTGGCCCTCACCCCAGCCTCTCCCAAAGGGAGAGAGGGAAGAGCTCCCGTAGGTTGGGCTGAGCGCAGCGAAGCCCATCGACCGCCGCGCTACACTCGATCGGCGTTGAGCAGCGTCGTCGGTGTCAGCTCGACCTCCTTCCAGCGGAACGCCACCGGCCGCAGCACCTGGGTCGTCTGGCCACGCATCTCCTGCCATAGCTCGTCGAAGCTCCGGCCGTTGCCGGGATGCCGCCGCTCACCGGTCAGCAGCGCCAATGGCCAGAGCACGAAGGCATTGCGCAGGATCTCGGCGCGGGGCAGGGTCAGGCCGGCGATCTCGCCGGTCAGGTCGCCATAGAGCAGGATGTCGATGTCCAGCGGCAGGCCCTGGCGATCCGGCGCATAGCGTCCACTACGGGTTTCGATGGCCTTGAGCTGCTGGCTCAGCGCCGCGGGATCGAGATTAGTCTCGCCCCCTACCACCAGATTGAGGAAGGGCGCACTGCGAATGCCCACGGCCTCGCTTTCGAACACCGGCGAGCAGTGCAGATCGGTCAGCAGCGTCGCGAGTTCATTGAGGGCCATGCCCAGGTGCCGCTCACGCTGGATGTTGCTGCCCAGCCCCAGATAGACCCTGGTCACGCCTGCCCCCGCTCGATCTCCACGCCCACGCCGCGGGCGGTCGGCACCGCACCGGGCTTGGTGATGCGCAGGCGCAGCCAGGGCAGCTTGAATTCCGCCTGCAGCAGGGCAGCCAGGCGCTCGGCGAAGGTCTCGACCAGCGCGAAGGCGGTCTCGTGGGCGAAGGTGGTGATGCGCTCGGCCACCGCCGCGTAATTGAGGGTGTGTTCGAGCTCGTCGTTCTCGGCAGCCGCGCGGATATCCCAGCCCATGGTGAGATCGATGCGCAGGCACTGGCGGATGTCACGCTCCCAGTCGTACACCCCTATCACGGTGTCGACCTCGAGCCCCTCGATGAAAACCTTGTCCACTGCCTTTGCCTCGCACCTTGCCGTGCTCTGTGTGTTCGTCACCGCCGGCCTATCGTCGGGCGGCGGGCTGTCGGTAGAATCGAGCCTTCTCCTGGCGCGGAACCCTACCATGTTCTGGCTGCTGCTCCTGCTGGCCTATCTGCTGGGCTCGCTGTCCTTCGCCGTGCTGCTCAGTCGCCTGTTCGGCACCCGCGATCCGCGTCACGACGGCTCCGGCAACCCCGGCGCCAGCAACATGCTGCGCCTGGCCGGACGCAAGCTGGCGCTGCTGACCCTGGCCGGTGACCTGGCCAAGAGCCTGGTCCCGGTACTGATCGCCCAGCAGGTGGGGCTTGCGCCCCTGCAGCAGGCCTGGATCGGCCTCGCCGCCGTGGTCGGCCACCTCTATCCCCTGTATTTCCACTTCCGCGGCGGCAAGGGCGTGGCTACGGCTGCCGGCCTGCTGCTGGGGCTCTATCCCCCCGCGGCCCTGCTGGGCCTGGCCCTCTGGGCCGGGGTGTTCGCCAGCCTGCGCATCGCCTCTTTGGCCTCTCTGGTCGCCGTGCTCGGCATCCTGCCGCTGTTCGCCTGGCAGCGCCCGGACCTACTGGCGCCCATGCTGCTGCTCGCCGCCCTCATCCTGATCCGCCATAGACACAATCTGCGCGCCCTGCGCCAAGGCACCGAGCGTCATTTTTGACCCTGTGGTCCGGCGAGGATTGCCCGGCGACGTCGCCCGCCCGTCTCAGAGCGCCGCCAGTTGCTCCATCGGCCAGCGCGCCTTGACGGCGATGCCCGGGCCTTCCTGCTGGCCGGCCAGCAGGCGCTGGCAACCGGCATAGGCGATCATGGCGCCGTTATCGGTGCAGAAGCGCGGCCGCGCGTAGAAAACCTGGCCACCCAGTTCGCCGAGCATCTGCTCCAGGTTCTCGCGCAGCGCGCGGTTGGCGCTGACGCCACCGGCGATCACCAGCGACTTGAGACCGGCCTGCTTCAGCGCGCGCTTGCACTTGATCGCCAGGGTCTCGACCACCGCCGTCTGGAACGCCAGGGCGATGTCGCAACGGGTCTGCTCGCTGTCGTCACCGGCCGCCTGGCAACGCTGCCAGGTGGTGAGGGTGAAGGTCTTCAGACCGCTGAAGCTGAATTCCAGGCCCGGCCGATCGGTCATGGGCCGCGGGAAGACGAAGCGTCCCGCCACGCCGCGCTCGGCCAGGCGGGCGATCTCCGGCCCGCCCGGATAGCTCAGGCCCAGCAGCTTGGCGGTCTTGTCGAAGGCCTCGCCGGCGGCGTCGTCCAGGGACTCGCCCAGCACGGTGTAGCGGCCGATGCCATCGACCTGCACCAGCTGGGTGTGACCACCGGAGACCAGCAGGGCGACGAAGGGAAACTGCGGCGGTGTCTCTTCGAGCATGGGCGCCAGCAGATGGCCTTCCATATGGTGGACGCCGAGGGCCGGCACGCCCCAGGCCAGCGCCAGCGCCTGGGCACAGGCCGCACCCACCAGCAGGGCGCCGACCAGGCCGGGGCCGGCGGTGTAGGCGATGGCGTCCACCTCGTCGGGGCGGCTGCCCGCCGCGTCCAGCACTTCGCGGATCAGCGGCAGCATGCGCTTGACGTGATCGCGCGAGGCCAGCTCCGGCACCACGCCACCGTAGACGCGATGCAGATCGATCTGGCTGAACAGCGCATCGGCCAGCAGGCCGCGCTCGCTGTCGTAGAGGGCGACGCCGGTTTCATCGCAGGACGTTTCCAGTCCCAGAACACGCATGGAGATAAGCCTTCGAGGGTATAGAATGTCAGGCTGCGCATGATAAGCGCCGCTTCCAGCACCGGCCAGCGCTTTTCGTCCGCCGGGGCTTGGCAGCAGGGCAGTTGAAGCGTTACTATCCGCAACCCTTAAAAACCGACGCTTCCCGTGCCCTTTTGCCGCTAGCGTTGGATTAAACCACGGTAAATTTTGAAGGTACGACCTGGATGCCCAACGTCAAAGTCAAAGAAAACGAACCCTTCGACGTAGCGCTGCGTCGTTTCAAGCGTTCTTGCGAGAAGGCCGGTGTACTGGCCGAAGTTCGTAGCCGCGAGTTCTACGAAAAGCCCACCGCCGAGCGCAAGCGTAAGGCTGCCGCCGCGGTCAAGCGCCACGCCAAGAAAGTACAGCGCGAGCAGCGCCGTCGCGAGCGCCTGTACTGAGTTACAGCGCTCCTCTGGCGTCATCAAACAACCCGACCTCTGGTCGGGTTGTTCGTTTCTGACAGTCCTGCTTCGCCCTGGCGCCCTCTGGCGCTAGACTGCCCTCCTGGCCACCCGGCCTGCTTCATCCTCCGCTTTTCGCCCTCCTATCCAGACGCTGACCATGGCCGGACTCATCCCGCAAGGCTTCATCGACGACCTGCTCAACCGCACCGACATCGTCGAAGTGGTGGGCGCGCGGGTGAAGCTCAAGAAGGCCGGCAAGAACTGGATGGCCTGCTGCCCCTTCCACAACGAGAAGACGCCCTCCTTCAGCGTCAGCCCCGACAAGCAGTTTTACTACTGCTTCGGTTGCGGCGCCGGCGGCAACGCCCTGGGCTTCATCATGGACCACGACAACCTCGAATTCCCCGAGGCGGTCGAGGAGCTGGCCAAGCGCGCCGGCGTGGAAGTGCCACGGGAAGAAAGCGGCGGTCGACGCAAGCCACGGCAACCCACGGATTCCCCGCTCTACCCGCTGCTGGCCGCCGCCGCCGAATTCTATCGCCTGGCGCTGCGCAATCACCCCAAGCGCCAGGCGGCGGTGGACTACCTGAAGAAGCGTGGCCTCACCGGCGAGATCGCCCGGGACTTCGGCCTGGGCTTCGCCCCGCCAGGCTGGGACAACCTGGGCAAGCACCTGGGTGGCGACGACCTGCAGCAGAAGGCCATGCTCGACGCCGGCCTGCTGGTGGAGAACGCCGAGAGCGGCAAACGCTACGACCGCTTCCGCGACCGGGTGATCTTCCCCATCCGCGACAGCCGCGGCCGGGTCATCGCCTTCGGCGGCCGGGTGCTGGGCGACGACAAGCCCAAGTACCTCAACTCGCCGGAAACCCCGGTGTTCCACAAGGGCCAGGAACTCTACGGCCTGTTCGAGGCGCGCAAGAACAACCGCGACCTGGACGAGATCCTCGTCGTGGAAGGCTACATGGACGTCATCGCCCTGGCCCAGCAAGGCATCCGCAATGCCGTGGCCACCCTGGGTACCGCCACCAGCGAAGAGCACATCAAGCGGCTGTTCCGCCTGGTGCCGAGCATCCTGTTCTGTTTCGACGGCGACCAGGCCGGCCGCAGCGCCGCCTGGCGCGCCCTGGAATCGGCTTTACCGGTGCTCAAGGACGGCTTCCGGGTGCGCTTCCTGTTCCTGCCCGAAGGCGAGGACCCGGACACCCTGGTGCGTGCCGAGGGGGCGGATGCCTTCCAGGCACGCTTCGTCCAGCAGGCCCAGCCGCTGGCCGAGTATTTCTTCCAGCAACTGATGATCGAGGCGGACCCGACCACCCTGGAAGGCAAGGCGCACCTGGCCACCCTGGCGGCGCCGCTGATCGAGAAGATCCCGGGCAACAACCTGCGCCTGCTGATGCGCCAGCGCCTGAGCGAACTCACCGGCCTCGGTAACGAGGCCCTGAGCCAGCTGGCACCGGCCGCACCGCCGCAGGACGCGCCACCGCCCGACTATGGCGACTACGCTTATGCCCAGGCCGAGGAAGTCCCGGCGCAGCAGCAGTGGACGCCACGCCGCGAAGGCAAGGGCGGGCGCGACGGCAAGGGCTGGAAAAAGGACTTCAACGGCAAGGGGGGCGGCGAACGCATCCCGCGCCAGCCGCCGGTCAAGGTGGAAACCCCGGTGCTGGCCGCACTGCGCAGCCTGCTGCATCACCCTACCCTGGCCCAGGCGGTACAGGACGCCCGCAACCTGGCCGAGGAAAGCGACCAGTACGCCCAGCTGCTGGTGGCCCTGGTCGAGGCACTGCAGAAGAAGCCCGGGCAGAGCACCCTGCAACTCATCGCCCGCTGGCACGGCACCGAACAGGGGCGGTTGCTACGCGCCCTGGCGGAAAAAGAATGGCTGATTGCCGGCGACAACCTTGAACAACAGTTTTTCGACACCATAACGAGGTTAGCCGCCAGCCAGCGTGATCGCTCGCTGGAGCAACTCCTACGCAAGGCGCGACAGAGCGAGCTGAGCTCCGAAGACAAGGACCGCCTACGCGAACTCCTCAGCCGTCCGGCGGGCTCCGTGACCTAACTGGCACGGCCGCCGTCTAACCGGCTATAATGTTCAGCTTATTTTTTGCCCGCCTATGCCTTCAGTGGAAGGGTACCTATGTCCGGAAAAGCGCAACAGCAATCCCGTCTGAAAGAATTGATCGCCCGTGGTCGTGAGCAGGGTTACCTGACTTACGCGGAGGTCAATGACCACCTACCGGAGGATATTTCAGATCCGGAACAGGTGGAAGACATCATCCGCATGATCAATGACATGGGGATCAACGTATTCGAGACCGCGCCGGACGCCGATGCCCTGCTGCTGGCGGAGACCGATACCGACGAAGCCGCCGCCGAAGAAGCCGCTGCCGCCCTGGCCGCGGTGGAGAGCGATGTCGGCCGTACCACCGACCCGGTGCGCATGTACATGCGTGAAATGGGTACCGTGGAACTGCTGACCCGCGAAGGCGAGATCGAGATCGCCAAGCGCATTGAGGAAGGCATCCGCGAAGTCATGGGCGCCATCGCCCAGTTCCCGGGTACCGTCGACTACATCCTCAGCGAATATACCCGCGTCACCACCGAGGGCGGTCGCCTGTCCGACGTCCTGGCCGGCTACATCGATCCCGACGACGGCACCCTGCCGAACGAGAGCGATGTCCTGCCCGTCCCGAACAAGGCCACCGATGCCAAGGCCGTGGACGACGAGAAGGACGACGAGGAAGAAAGCGACGGCGACGACGCCGAGGAAGAAGGCGACGGCGGTCCGGATCCGGAAGAAGCCCGCCTGCGCTTCGGCGCCGTGGCGGAGCAGCTGGAAAAGACCCAGAAGGTGCTGAAGAAGCACGGCCGCGACGACGATCGCGCCGTGGAAGAATTCGTCGCCCTGGCCGTGCTGTTCTCGCCGATCAAGCTGGTACCCAAGCAGTACGAAGCCTTGGTGACCCGCGTGCGCGAGTCCCTGGACCGCGTGCGTGGCCTGGAACGCGCCATCATGCAGCTGGCCGTGCGCGATGCCCGCATGCCGCGTGCCGACTTCCTGCGTCACTTCCCGGGTAACGAGACCAACACCGAGTGGACCGCCGGCCTGCTCAAGGGCAAGCCCAAGTACGCCGAGGGTCTCGAGCGCTTCCAGGCCGACATCCAGGCCAAGCAGGCCCAGCTGGCCGAGCTGGAGCGTGACTACGAGCTGAAAGTCTCGCAGATCAAGGACATCAACCGCGCCATGTCCATCGGCGAGGCCAAGGCCCGCCGTGCCAAGAAGGAAATGGTCGAGGCCAACCTGCGCCTGGTGATCTCCATCGCCAAGAAGTACACCAACCGCGGTCTGCAATTCCTCGATCTGATCCAGGAAGGCAACATCGGTCTGATGAAGGCGGTGGACAAGTTCGAATACCGCCGTGGCTACAAGTTCTCCACCTATGCCACCTGGTGGATTCGTCAGGCCATCACCCGCTCCATCGCCGACCAGGCGCGCACCATCCGGATTCCGGTGCACATGATCGAGACGATCAACAAGCTGAACCGGATCTCTCGCCAGATGCTGCAGGAGATGGGCCGCGAGCCGACTCCGGAAGAGCTGGGCGAGCGCATGGAGATGCCCGAGGACAAGATCCGCAAGGTGCTCAAGATCGCCAAGGAACCGATCTCCATGGAGACGCCCATCGGCGACGACGAGGATTCGCACCTGGGCGATTTCATCGAGGACAGCACCATGCAGTCCCCGATCGAAGTGGCCACCAGCGAAAGCCTCAAGGAAGCCACCCGCGATGTGCTCTCCGGCCTTACCGCCCGTGAAGCCAAGGTGCTGCGCATGCGTTTCGGCATCGACATGAACACCGACCACACCCTCGAGGAAGTGGGCAAACAGTTCGATGTCACCCGCGAGCGTATCCGCCAGATCGAAGCCAAGGCCCTGCGCAAGCTGCGCCACCCCTCCCGCAGCGAACACCTGCGCTCCTTCCTCGACGAGTAAGGCGCAATAGCTGCACCAGAAACCGGAGCCCAGGCTCCGGTTTTTTATGCCTGACAAGGGTTTGGCGATCCCCCGCCACCCCGGTATACTCCACCGCGCTATAGGGCCTATAGCTCAGTCGGTTAGAGCAGAGGACTCATAATCCTTTGGTCCACGGTTCGAGTCCGTGTGGGCCCACCACCTTCAAAGCCGCGCACTGCGCGGCTTTTTTATGCCCGATATCAAAATCAATCTGAAGACCGGTAGTAAATTACTACCTGAGCGGCGTTATGTTGGCCACCAGATCAAGCTAGCCTAATGTTCGTTAACCCTATGGGTTGCCCAAGGATCGGGACATGCTCGTTTTCACTATCCCCCCCTCTTCTCTCTCCCATCCCCTCTCTCTGAGATCGTCTTCCAGACGCTCTCCCTGACTACTTGAACCCCTTCTGCAAGTCAAAACACCTTCATAAACCCCTATCAGCAATTCAAAACCAACGAACCTGGAGAACAAAATTAACAGCGCGCTCATATAGAGCCTTATTCTTAAAGCACGAGAAGAAATTTTAAAACCCATAATAAAGACTTAAGCATGCCGATCGCATCACCAGATAAGGAGATCCAATATGAATGAAGAGCAAAACAGCGTTGACATAGTAATACCTGAAGACGAGTCGGAAGATTATTATAGCGACGATGACCTTTTTGAAATATCGACCTGGGGTGCAGACTTAAGCTTTAGAGAGCTAATCAGCCGCTATGACGATGATGAATTAGTAAAGCCAGAGCTACAAAGAAACTATGTCTGGGACAAATCGGAGGCCTCTAGATTCATAGACTCCATACTCCTCGGACTTCCAATCCCGAGTATATTCCTTGCTAAGACCGCTGATGAAAAGTTGCTGATAATAGATGGATATCAGAGACTAATGACTGTACGCGACTATGTGAAAGGGGTATTTAGCAAAGATGGGAATGTATTTAAACTATCTAAAAGCGAAAAAATCCATGATCGCTGGAAGGGCAAAGCTTTCATTGAGTTAAACGCAGAAGATCAACGTAAAATCCGCAACACTACTATTCACGCCATAGTTTTCATGCAGAAGCATCCCGCTGAGAAAGATACAAGCCTGTTTCAAGTGTTCGAGAGAATCAACTCCGGCGGAAGATCTTTGCTGGCACAGGAAATAAGAAACTGCGTATATCAGGGCCCTCTTAATTCTCTACTTTTTGAGCTTAATAAAGATCCTAAATGGCGAGAATTATGGGGGCAAGGAAATCCTGATCCGCGCATGCGAGATCTAGAATGCATATTAAGATTCTTCGCGCTAGCAGATCTTGCTAATGAGGATCCTGAGAAATCCCCATCAAGAGTTTCATTAAAGAAGTATCTTAATCAGTATATGGGCCTGAACAATCATGAGAACCTGTGTGATGGATTCAGAAATCGATTTTTGAAATCCATCCACTTTGTACACGACCATTTAGGCAAAGATGCATTCCACAATGTATCCCCAACGAATCCAGATAGACTGGTATCCTCTTTTAGCGCCACTGTATTTGACTCGGTATTAATAGCAATTGACCTAGCAATCAAAAATCGTATAGCGGAAAAAAACTTAGAAGGTCTTTCTGAGCGCAGAAAAAAGATATTAAAAGAAAAAGAATTTCAGCGTTACCTATCTTCCGAAACAATGCGAACTGACTCAATCCGAAGCCGGGTCTCAGGCATGTATCGCGCCTTATTCGCGGAGATTTGAAATGAATAACCGCGAGGTATCAGCCCAATTAGAAACCTGCAACCAAGAACTGCAAGTAATTCGACAACTTCTTATTGGAATGGGCGACGGCGCCAACCCCACACCGTACATGCGCAGATACGCAGTAATACGCGCCTCAGGAGCAATAGAAGTCGGATTTAAAAAAATTATAGCCGACAAAGTAGATACCGGATGCGCAAGCCAAGTACGAAGCTTTATCAAAAAGAAAATAAGGGACAGTTCGTTAAACCCTAAAATGGGTCAAATAGAAAATGTGCTATCTGAATTTGATATACGGTGGAGAAAAAAATTTGAAGAGCAAGTTAGCCTAGGAGACAAACCTAAATTAGTTACAGCGCTGACCAAACTTGTAGGTGCGCGTAATGAATTTGCGCATGGAGGCTCACCAAATATAGACATTTGCGACACCATAAGCTATTTCGAGGGAGGATGCGAAGTTTTACGAATACTAGACTACGTTGTTCATCACGAATTTGAAGAAGGAGAAGACGAGCCCACAGACGAAATTTCCTAATCAAGCCGGCCTAAGTTCGCAATTTTCGTCTTCCGAATGCAAGCAGCTTCGAACCTTCCTAGATTGGACTTGCCGTCTATAAACAGACGGCAAGCAAGCCTTCAAAAACCACGATCACACACCAGCATTTTTAGCCCCCCCTAGAGGAACTGAATATTTTAGAGCATCGACATAAATCTCAAAAGTTATCAGATCCGTAGTAAAGCTAGTATCCCAACTACCACCCCTGCCCCCGCCACTCCATAGACCGCCGCCTGCAACCACCGCCGCCGGGTCAGCAGGGTGATGGCGGCCAGGGAGATGGCGACCTGCATCAGCATGGTGGCCTGGGCCCAGCGGTGGTGGCGGTGGAGCTGGGTTTCGCTCAGGGCTTCGTTGGCGTCGACCTTGGCTTCCAGGGCTTCGGCCTTGGTACGGATCTCGGCTTTCTGCTGGGCGTAGCGTTGGCTGTCCTGGGTGAAGCGCTGGGCGGTGTCGGGGTTGGTCGCGAGCGCGGCGCCGAGGTCGGCAAGGTTCTGTTTTTCGCCCTTGGCCTGGTAGTAGCCCCACTGGTTAGCGGCTTCGGTCTTGGCGATGGCTTCTTCGTTCTTGTAGTAGAGCGCCAGGCTCTCGGCGTTGCCGCCCTGGTAGGCGCAGAGCGCACCCAGGGTGGCGAGGATGGCGGTGGTGACGGCGATGCGACCGGTGAGGCTATCGCGGCGATGGGCGCCGTGGGCGGCGTGTTCCACCTCGTGGTCGTGGGGGCCGTGGACTTCGTATTCGCTGGACAAGGCTCAGCTCCGCTGCGGATTCCTGCGGCGAGGCTAGCCAGGGTGGCTTAAGGATCTCTTAAGACTTGGGCAGCCGCGCCTGCAACCAACGCCGCAGCGGGCCGGCCACCCAGCGCTGCATCGCCAGGCCAAGGAGGACGATGAGCGCCAGGTGCAGCGGCAGCATCCAGCCGGGAATGGGGATGGGCAGTGCCAGCGCCTCGCCGACGTCTTCGGCCAGGTCTTCGAGGCTGTCGCCGGCCAGGTGCAGCCAGCCCAGCAGGGTGCGGGTCCAGGGCTCGAGCACGCCGATCAGGGGCGTATGGACGGCGAAGATGCACAGCGAGGCTTCGCCAAGACGCTGGGCCAGGCGGCGTACGCCGGCACGCCCGGGTTCGCCGAAGGTGGCGCAGGCGAGCAGCACCGCCGCCTGGAAGGGCGTCAGCAGACCGTTGTGGACCAGGTAGAACCAGCGGCGGCCATCGCCCTCCAGCAGCAGGGCGCCGAGCCAGAGGCCGGTGAGGCCGAACAGCAGTAGCGGCAGGCGCAGGCACTGGGTCGTCGCGGCCACCCAGGGCTCCTGTACCGCGCGATAGAGCAGGATGCCGAGCAGGAATTCCGGCAGGCGAATCAGCGGGTTGCGGTGGATGACGCCCACGGTGACGGTATCGAAGGCCTGGGCCCAGGTGGCCAGCAGCGGGCCGAGCAGATAGAGCCCCCAGAGCGCGGCGGCGGCCAGGGCCCAGCGGCGCAGGCGCATCAGTCGCGGGCCGAGCAGCGGGAACAGCAGGTAGAAGAACAGCAGCGCCGAGATCGACCAGGCGGCGCCGTTGAGCCAGAGAAAGCGTGGCTCCCAGGATTGCAGCAGGAGCAGTTGCAGGAGCACATGGGTGGTCGCGGCCAGCCAGGACAGCGGCAGCAGCTCGTCCAGCTGGCTGCCCTCCTCCAGCTGCAGATAGGGGTGCTGGTTGTAGTAGACCGGCACCCCGTGTTCCAGCCAGGAGTCCTGGGACAGCCCGTAGGCCAGGCCCAGGGCCACCAGCAGGGTGAGCAGGTGGATGGGGTAGAGGTTGCACAGGCGGCGCAGCACGAAGCCGCGCGAGCTGCCCTTGAGCGCGCCCTGGCGATCCAGGCTGACATGGGCCAGCAGGAAGCCGGAAAGCAGGAAGAAGGTACTGGTGGCGAAGAAGCCCATGCCGGCCAGGCGGCGGAAGGCGTCCGGCAGATCGCTGTAGAGCCCGCCCAGGTGGTAGACGACCATGTACAGCGCCATGAGGAATCTCAACCATTCCAGGCCGTAGTAACGGGTGGTGGGGCGCAACGCGGGCGAGGTGGTCATGACGGCGGCGGACGACGACTAAAGCCCCATTATAGGTCGCCCAGGCTCCCGACTCGGCGCCGATCATGACAAAAGCATGACAACCGGTGTCCTGCCATGGCCGTGTACTCGTTGAGGCGCAGGCGCGCCCTTGGCAGGACGCTCTACCGCGCCTGACCGGACGGCCGCTCAGCCCGCGAACGCGGGTTCGGGCAGGCCCTGTACTCCGGGATCCAGGGCGAACAGCCCACCGGCGAGCGGCTGGTCGCTCAGATCGCCACCCGGACGGATGGAAGTCACGAACAGGGTATCCAGGTTGCGCCCGCCAAAGGCGCACATGGCCGGCTTCTTGACCGGAACAGCCAGGGAGCGATCCAGGCGGCCGTCGGGGGTGAAGCGATGGATCAGGCCGGCGTCGTTGCCGCAGATCCAGTAGCAGCCGTCGACGTCCACCGCGGCGCCATCGGGTCGGCCGGGATGGGCGTTCATGTCGACGAACAGCCGCCGGTTGCTGGGCGTACCGGTCTCCGGGTCGTAGTCGAAGGCCCAGATCAGCTGGCGGCTGGGATGGGAGTCGGAAAGGTAGAGGGTGCGGCCATCGGGGCTCAGGGCCAGGCCATTGGGCACGATGAGGTCATCCAGCAGCAACCGGGCGCCCTCGCCCGCCGTGTGGCTGTAGAGACGCCCCGCCGCGGCGCCCTGGGCCATGTCCTGCACCATGGTGCCCACCAGGAAGCGGCCCTGACGATCGCAGCGACCATCGTTGCATCGCATCGCCGGCTGGGCGTGGTCGAGGGTGACCAGGCGTTCGCCGGTCAATTGACCGGTGGCCTGGGTCTGCAGGGCGAAGAGACCGCTTTCCAGGCCGGCCAGCCAGCCGCCGCTCTCACGGACAGCGATGCAGGCCAGCATTTCCGGTGCGGTCCAGCTGTCCAGGGCTCCGCCCGGGGTCCAGCGGTGCAGGCGTTGGGCGGGGATATCGACCCAGTAGAGTGCCCCTTCGGCGACGTGCCAGACCGGGCACTCGCCGGTGGCGTTGCGGGCATCGACCAGCAATTCGGCAGTCATGGCCGGCCTCAGTCGTCGAAGGGGCCGGTGGCGACGAAGGCACCACCCTGGTAGACCAGCGACGGATCGTCCGCCGCCGGCAGCGGCTGGGCCTCGACCTTGGCGCGGAATGGCTCGGAGCTGTCCTTGGGCTGGAAGCCCAGGTGCGCGGCCAGGCGGTTGTCCCACCAGCTGTCGCGGTTGTTGGAGGCGCCGTAGACGATGGTGTGGCCGACTTCCGGCGTGGTCAGGCTGCGCAGGATGAGGTCGGTGAGGTCCGCGTAGCTCAGCCAGGTGGCGAGCATGCGGCGGTTCTGCGCCTCGGGGAAGGAGGAGCCGATGCGGATGCTCACCGTCTCGATGCCGTGGCGGTCGAAGTAGAAGCTGGCCAGGTCTTCGCCGAAGGCCTTGGACAGGCCGTAGTAGCTGTCCGGGCGCTGAGGCACGCTGGCGTCGATGCGCTGGTCCTGGCGGTAGAAGCCGATGACATGGTTGGAGCTGGCGAAGACGATGCGCTTCACGCCATGGCGGCGCGCCGCCTCGTAGAGGTTGAAGGTGCCGCGGATGTTGGCTTCGAGGATGGGTTCGAAGGCATGCTCGGTGGAGATGCCACCGAAGTGCAGGATGGCATCGACGCCTTCGACGAGGGCATGGACGCCGGCCTTGTCCGCCAAGTCGCAGGTCACCACCTCCTCCGCTGGGCCTTGAGCGGGTTCCATCGGCGCGATGTCGGACAGCCGCAGGATCTCGGCATGGGACTTGAGCCGCTGGCGCAGCTCCTTGCCGAGGCCGCCGGCAGCGCCGGTCAGCAGCAGACGATGGAAGCGGGTCGAGCGGACTTCGGACATGGACGGGCGCCTTCTTATGGAGTTATCTGGCAAGAGGTATGACATCCCACCTCTTTACCTGATTCTCGCGGGCGCCCCGGGGTCCTGTCAATGCTCCCTAGGCCGCCAGGCAAGGCAGCCGTAGTCGGAAGGTCGCCCCCTGCCCGGCGCTGCTTTCCACGTGCAGGCTGCCGCGGTGGGCCTTGACGATCTGGTCGGCGATATAGAGTCCCAGGCCCAGGCCGGCGATATTCTCGGTGCCGCTGGCGCGCTCGAACTGGCGGAAGATCAGCGCCTGGTGTTCCACCGGGATGCCGATGCCATGGTCCTTGACGCTCAGCTCGACGTCGGCCCCATCGCTGCGCAGGGAGATTTCCACCGGCCGCCCGGCACCGTATCTCATGGCGTTGGTCAGCAGGTTGGTGATCACCTGCTCGATGCGGAATTCGTCCCAGTAGCCCGGGGCCGAGCCTTCGGCGTGCAGCTCCACCGCGCAGCCGGCGGCGGCGAATTGCGAGGCGAAGCTGTCCACCACGGTGTTCACCAGGGCGGCGAGGTCGCACTGGGACGGACGGATCGACAGCTTGCCGGTACGGATGCGCGAGATGTCGAGCATGTCGTCGATCAGGTGTACCAGCCGCTGGATCTGCCGCTCGTCACGCTCGGCCATGCCGGCCAGCTTGTCGGGGGTGAAGGCCTCCAGCTTGCCCTTGTCCAGGTACATGCGGCGCAGCTGGGCTTCGAGCATCAGGGTGTTGAGCGGCGTCTTGAGTTCATGGGAGACCATGGACATGAAGTCGTCGCGGGTGCGTACCGCCTGCTGCAGCTCCACCTGGGTCTGGCGCAGCTCGGCGAGCAGGACCTCCTGCTCCTGGCGGCTCTGTTCCAGGGCCACGAGCTGCTCGGCGAGGCGCTTGCGGTGCCAGTAGAGGTCGACGAACACCCGGGTCTTGCTCTTCACCGCATGGACGTCGAGGGGCTTGTGCAGGAAGTCCACCGCACCGCTCTCGTAGCCCTTGAAGGCATAGTTCAGGTCGCGGCCGGCGGCGCTGACGAAGACGATGGGGATGTGCCGGGTCTTTTCCAGGCCCCGCATCATCTCCGCCAGTTCGAAGCCATTCATGCCCGGCATCTGCACGTCGAGGATCGCCAGGGCGAACTCGTGCATCAGCAACAGCTCCAGCGCCGCCTCGGCGGAGGTGGCCTGGAAGATCTCCAGCTCCTCGCTACGCAGCAAGGCTTCCAGTGCCAGAAGGTTCTCCGGCAGGTCGTCTACGAGCAGGATCTTCGCCTGCTCGACGGGTACATCAGCCATGGTCGCGTTCCAGCTCGGTGAGCAATAGATGGATGCCCGGCACATCCAGCACGAAATCCGGGTGGAATCTCTTCAGCGCCGCCTCGGGCATGGTCGGGACCTCGGCCGAACTCGGCGCTTGGACGACCGTGACGCCACCGTTCTGGCTCAGGGTGTGCAGCCCGCTGGCACCGTCCTGGTTGGCACCGGTCAGCAGGATGCCGCAGACCTGTCCGCCCAGGGCATCGGACGCGCTTTCGAACAGCACGTCGATGGACGGCCGGGAGAATTGCACCGGCTCGTCGCGCGACAACGACAGGGTGAAGTCGTCCTCTACCAGCAAGTGATAGCCCGGCGGCGCAAAATACAGGGTGCCCGGCAGTATAGCGTCCTTGTCCTCGGCCTCGCGCACCCGCAGTGCCAGACGGGTCTGGAACAATTCGGCCAGCCGCGAGGTGCGGTCGTCGGGCAGGTGCAGCACCACCGCCAGCGGCAGGCGATAACTGGCCGGCAGCGCGGTGAGCAGGCGCAGCAGCACCTGCAGCCCGCCGGCAGAGGCTCCGATGACGATCAGGCGCAACGGCTTGACGGGCGGGAACATGCTAGAGCCTGCGGAACAGCCGTTCCTGCTTCACCACCGGCTCGAAGTGGCTGGCATAGGCGGAGAAGTCCAGCGACTCCTTGCTGCCCAGGCCGAGAAAGCCGCGGTGACTCAGGGACTCGTGGAACAGCCCGAGCGCCCGATTCTGCAGATTCTTGTTGAAGTAGATGAGCACGTTGCGGCAGGACACCAGCTGCGTCTCGGAAAAGACGCTGTCGGTGGCCAGGCTGTGGTCGGCGAAGGTCACGTTGGCGATCAGCGACTTGTCGAACAAGGCGCCGTCGTAGGCCGCGGTGTAGTAGTCGGAGAAGGCCCGGGTGCCGCCGGCTTTCTGGTAGCTGGCGGTGTAGGCACGCATCCGCTCCAGCGGGAAGATGCCCTGGCGGGCCTTGTCCATGGAGCGCGGATTGATGTCGGTGGCATAGAACAGGGTGCGGTCCAGCAGCCCCTCTTCCTGGAACAGGATAGCCATCGAGAAGACTTCCTCGCCGGTACTGCAACCGGCGATCCACACCTTGAGCGAGGGATAGGTGCGCAGCACCGGCACCACCTGCTGGCGCAGGGCGAGGAAGTAGCCCGGATCGCGGAACATCTCGCTCACCGGGATGGTGATGAATTGCAGCAGCTCGGCGAACAGCGCCGGATCGCGCAGCACCCGGTCCTGCAGCGCCGAGATGCTCGGGCACTCGAAGCGCGCCAGCGCCTGCAGCACCCGGCGCTTGAGCGAGGCCTTGGAGTAGTTGCGGAAGTCGTGGCTGTACCTGAGGAAGATGCCTTCCAGCAGCAACCTCAGCTCGATGTCCTGCAGCCGCTCGCTCATGACCTAGAGGCGCTCCAGCGAGGGCATCCAGACGCGGATCAGCGAGAACAGTCGGTCCAGGTCGATGGGCTTGGCCAGGTAGTCGCTGGCGCCGGCGGCGAGGCAGCGCTCCTGGTCGTCCTTCATGGCCTTGGCGGTGATGGCGATGATCGGCAGCTTCTTCATGTGCGGCCGCTTGCGGATCTCGCGCATGGCTTCGTAGCCGTCCATCATCGGCATCATGATGTCCATCAGCACCAGGTCGATGGTGTCGCTGTTGTCGAGCTTCTCCAAGGCTTCCAGGCCGTTTCGGGCGATCTCCACCTTGGCACCCTTCTGCTCCAGGGCGCTGGTGAGGGCGAAGATGTTGCGCACGTCGTCGTCCACCAGCAACAGGGTGCGGCCGTCGAAGGCCTTCTCGCGGCTGCGGGCGCTCTCCAGCATGCGCTGGCGATCCAGCGGCATGTCGGCCTCGATCTTGTGCAGGAACAGCGTCACCTCGTCGAGCAGGCGCTCCGGTGAACGGGCACCCTTGATGATGATGGAGCGCGAATACTTGAGCAGCGCGGCTTCTTCGTCGCGCGACAGGCTGCGGCCGGTATAGACGATCACTGGCGGGAAGGAGCAGATGTCCTCGCTGGCCATGCGTTCGAGCAACTCGCCGCCTTCCATGTCGGGCAGCTTGAGGTCGATGACCATGCAGTCGTAGACCTCCGCACGCAGCAGTTCCAGTGCCTGGCTGCCCATCTCCACCGCGGTGATCTCCACGTCCACGTCGCCGATCAGCTTGGCGATGCTGTCCCGCTGCAGGGCGTCGTCTTCCACCAGCAGCACCCGCTTGATACCGGCGGCGAACTTGGCTTCCAGGCGGCCGAAGGCCTCCTTGAGTTCGTCGCGGGTGGTGGGCTTGATGGCGTAGCCGACCGCACCCATGTGCATGGCGGTCTCGATGCGATCCGAGGCCGAGACCACGTGCACCGGGATGTGCCGGGTCAGCGGGTTTTCCTTGAGCCGCTCCAGCACCGTCAGGCCGGAGTGGTCCGGCAGGCCCATGTCCAGCAGGATGGCGTCCGGGCGGTATTCCAGGGCGGCGGCGAAGCCTTCTTCGGCGCGATGGGTGACCAGGCAGCTGTACTTCAGCTCATGGGCCAGGTCGTAGAGGATCTGGGCGAAGGGCACCTCGTCCTCGATCACCAGCACCCGGCGATCCGGATAGGGCCAGCTGTCGCGGTCGTCGGTGAAGGCATTGCCCACCGGGGCCGCGGCCTCGGTGACTGGCGGCGCCGACTGCGGCCGCGCCGTGGCGGCCAGGGCCGGCATGGCGACGGACGCCGCAGCCGGGGCGCTGGCCGCGGCCGGCGCGGTGACCGGCGTCACCGGCAGGGTCGGCGCGGCGGCTTCCTGGTACTCCAGCGGCAGGCGCAGGGTGAAGGTGCTGCCCTCGCCCGGCTGGCTGGTGACGGTCAGGGTGCCACCCAGCAACAGCGCCAGGTCGCGGGAGATCGACAACCCCAGCCCGGTCCCGCCATAGCGCCGGGTGATGGCGCCGTCCGCCTGGCGGAAGGCCTCGAAGATCAGCTCCTGCTGCTCGGCAGCGATACCGATACCGGTGTCGCTCACCGCGAAACTGGGCTGGCCGTCCTCCAGGGACAGCCGCAGCGTCACCTGGCCGTGCTCGGTGAACTTGAAGGCGTTGGATAGCAGGTTCTTGAGGATCTGCTCGACCCGCTGGCGATCGCTGAAGAAGGCCGGCGGCATCCGCGCATCCAGCTCCACCACGAAGGCGACGCCCTTGTTCTGGGCCACCGGCTCGAAGGCGACCTTGAGACTCTCCACCAGGCGACGCATCGACATCTGCTCCGGGCGGATCTCCAGCATGCCGGCCTCGACCTTGGAGATGTCGAGGATGTCGTTGATCAGGGTGAGCAGGTCGTTGCCCGCCGAATAGATGGACTCGGCGTAGCGCACCTGCTCGTCGCTGAGATTGCCGACGGGGTTGTCCGCCAGCAGCTTGGAGAGGATCAGCGAGCTGTTCAGCGGGGTGCGCAGCTCATGGGACATGTTGGCCAGGAATTCCGACTTGTACTGGCTGGCCCGCTCCAGCTCCCGCGCGCGGTCCTCCAGCAGCTGCTGGGCTTCGTTGAGGCGATTGTTGCGGTCGTCCAGCACGTCGCGCTGCTGCAGCAGCTCCTGGGCCTGCTCGGACAGCTGCTCGTTGGTCTGCTCCAGCTCCGCCTGCTGCTGTTCCAGGTTGACCTGGGACTCCTTGAGGGCCTGGGATTGCTCTTCCAGCTCCTCGTTGGCGGTGCGCAGCTCTTCCTGCTGGACCTGCAGCTCCTCGTTGAGCTGCTGGGTTTCCGCCAGTACCTGCTGCAGCCGCTGGCGATAGCGCGCGGCCTCCACCGAGGAACCGATGGAGTCGGCGATCAGCGTCAGCAACTCCTGGTCCTGCGGGCGCAGGGCGCGCAGGAAGCCCAGCTCGACCACGCCGTTCACCCGGCCATCGTTCTCGATGGGCACGATGAGCGCCGCGCTGGCTTCACGCTCGCCCAATGCGGAATTGACCTTGAGGTAGTCGACTGGCAGTTGCTCCAGTGCCAGGCTGCGACCTTCCAGTACCGCCTGCCCGGCCAGGCCTTCGCCCGGAGCCAGGCGCTGGCGGCGGCGCCGACCTTCATCGTCCAGGGCGTAATCCGCGACCCGTTCCAGGGAACCGTCGTCGAGACGCACATAGAGGGCACCCGCCGCGGCACCCAGGTAGCGCGCCAGGAATTGCAGGATGCTCTGCCCCAGGGGCGCCAGCGCCGCCTGGCCGATGACGGCTTCGGACAGCTGATTCTGGCCCGAACGGAACCAGCTCTGCCGCTCCAGGTTCTCGGTGTGATCGGCCTGCTGGTCGAGCAGCCGGGTGTAGGTCGCGGAGAGCCGCATGAGTTCGCGGCGACCGAAGAAGGCCATGATGGCCGAGAGCAGCAGGCTGACGATGAGGAAGGCCGCGACGAAGATCACCGTCATCCGGCTGGCCGTCTCGGTGCGCTCGGCACGCATCTGCTCTTCGTAGGCGATGAAGTCGGTGTAATCGCGGCGGATGCTGTCGATGCGGTTCTTGCCCTGGCCATCGTTCAGCGGGGTCTGGAAGTCGCCGCCGACTCGCCGCGCCTCGATCACCTGGCTCGCGTACTGGCGCCACTCGCGGTGCACCGCCTCGATGCGTTCGAGACGGCGAATCTGCACGGCGCTGTCGCTGACTAGGTTCTTCAGCTCGTCGAGCTGCGGCTCGACGTTGGGCAGCGCCCGCTCATAGGGCTGCAGGAAGCCGGTGTTGCCGCTCAGCAGGTAGCCGCGCATGCCGGTTTCCAGGTCCACGACCAGGCGGAAATTGGCATTGGCCTCGCTGATGACGCGATCGGTGTGCTCGACCCACTGGGTGACCTTCAGCAGGTAATAGATGATGGCGATGAAGAAGATCGCGCTGAAGACGCCGATACTTAGAGGCAGCGTGAGGTTGCGTTTGAGGATCTGGCTGAAGTGCTTCTGATCCAGGGGCGACTCGCGATTCATAAGGTCTGAAAGCCTTGTACGGGACAAAACGGTCGGCGACGGCGAAGCCTCTGCCTGCGGAGGGGTGGCGTCACTGACCGAAGCACGACCGGCAGTCGGTCGAGGCGCCTGCCAGCCATTGGCCGGACTGCCTCGAACGGTGCTGCGCAGCGTGCCTTCGCCTAGCGCGGACGTCGTGCACGCTGGCCCCTTCGTCCCGGTTGGCGCTGGCCTGTCGGCCAGCTAAGCGACAGTGGACGCGCGAGGCGCGCCCAGGGCACCGATCAGCGACGGGCAATCACCCAGACGGCATGGATGATACCCGGAATATAGCCCAGCAGCGTCAGCAGGATGTTCAGCCAAAAGGCGCCGCCAAAGCCGACCTGCAGGAAGACGCCTACCGGAGGCAGGATGATGGCGAAGATGAGGCGGACGAGGTCCATATCGGGCTCCAGTACAGGGCAGGCAAGAAGATGCTGCTAAGACTGGCAGGCCCTGAATCAGGTTCCGGCGGGCAATAAAAAACCCCGCCGAAGCGGGGTTTCGCAGACTTAACCCGACTTCCGTGTCGGGCCGCCAATCCTTAGCCATCTATCCTTGAGAGTCTCTGCCCGACATCCTTGCCGGGGGGCCATCCTGGCCACATTTCCTTGAAATCACCTGGAGCGCTGGGTACATCCTGTACCGCGATCCGATGGGTGTAGATTACGCAGCTCCCCGAGCCCGGGCGATGGCTTATCGCGGCGACGTCGTGTAAGCCAAGGCTTACACGGAATGGCTAATCACCTTGCCGCTCAGTCGCTTAGAACGCCTCCTCGGCCAGGGCGTAGAGCGGCTGCGCGCCACTGCGCACGGCGGCAGCCAGGCTCAGGGTGCGCGGCAGCAGGCGGGCAAAATAGAAGCGCGCGGTGGCCAGCTTGGCCTCGGCGAAGCTGGCTTCCTGCTCCGCGGCGGCCACGGCGGCCCGCGTCCAGAGATAGCCATAGGCGACGTAGCCGAACAGGTGCAGGTAGTCCACCGAGGCCGCGCCGAGCTGGTGAGGATCGGCGGCACCGGCCTGCAGCAGCCACTCGGTCACGCCGTCCAGCTGATCCAGCGCCTGGCGCAGGGGCGCGGCGAATTCGCTGTCCGCCGGCAGGCTGGCGAGATAGCCATGGATCTCTTCGCTGAAGGGCCGATAGAGGGCGCCACGACTGCCGGCCAGCTTGCGGCCGACCAGGTCGAGGGCCTGGATGCCATTGGTGCCTTCGTAGATCTGGGTGATGCGCACGTCGCGCACCAGTTGCTCCTGGCCCCATTCGCGGATGTAGCCATGGCCGCCGAACACCTGCTGGCCATGCACGCACAGCTCCAGGCCGAGATCGGTGAGGAAGCCCTTGGCCACCGGGGTGAGCAGCGCCACCAGGGCCTCGGCGCGCTCGCGCTCGACCGGCTCCGGGCTGTACTTGGCGGTGTCCAGCTGCAGGGCGACGTAGCTGGAGAACAGCCGGCCGCCCTCGTTGAGCGCCTTCATGGTCAGCAACATGCGCCGTACATCGGGGTGCACGATTATCGGATCGGCATTCTTGGCGGCCTGCTGGATGCCAGCCGGCGAGCGGCTCTGCAGACGTTCGCGGGCATAGGCCAGGGCGTTCTGGTAGGAGCGCTCGCTCGAGCCCAGGCCCTGGATGCCGACGCCCAGGCGCTCGTAGTTCATCATGGTGAACATGGCCGCCAGGCCCTTGTTGACCTCGCCCACCAGGTAACCGACCGCCCCGTCGAAATTCATCACGCAGGTGGCAGCGCCCTTGATGCCCATCTTGTGCTCCAGGGAGCCACAGGCCACGGCATTGCGCTCGCCCAGGTTGTCCGCCTCGTCCACCCGGATCTTGGGTACCAGGAACAGCGAGATGCCCTTGGAACCGGCCGGGGCGTCGGGCAGCTTGGCCAGCACCAGGTGGATGATGTTCTCGGTGAGGTCGTGCTCGCCGGCGGTGATGAAGATTTTGGTGCCGGTGACCCGGTAGCTGCCGTCGGCCTGGGGTTCGGCGCGGGTGCGGATCAGCCCCAGGTCGGTACCGGCATGGGGCTCGGTCAGGCACATGGAGCCGGCCCACTGGCCGCTGTAGAGATTGGGCAGGTAGGCCTGCTTCAGCGCTTCGCTGCCATGGGCATGCAGCGCCAGGCAGGCACCGGCGCTGAGCATCGGGTAGAGGCCGAAGGCCAGGCAGCTGGCGTGCATCATCTCCTCGACCTGGGCGGTGAGCACCTTGGGCATGCCCATGCCGCCGTATTCGGGATCACCGCCGACGCCGACCCAGCCGCCCTCGGCGAAGGCCTGGTAGGCCTGGCGGAAGCCCTGGGGCGTGGTCACTTCGCCGTCTTGCCAGTGGCAGCCTTCTTCATCGGAATTGCGATTGAGCGGCGCCAGTTCCTGGGCGCACAGCTTGCCGGCTTCTTCGAGGATGGCATCGGCGGTCTCGCCGTCGACCACCTCGGCCAGCGCGGGCCACTGGCTCCAGCGTTCCTTGACCTTGAGGACGGCATCCAGCACGAAACGGATATCGCGAAGCGGCGGGGTATAGTCGGCCATGTCGAGTCTCCTCGGAAGGTGTTCTTGTCGGTATGACTCGAGTGTAAGACCGAACCGGAAGGGAGACATAGGTTCATGATCTGACCCTTCGGTCAGCCGATCAGAGGTCTCCCAGTGTCGGATTTTCGCCCCCGCGAAAAGGCAAAAACCCCGCCAGGGCGGGGTTTTCAGCGGAGCTGCGACGGCTTAGTAACCGAGGGCGAAGTCTTCCTCGGCCAGGGCCATCAGGCTGCCGGCGCCGGCCAGCAGCGCCTCAGCATGGGCGCGGGTACGGGGCAGCAGGCGCTGGTAGTAGAAGCGCGCGGTGGCCAGCTTAGCCTGGTAGAAGGCGGCTTCGTCGGTACCGGCGGCCAGCTTCTCGGCGGCGACCCGGGCCATGTCGGCCCAGAAGTAGGCCAGGCAGCAGTAGCCGGAGTACATCAGGTAGTCGACGGCGGCGGCGCCCACTTCCTCGCGATCCTTCATGGCAGCCATGCCGACCTTGAGGGTGATCTCGCCCCACTCCTTGTTCAGCTTGGCAAGCGGCTCGACGAAGGCCTTGAGTTCGGCGTTCTCGGCATTGGCCTGGCAGAACTTGTGCACCACCTTGGTGAACGCCTTGAGCGACTCACCCTGGGTCATCAGCACCTTGCGACCCAGCAGGTCGATGGCCTGGATGCCGGTGGTGCCCTCGTAGAGCATGGCGATGCGGGCATCGCGCAGGTTCTGCTCCATGCCCCACTCGGCGATGTAGCCATGGCCGCCGTAGATCTGCACGCCGTGGCTGGCCGCCTCGAAGCCGACCTCGGTCATGAAGGCCTTGGCGATGGGGGTGAGGAAGGCCAGCTGGGTCTCGACCTGCTGCTTCTGCTCCTCGTCCTGGCTGTACTTGAGGACGTCCACCAGCTTGGCGGTGTAGTAGATCATCGCCCGGCTGCCTTCGGCGAAGGCCTTCATGGTCAGCAGCATGCGGCGCACGTCGGGGTGGACGATGATGGGATCGGCGGGCTTTTCCGGCGCCTTGGGGCCGGTCAGGGATCTCATCTGCAGCCGCTCGCGGGCGTACTTCAGGCCACCCTGGAAGGCCACCTCGGCATGGGCCAGGCCCTGCAGGGCGGTACCGATGCGGGCGAAGTTCATGAAGGTGAACATGCAGTTCAGGCCGCGATTCGGCGGGCCGATCAGGAAGCCGGTGGCGCCGTCGAAGTTCATCACGCAGGTGGCGTTGCCGTGGATGCCCATCTTATGTTCGAGGGAACCGCAATGCACGGCGTTGCGCTCGCCGGCGGCGCCGCTGGCGTCGGGCAGACGCTTGGGAACGATGAACAGCGAGATGCCCTTGGTGCCGGCGGGGGCGTCGGGCAGGCGGGCCAGCACGATGTGCACGATGTTCTCGGCCATGTCGTGCTCACCGGCGGAGATGAAGATCTTGGTGCCGGTGATGGCGTAGCTGCCATCCGCGCGCGGCTCGGCCTTGGTGCGCAGCATGCCCAGGTCGGAACCGCAGTGGGGTTCGGTCAGGCACATGGTGCCGGTCCACTCGCCGGTCACCAGCTTTTCCAGGTAGGTGTGCTTCTGCTCGTCGGTGCCGTGCTGTTCCAGGGTGTTCATGGCACCGTGGGACAGGCCGGGGTACATGCCCCAGGACCAGTTGGCCTGGCCGACCATTTCCGACAGCGAGATGCCGAGCGACTCGGGCAGGCCCTGACCACCGTGGGCCGGGCTGTGCGCCAGGCTCGGCCAGCCGCCTTCGACGAACTGGGCATAGGCTTCCTTGAAGCCGTCGGGGGTCTTCACACCCTCCTCGCTCCAGGTGCAGCCCTGCTGATCGCCGATGCGATTGAGCGGCGCCAGCACCTGCTCGCAGAACTTGGCGCCTTCTTCGAGGATGGCGGAGACCATGTCGGGAGTGGCATCGCCGCAACCGGGCAGGCTCTGGTAGTGCGCGTCATAACCCAGCAGTTCGTCGCGAACGAAGCGGATGTCCCGCAGGGGGGCCTTGTAATCGGGCATGACTGTTACCTCTTTGCGAATGCTTGTTGTCGAGGAAGGCGGGCCGCTGCCCGCGAGCGTTTAAACAGTTGTTTGAAACTTATGTTCTAGCCCTGTCCTTGTCAAGCGGGGCGGAGACGAGCGGAGCGACCGGTCAGTCCGTCAAGACCAGGGCTTCGCTCAGCGCTGCCACGGCGCTCGGGCGCACCAGCCGCGCCAATTCCTGGCCGTCCTTGAGCAGGATCAGCGTGGGCCAAAGCTTGACCCGAAAGGAGCGCCCCAGGCGTCGCCCGGCGCCATCCTCGATCTTCAGGTGGCGCACGCCGGGATACTCCTCCAGGGCCTGGGCGAGCATCGGTTGGGCAGCGCGGCAATGGCCACACCAGGGCGCGCCGAATTCCAGCAGGGTCACCCCTGGCAGGGCATCGACGTCGGCCCGGGCGGGCTCCTGGGCGGCGTAGTCGTGGGTCATGGGCATCGCGAGACTCCTGAAGTCGGTTCCAACGGTGGACAAGTCGCTGCCGGGACTGCTCGGTCAGGCGAAAAGGACTAGCGTCGACCTGCGGTACGCCCCGACTCCAACACGATAAGACAAGGCGCTTCATTTCTGCCTCCGCCCCCTCCCTTTTCCTGAGGCCCGCCATGAGCCAGACAGCGACGTCCGTTTCACCCGCCACCCTGCGCAAGGTCATCTCCGCCGCGTCCATCGGCAACTTCGTCGAATGGTTCGATTTCGCCCTGTACGGCTTTCTCGCCACCCTGCTCGCCGCCCACTTCTTTCCCAGTGGCGACGCGACCGCCGGCCTGCTCAAGACCTTCGCCGTGTTCGCCGTGGCCTTCGCCTTCCGGCCGCTGGGCGGCATCGTCTTCGGCCTGCTCGGCGATCGCATCGGCCGCAAGCGCACCCTGGCGCTGACCATCCTGATCATGGCCGGCGCCACCGCGCTGATCGGCATCCTGCCCAGCTACGCCACCATCGGCATCTGGGCGCCGATCCTGCTGACGCTGATCCGCTGCGCCCAGGGCTTTTCCGCCGGTGGTGAATACGCCGGTGCCTGCGCCTACGTGATGGAGCACTCGCCGCGCGATCGCCGCGGGCGCTATGGCAGCTTCGTGCCGGTTTCCACCTTCCTGGCCTTCGCCAGTGCGGCGCTGACCGCCTGGGGCCTGGAACGGCTGCTGGGCGCCGCGGCCATGGCCGACTGGGGCTGGCGCATCCCCTTCCTGGCCGCCGCGCCGCTGGGCCTGATCGGCCTCTACCTGCGGCTCAAGCTGGACGAGACCCCGGCCTTCCAGGCGCTGGAGGCCGACCACGAGGTCAGCCACTCGCCGCTGGGCGAGACGCTGCGGCTGCAGGGTCGCTCCATCCTGCGCCTGGGCGCCTTCATCTCGCTGACGGCGCTGTCCTTCTATATGTTCACCACCTACTTCTCCACCTACCTGCAGCTGGCCGGCGGCTTCGACCGGGCCGCGGCCCTGGCCATCAGCCTGATCACCCTGTTCGCCGCCGCGGCCGCCTGCCCGGTACTCGGGCGCGTCACCGACCGCATCGGGCGGCGCATGACCACGGTGCTGGCCAGCCTGGTACTGGCGGTGGGCGTCTATCCGGCGCTGCTGCTGGCCAGTAGCGGCCAGTTCGGCAGCGCCCTGCTGGGCTCGCTGCTGCTGGGCGCCGGCGCGGTGCTGTGCAACGTGGTGACGGCACCCCTGCTCAGCGAGGTCTTTCCGACCCGTACCCGCTACACCGCGGGCGCCATCACCTATAACCTGGCCTACACCATCTTCGGCGGCACCGCCCCGCTGATGGCCACCTGGCTGATCGGCACCACCGGCAGCAATCTTTCCCCGGCGCTCTACCTGATCCTGATCGCCCTGCTCGGCCTGGTCGGTGGCCTGAGCCTGCCCGAGACCTCGCGGATCGATTTGGACGAGATCCCCGAAGGCGGCGAGACCGGCTACCGGACGGTACGCGGCTAGACCGCTCGTCTCATGGCCGGCACTTCCTCCGGGCCAGCCTGCCGATAGGCAAAAGGCCCGGAGTTTTCCCATGCCCACCGCCCCCGACTTGCAACGCTTCGTCGATGCCCAGGCGACGACCTATGCCAGCGCCCTGGCGGAGATCAGTGCCGGGCGCAAACGCAGCCACTGGATGTGGTTCGTCTTCCCGCAGATCGCCGGGCTCGGCCGGAGTGAGACTGCGCAGCGCTATGCCATCGCCTCGCGCGACGAAGCCAGCGCCTACGTGGCGCATCCCCTGTTGGGGCCGCGGCTGCGCGAGATCACGGCGGCGGCGCTGGAGCACCCCGACCTCTCACCTACCGCCCTGTTCGGGCAACCGGACGATCTCAAGTTCCACTCCAGCCTCACCCTCTTCGCCGCCGTGGCCGAGGATCCCGAACCCTTCCGCCAGGCGCTGAAGACCTTCTTCGCCGGCCAGCCGGATGAGGCCACCCTGGCGCGGCTCTGCTAGCGCCAGAGGTCGGGTAGCGCACCATCTTGCCCGGTGACCGGATCGGTCAGCGGGCGGGGTACCTGGCCGATCAGCGCCAGCGCGCGGGCATGGGCCGCGGGATCGGCGCGTTGGGTGATGAAATCTTCCTGGCCCGGCGGATAGGCTCCCACCACCAGGAAGTCCGCGCTGGACTCCAGGCTGCGGTGGCCGGTGCCCGCGGGTAGCACCACCACGTCACCCGCCGCCACGCTCACGTCCTGGCCCCGCTCGCCGCCCAGGCGCAGCTTCGCCTGACCCCGCGCCACCCCGAGTACCTCATGAGCATTGGGGTGGTAGTGATGGTAGTCGTAGACGCCATAGCGCCACTGCGGCGGCCAGTCATGGCGGGCGAACAGGCGTTCCAAGGCCGCTGCGCGGTCGGCGCCGTCCAGGGGCACCTGGCGATAGAGCAGCACCGGCAGGCGACTGTTGGGGATGACGCCGTCATCGGCGAAGTGCAGTTGTTCGGGCTGGCCCGCGTCGACCGGCGCGGCCAGGGCCACGGCGGCAGGAGCCAGGCCCAGCAGCAGGGACAGGATCGACAGGGGTAGGCGACGGGACATGGCGCGCTTCTCCAGGGCTTTGCCAATGGAGGCCCGCCTGGCGGCGGGGTTCAGTAGCGCCTACCAGGTGGCTAAGCCAGCCACTCCCGCAACAGCGCCGTGGTCCGTTCCGGCAGCTCCAGCGGCGGCAGGTGGCCGCAGTCGTCCAGCACCACCAGGCGTGAATCCTGGATGCCGGCGTGCATGAGCTCGGCCTCAGGCGGAGGGGTGAGCTGGTCCTGAGCGCCGACCACGATCAGCGTCGGTATCTGGATCTGCGCCAGGGTCGGGCGCGAGTCGACCCGCTCGATGATCGACCGCTGCTGGCGCAGGAAGGCCTCCTTGCCCACCGCCTTGCCCATGGCCAGTACGGTGTCGGCGACCGGCGTGCCCAGGCGCGAGGCATGGATCAGCCGCGGCAGCAGCTGCGGACTGATGCCGAGGAAGCGCCCGCGCTCCGCCAGCTCGAGCATGGCGCGGCGCTGGGCGGCGCGCTCGGGGGCGTCCGGGCTGGCCATGGTGTCGAACAGGGCCAGCCGCGCCACCCGCTCCGGGGCCTGGCGCAGGATCTCGAAGGCGACGTAGCCGCCCATGGACAGCGCACCCAGGGCGAAACGCGGCGGCGCCTCGGCCAGCACCCGGCGAGCCATGGCGGCGATACCGACATCCCGGGTGAGATCGGGGATGTGTACAGCGCAGGTATCGGCCAGGTCGGCGGCCTGGGTGGTCCAGAGGCGCTCGTCGCACAGCAGGCCGGGCAAGAGGACCAGGGGAAGCGAATCGGCAACAATCATCACGGGGGACTTGAGGGACATTGCGGAAAACGCGCAGTGTAGCGCGGATCGCTGGCGAACCCGGCGGGCTTCGCAGGTTCCAAGGGACATTGCCAAGGACTCGGAAACACCCATGCGTACTGAAGGCTTCTTCGATTGGCTCGGCGCGGCGCTCGGCCAGGTCATCCGTTTCATAATCGATCTGTTCGGCTCGGTTCTGGGCGGCCTGGCCGACGCCGTGCACGACTTTCTCCATGGCATGGCTCGCTCCATCGGCATGGACGACTCCTACATCAGCTTCGTGGTCCTGGCCATCGGCCTGCTGCTGCTCTATGCCGCGGTGCGCGCCTTCATGGCCCGCTCGGTGGTGGGCGGCGTGATCTGGCTGATCCTCGGGCTGATGGTGATGAGCTGGCTGATCCGCGGCTGACTGGTGGCCAGGCGCCCGGCCTGGCACAGTAGGGATCTCCCACGGCACGGATGCCGCCATGTCCCCACCCCTCCGCCATGTCCTGCAGCGCCAGTGGCAGCGCCTGCGCCCGGGCACCAGTTGCGCTCTGTGCGCCGCCTGGCTGCCCGCAGGCCTGCCCCTCTGCGAGGGCTGCGACAGCGAGTTGCCCTGGCTGGGCGCCCATTGCTCGTGCTGCGCCCTGCCCCTGCCGGTGGATGGCCTGCTCTGTGGCGCCTGCCTGGCCAGGCCACCGGCCTTCGACCAGGTGCTGGCGCCCTGGCGCTATGCCTTTCCGGTCGACGCCGTGATCAACAGGTTCAAGCACCGCGACCAGGGCAGTCTCGGCCGGCTGGCCGGTACCCTGCTGGCGCGGCACCTGCAGCACCTGTTCGACGAGGGGCAGCCACGCCCGGAGTTGCTGTTGCCGGTGCCTCTCTCACCGCAACGCCTGCGTCAGCGTGGATTCAACCAGGCTGGCCTGCTGGCCGACTGGCTCGGCAAGGCCGTGCAATTGCCGGTGAACGCGAAAGTGTTACAACGTGTGCAGGAACAGCACAGTCAGCAAGGGCTGAGTGCCAGCGAACGCCAGCGCAATCTCCGGCAGGCCTTCGCCCTGCTGGACGAGGCGGCGCTGGCCGGCAGGCACGTGGCCCTGGTGGACGACGTCCTGACCACCGGCGCCACCGCGGACAGCCTGGCGCGCCTGCTCAAGCGCGCCGGTGCCCGGCGGGTCGATGTCTATTGCCTGGCCCGAACGCCGCCGCCCGGCGACTAGCCTTGTCACCAAAACGTCATTCAGTCTGACTAGCCTCGCCTGCACACCGTAAGGAAGCCTCCAGCATGCACAGCGAACAGACCGATCTCGAACGCCTCGTCCATCTCAGCCGCCGCCGCTTCATCGGCGCCGGGGCCCTGGCCGGTGCCGCCCTGTTCCTTGGCGGCGGCCTGCTCGGTCGCAGCGCCCTGGCCGATGCCGTGAGCGAAGCCAGTGGCAATCCGCTGATCGGCTTCGCCAACATCCCCGCCTCCACCGCCGACACCCTGGTGGTGCCGCCCGGCTATCGCGCCAGCGTGCTCATCAGCTGGGGCCAGCCGCTGCACACCGATGGCCCGGCCTTCCGCCCCGACGGCAGCCCGAGCGCCGCCGATCAGGCGCTGCAGTTCGGCGACAACAACGACGGCATGGCCTTCTTCCCCTTCCCGGACGATGCGGAGCGGGCGCTGATGGCGATCAACAACGAATACACCAACTACCGCTATCTGCTCAGCCACGGCACCCCGCCCAAGTCGCTGGAAGACACCCGCAAGGCCCAGGCCGCCGAGGGCGTCTCGGTGATCGAGGTACGGCGTAAGGACGGCCAGTGGCACTTCGTCCAGGGCTCGCCCTACAACCGTCGGGTGCACGGCAATACGCCCATCGCCGTCAGCGGTCCGGCCGCCGGCCATGAGCTGCTGAAGACCGCGGCCGATCCGGCCGGACGCGAGGTCCTGGGTACCTTCCAGAATTGCTCCAGCGGCGCCACGCCCTGGCACACCTATCTGACCTGCGAAGAGAACTTCACCGACGTCTTCGGCAGCCGCGACGCCAACTTGAAGTTCGACGCCGCCCAGAAGCGCTATAGCGTCAAGCACGCCAGCGTGGAGAACGACTGGCACCTGCACGACGACCGCTTCGACCTGGCGCAGAACCCCAACGAACTCAACCGCCATGGCTGGATCACCGAGATCGACCCCTTCGATCCCGAGGGCAAGCCGGTCAAGCGCACCGCCCTGGGCCGCTTCAAGCACGAGAACGCCGCCCTCACCCGCACCCGGGATGGGCGCGCGGTGGTGTACATGGGCGACGACGAGCGCGGCGAATTCATCTACAAGTTCGTCAGCCGCGACCCTATCCAGGCCGAGCCCAAGGCCAATCGCAACCTGCTCGACCAGGGCACCCTCTATGTCGCCCGCTTCGACGAGGGCGATCGCGACCCGAACCGCCCCAAGGGCCGCGGCCAGTGGTTGCCGCTGGTCCACGGCGAGAATGGCCTGACCCCCGCCAACGGCTTCGCCGGTCAGGCCGAGGTACTCATCCATGCCCGCCAGGCCGGCAGCCAGGTCGGCGCCACGCGCATGGACCGGCCCGAGTGGATCGCCGTCAGCCCCAAGGACGGCCAGGTCTATTGCACCCTGACCAACAACACCAAGCGCGGCGAGGACGGCCAGCCGGTGGGTGGCCCCAACCCCCGCGCCAACAACCTCTATGGCCAGATCGTGCGCTGGCGGGAAGACGGCGACGACGCCGGCGCCCTGGCCTTCGACTGGGACCTCTTCGTCATCGCCGGCAATCCCAAGGTGCATGCCGGCAAGCCCGAGGCCGGCTCCCAGCAGATCAACGCCGAGAACATGTTCAACAGCCCGGACGGCCTGGGCTTCGACGCCGCCGGCCGGCTCTGGGTGCTCACCGACGGCAAGTACAGCAACAAGGGCGACTACGAGGGCATGGGCAACAACCAGATGCTCTGCGCCGATCCGCGCAGTGGCGAGATGCGCCGCTTCCTGGTCGGCCCGGTGGGTTGCGAGGTCACCGGCCTGGCCTTCTCGCCGGACTACAGGACGATGTTCGTCGGCATCCAGCACCCGGGCGAAGAAGGCGGCTCCCAGTTCCCGGAACAACAGCCGAACGGCCAGCCACGCTCCTCGGTGATGGTCATCACCCGCGAGGATGGCGGGGTGATCGGCGCCTGATCAGTCCTGCGCCTGCTCCAGCAGCCAGGTTTGGAACAGGCGCATGGCCGGGGTGGCATGCCGATGGCGCGGCTGCATGAGATTCAAGCGGCCGCGGCTCGGCACCCGCTCCGGCAGGGCCAGACACAGACGCCCTTCGCCCAGCTCGGCCTGCAACAGGTGCTCCCAGCCAAGCACCACGCCCTGGCCGCACAGGGCTCCCTGTAGCAGCAGCTGATAGCTGTTACTTCTGAGGCTATGGGCCGGCGGCTTATAGACCTGACCCAGCGCCTGATACCAGTCCGACCAGGTCATCCAGTCGTGGTAGTGATCCTCCAGCACCAGCAGTCGGTGGCCATCGAGCAGGTGCGCAGCATCGCGCGGCAGACCATGGCGCTGGCGATAGGCAGGCGCGCAGACACAGATCACCCCTTCGTGATCAAACAATGGCAGCGACGTCAGCCCGCCAGGAGCGGGTTCGTCGTCCAGCTGATAGAACAGGCCCAGGTCGAATTCGCTCAGTTCCAGGCTCGCGGGACCGTCGCAGCAAAGCAGACGTACCTCCAGTTCCGGATGCCGCTGCTGCAGGTCGGGCAGCCTGGCAGCCAGCCAATGCCCAGCCAGGGTGGCAGTGGTGGCCAGGGTGAGTTGCCGCTCACCGCTGCGGCGCCTGAGCGCCGCGGACTCACCAGCCAGCTCGCGCAGCCAGCGCTGCACGCTGGCGAAATAGCGCTCGCCACCCGGAGTCAGGGCGATCCCCTGGGCGGTACGGCGGAACAGCGGCCTGGCCAGGTCCTCTTCCAGGCGCCTTATCTGCCGACTGATGGCACTCTGCGACAGGTTCAGCTCGGCCGCCGCCAGGGTAAAGCTGCCATGCCGGGCCGCTGCCTCGAAGGCTTCCAGACAGGTCAGCGGCGGCAGGTTGGCATTGCGTAGCGTCATGGCGGCACTCGATGGACGAGAAGCCAGTCACCCTAAGCCGCCACCGTCTCCGCGGCAAGCCACTCCTTTCTCAGTGGGGGCCCCGTGGTAGACGGCGCTGCCAGGTCCGCCGACTGACCTCGACGCCCTCGCAGCGGGCGACCTGCTCCACCTCCAGGAGGAAGTGCTCGGTGTCACCGCTCAGGGCCAAGCGGCTGTCCACTTCCACCTGCCAGTCGGTGCGGCCGGCACGGTAGTGCCACTGGATCTCGGCGGAGGTCGCCAGGGGATCGTCCGGCAAGGTCCGATACCGTTCCCGGCAACGCTGGTCGACCTCGAGCCCATGGTCGAGAAAGCGCACGGCGCCCAGATCATCGTCGATTTCCACCTGGATTTCGCCGCTGGCCACATCCTCGCGGATCACCCGGCCAGGCTGCGCCTGGCGCAGTACCTCCAACCGCGCGGGCGGCGCGCTTTCCGGCTCGGCGAAGGGCGAGTCACCCAACGCCCCATGAAAGCGGGGTAACACCAGCGTCTGCAGTCCGGGTTGCAGGCTCAGCCGGGTCAGGCGCGGACTGGGCCAGAGCAGCGGAAAACTCGCGGTGGACAGCGACACTCTCAGGCGATAGCCCGCCGGCACTCGGTAACCGACCTGGTCCAGGACCAGTTCGAGCGTCACGGGAGCGCCCGGGGTCAAGGCGCGCTGCTCGGCCATGTCATCGCTGACCGCCAGGTTGCGCACCCCGTAGGTGATCTGCTGCACCTGGCCATCGGGCGCCACCGCATTGAGGCGCGCCACCAGTTGGCCACCCGTCCCGTCGCTGGCGAGGGTTAGGTTCAGGCGTGGCGCCCCGAGCAGATCGAGAGGTTCGTCCAGCGGGGGCGAGTCGAAGCACAGCGACAGGGCATCGTCGCGCCGCTGGTCGGTGGGGCCGTCGGGGCCATACCAGATGGCGCACCAACGCCCCTGACCCAGGCCGGTAGTTGTCGGCGAGGCGAAGGTCCGCGGCTGCTCCAGGGAGCGGAGGTCCCTCACCAAGCCGGTGTCGCTCAGCGACCAGCACAGCTCCTCCCCCTCTTCCGGCGGCCAGGCAGCGACCCGCGCCCAGGCACCGGGACGCTCGGCGTAGCTGGGCCGTGGCGGCAGAGCATCCTGCAGGTAGAAGGCGCCGGCCGCTTCGTCCATGATCCCGTCGTCGATGCCCTTGAGCCAGTAATCCCACCAGCGCTTGGCTTCCTGCAGAAAGCCGATGGCCGGATTGGGCACGGCGAAATGGGGATACTTGTGAATCCAGGGCCCCATCAGGGCCTTTTTCGGGCCGGGCAGTCGCTCGAACATCCGGGCGACCGTATTGCGGTAGGCATCGCCCCAACCGCCGATGCAGTAGACGGCCGCCTGGATGTCGGCATAGTCCTCGTTGATCGAGCCATGGCGCCAATAGGCATCCTTGACCGGATGCTCCAGCCAGTTGGCGGCCAGCATCGGCATCCTGTCCAGGCGCTCCAGCCAGCGTTCCCGCCAGGCCGCACCGACCAGCAGTGGATCGGGCACCGCGGCGGAAAAGTTGAGCATGGTGGCGGCCCAGCCCAGGTTTTCCATGAGCAGGGCGCCACCCTTGTAGTGGATGTCGTCGGCGTAGCGATCGTCGGTGGAGCAGAGGGTGATGATGGCCTTGAGCGCCGCCGGCCGGCGCGCAGCCACCTGCAGGCTGTTGAAGCCGCCCCAGGAGATGCCCTGCATGCCGACGTTGCCGTCGCACCAGGGCTGGCGGCACAGCCAGTCGATCACCTCCAGGGCATCGTCCTGCTCCTGCTTGAGGTACTCGTCGAACATCAGCCCTTCGGACTCGCCATTGCCGCGCATGTCCACCCGTATGCAGGCATAGCCGTGCCCGGCCATCCAGGGATGGGTCAAGGCATCACGCACCGCCGTGCCGTCGCGCTTGCGGTAGGGCAGGTATTCGAGGATCGCCGGTACGGGGCATGTCTCGGCATCCTCCGGCAGCCAGAGCCGCGCCGCGAGGCGTGTACCGTCGGCCAGGGAGATCCAGGCGTTCTCGATCTCCCGGATCGACCGGGGGAAGGTTTCTCTCACAGGCATGTCAGGCAGGTTCCGTCAGGACTTGGCCAAAGGGATGAGCAGGGGCGTCCTCGGGCACCTCGACCGGCGGCTCCAGGCGCCGTGGATCGCTCATCCAGTACGGGAGGGCGCAGGCCGCTCCGATGACGATGAACAACGCGGGAAAGCCGCCCAGGTTGCTCAGCATCTTGATGCCATCCACACCGACGAAGGCCACCATTATCCAGCCGACGATACCGACGATGGCGCCCCACAGCAGCTTGAGCAGCGGACTACCGCCAGCCGCATCGGCGGTGACCCCGTGCACGCTGAGATTGGCCAGGACGTCGGTATTGGCATCGGCGGCGGTCACGAAGGAAATGAAGGCCACGAACAACAGCAGGGCGATCAGCCAACCGCTACCGGGCAACTCGTCGAGCAGCTCGTAGAGCAGGTGCTCGATACCGCGTTGCGCCAGCAGGGTATTGAGCGCCCCGCCGCTGGCCAGATCGGCGTGCAGGGCAAAGCCGGAGAAGACACAGATCCACAGGGCGGTGAACAGCGCCGGGTAGAGCGCGGTATAGCGAATGAATTCCCGGACCGTGTAGCCCCGCCCGATCTTGCCGAGGAACAGGGCGCTGACCGGAGCCCAGGCGAACCATACCGCCCAGTAAAAGATGGTCCAGCTCTGCGGCCACTTGTCGCCGCTGGAGGCACCGGTGAACAGGCTGCGCGAGAAGAAATTCTGCAGGTAGTCACCGAGGCCCTCGGTGCCCAGGGTGAACATGTAGAGCGTCGGCCCGCACAGCAACACGAAGGCGCCCAGCGCCAGCATCAGCCAGGTGTTGACCACCGAGCACCAGACGATGCCCTTCTGCAGGCCGCTGATGGCCGAGGCGACGTAGGTGACGACGATCAGCGCGATGACCACACCCAGCCGGGCCGGCGTGGTCTCGCCCCCGATGTACTGGCCCAGGCCACCGGCCAGGGTCAGAGCACCCGTGCCCAGGGACGAGGCCATGCCCGCCACCAGCGCGAACATCGCCAGGGTATCGATGAGACCGCTGCACCGCCGGGCCAACCGCTCGCCAAGCACCGGCTCGAGCATCGCGCCAATGCTGAAGGCCCGCTTGCGGTTATGAAAGGCCAGCGCAAACACCAGCGACGGCACCACGTAGATGGCATAGGGCGTCAGCGTCCAGTGCATGAACATCGTCGACATGGCAAAACGCGTTGCCGCCGGGCTACCTGGCTCGATGCCCAGGCTGGTCGGCGGACTATGCAGGTGATAGAGCGGTTCGGCGGTGGTCCAGAACAGCACGCCCACTGCCAAGGTGCAGCACAGGGTCACGACGAACCAGCGCCAGCGGTTGAGCAGCGGCTTGGCCTCGGTGCCACCGATGCGTACCTGTCCCAGCGGCGAAAAATAGACGCTGGCGGTCAGGACGACCATGGCCAGCGCCGCCAGGCTGAACAGCCAGGAAAAATCATCCAGCAGGAGTGAGTTGAGCCGCTGGGTGAAGGCCAGGAAACCCTGCAGGTCGACGTAGCTGGCCACCACCGCAGCCAGCAGGGTCAGGAAGGTCGGCCAGAACACTAGATTACGCAGCGGATGTCGCATCGAATTCGCTCCCTCGTGTGCATGCCGGCCCGGGCCGACGCCTTGCCTTACTAAAGAGACTGTCCCCTCGCCATGCAATCGCCGAATACGGATGAGGTCATGCAGCGCACGCATAGCGCACCGGCTTCGCGCCGGTCGGATCGCCATTGCACGGACGAGGTGCAACCAACTCGAACTCACAAAGGTGTCACCTTGCGTTAGCATCTCCCGGATGCAGGGTGGCAATCGCCATCGTCCCCGTGACCGAGGAGCGCGCCATGTCTCATCCCTTCGAAAATCTCAGCCCCGACCTCGTCATCGATGCCATCGAAAGCCTGGGTTATCTCAGCGATGCTCGCGTCCTGGCACTCAACAGCTACGAAAACCGCGTCTATCAGATCGGCATCGAGGGCGAGACCCCGCTGATCGCCAAGTTCTATCGCCCGGATCGCTGGACCGACGCGGCCATCCTCGAGGAGCACGCCTTTTCCGCCGAGCTGGAAGAACGCGAGGTACCGGTCGTCGCGCCGTTGCAGCGTGAGGGCCAGACGCTGTTCACCCATGCCGGCTTCCGTTTCGCCCTCTTTCCCCGCCGCGGTGGTCGGGCGCCCGAGCCGGGTGATCTCAACCAGTTGCACCGCCTGGGCCAGTTGCTCGGGCGCCTGCATGCGGTGGGCGCCAGCCGACCCTTCCAGCATCGCGAGACGCTGGACGTCCAGGGCTACGGCCACGCCTCCCTGGATACCCTGCTGACCGGCAACTTCATCCCCCAGAGCCTGCTGCCCGCCTATGAATCGGTGGCCCGCGATCTACTCCTGCGGCTCGACGAACTCTTCGAGGGCGTCAGCTACGACGTGATCCGCCTGCATGGCGATTGCCACCCCGGCAACCTGCTCTGCCGGGACGACGCCTATCACATCGTCGACCTCGACGACTGTCGCCACGGCCCGGCCATGCAGGATCTGTGGATGCTGCTGGCCGGCGATCGCCAGGAGCGGTTGACGCAGCTGTCCGAACTGATGGACGGCTACGAGGAATTCCACGACTTCCAGCCCCGCGAACTGGCCCTGATCGAGGGGCTGCGCACCCTGCGCCTGATGCACTACAGCGCCTGGCTGGCGCGGCGCTGGGATGACCCGGCCTTTCCCAAGAGCTTTCCCTGGTTCGGCAGCGAACGCTATTGGGGCGACCAGATCCTCACCCTGCGCGAGCAGCGCGCCGCCCTGGACGAGGCGCCGTTGCGACTGTTCTAGCCTTCGTGCGACGCGTGGAAAACGCCTTGCGGTTTTCCACCCTACCAGGCTTCCTGCCAGGGGCCCGGATACCCCCTCTCCCGCAGGGAGAGGGCTGGGGTGAGGGTGAGCCTCGCGATGACTTCTCCAGTGGAAAAGGCCGCGCCGTTTTCACGCTACGGGCTCCAACGCCCCCTCTCCCTCTGGGAGAGGGCTGGGGTGAGGGCAGGCCTAGCGATGAGCTCTTCAGTGGAAAAGACTGCGCCGTTTTCCACGCTAAAAGACTGATCGCGGCCATGGCCGCGATTGACGTCGTGACGCGCAAATCGCCAGCGCGCCGCCTCATCCCAGCATCCCACCGCTCCTTGAGCTATCCTGCCCGGACAAGAACGTTGCCTGCCTAAGGATCCCTCATGTCTGCCTTGCGCCAGGGTTATGCCCTGGGCCTCACCGCCTACGGGCTGTGGGGCTTGTTTCCGCTGTTCTTCAAGCTGCTGGCGGCCCTGCCGGCGACCGAGATCCTGTTCCAGCGCATCCTCTGGTCGGCCCTGTTCAGTGCCCTGCTCCTGCTGGTCTGGCGCCACCGTGGCTGGTGGGCGGAATTGCGTGTTTACCCCCGGCGGCTGCTCTGGCTGGCGCTGTCCGGCACCCTGGTCGCCAGCAACTGGCTGGTCTACATCTGGGCGGTCAACAATGCCCACGTGGTCGAGGCCAGCCTGGGCTACTACATCAATCCGCTGGTCAACATCCTGCTCGCCCTGGTGCTCCTCGGCGAACGGCTGCGACCACTGCAATGGCTGGCCGTAGGCCTGGCGGTCCTGGGAGTAGCCCAGCAG
The DNA here is from genome assembly GCF_054558395.1 of Pseudomonas sp. No.117. Lineage (NCBI taxonomy): Bacteria > Pseudomonadati > Pseudomonadota > Gammaproteobacteria > Pseudomonadales > Pseudomonadaceae > Pseudomonas > Pseudomonas sp. No.117. Next base: position 105,304 of record NZ_BAAJNP010000001.1, read on the forward strand.
CTGTGGACCCTCGGACAGCTGCCCTGGGTCTCCCTGGCCCTAGCCCTGACCTTCGCCTTCTATGGCCTGGTGCGGCGGCAGACACCGGTAGCCGCGCTGCCGGGCATGGTGGTGGAGAGCTGGATGCTGGTGCCCATCGCCTTGATCGCCCTGCCGCTGCTGACCCCGGGGGTGAGCCTGCAGGCGGAGGTCTGGCAGTCGTCCCTGGGCCTGCTGATCGTGCTGGCCGGACCCGTCACCCTGATCCCCCTGCTGTGCTTCAACGCCGCGGCGCGCAAGCTGCCCTACTCGACCCTGGGCTTCCTGCAGTACATCGCCCCGACCCTGGTGCTGATCCAGGCGGTCTGGCTCTATGGCGAGCCCTTCCCGCGCGAGCGACTGTTCGCCTTTCTCTGCATCTGGGCCGGCCTCGCGGTGTTCAGCTTCGATCTCTGGCGCGCCAGCCGCAAGCTCAGAGCCTGTCCCAAGGCTCGCGAGCCAGGGACCAACCAGGCCTAGGCGACCGCGGAAAGACCTGAGGAAGCGGATCGGAGTCGCCCTCGACCGGATCCGCGTGCGGGTCCAAGCCTGGTCAATGAGCAGGGCGCCGTGGCTGCCCGGGCGGGGCTGGCGATCCAGGGTCTTGCAGCGCCCTTCGGCCGAGGCGCAGCAGACCTCGAACAGGCGCCGAAGGCCAGATAGCAGAACGCCCCTGGCAAGGGGCGTTCGGTACCGCGGAGGAGCCGATCAGGCTTCGCCGGCGGTCTGCATGCGCGCCAGTTCCTGGGCGTAGAGGGCGTCGAAGTTCACCGGCTGCAGCATCAGCGCGGGGAAGGAGCCACGCACCACCATGTTGTCCAGCGCCTCACGGGCGTAGGGGAACAGGATGTTGGGGCAGAAGGCACCCAGGGCGTGGGCCATGGAAGCGGCGTCCAGGCCCTTGATCAGGAAGATGCCACCCTGCTGCACTTCGGCGATAAAGGCGGTCTCTTCGTTGTTCTTGACCGTCACGGTCAGGGTCAGCACCACTTCGTGGAAGTCGTCGCCCAGGGTCTTCTGGCGGGTGGCCAGGTCCAGGTTGACGTTCGGCTGCCACTCCTGGCGGAAGATCTCGGGGCTCTTGGGGGCCTCGAAGGACAGGTCGCGGATGTAGATGCGCTGGAGGGAGAACTGAGCGCCGTCTTCCTGGGCGCCATTGGCTTGATCGGTCATGGTAGGGCCTTGAGTGATGAGTGTTGGTCAGGCGGACAGCAGCGGATCGAGGCGCCCGCTTCGGTCTAGGGCATAGAGATCATCGCAGCCACCGACGTGGGTAGTGCCGACCCAGATCTGCGGCACGCTGGTGCGACCGGCCTTGCGGGCCATCTCGCTGCGCAGCGCCGGCTGGCCGTCGACGGAGATTTCCCGGTAGGCCACGTTCTTGCGATCGAGCAGGTGCTTGGCGCGATGGCAATAGGGACACCAGGCGCTGGTATAGATGACGACGTCGGTCATGCGCGGTCTCCAGTGGCCGCGGACGCGGCCACGCTAGGGGTCACTTCACCAGCGGCAGATTCTCTGCACGCCAGGTGGCGATGCCGCCGTTCAGCCGGGCGGCGGTGAAGCCGGCCTTCTGCAGATCGCCGCAGACGGCACCGGCCTGCTGGCCGGCGCTGTCCACCACGATCAGGGTCTTGGCCTTGTGCTTCTCCAGAAGAGACAGGCTGCTGGCCACTTTCTCCTGGGGGATGTTCAGCGCGCCGACGATATGCCCGGCGGCGAAGTCCTTGCTCGGGCGGATGTCGACCACGACACCCTCTTCGCGATTGAGCAGCGTGGTGAGTTCGCCGGTGGACAGGCTGCGACCGCCCCGGCGGGTCTCGTTGAACAGCATCAGGGCGACGATGGCGAGGAAGGCGGCGACGAGCAGCGGATGATGGGTGGCGAATTCGACCACCCGACCGAGAAATTCCATGAAAGGAGCTATCCAAGAAGGGCTAAAAATGCCGGCCAGTATACACAGCCCCCCGATGGCGCCATACCCTCGCAGTCCCCGGGTTATCGGCGGGTAACCAGCACACGCGAAACTGCCTCCTTGGCGGCTTTCGCCTGCCTGCCTAGGCTGGGCTTCCCTTCATCTCCGAGGAATCCAGCCATGACCTCCATCGCCCTGCTCGGCGCCACCGGCAACGTCGGCAGCCGCCTGCTCGACGAAGCCTTGTCCCGCGGCCACAGGGTCACCGCCCTGGTGCGCGATCCCGCCCGCCTCGCCGCGCGGAACGGCCTCAGCCCAGTCGCCGGCGACGTCACCCAGCCGGCCAGCGCCCAGGCCCTGGCCGGTTGCACGGTGCTGATCAGCAGCCTGAGATTCGCCACCGTCGCCCCGGCCAGCCTGATTGCCTTCGCCCGGGCCACGGGCATCCCGCGCCTGCTGGTCGTCGGTGGCGCCGCCAGCCTTGCGCTCCCGGACGGCTCGCGCCTCTTCGATGCGCCGGCCTTTCCCGCCGAGTATCGCAGCGAGGCCGGGGCCGGCATCGCCACCCTGGACGCCCTGCGCGAGGTCAGCGACCTCGACTGGATCTTCGTCAGCCCGCAGATGGTCTTCGCGCCGGGCGAGCGCACCGGCCAGTTCCGCCTGGGCCACGACGCCCTGCTGTTCGACGCCGCCGGGGACAGCCGGATCTCCTACGAGGACTTCGCCGTGGCCCTGCTCGACGAGGTCGAGCGCCCTGCCCATCACCGCACCCGCTTCACCGTCGGCTACTAGGCCGGAAATGCCCCCTCGTTCGCAGCCTGGCCGCCTGGTCGGGCTGTGAACGCTGAACGGCGTGCCTTGCCGTTTTTTTTGCCGGATGTGACGGGCATACTAGGCGCTTCGCCCTCGAAACGTACGACCTCGCATGCGCCGTGTTCTCGCCCTTCTCCTGCTCGCCAGCGTTCTCGCTCCAGCCCTGGCCGACGATCGCGCCGAAACCCAGCGGCAGATCGAGCAGACCCGCCGGGAAATCCAGGAAATGCAGAAGGTGCTCAAGCAGGTGCAGGCCGAGAAGTCCGGCGTGCAAAAGCAGCTGCAGGGTACCGAGACCCAGATGGGCGAGCTGGAAAAGCAGGTGGACTCGCTGCAGAAGCAGCTGGAGAACGGCGAAAAAAAGCTGCAAGAGCTGGACGGGCGCAAGAAGAAGCTCGACCAGTCCCGCGCTGAGCAACAGCAACTGATCGCCGTGCAGATCCGCGCCGCCTACCAGAGCGGTCGCCAGGAATACCTCAAGCTGCTGCTCAACCAGGAGCATCCCGAGAAGGTCAGCCGCACCCTGACCTACTACAACTACCTCAATCGCACCCGCCTGGACCAGCTCGCCACCTTCAACGACACCCTGCGCGAACTCCGCGAGGTGGAACAGGGCATCCAGCAGGAACAGGGCGAGCTGGTCGCCCGCCGCGAGGACCTGGAGAAGCGCCAGGCGGACCTGGCCGAGGTGCGCAAGGAGCGGCAGGCGGCGCTGGCCAAGATCAACGAGGACTATCGCGACAAGAGTCGCGAGATCCAGGCCCGCGAGCAGGATCAGGCGGCGCTGAACAAGGTGCTCAAGACCATCGAGGAAACCCTCGCCCGCCAGGCCCGCGAAGCCGAGGAAGCCCGCCAGCGCCAGCTGGCCGAGGCTCGCGCGGCCCAGGCCCGGGAAGCGGCGCGGCGCCAGGCACAAAGCGATACGAAAGCCCCGCGGCCCTCGAACGCCCCGGAGATGGCGGTGTCTAGTGCTGCACCTGCCTATGGCGGCGCCTTCGCCAGCGCCCGTGGCAAGCTGCCCTGGCCGGTCGACGGCCGCCTGGTGGCACGCTTCGGCAGCGCGCGTGGCGACGACCCCCGCGCGAAGTGGGACGGTGTCCTGATCGCGGCCGGAGCCGGTACCCGGGTCAAGGCGGTACACGATGGCCGGGTGGTCTTCGCCGACTGGCTAAGAGGCGCCGGCCAACTGGTTATCATCGATCATGGGAATGGCTATCTCAGCCTGTACGGACATAATCAGAGCCTGCTGAAGTCTGCGGGTGACGTGGTCAAGGCCGGGGATGCCATCGCGACCGTCGGCGCCAGCGGCGGTCAGGAAGCTTCCGCCTTGTACTTCGCCATCCGCCAACAGGGTCGCCCGACGGACCCGGTCATCTGGTGTCGTGCTCAGGGATAGCGCGACACACCCCGGTTTAGGAGCTGCACATGCCGCATCGCTTTCGTCCCACCGTCCTGGTCCTCGCCCTGTTGTTCGGTGGCGTCGGAGTCGTCCAGGCGCAATCGCCGCAGAGCACGCCGGCCGCGGTGACGCCGGTCGCACCGGGCACCGCTCCCGCCGCCCCCGCCAGCGCGCCGCTGCCCCTGGACGAGCTGCGCACCTTCGCCGAGGTGTTCGACCGCATCAAGGCCGCCTACGTGGAGCCTGTGTCGGACAAGGTCCTGCTGGAGAACGCCATCAAGGGCATGCTCAGCAACCTGGATCCGCACTCCGCCTACCTGGAACCCAAGGACTTCGCCGAGCTGCAGGAAACCACCAGCGGTGAATTCGGCGGCCTGGGCCTGGAGGTCGGCCAGGACAATGGCTTCATCAAGGTGGTCTCGCCCATCGACGACACCCCGGCCGCCAAGGCTCGCCTGCAGCCGGGCGACCTGATCGTCAAGATCGACGGCCAGCCGACCAAGGGCCAGGCCATCAACGAAGCCGTCGACAAGATGCGCGGCAAGCCCGGCAGCCCCATCACCCTGACCATCGTCCGCGGCGGCGGCCAGCCGTTCGACGTCAAGCTGGCGCGAGCGGTGATCAAGGTCAACAGCGTCAAGAGCCAGCTGCTCGAATCCGGCTATGGCCTGCTGCGCATCTCGCAATTCCAGGTCAACACTGGCGAAGAGACGGTCAAGGCGCTGAACAAGCTGCGCCAGGACAACAAGGGCAAGCTCAAGGGCCTGATCCTCGACCTGAGAAACAACCCTGGCGGGGTCCTGCAGTCGGCGGTCGAAGTGGCCGACGCCTTCATGACCCATGGCCTGATCGTCTACACCAAGGGCCGCCTGCCCAACTCCGAACTGCGCTTCTCGGCGGATGCCGCCGATCCCAGCGAGAAGGTGCCCCTGGTGGTGCTGATCAACGGAGGCAGCGCCTCGGCCGCCGAGATCGTCGCCGGCGCCCTGCAGGACTCCAAGCGCGGCATCCTCATGGGCACCGACAGCTTCGGCAAGGGTTCGGTGCAGACGGTGCTGCCGCTCAACAACGATCGCGCGCTCAAGCTCACCACGGCGCTCTACTACACGCCGAGCGGTCGCTCCATCCAGGCCCAGGGCATCACGCCGGACATCGCCGTGGCCCCGGCCAAGGTCACGCCCCAGAGTGGTGGCGACGAGTACTTCCGCGAAGCCGACCTCGCCGGCCACCTGGGCAACGGCAATGGCGGCGCCGACCGGCCCACCGGCAGCAAGGCGCCCAACCAGAGTCCGCGCCCGCAGGATGACGACTTCCAGCTCTCCCAGGCGCTGTCGCTGCTCAAGGGGCTCAACGTCACCCATACCCCGTGAGGACCAGCCGCTGGCTGCTGGCCGGGGCACTCGCCCTGGCCAGCGCTCTCGCCCAGGCCGCCACGGCGCAGCTGACCATCGTCATCGACGACCTCGGGCAGAATCTCCAGCGGGATCGCCAGGTATTGGCGCTGCCCGCGCCGGTGGTCCTGGCCATCATCCCCGAGACCCAGCACGCCGCCGAACTGGCCGCCCTGGCCCATCGTGCCGGGCGCACGGTCCTGCTGCACCTGCCCATGGACCCGGCTGGCGGACCCTATGCCTGGCATCCGGAGATGTCCTCGACCGAGCGCCTGCAGCGACTCGACCGGGCGCTGGAGCGGGTACCGGAGGCGGATGGGGTGAACAATCACGAAGGCAGTCGCATGACCGCGGACCGGCCGGCCATGGCCGCCTTGATGCAGGTGCTGCAGGAGCGGCACCTGCTGTTTCTCGACAGCCGCACCAGCGCCGCCACCGTGGCCGCGGCCGAAGCCCAGAAGATCGGCCTGGCCAGCGTCTCGCGCGATGTCTTTCTCGACAACGACGCCACCCCGGCGGCGGTGGCCGCGCAGCTTGCCGAAGGCGTCCGCCTGGCGCGGCGCCAGGGTAGCGCCGTGCTGATCGGCCATCCGCACCCGGCGACCCTGGCGGTGCTGGCCCAGCAGTTGCCGCAGCTCGAGGCCCAGGGGGTGGAGGTCATCGACCTGCCGCAGATGATCGCCCTGCGTGCCAACCAGGCCATGCCCGGGCATGGCCGTGATGGTCGCTATCGCTAGCGCAGGAAAGCCTCAGAGGTAGTTGTTGGTGATGCTGTCGACCAGGCCTTCCTTGCGCATGGCGTCCAGCGCCTGTTGCAGCCGGGTCACCACCTCGTCGGGGGTGTCCTTGTTCAGCGCCAGGTACAGTTCGGACTCCTGGAAGCTCAGCAGCGTCTGCAGATTGCTGACCCCCTCCTGCTTGGCCAGGTAGCGCGCCACCACGTCGGTGGTGGCCCAGACGTCGATCTCGCCCTTCTGCAAGCGGGCGATGTTCTCCTGGTCGCGCAGGGCTTCGCTGGCGATGATGCCCTTGTCCTTGAGCATCTGGCTGACCGCGGAATTCTTGTAGGCGCCGACGCGCAGTTTGGCCGCGGCGGCGAGGTCGGGCACCTTGACGGTGCTGCCGGGGAGGGTCATGAACACCTTGCGGGTCTTGCCGAGGGGACCGACCCATTTGAACAGCGGGTCGCGCGACTCGGTGCGGGACACGGAAAACAGGGCGTAGTTGGGGCTTTCCAGGGTCAGGTTGTAGATGCGATCCCAGGGAAAGCGCAGCGACAGGTTGTAGTCGATCCCGGCGCGCTTGAACATCTCGCGCACCAGATCGGTACTGATGCCGTCGATGGCGTCATCGCGGGCGAAGTTCTTGTCGTCGACCGCCATGTTGAAGGGCGGGAAATTCTCGGTCAGCAGCACGACGCGATAGCCCGGTGGCAATTCCGCCTGCGCCACCCCCATGCCCAGGGCGCAACCCAAGAGCACACCGGCGATCCCCAACCACGACTTGCGCATCTCTCTCTCCTCGAATGGGTACCCGGCCCGGCGCACGCGGCCGGGCAGGATCACAGATAACGATTGAAGATGGCCTGCACCGCACCGGTCTGGCGCATCTCGTCGAGCGCCTTTTGCAGCTTCTGTACCACCTCGTCGGGTGTCTGCTTGTTCAGGGCCAGGAACAGCTCGCCGGTGTTGAAGCGCAACAGCGTCTTGAGACCGGTCACGTTCTCCTGGCGCGCCAGGTAGCGGCCGGCGGGATCCCCGGTGGCCCAGACGTCGATCTGCCCCTTGAGCAGGCGTTGCACGTTCTCCTGATCGCGCAGGGCGAGGTCCGGCTGGAAACCCTGCTGGGCGAGACTCTCGGCGATGGCATCGCCCTTGTAGGCGCCGATCTTGAGCTGCTGCGCGCGCACGTCGTCCAGGCTGCGCAGCTGCAGATGGCTGTCGGCCCGGCCGAGCAGCACCCAGTCGTCCGGACCTATGGGACCGACCCACTTGAACAGGGCCTCGCGCTCGGGCAGCCGGGCGGTGACGAAGACGCCGTGATCGGGCTGATCCAGGGCCATACCGTAGATCCGCTCCCAGGGGAATCTCAGGGTGAGGTTGTAGGGGATGGCGGCGCGCTGGCACATCTCGCGGACCATCTCGACGGCGATGCCCTTGAGGTCGCTGTCACGGGCGAAGTTCTTGCCGTCGGCGGCGAAGTTGTAGGGCGGAAAGTTCTCCGTCAACAGCGTCAGCTGATAGTCCGCCGGGATCTCCGCCCGGACCGCCGTCGATACCAGCAGCAAACCAGCCAAGCAGGCCCAGAATCCCTTGCGCACGCCCCCACTCCCTGCCGGCACCGCCGGTGCTTAAGATTTTGTGGAGCGTATCACAATCCCTTTTTCGGCCAGGTACCGTTTAGCCTCGGGAATGGTGCATTCGCCGAAATGGAAGATGCTGGCGGCGAGCACCGCCGAGGCCTTGCCCTCGAGGATGCCATCGGCCAGGTGCTGCAGGTTGCCGACGCCGCCAGAGGCGATCACCGGGATGCCCACCGCCTCGCTGACGGCGCGGGTCACGCCCAGGTCGAAGCCGTTCTTCATGCCGTCCTGGTCCATGCTGGTGAGCAGGATCTCGCCGGCGCCCAGGCCTTCCATCTTCTGCGCCCAGGCCACGGCATCCAGCCCGGTGGGCTTGCGCCCGCCGTGGGTGAAGATCTCCCAGCGCGGCGTCTCGCCCGGGCCGCTGACGCGCTTGGCGTCGATGGCGACCACGATGCACTGGGCGCCGAAGCGCGCCGCGGCCTCGCCGACGAATTCCGGGGTGAAGACCGCCGCGGTGTTGATCGAGACCTTGTCGGCCCCGGCATTGAGCAGGTTGCGGATGTCCTGCACGGTGCGCACGCCGCCGCCCACGGTCAGCGGGATGAACACCTGGCTGGCCATGCGCTCCACGGTGTGCAGGGTGGTGTCACGGCCCTGGTGGCTGGCGGTGATGTCGAGGAAGGTGATCTCGTCGGCGCCCTGCTCGTTGTAGCGGCGGGCGATCTCGACCGGGTCACCGGCGTCGCGGATGTTCTCGAACTTGACGCCCTTGACCACGCGGCCGTTGTCCACGTCCAGGCAGGGGATGATGCGTTTGGCCAGCGCCATGACTGAGTCCTCAGACCTTGAAGTTATCGCACAACGCCTGGGCCTCGGCGACGTCGAGGGTGCCCTCGTAGATCGCGCGGCCGGTGATGGCGCCGATGATGCCCGGGCTGCGGGCGTCGAGCAGGTTCTGGATGTCACCCAGGTTGTGGATGCCGCCGGAGGCGATCACCGGGATGCTGGTGGCTTCGGCCAGGGCGCGGGTGGCGGGCACGTTGCAGCCCTGCATCATGCCGTCGCGGGCGATGTCGGTGTAGACGATGGCGCTGACGCCGTCGGCTTCGAAGCGGCGGGCCAGGTCGGTGACCTGCAGTTCGCTGACCTCGGCCCAGCCGTCGGTGGCGACGAAACCGTCCTTGGCGTCCAGGCCGACGATGACCTTGCCGGGGAAGGCGCGGCAGGCTTCACCGACGAATTCCGGCTGCTTGACCGCCTTGGTGCCGATGATCACGTAGCTGACGCCGGCGCGAACATAGTGCTCGATGGTCTCCAGCGAACGGATGCCGCCGCCGATCTGGATCGGCAGGCCGGGATAGCGCTTGGCGATGGCGGTGACCACCTCGCCGTTGACCGGCTGGCCCTCGAAGGCGCCGTTGAGGTCGACCAGGTGCAGTCGGCGGCAACCGCCGTCGACCCACTGGGCGGCCATGGCCACGGGATCGTCGGAGAATACGGTGGAGTCTTCCATGCGCCCCTGGCGCAGGCGGACGCAGGCACCGTCCTTGAGGTCGATGGCGGGGATGATCAGCATGGCAATACCTTGGCTCTCGGGGTGAGGGCGATCTAGGGCTTTTCCAGCGCCCAGATGTCGCTTTCCAGGCTGTCGACACGCTCCCTGAGCAGGGCCTGCACGTCGGCAACCGCCTTGTTGTAGTACAGCGGCCCGCACTCGCGGGCGAAGAAATCCAGCAGCTCCTCGACTTCGAACCGCCCCAGGCGGACCTCGAAGCTATCGTCCAGCAGGGTCTGCAAGGCCGTGACCAGGCGCTGGGTCTGCTCGGGCTCGAGCGTCACCAGCGGCGCGGGCGGCTTGCGCGCCATTACCAGCGGCCGTCCCAGGCGAGGAAGTTGGCATAGAGCTGCAGACCGCAGTCGGCGCTCTTCTCGGGGTGGAACTGGGTGGCGAAGCGCGAGCCGTCGGCCAGGGCGGCGGCGAAGTCCAGGCCGTAGTGGCCGCGACCGACCACCTGGCGCGGATTGCCGGCCTCGACGTAGAAGCTGTGCACGAAGTAGAAGCGGGCGCGGTCGGGGATGCCGTGCCAGAGCGGATGGTCGAGCACGTGGCTGACCTCGTTCCAGCCCATGTGCGGCACCTTGAGGGCCTCGCCCTCCTCCTGCATGCCGCCCGGGAAACGGCGCACGGCGCCGGGGAACAGGCCGATGCAATCCACGCCGCCGTTCTCCTCGCTGCGCTGCATCAGCGCCTGCATGCCGACGCAGACGCCGAGGAACGGCCGGTCCTGGCTGACCTCGCGCACCAGGTCGTCGATGCCCTGGCGACGGATCTCGGCCATGCAATCGCGGATGGCGCCGACACCGGGCAGCACGATGCGGTCCGCCTCGCGGATCACCGCGGGATCGCCGGTCACCAGCACCTGGTGGCTACCGGCGTGCTCCAGGGCCTTGGCCACGGAGTGCAGGTTGCCCATGCCATAGTCGATGACGGCTACCGTCTGCATCACAGGCACCCCTTGGTGGAAGGCATGACGCCGGCCATGCGCGGATCTTCGCTGAGGGCCATGCGCAGGGCGCGACCGAAGGCCTTGAACACCGTCTCGATCTGGTGGTGGCTGTTGACCCCACGCAGGTTGTCGACGTGCAGGGTCACCTGGGCGTGATTGGTGAAGCCCTGGAAGAATTCGAGGAACAGGTCGACGTCCATGCGGCCCACGGTGGCGCGGGTGAAGGGCACGTTCCAGTGCAGCCCGGGCCGCCCGGAGAAGTCGATGACCACCCGTGACAGGGCTTCGTCCAGCGGCACATAGGCATGGCCGTAGCGCTGGATGCCCTTCTTGTCGCCGACGGCCTTGGCGAAGGCCTGGCCGAGGGTGATGCCGATGTCTTCCACCGTGTGGTGGTCGTCGATGTGCAGGTCGCCGCGGCAGTGGATATCGAGGTCGATCAGCCCGTGACGGGCGATCTGGTCGAGCATGTGCTCGAGGAAGGGAACCCCGGTATCGAAGCGCGCGGCGCCCGTACCCTCCAGATCCAGGGATACCTTGACCTGGGTTTCCAGGGTATTGCGCTCGACGGTTGCCTTGCGTTCGGCCATAGCCTGCTCCGCGAAAATCGGTGGGCGAAAGGGCCGATATTATAGGGGCGCGGGGGCTGGATCGAAAGCGCGGCGGGACGAGGCGTCCCACCGCGCGGGGCGCCCGCGTGGGGACACCCTATTACCGCCTGGTTCGGCTGGGACTCAGCTGAACAGGGCGGCAGTCTTCTGCAGGGTGATCCAGATACCCCAGGCCAGCGGGATACCCACGGCCAGCCAGGCGGCGATGGCCAGCGGCTTGGTCTTGGGATCGGCGCTCCACTCCAGTACCTGGGCGCTGCCGGCGGTGCTGTCGTGGCCCTTGGCCCGCTCGACGGCCAGCTCGGCCTCGGTCATGAAGTGCTTGTCGGCCACCGGGCGCACCAGCAGGTTGCAGATGAAGCCCAGCACCAGCAGGCCGGCCAGGATGTACAGGGTGGTGTCGTACACCTGGGCACGGGGCATGCCCATGCTCAGTTGGTACTCACGCAGGTAGTTGACCAGCACCGGACCGAAGACGCCGGCGGCGGCCCAGGCGGTGAGCAGGCGACCGTGGATGGCACCGACCATCTGGGTACCGAACAGGTCGGCCAGGTAGGCCGGCACGGTGGCGAAGCCGCCGCCGTACATGGACAGGATCAGGCAGAAGGCGAAGACGAACAGCGCGACGCTGCCCAGGTGACCGGTCCAGGGCACGATGGCATAGAGCACGAAGCCCAGCGCGAAGAAGACGAAGTAGGTCATCTTGCGGCCGATGTAGTCGGAGAAGGACGCCCAGAAGAAACGACCGCCGATGTTGAACAGGCTCAGCAGGCCGGTGAAGCCGGCGGCGATGGCGGCGATCTGCTTGAGCTGGTCGGCGCTGAGTTCACCGTAGGCCAGGCCATTGCCCAGCAGACGACCACCGAAGACTTCCTGCAGCAGCGGCGAGGCCATGCCGAGGATGCCGATGCCGGCGGAGACGTTCAGGCAGAGGACCGCCCAGACCAGCCAGAACTGCGGGATGCCCCAGATCTTGCTCACGTGCACGTGGCGATTGGTGATCATGGCGTTCTGCGCCTTCTTGGTCGAAGGCGTCCAGCCGGCGGGCTTCCAGCCGGTCGGCGGCACGCGGTAGCCCAGAGCGCCGCTCATCATGAACACGAAGTAGATGACCGCCATGACCAGGAAGGCCTGCCAGACCCCGACCTCGGTAGCCGAGGCGAAGTGGCGCATCAGCAGGTCGGCCAGGGGGGCACCGACCATGGCGCCGCCACCGAAGCCCATGATGGCCATGCCGGTGGCCATGCCGCGCTTGTCCGGGAACCACTTGATCAGGGTCGATACCGGCGAGATGTAGCCCAGGCCCAGACCGATACCGCCGATCACGCCGGAGCCCAGCCACAGCATCCAGATCTGGTGGGTATAGATGCCCATGGCGGAAATCAGCAGGCCACCGCACCAGCACAGCGCCGAGACGACGCCGGCCTTGCGCGGGCCGGCATGTTCCAGCCAGCCGCCGAACAGCGCGGCCGAGCAGCCGAGGAAGATGAAGAACAGGGTGTAGATCCAGCCGAGCTGGGAGATCTTCCAGTCACAGGTGGCGCTGAAGATCTGCTCGAAGAAGCCCATCTCCACCGGGCAGGCGACCGCCGCGGTGACGCCGATCGCCTTGGACAGCGGCAGCCAGAACACCGAGAAGCCGTAGGCCATGCCGATGCACAGGTGGATGGCGAGCGCGGCCGGCGGTACCAGCCAGCGGTTGAAGCCAGGGCGCGCGATGATGCGCTCCTTGGACAGGAAAGCCGGACGGGCCGAAACGGCGCCGCCAGCGGTGAGAGTTGTGCTCATGGGTTCAGCCCTTTTCTAGTATGAAGCGTCCAGGTCGGTGGACATTCCCTGCACGCTTCCCCGTAAACGAGTCAAAGAAACGGCGTCAACCGACCAGAGGTGCGCGACATTAAATCGCACCCCTGGCCAACTGCCAGCCTTTCTCATTTGCCAGGCTACGGGCGGTGGCAGACGCCCGACGAAACGGGCGATCACCACCGCTGTCACAGGCCCGACACCCCGATGTCATCCGGCCTGGCCCATGCCCTTATACTGGCCAGTCGCGCCATCGCCCGTTGGAACAGGAATTTCCTCGCCATGAAAGCTTTCGCCAAAGTGCTGGGTATCGTTCTCGTCGGCCTGCTGCTGCTCCTGGTCGCCGTCGGCTTCGCCCTCACCCACCTGGTCGATCCCAACGACTACAAGGACGAGATCCGCCAGCTGGCGCGCGACAAGGCCAACGTCGACCTGCAGCTCAAGGGCGACATCGGCTGGAGCCTGTTCCCCTGGCTGGGCGTCGAGCTGCACGACGCCACCCTGGCCAGCGCCGCCAGCCCCGACCGCCAGTTGGCCCAGGTGCAACGGCTGATCCTTTCGGTGCGCCTGCTGCCCCTGCTGCTGCGCCGCGACCTGGAGATGAGCGACGTCAAGATCGACGGCCTGGACCTCACCGCCAGCCGCGACGACCAGGGTCGCAGCAACTGGGCGGAGATCGGCCGGCCCGCGCCGCGCGCCGGCGAGCCCGCAGCACCCGCCCAGGCGCCGGCGGACGGCGCGGCCACGGCGCCAGCCAGCCAGCACCAGCCGCTCAAGCTCAACGTCGAAAGCCTGACCATCCGTAACTCGCGGATCGAGTACAGCGACGCCCGCACGGGCGCCCACTACGCCTTCGACGGCATCGACCTGCAGACCGGCGCCATCTATGCCGGCACCCCCATTCCGCTCAAGCTGGCCGGCACCGCCAGCACCACCCAGCCGCCGGTGAACGCCACGGTGCTGCTCAACGGCGACTTCCGCTTCGATACGCTGAGCCAGCAATACGCCCTGGACAACCTCCAGCTGACCGGCGACGCCAGCGGCGAGCCCTTCAACGGCAAGGTGGTCAACTACTCCGCCAGCGGCCAGCTCGCCGTCGACCGCCGCGCCCAAACCGCCGAGTGGACCAACCTCAAGCTCACCGCCAATGACCTCAAGGCCCTGGGCGATCTCCAGCTCACCGGCCTCGAGAGCGATCCCCAGCTGGCCGGGCGGGTCTCCGTCGCCCGCCTGGACCTGCGCGCCTTCCTCGACAGCCTCGGCGTCGAGCTGCCGGCGATGGCCGACGCCAAGACCCTGCAGCGCTTCGAGATGAACGCCCAGGTGCAGGCCAGCCGCAATGCCCTGACCCTGGACGATTTCAACTTCCAGCTGGACGACAGCACCCTCAAGGGCCGGGTCGCCCTGGCCGACATCGCTCGCCGCGCGCTGCGCGTCCAGCTCAGCGGCGACACCCTGGACCTGGATCGCTATCTGCCGGCCAAGGCCGCCGCCGCGCGCCAGGCCAATGGTGCGCGCCAGGAAGAGGTCGCCCAGGTCGATGCCATCGCCACCCAGGGCAATTCGCCGCTGCCGGAGGCCCCGACCCAGCACGCCTGGAGCCAGGAAACCCTGCTGCCGGTGGAGCGCCTGCGCAGCCTGGACGCCGACCTCGACCTCAGCCTGCAACACCTGACGCTCAACCGCCTGCCCTTCGAAGGCGCCAGCCTCAAGGCCAAGGCCGGCGACGGTCAGCTGCAGCTCAGCGCCCTGGAAGGCGAATTGTTCGGCGGCCAGTTCCAGGCAACCGGCACCCTCGATGTGCGCGGCGCCCAGCCGCAACTCACCGCCCGCGAACGCATCAAGGGCGTGCCGGTTGAGCGCATCCTCCAGGCCCAGGGGCAGAAGCCGCCGGTGGAAGGCCAGCTCGACCTGGACGCCGACCTGCGCAGCAGCGGCGCCAGCCAGCGCGCCCTGATCGACAACCTCGACGGCACCGCCCGCTTCGCCCTGCGCAACGGCCAGTTGATCGACGCCAACGTCGAAAGCCAGCTATGCCAGGGCATCGCCTTGCTCAACCGCAAGCCGCTGGAGTTGCCCCATGGCGGCCAGAACACCCCGTTCCGCCAACTGAGCGGCAGCCTCACCATCGTCAACGGCGTGGCGCGCAACCAGGACCTCAGCGTCAGCGTGCCGGGCCTGGCGGTGAAGGGCGACGGCGACATCGACCTGCGCACCCTCGGCCTCGACTATCGCCTGGGCATCACCGTCCAGGGCGATACCAATGCCGCCGCCGACCCCGGCTGCCAGGTCGGCGAGCGCTATGCCGACATCGCCTGGCCGCTGCATTGCCGCGGCCCCATGGAGCTGGGCGCCAAGGCCTGCCGCCTGGATCGCGAAGCCATGGGCCAGATCGTCGCCCGGGCCGCTGGCGATCGTCTGAACGAAAAAATCGAAGAGAAGCTCGGTGATAAGATCAGCCCCGACATCCAGAACGCCATCCGGGGACTGCTGCAACGCCGATGACTGACGACGCCTTTGGTACCGCCGTACTGGCCTGGTACGACCTGCACGGGCGCAAGGACCTGCCCTGGCAGCAGGCCGTGAACCCCTATCGCGTCTGGGTCTCGGAGATCATGCTCCAGCAGACCCAGGTCGCCACCGTGCTGGGCTACTTCGACCGCTTCATGCGGGCGCTGCCCACCGTGGAAGCCCTGGCCGCCGCGCCCGAGGACGAGGTCCTGCACCTCTGGACCGGGCTCGGTTACTACAGCCGTGCGCGCAACCTGCACAAGGCCGCCAAGACCGTGGTCGAGCGCCACGGCGGCGAATTCCCGCGCAGCGTCGAGGCGCTCGCCGAATTGCCTGGCATCGGCCGCTCCACCGCCGGCGCCATCGCCAGCCTGAGCATGAACATCCGGGCGCCGATCCTCGATGGCAACGTCAAGCGGGTACTGGCGCGCTATACCGCCACCGCCGGCTATCCCGGCGAGCCGGCCGTGGCGCGGCGCCTGTGGGACGTGGCCGAGCGGCTGATGCCCCGGGAGCGCGTCGGCCACTACACCCAGGCGATGATGGACCTGGGCGCCACCCTCTGCACCCGCAGCAAGCCCAGCTGCCTGCTGTGCCCGGTGAAACCCGGTTGCCGCGCCCACCTGCTGGGCCAGGAAACCGAATTCCCCGCAGCCAAGCCACGCAAGACGCTGCCGCAGCGGCATACCCTGATGCCGCTGTTCGTCAACGACGCCAACGCCGTGCTGCTGCAGCGCCGCCCTTCCACCGGCCTCTGGGGCGGCCTGTGGGGGCCACCGGAAGTGGCCGACGTCGCCGCACTCGAGGCCCTGGCCGAACGCCAGGGGCTGACCATCGACGAACGCCAGGCGCTGCCCGGCCTGGTGCACACCTTCAGTCACTTCCAGCTGGCCATCGAGCCCTGGCTGGTGCAGGTGGACCATCGCCGCCACGCCGTGGCCGAGGGCGACTGGCTTTGGTATAACCTCGCCTCCCCGCCGCGCCTGGGCCTCGCCGCCCCGGTGCAGAAACTGCTCAAGCGCGCCGAGCAGGCGCTCAAAGGAGAACCCGCATGACCCGCACCGTGATGTGCCGCAAGCACAAGCAGGAGCTGCCCGGCCTGGATCGCCCGCCCTACCCCGGCGCCAAGGGCGAAGACATCTACCAGCACGTCTCCAAGCAGGCCTGGGAAGAGTGGCAGAAGCACCAGACCATGCTCATCAACGAGCGCCGGCTGAACATGATGAACGCTGAGGATCGCAAGTTCCTGCAGGCCGAGATGGACAAGTTCCTCTCCGGCGAAGACTACGCCCAGGCCGAGGGCTACGTGCCCCCCAGCGCCTGACCCAACCGCTAAGCGCCCGAAAAATCTAAATTTTTTTCGGCTCGCTGTTGACAGGGCCTCGAGAAACGCTTTTAATGCGCCCCGTTGCCCAGGTAGCTCAGTTGGTAGAGCAGGGGATTGAAAATCCCCGTGTCGGCGGTTCGATTCCGTCCCTGGGCACCATACAGACATCCGTTGCCCTGCGAGGCGACGGAGACCAGAGAAACCGGCCCAGTGCCGGTTTTTTTGTGCCTGCAGGTTTTGCGTGCGGGACTGGCAGCCACCGGATCCTTGGGCCAAGGCGCCCCTCTACCGGCCACCCTGTCCTGCCTCAGCTCCCGGTCGGAGCCGAAAGGTGCGTTCCAGAGCCTACGAACTCAAAAAAGTCGGATTGGCGCCCTTGACTCTCTACCCACTTCAGACTCTGTAATGGCGCGGTGTCACCCACACCCATCCTTCCGGAGTCGGCTCCATGACCACCTGCAGCGATAAGCACCACGCGAATCACAGCCACCAGCACGGCCCCCAGTGTGGCCACACCGCCATCGAGCATGACGGCCACGTCGACTATCTCCACGACGGCCACCTGCACCACATGCATGGCGATCACGTGGACGAGCACGTGCTCGAGGTCACGGCCACCAATCCCGCTCACTGCACCCACGGCCACAGCACCGGCCATGCCGCCGAGCATGTCCATGGCCCCGATTGCGGTCACGAGGCCGTACCCCATGGTGATCATGTCGACTACCTGGTGGACGGTCGCCTGCACCACGTCCACGACGGCCACTGCGACGATCACGGCCCGGTGACCCTGGTCCGCTAGCTGGCCGCGGCTGGGCACCTTGGCGGGCCTTTCCCGGCGCTGGCGCCCGCCTTCGTCACGCCGGCGCCTGGCGGGCCGGCCCGTCGGCCTCGCCAAGATGGATCGCCAGCCAGACGCTGGCGACCGCGGGATCGGTGAAGGTCACCCAATGCTCGGCCTGCGCCGGGATGAACAGCGTATCGCCTGGCGCGAGACTGACCTCCCGCCCTTCCAGGCGGATCCGGGCGGCGCCCTGGAGGAGCAGCACCCACTCGGCGTGGGCCTGCCGATAGGGCGAGTGCGCCGGCGTAGTCTGGCCGTGGGAGACGATACGCTCGATGCGACAGCCGGGCCGCTCCAGCAGCGGTGTGAACACCTCGGCGGCGGTGGCATCGGGCAGGTCGCGAAGCAGATTGAGCATGACGTTTTCCTCCAGGGTGGAGCGCCCGATCGCGCTAGGATCCTGCAGGCTGCACCCGGAGCTGCCGCTAGCTCAAGCCCACCGCCGCGCCCCTGCCTCGGAGAGTCGCCACCATGACCCCACGCCCGCCGCTATTTGCCGCCAGGAGTGGGAACCGCCCGACCTTTTCAGCGGCCGGGCAACCGACCGTCCTGGATATCGGCGATGATCCGCGACACGACCGGCGGCCGGACCACGCCGCCGCTCAGCCCTGGCTTGCCACGGCGCTCAGGCGCCCGGTCGGCCATACCCTGCACAAGGCGCACGGAGGCGCTCGCTGGATGCCCATTCGCTCGATTCCCCTCATCGCTCCTCCCCTGCCCCCGGTCCTGCAGCAGGACGCCATCGAACCGCCCGGCGCCGCCGCCGAGCCGGCCATACCCTTCTGGCTCGCCCTGCTGAGCGGCGTCAGCCTATGGCTAAACCGGCTGTTCCTCGGCCTGGTGCTGGCGCTGGTCGGCTTCACCCTCTGGCACTGGTGGCAGGGATGAAGCGGCGGCTGGATCAACTGGAGCTGACCATCCTGATGTGCGGCATCTGCCTGCTGGTCCTGGCACTCATCGTCGTGGTGGCCATGCAGGGCCTGGACTGGGGCTGAGCCGGCAGCCTTACCCGACCTTTACCCAGCCTGACGTCGGCTGACAGCCAAAGGTGTTTCATGGTGACGCGGCCTATCGAGCGCCGCGAGGAGAACACCATGGCATCGCGAGCGTCCTTGATTCTGCTGTTGACCGCCACCCTGACCGCCAGCGGCCTGGCCGCTGCCCATGGAGGCCCGGAACCGGAGCGGGCGCAGCCCTGGGTGGGCGGTGGCGCGGCGGCCTTCGGAGAGGGCGGCGTGGTACCGGTCGGCGAATACCGCCGGCATCACCGGCACCATCCCTATTACCGTCGGGATCGCTACCCCTACAGCTATTACCAGCCCTATCCGCAGCCAGGCTATGCCGCCCCGCACTGGCGACCCGTACCGCCGGGCTACTACCCCTACCAGCCGGCCTACGAACCGCGCCCGTACTACGGACCCCCTCGCCATTGGTGAACTGCTTGGCATCGCCAGGGCGAGATGATGGCCTTTTGCGATGAGTCGCACAGGGGAATGTTTGCCATGGGAGCAGAATGCCATCACCCACTGGGCTGTTAGGGCACTGCCAACATGTATGAGAGAGATGACGTAATCTGCATGGCCTGCCTGGCGACCATGGCCGCGGCTTTCACCGGCTTCATCATGGTGATGGCGCTGCTGTGATCGCCAGATAGACGAAACCCCGCCGTGGCGGGGTTTCGGAGGCGGTATGGCGCGGTCCTAGATGGGACGGCTGCCATATTTCCTGTCGGGCTTCTTGGGCGGATCGGCGACGACATTGGCGTCGATTTCCTGCACCTTGCCACCGCGGGCGAGGAAGTCCTGCATGGCCTTTTCCAGGGCATCCCGCTCGCGCTGCTTGGCTTCCACCGAGGGCAATTCCTCGGGTTCGGCTTCGCGCTTCTTCTTCGCCTTGCTGGCGGTCGCCGGAGCTTCGCTGTCGCCACTGTCCTCGGACTCGGCGTCTTCGGTCGCCGCCGCGAAGTCTTCGTTGTCGCCTTCCTCTTCCGCGCCTGCCTCCAGGTCGTCCTGTTCCAGATCTTCGTCGCTCATAAACCGCCTCCAAACATTTTGGCAAAATCGGACCGCGCGTTTTGACGCGGTCTCCGAAAAAAAATTCCTGGCTACTCGCCTTGCAGCGTCGCGATCAGGCGACGCGCGCCACCTTGGTCACGATGCTCGCCCAGGTAGATGCCCTGCCAGGTGCCCAGCGCCAGGCGCCCGGCCTGGATCGGCAGGCTCAGGCTGCAACCCAGCAGGCTGCTCTTGAAATGCGCGGGCAGGTCGTCCGGGCCCTCGTAGTCGTGTTCGTAACCCGCCTGCCCCTGGGGGATGAGCCGATTGAAGAACCGCTCGAAGTCGCGCCGTACCGCCCCATCGGCATTCTCGTTGATGGTCAGGGACGCCGAGGTGTGCTGCAGCCAGAGATGCAGCAGGCCGACCTGGCACTCGGCCAACTCGGGCAACCGCTCCAGCACCTCATCGGTGACCAGATGAAAGCCACGCGCGCGCGCGCGCAGGGAAAAGGTCCGCTGCAGCCACATGAACAACCCCCGCCGACTGACTGGGCGCGCATTCTAGCGCGACGATCGGAAAAGCAAAGCGGTGATTGCTCACCGCCGGCGTGCAGTCTAGACACAGCAGGACGGCGGTTGTTCCAGCCAGCGGGCGGACGCAAAAAAGGCGCCTCGCGGCGCCTTTTTCGACAGCGTCGGCTTACAGGTTGTAGCCACGCTCGTTGTGCAGGGTGAGGTCCAGACCCACGGTCTCTTCTTCCTCGTTGACCCGCAGGCCCATGATCATGTCCAGCACCTTGAGGATCACGAAGGTGACGATGCCGGTGTAGACGATGGTGAAGGCGACGCCCTTGAACTGGATGAAGAACTGCGCGCCGATGTCGGTCACGGTGCCGAAGCCACCCAGGGACGGGGCGGCGAAGACACCGGTCAGCAGGGCGCCGACGATGCCGCCGATGCCGTGCACGCCGAAGGCGTCCAGGGAGTCGTCGTAGCCCAGCTTGCGTTTGAGGCTGGTGGCGCAGAAGAAGCACAGGACGCCAGCGGCCAGGCCGATGATCAGCGAGCCCATGGGGCCGGCGGTACCGGCGGCCGGGGTGATGGCGACCAGACCGGCGACCACGCCGGAAGCGATGCCCAGGGCGCTCGGCTTACCGTGGGTGATCCACTCGGCGAACATCCAGCCCAGGGCGGCGGCGGCGGTGGCGATCTGGGTGGTCAGCATGGCCATGCCGGCGGTGCCATTGGCAGCGGCGGCGGAACCGGCGTTGAAGCCGAACCAGCCGACCCACAGCATGGCGGCGCCGACCAGGGTGTAGCCCAGGTTGTGCGGGGCCATCGGGGTGGTCGGGTAACCCTTGCGCTTGCCCAGGACCAGGGCAGCCACCAGACCGGCGACACCGGCGTTGATGTGCACCACGGTACCACCGGCGAAGTCCAGCACGCCCCAGTCCCACAGCAGGCCGCCGTCGCCGCTCCAGACCATGTGGGCGATGGGGGCGTAGACGAAGGTGAACCACAGGCCGGTGAAGACCAGCATGGCGGAGAACTTCATGCGCTCGGCGAAGGCACCGACGATCAGCGCCGGAGTGATGATGGCGAAGGTCATCTGGAAGGTGACGAAGACGCTTTCCGGGAACAGCGCGGTGGCCGAGGTCACGGCGTCATGCAGCAGGCTGGACAGGAAGGCCTTGCCGAAGCCGCCGATGAAGGAGTTGAAGTTGGTGACGCCCTTTTCCATGCCGGTGGTGTCGAAGGCCAGGCTGTAGCCATAGACCATCCACAGGATGCTGATGAGACCGGTGATGGCGAAGCACTGCATCATCACCGAGAGGACGTTCTTGGCACGCACCATACCGCCGTAGAACAGGGCGAGACCCGGGATGGTCATGAACAGCACGAGTGCCGTCGAGACCAGCATCCAGGCGGTATCGCCACTGTTGATGGCAGGTGCCGCAGCCGCTTCCTGGGCCATGGCCAGGCCCGGCAGCGCTACGAAAGACATGAGGGCTCCTAGCCCTGCGTAGGTGCGCAGAGTCATCGTTGTTTCTCCTGGGGCTCGTGTGGGGTTGGGCGGTCGGTTAGATCGTCAGATGGCGTCTGTGTCGGTTTCGCCAGTACGGATGCGGATGGCCTGCTCGAGGTTCACCACGAAGATCTTGCCGTCGCCGATCTTGCCGGTGTTGGCGGCCTTGGTGATGGCCTCGATGACGCGGTCGAGCTGGTCGTCGGCGATGGCGACGTCGATCTTGACCTTGGGCAGGAAGTCGACGACGTATTCGGCGCCGCGATAGAGCTCGGTATGGCCCTTCTGGCGCCCGAAGCCCTTGACCTCGGTGACGGTGATGCCTTGCACACCGATCTCGGACAGCGACTCACGCACGTCGTCGAGCTTGAACGGCTTGATGATGGCGGTGACTAGTTTCATGAACTTCTCCCGATTGAGTGGACTGGCCCCAGGAAAACAAACCCCGGCCCAAGTCTAGCGCAGTGACCGTCTGTTTAACCGTCGGCATGTCGAACACCGTGGTCACGGTAGAAGCTGCCGGAGGCGCCCCTACCCCAGGCGCCTTCTGACGCCCGTCTCTGCAATCGGCAGTAGCAGAAAGCTTGCCAGGTTTGTGAAGGCGTACGGATTATCAGGGGGTAGCACGCCTGGCGCGCCTCCTGAAGGGGCAGCGGACGCGCCGAAGGGCAACTCTTTGCACCAACAGCGAACAGCTCTGGGCTGGGCTTGGCACCAAAGCGGTGCAAGAGCCGTGGCCGAGGAGGAAAACCCGCTGTGCTATACTCGGGCTTTGCTTTCGCAGGGGATAACCATGTCCACGACCCGTTCGCTGTTCGATTCCCTGACTCAGCAGGCCAGCCGGCTGTTCGGTCAGGACTCGCCGCTGCCCAAGGCGGAAATCGAGAGTCAGTTCAAGGCGCTGCTGCAGGGTGCGCTGAGCAAGCTGGACGTCGTCAGCCGTGAGGAGTTCGACGCCCAGATGGCCGTGCTGGCCCGGACCCGGGCACGCCTGGAAGCGCTCGAAGCGCGGTTGACCGAGCTGGAGAGCGCCAAGCCCCAGGCGGCCACTCCGCCGGTCACCCCGGCCACGGACGTCGCGCCCGCCGACTGAGCCGTACCGGCGCGCCAGGATGGTGCAGCCTCTTTCGTCCAGCGAATCGCGATCAGGGAGAGATCATGTCGCTTGCCCTCGTTCATACCCGTGCCCAGGTGGGCGTCGAAGCGCCCAGCGTGGTCGTCGAGGCTCACCTGGCCAATGGTCTGCCGGCGCTCACCCTGGTGGGCCTGCCGGAAACGGCCGTCCGCGAAGCCAAGGACCGGGTGCGCAGCGCCATCCTCAATGCCGGCTTCGAGTTTCCCAGCCGCCGCATCACCCTCAACCTCGCCCCGGCCGACTTGCCCAAGGACGGTGGTCGCTTCGACCTCGCCCTGGCCATCGGCATCCTGGCCGCCAGTGGCCAGCTGCCGGCGCAGGGCCTGGAGGGCTACGAATGCCTCGGGGAGCTGGCGTTGTCCGGGGCGGTGCGGCCGATCCGCGGCGTGCTGCCGGCGGCGCTCGCCGCCCGCGCGGCCGGACGCGTGCTGGTGGTCCCGCGCGCCAATGCCGAGGAAGCCTGCCTGGCCAGTGGCCTGGCGGTGCTGGCAGTGGATCACCTGCTGGAATTCGCCGGGCACCTGAGCGGCCAGGCGCCCCTGGGTCTTTACCAGCCCAGCGGGCTGCTGCGGACTCCACTGCCCTATCCGGACCTGGCCGAGGTCCAGGGCCAGCAGGCGGCCAAGCGCGCCCTGGTGGTGGCCGCGGCCGGAGCCCACAACCTGCTGCTGGCCGGTCCCCCGGGAACCGGCAAGACGCTGCTCGCCAGCCGCCTGCCGGGTCTGCTGCCACCCTTGGACGAAGAGGAGGCGCTGCAGGTGGCCGCCATCCATTCGGTGGCCGGGCCCGAGCCGCTGCAGCATTGGCCGCAGCGGCCGTTTCGCCAGCCGCACCATTCGGCGTCCGGCCCGGCGCTGGTGGGTGGCGGCAGCCGGCCGGGCCCGGGCGAGATCACCCTCGCCCATCGTGGGGTACTGTTCCTCGACGAGTTGCCGGAGTTCGACCGCAAGGTCCTGGAGGTCCTGCGCGAGCCCCTGGAAAGCGGCGAGATCGTCATCGCCCGGGCGCGGGAACGGGTGCGTTTTCCGGCACGCTTCCAACTGGTGGCGGCGATGAATCCCTGCCCCTGTGGCTATCTCGGCGATCCCAGCGGGCGCTGTCGCTGCAGCCCGGACCAGATCCAGCGCTATCGCGCCAAGCTGTCCGGCCCGCTGCTGGACCGGATAGATCTGCACCTGACCGTGGCCCGCGAGCATCTGCGCCTCGGCGCCCCACCAGCGGCCGAACTCACGACCGCCGAAGCGGCCCGGCAGGTGGCGGAGGCGCGCGCCGTCCAGCTGGCGCGCCAGGGCCGACCGAACGCCCTGCTCGGCCTCGACCAGCTGCATCAGGTCTGTGCCCTGCAGGACGCCGATCAGCGCTGGCTGGAAGGCGCCGGCGAACGCCTGAATCTGTCCCTGCGCGCCCTGCACCGGGTGATCAAGGTGGCCCGCACCCTGGCCGATCTGGCCGGCCAGGCCGACATCCAGCGGGCGCAGTTGGCCGAGGCGTTGCAGTACCGGGCGACGGTCTAGGTCCGCGCTGCGGGCCCGACGGGGCGAGGCGGCTCCTGCAGCCGGTCGCGCAGGACCTGGTTCTCCTGCACCAGCTCGAAGCACATCGCCCGCCACTGGTGGGCGAGCTCCCGATAGTCGTCGCGCTCTCCACGCAGCGTGGTCAGCATGCGCTCGACGGCCTGCACCGTCTCGTTCGATACACCCATGTCATCCCCTCCTTCGATACTGTATTTGCATACAGTAGTCAGAGTATTGCAGCCAGGCAAGCGCCAAGGCGAACGGGAATGAAAAAGGGAGGCCTGAGCCTCCCTTGCGTGAGCTTTTCCGGGATGTCTAGCTGAAGCGACCCACCTCGGCGCTCAGGTCTTCGGCCAGGTGGCGCAACTCGCCGGCGGTGCCGGAGAGCACCTCGGCGGCATCGCGCTGGGCGGCGTTATCCACGGCGATCGCCTGGATGTTGCGGCTGAGGGCCGTGGCGGTGGTGCTCTGCTCGGCAGTGGCCTGGGCGATGCCGGAGAATTGCTCGACCGCCTCGGCGACCTGCCGATCGATGCTGCGCAGCGCCTGGGCCACGTCGGCGTTGCGCGCCAGACCCTGTTCCATCAGCCGATTGCCCTCGTCGATGGCGCCCATGGCACGCTGGGTCTCGCCCTGCACGGCGCCGATCATCTGCGAGATCTCGCGGGTGGCCTCGCTGGTGCGACCGGCCAGTTGCCGGACCTCGTCGGCGACCACGGCGAAGCCACGGCCCTGCTCGCCGGCGCGGGCGGCTTCGATGGCCGCGTTGAGCGCCAGCAGGTTGGTCTGCTCGGCGATCCCGCTGATGACGCCGATGATGCCGCCAATCTGCTGGGAACGGTCATCCAGGCCCTTGATGAGTTCGGCGGTGCTGGCCAGGGAGTCGGCGATCTGCTCCAGCGCGCCCGAGGCGCCCTGCATGGCCTGGGTGCCGGTGCGGGTCTGCTGGGCATTCTCCTGGACCAGGCGCTCGGTGCGCTGCACGCCGTCGGCGATGTTCTGGGCGGTGGCGCTGAATTCCTCCACGGCGCTGGCCATGCTGTCGATCTGGGTCGACTGCTCGGCGGAGCGGCGCAGGGTCTGGTCGGAGAGGTGGCTCAGCTGCTGGGAGCGATCGGTGACCGAGCGCGAGGAGCCACGCACCTGTTCGACGGTGGACGCTAGGGCATCGGCCATCTGGTTGAAGCTCAGGGCGAGTTCGCCGATCTCGTCGTGACTACGGGCCTCGACGCGGACGCTGAGCTGGCCACGACCAAGGGCCTGGGCACGTTCCACCAATTGGGCCAGCGGGCTGAGCTTGCGGCGCAGCAGCAGTACCGAGGCGGCCACCGCCAGCAACAGGGCGATCAGGCTGCCGATGGCCAGGCGCAGGCCGACGGCATGCACGGGAGCGTCCAGCTCGGCCTTGGGCAGGGTGGCGACCACCGTCCAGCCTTCGCCGGCCACCGGTGCGCTGACGCTGAGGAAGTCCTGGTTGCCGTCCTGCCAGCTGTGCTCGCGACGCTTGGGATCGCTCTTGAGCGCGGCGAGCAGCTCATCGGCCTGCTTGGCGTTGGCCGGCGCGACCAGCCACTTGCCCTGCTCGTCGAGCAGCGCCAGGGAACCGGTCTCGCCGATGCGCAGCTGGGCGAGCTGGGCCAGTTGCTGGGCCTGGGCGTCGGTGTAGTCGAAGCCGACGAAGAGCACGGCGATGACCTTGCCGGCGCTGTCCCGCACCGGGGTGTACTGGGTCATATAGGAGCGCCCGAACAGCTGGGCGCGGCCGACGTAGGCCTGACCCTGCAGCAGGCCGGCATAGGCCGGGTGCTTGCGATCGAGCTGGGTGCCCAGGGCACGGCTGCCGTCCTGCTTCTTCAGCGAGGTGGTGATGCGGGTGAAGTCATCGCCATCGCGCACGAAGATGGTGGCGACGCCGCCGGTGAGGCGGGTGAAGTCGTCGACCTGGGTGAAGTCGTTGTTCAGCGCCTTGTCGGCGAACTGCAGGCCGGGCGCGGTGTTGCTGCCCAACGGCAGGCGCTCGCCGGAGAGGCTCAGGCCGCCATCGAAGCGCCGCTCGAACAGGTTGGCCAGGCGCTGCGTACTGACCTTGAGGGTACCGAGGAAGGTCTGCTGCTGATCGGCGAGCAGCTGAGCCTCGCTCCCCAGGTGCTTGCGCTGGGTACCTTCGATCGACACGCTCAGGGCGTGCAGAGCGAACAGGCAGCTCCCGGCGATGACGACCACCAGCACCAGGCTGAGGGCCAAGGCAAGTTGTCGCGCGATACTTTTACGAGGTGGGTTGGACATGACGGCTCCTTCGCGTGCGACTGTCCGGTCGACGCGTGGCATGACAAGGCGAAAGGGACAGCTCTGGAGGCTGCTTGCCAGAAAGGTTCTTTGCCATTATCGGCGCCTTCGGGCGGAACTTCAGTCCATTGCCATAATTGGTATCACGTGTGACGACGAACCTCTGGCAGGGACAGTTGCTGCAGCTCCTGGCGCAGGAAATCCGCCAGCCGCTGGAAGCGTCCCTGGCCACGGCGATTGCGCGGCCAGACCAGGTAGTAGCCGTCGCCGCTGGCCACCGCATCGGGCCATGGCAGGGCGATGAGGCCGGCCGCCACGTCCTCCGCCAGCATCACCAGATCGCCGATGGAGACGCCGTAGCCGCGCGCGGCCGCGGCCATGCCCAGCTCCAGGGTGTCGAACACCTGGCCGCCACCGAGCGGTACCGCCTGGGCCAGTCCCATGGCCTGCAGCCAGCGCCGCCAGTCGCGGCGATCGAAGGTCGGGTGCAGCAGCTCCTCGCGCTGCAGCCGCGCCACGTCCCAGGCACCGGTGCGCGCCGCGGCTGGCGAGCAGACCGGCACCAGCCATTCCTCGAACAGCGGCACCACTTCCCACTCCGCCGGAAAGCGTCCATCCCCAAGGAGCACGGCGCAATCGAAGGGTTCGTGGAAGAAGTCGACGCGATCGCTGGCCATCCACACGCTGGTGAGCTGGATATCCAGCTGCGGACTGACCTGGCGGAAGCGCGCCAGGCGGGCCAGCAGCCAGCGCAGCGACAGGGAGGTGGGCGCCTTCAGGCGCAGGGTCCCCTCTTCCACGGCGAGATTGCCACAGGCCCGCGCCAGCGCCTCGAACCCCTCACTGAGACCCGGCAGCAGCAGCTTGCCGGCCTCGGTCAGCACCAACTGGCGACCGGCGCGCTCGAACAGGCGACAGCCGAAGGCCTCCTCCAGCGTCCGCACATGGCGGCTGACCGCACTCTGGGTCAGCGACAGCTCCCGGGCGGCACGGGTGAAGGAGCCCTGGCGGGCCGCCGCCTCGAACGCCCGCAAGGCATAGAGGGGCGGCAATCGCGAGGAGGTCTCGGTCATGACTCAGACTCATGGATGACATGGCTATTTTCCGATTGTGGGCGGGGCGACGGGATCCAACAATGAGTTCTTGTCAAAACCGCCCCTGCCAGCGAGAGCGCCCATGTCTTCGCCGCGTCACGAACTCCTCGCCCTGCTGCGCCTCGCCCTGCCACTGATCGGTGCCCAGCTGGCCTATGTGGCCATGGTCTTCACCGATACCCTGATGATGGGTCGCCTGGGACCGGCGGCGCTGGCCGGCGGTGGCCTCGGGGCGGCGGTGTACTCCTTCGTCTCGGTGATTTGCGTGGGCGTGATCACCGCCGTGGCCAACCTGGCGGCCCAGCGGCGCGGCGCGGGGGATACCCGTGGCGTGGCGGCGGTGACGGCGGCGGGCATCTGGATCGCCCTGGTCCTGGCGCTGCTGGCCGGCAGCCTGCTCTGGCACATGGAGCCGCTGCTGGCCCTGGCGGGCCAGCCGGAAGACAGTCGCCAGGCCGCGGGGACCTTCCTGCGCTGCCTGGCCTTCGCCCTGCCCGGCCACCTGCTGTTCATGACCCTGCGTGGTTTCACCAGCGCCCTGGAGCGCCCCGGTCCGGTACTGACCATAGTGCTGGGGGCGGCGGCGCTCAACGCCCTGCTCAACCTGGCGCTGCTGCATGGCTGGGGCGGCCTGCCGCGCCCGGGGCTGCCAGGCATCGGCCTGGTCACCGCAGTGGTGATGAACGGCGCGGCGCTGTGCCTGGCGCTGTACATCGCCCGCCATCCGGCCTATGCCGCCTATCCCCTCGCTACCTATCTGCGCCGCCCGGATCGCCGGGCGGTGATCGATACCCTTGGCCAGGGCCTGGCCATCAGTGGCACCTATGCAGTGGAGGCCTGCCTGTTCCTCTCGGCGGCCCTGTGCATGGGGGCGCTGGGGGCCACCGCCCTGGCGGCCAACCAGATCGCCAACCAGCTGGTGTACCTGGTGTTCATGCTGCCGGCCGGGCTGTCCTATGCCACCAGCATCCGCATCGGCCAGCACCAGGGCGCCGGGCGGCCTCGGGAGGCGCTGCTGGTCGGGCGCCTGGCCATCGGCGGTGGCGCCGCGGTGATGCTGGGGATCGCCGTGCTGTTCTGGAGCTTTCCCGGCTGGCTGGTGGGGCTGTTCCTGCCGGACGCCAGCAGTCCGGTCTCGACCCTGGCGCGCCAGCTGGTGCTGATCGCCGCGCTGTTCGTCATCTTCGACGGCACCCAGAGCATCGCCCAGGGCGCCTTGCGTGGGATTCACCAGGCACGCCTCGGCTTCTATGGCGGCCTGCTCTGCTACTGCCTGATCGGTGCCAGCAGTGCCTGGCTGCTGGGCGTGCAGGGAGGCTTCGGCCCGCACGGCGTCTGGTGGGGCCTGGCATTGGGCCTGGCCTGTGCGGCAGTGCTGCTGACCGGCGCCTTCGAATGGCTGATGCGCCGCCAGCTCGGCGCAGGTGCCGTGCAACCCGCGCACGACCCGCTGCCCCCCACCGCGGGGATGTCACACAACGGGTGATCCCCAACCCAGGCAAAGAGTATTACCAATGGTCCACCCCCAGCCGCTGCGTTAAACTAGAGGCTTTGGGCCGCCCCGCCGTTGCGACCGGATCCTGCGGCCCCAGGATAGCCATAGATGGAACGCTTCATCGTCGCCGACGACCACCCCCTGTTCCGCGAAGGCCTGGCCGGTATCCTGCGCCAGCTGCGGCCGCAAGCCCGCGTGGACCAGGCCGACAGCCTGCAGCGGGTACTGGAACTGGCCCGCCAGGACGAGCCGCCCACCGCCCTGCTGCTGGATCTGCTCTACCCTGGCCAGGATCTCAGCTTCTCCCTGCGCGCCCTGCGCCAGGAGTTCAAGCGCAGCACTTTGATCGTGATCTCGATGCTCGAGGACGCCACGGTGATCGAGCACATCCTGGCGTCCGGGGTGGACGGCTTCATCGGCAAGGCCCTGCCGCCGGTGGCCATGGCCGAGGCCATCGCCGACTGCCTCGCCGGGCAACCGGTGGTGCGCTATACGCCGGCGCCCCTGGCATCGGCACCCGCGGCGCCGGGCCATCGCCTGGAGGCGCTGACGCCCCGCCAGCTGGAAGTCCTCGGCCTGATCACCGAGGGCCTGAGCAACAAGGAGATCGCGCGGATCCTGGCGATCTCACCCTTCACCGTGCGCATCCATGTCTCCGCGCTACTGCGCACCCTGGGGGTCGGCACCCGTGCTGCTGCCGCCGCCTTCGGCGCCAAGGCCGGCCTCGGCGCCCGTCGCTCGCTCAACTAGCGGCGACGCGAAAGGCCAGCAACAGCGCACGCAATTCCGCCGGCCGTACCGGCTTGGCCAGCACCGGGATCTCGCCATCGCCCAACGCCTGCTGCACGCGGGGAATATCGTGCCCGGTCACCACGATGGCCGGAATGCGTCGCCCCTGCAGCCGGTTGAGATAGGCGATGCAGTCGGCGCCCGAGGCGCTGCGGTCGAGGTCGAAATCGGTGATCACCAGGTCGCAGGCCACGGCGCCCCGGGGGATGCCGGTGGCGGTGGTGACCTCGCACCCCCAGCTGCGCAGCAGGGTCGCCGTGGCCTGCAACACATTGGCATCGTCCTCGATGAGCAGCACGTGCCAGCCGGCGAGCAGTGGCTGCGGGCCTTGCGCGGGCCGCCGCTGCGGCGCCAGCGGCACGGCGGCCAGGGGCAGGCCCTGGAGCGTGACGGCGGTACCCCGTCCGGGCCGCGAGCGGATGATCAGTTGCAGGTCGAGCAGCCGGGCGATGCGCTCGACGATGGACAGCCCCAGGCCGACCCCCTCGATGTCGCGATCCCGCGCCTCGCGCACCCGATAGAACTCCTCGCACAGGTGCGGCAGGTGCTCGGCGGCGATGCCGGGACCCTGGTCGTAGAGCACCAGCGCCAGCCGGCCCTGTCGCCGCCGGACCGCCAGCAGCAACGGCCGTCCCGGCGCGTACTTGAGGGCGTTGGACAGCAGATTCTGCAGCGAGGTGAGCAGCAGCGCCGGATCGCTGTAGACCTGCAGGCCGCCGGCGCGCCAGCGGATGTCCACGCCGGCCCAGCGCGCCGCCTCGGCGTTCTGCCGGACCAGGTCCTCGAACAGGGTATCCAGGTCGACCACCGTGCGCCGGGGACTGACCTGTTTCTGATCGAGGGTGTAGATGTCCAGCAACGAACGGAACAGCTGTTCGACGCCGAGCAGGGAGCGGTCGATGTTGTCGACCAGCCGCCCCTGGTCCGCGCTCAGCTGGCCATCGCGCAGGCAGGCGGTGAACAGCCCTATGGAATGGATCGGCTGGCGCAGGTCATGGCTGGCCTGGGCCAGGAAGCGCGCCTTGGCCAGATTGGCCGCCTGGGTCTCGCGCAGGGAGTCCTGGATGCGGGTCAGCAGGAAATAGACGTAGCCGGGCACCAGGATGGCGGTGACCAGCATCATCAGGGCCACCGTGGGGTAGCGCTGCAGGAAGGGCATGCCGGCGATGGTGGCGCCCAGGGCGGTCAGCGACAGCGCGGTGGCCAGCAGCAGGTAGCCGCGGCCGTAGCGCAGGCCGTTGCCCACCGTGACCCAGAGCAGCACGCCGAACAGCGGCAGCAGGGCCTCGCCGCTGGTGATGGAGGAGAAGGTGATGGCGCTGAAGTCCAGGCTCATGGCCAGCAGGCGCCGCCAGGGCTTCACCCCCGGGCGCCGGCGCACCGTGAAGAAGAGCGCCAGGGCGATCAGGGTGAACAGCGCGTAGCACGTAAGGTTGGCCAGCAGGACCGCGGTATCGAGCAGCCCCCAGGCCCAGGCACCGACGACATAGGCCGCGGCGGGCAGGATGAAGGCCAGGCGCACCTTGGCCTGGCCCAGTTCGGGATCGCGAGCACCGACACCCAGGGCCTGTACCGAAGCCCTCATGACGCCAGATACCCCAGCTGCCAGGCCCGCGGGATCAAGCGGAAGACCACCGCCAGCGCGGCCGCCAGGACGGCACTGGCATACCAGGCCGCCTGGCCCAGTCCGGCCTCCAGGACGGCGCCGAGCACCCCGCCGAGCAGCATGCCCAGCCAGGGCACCAGCTGGATCCCCCAGCCGGGACGCCGCACCCCCAGCAGCCAGTGTCCCAGGCCGCGACCGAAGCGCGAGAGGGCACCGGTGACGTAGGTGAGGCCGATGGGCAGGCCATAGACCTGCTCCACCACCGCGTTGACCATGCCCATGGCGAACACCCCGAGCAGCAGCGCCAAGCGCCCGCCGGGCAGGCTGGCGGCCAGCGCCAGCAGCAGGGCCAGCAGCCCGAGCAGCAGGCAGGCACGCTGGCGAGTCAGCCGCTGCAACAGCACACCGCCGGCATTGCCCAGCACGAAGGTGGCGATCGCCAGCGCCAGGTGCGCCGCGGCGCTCCAGCGGCCGGCGGCCACATCGGCGGCCAGGCGGGTGGTGTTGCCGCTCATGAAGGAGACGAAATCGCCGGTGGCGAGGAAGCCGATGGCGTCGGTCATGCCGGCCAGCAGTGATAGCCCGGCGACCAGGGCGAGGCCGACCGCACCATGACGGGGCGCCGTGGGCGCAGGCAGAGGTCCCGGCGAAGCGGAAGACGGGAGATTCATGACAGCCATCCTGGCTAGGCAGCGGAATTCAGCCGCCAGTGTGCGGCGTACAGCGCCTCGGCGCCACAGGCAGCGACCCGGAAGGCGCCCTGGGCTAGACTGATGGACCCGCCTGGCCGGAGGCCAAGTGACTACGCCCCTGTTCGTCCTGGTACTGCTCGCCGCCCTGTTGCACGCCGGTTGGAACGCCCTGCTCAAGATCGGCCTCGACCGCTTCCTCACCGCCAGCCTGATCCAGATCGGCGCCGGCATCGCCGCGCTGCTGGCGCTGCCCTTCGTCGCCCTGCCCCCGGCCGCCGCCTGGCCCTGGATCGCCCTCTCCGCCCTGCTGCACATCGGCTACAACGCCTTCCTCGCCCGCGCCTATCGCTACGGCGACCTGGGCCAGGTCTATCCGCTCTCCCGCGGCAGCGCGCCGCTGCTGGTCAGCGGGGTGGCCTTCCTCGCCCTGGGCGAGACGCTCTCGCCACCCGCCCTGCTCGGCCTGGGCCTGCTGGTCACCGGCCTTGCGCTGATGGCCTTGCTCGGGGCGCGCCGCGGCGCGCCCCTGAGTCTCGCGCTGCTGGTCTGCGCCTTCACCACCGGCGCCTTCATCGCCAGCTACACCCTGGCCGATGCCGTCGGCGCCCGCGCCAGCGGCGATGCCGTGGCCTATGCGCTCTGGCTGTTCGCGGTGAATGGCCTGGTCGCGGCGCTGGTGTTGCGCCTGACCCGGGGCACCACGGCCTTCGCCGGCCTCGGCCCGCACTGGCGCGCCGGCCTGGCCGGCGGGGTGATGTCGATGCTGGCCTATACCCTGGTGATCGTCGCCACCACCCAGGCGCCCATCGGCCTGGTCTCGGCCCTGCGCGAGACCAGCGTGCTGTTCGCCCTGCTGATCGGGGTGCTCTGGCTGAACGAGAGCCTGCCCCTGGGAAGGATCTGCGCCGGCCTGGCCATCGTCGCCGGCGTGGTGGCGATCAAGCTGGCATGAGCGGCCAGCCTACCCTCACGGCTGGTTGGAACTGGCGTTGACGCCCTGCTCCCGGTGCGCGCTGTCGTGGTTGTGCAACTGCCCGGTGGGGTCCTGCAACTGGATCACCTTGCCCTGCTGCCAGGCGTCGGCGCCAGGGGCGACCGAGGGGGTCGGCAGATCGGCGCGGGCGGCCTTGGTCTCGGCGGAGGAAACGCCCAGGCGGCGGTCGCGCTCGGCGAGCAACGTGGGATCGAGCTGGCCGTCGGCGGTGAAGCCCATCATCAGCTGGGGGACGCCGAGGGGCAGTTCCAGGTCCTGGTCGGTGTGCCAGGTGTGCCAGGTCTTGCCATAGGTGTGCACCAGCTTGTCCATCAGCCGGTGCTCGGCCACCTGGGGCACGCCGGGGGCGATCAGCTGGCCGGATTTCACCTCGTGCACATGGCTGTGCCACAGCGCCTTCTCGGCTTCGGGCAGGGTCTTGAACAGCCGCTCGCTGATGATGTACTCGACGCCCATCAGCTTGGCCTCGGCGACGTTGCCGTCGTAGATCACGCACTGGAACATTTCTTCACCCAGCACGCTGCAATAGTGATGGGCTTCCATCTGGCTCTTGGGATGGCCGTTATAGAAGTGGAAGCCGTCCAGGTAGGTGTTGAGGGCGGCGATGGGCGGCTTGCGCTGCAGCAGATCGGCACCGGCTTCGAGGACGCGGGTATCGGTCTGGGCGGGGGCGCCTGGGGTCGGCACCGGGGAACGGGTGTCATTGGCGGCCTGGACCAGCGGGGCGCAGGCGAGCAGCAACAGGGCGGGGAGCCGGAGGGCGGTCATGGTGGATTCTCGGCAGGGGGCTTGCCGAGTTCGAAGGCGCGGCAGACGCCAAGGTTCCACCGCTGCGCTAGGCTCGTCATACGGCTGTCATGCAATGGCCATAAATTCGTCATCGTCCGACCGTGGCATTTCGGTATAAGCGAAACGGTCGATCAGGCCTTGCGCCTCTGGCTTTCCATTTCTGTCGGGACGACTCAATGAACGCACACAGCTCTCCGTCCGGTCATGCCCTGCGCCGCGTGGTCTTCAACAAGAAGGGCGGCGTCGGCAAGTCCAGCATCGCCTGCAACCTGGCGGCCATCAGCGCCCACGAGGGCTACCGCACCCTGCTGGTGGATCTGGATCCCCAAGCCAATTCCAGCCAGTACCTCACCGGCCAGGTGGGCGACGACCTGCCCCACGGTATCGCCGACTTCTTCAAGCAGACCCTGAGTGGCGGCAAGAAGGCCCAGGCCAATATCCACGCCACCGCCTGGCCGAATCTCGACCTGATCGCCGCCTCCGGCGAGCTGACCGAGCTGCAGTTCAAGCTGGAAGCCAAGTACAAGATCCAGAAGCTGGCCAAGTACCTGGAAAAGCTCGGCGAAGACTACGACCGCATCTACCTGGACACCCCACCGGCGCTGAACTTCTACAGCATCTCGGCGCTGATCGCCGCCGACCGCTGCCTGATCCCCTTCGACTGCGATGTCTTCGCCCAGCAGGCGCTGTACGACCTGATCGAGGAGTTGGAGGAGATCCGCGAGGACTACAACGAGCACCTCACGGTCGAGGGCATCGTCATCAACCAGTACCACGCCCAGGCCAGCACCCCGCGCCAGCTGATCGAAGAACTCCAGGCGCGCGACCTGCCGGTGCTGGCGGCGCCGCTGATGGCCTCGGTGAAGATGCGCGAATCGCACCAGCAACATCGTCCGCTGATCCATCTGGACCCGAGCCACAAGTTGACCCGGCAGTATCTGGAGCTGTTCGCGCTGCTGGAGGGCTGAGGGCGCAAGAACGTTCAAGACGAGCCAGGGCTAGGCGCGGCATCCTGGGCATCCCTTGCCCGCTGGAGCCCTGCCAATGCCCCCTTCCCGCCGCCGCGCCTTCGCTCAGGGCGCCTGGCAGATCCTGCCGCTGTCGCTGGCCTGCGCGCCCTGGGGCCTGCTGGTCGGCGCTCTGGCCATCGAGACCGGGCTCAGCGTGCTGGAAGGCCAGGCCTTTTCCCTGCTGGTGTTCGCCGGCGCGGCCCAGCTGGTGGCCCTGGGCATGCTCAAGGCCGGTGCGGGCCTCGCCGCCATCCTGCTGACCACCCTGCTGCTGACCTCCCAGCACCTGCTCTATGGCCTGCATATGCGCCGGGTGCTGGCGCCTCAGCCACTGCCCTGGCGGCTGGGCTTCGGCTTCCTGCTCACCGATGAATTCTTCGCCCTGAACCATGCCGAGCAACCGGCCAGCTTCGATCGCTGGCGCGCCCTGGGCATGGGCCTGAGCTTCTACCTGCTGTGGAATCTGTTCACCCTCGCCGGCCTGCTGCTGGGGCGGGTGCTGCCGAACCTGGGCGCCCTGGGCCTGGACTTCTCCATCGCCGCCACCTTCATCGCCCTGGTGGTGCCGCTGGTGCGCGACCTGGCCAACGTCGCCTGCGTGCTCACCGCGCTGCTGGTCTCGGTCTGGCTGCATCAGCTGCAGTGGCAGGGTGCCCTGGTGCTGGGCGGCCTGGCGGGGATGAGCGTGGGCTTCGTCGTGCGCCGGCTGCGGGAGTCCTGGGCATGATCATCGCCACCCTGCTCGGCATGGCCGCCCTGGTGTTCTTCAATCGCTATGTCTTCCTCGAACCGCGCCTGCCGCTGCGCCTGGGACGCCATCTGCGCACCTTCCTGGAATTCGCCGTGCCGGGGATGCTCACGGCCATCTGTGGGCCCATCCTGATCCCAGGCGACGCCTCCCTCGCCACAACCCTGCTCAGCCCCTACCTGCTGGCCGGCCTGGCGGCCGTGGGGCTGATGCTCTGGACCCGGCGGGTACTGACCACGGTGGTCTTGAGCATGGGGATTTTCTACCTGCTGCGCGGGTTGCTCTAGCGCGCTAAGGTGGCACCAGGCCCGCGTCTGGTGCCACGGGAAAGTGATGAAAGAACGACAAGAAAACGCCCGCCTCTGGTCCGCTCGCGGGCTGGGCGGCGTCGAGCTGCTGCACGCCCAGTATCGGCGCCAGCGCTTCGCGCCCCATGTGCACGAGGGCTATGTATTCACCGTGATCGAGCGCGGCGCCCAGCGCTTTCGCCATCGTGGCGCCGAGCACCTGGCGGCCGCCGGCAGCATGGTGCTGATCAACCCGGACGAGTTGCACACCGGGGCGACGGCAGTCGCGGAAGGCTGGCAGTACCGCGGTTTCTATCCGACGCTGGCGCAACTGGCGCCGGTCTTCGCCGAACTGGGACGCCCCTTGGATGCGACCCCGGCCTTCGCCACCAGCGTCTTGCAGGATCCCCTGGTGAGCGCGGCCTTCAGCCAGCTGCATCGGCTGGCCGATAACGGCGCCGAGGCGCTGGAGCAGCAGACCGCCTGGCGCGAGGCACTGCTCTTGTTGTTCGGTCGCCATGCCCGCCTCAGTGCCCTGGCAGAACCGGGCCGCGAACCCCTGGCGGTGCAACGCGCCCGAGAATTGCTCGGCCAGCAGTTGCAGCAACCGCCCAGCCTCGAAGAGCTGGCCCAGGCGGTGGGGCTGTCGCCCTTTCATTTCCTGCGGGTGTTCCGCCGCGCGACCGGCCTGCCGCCCCATGCCTGGCTCAAGCAGCAGCGCCTGACCCGCGCCCAGGGCCTGCTGCGTGCCGGCTGGGCGCCGCTGGAGGTGGCCCTCCAGCTGGGCTTCGCCGACCAGAGCCACCTCACCCGGCAATTCAAGCAGGCCTACGGCGTGGCGCCGGGCGCCTATCGGCGGGCATGGCTCGGCTAGGCGAACACCGACGAACGGTCGCCTGGCAGAGAAGGCCTTGCCAGAGCGGCGCAAGCGGCGGCGCCGTGCGGGAGCGTCGCGCTCGGGCAGAAACTTTCCTGATCGCCGCCAGCCTAGTCTGGGTAAGGAGCGGAACTACCCTCTGCTCCCCCTGCCCCTCTTCCTGGAGTCAGCCCCATGAGTCTCGAAGACCGTATCCGCCAACGCGCCTATGAAATCTGGGAGCGCGAAGGCCGTCCGCACGGCCAGGATTTCGAACACTGGTTTCGTGCCAACCGTGAACTGGAAGACCAGCCCGACGACAACCTGACCCAGGTCGGCGGCATCCAGAGCAGCGTCGCCCCGCCGGCACCCAAGCCACGCAGCCGCTCGCGCAAGAAAGCCGCCGCCGACAACGCCTAGCGCCAGTCGTCCAGCAGCCAGACCTCGGGATGATCGTAATGCGCCTCGCCACGGTGCAGGGTGATGCCGAGGATCTCGCTGCGGAAACCGGCCGCCAGCAGCCACTGGTAGGCGCCGCGCCGCGCGGTGTTGACCCCCGCCAGCAGGCGCTGCTGTCCCCGCTCCCGCGCCAGCTCGTCACAGGCGGCGATCAGCCGGGCGAAGCGGGCTGCGGCCGAGTTACCCGGTCGAACGGCCCCGCACTTCAGGTAGCACACCCCGCTCCCCGCTTCGCTGCGCGGGCCGAAATGGCAGACGGCGAAGCCCTCCGCCCGCCCCTCGTCATCCAGCACGACGAGACTTTCGCCCAGCTGCTGATCGCGTACCGCCGCCATCTCGGCGGAGACGTCGAGCCCGCGCGCATTGGCCGCGCCCAACTCGGCACAGGCCGCCAGTAGCGCGCCAGGGTCTTCAGCCTGGGACAGTCGCAGTGCGGCCGGCGCCGCTTGCCGTTGCAGCGGACGCGCCATCACCGCGGTCAGGGTCCGCGGCCAGAAGCCGAACCCCTGGTAAAGGCCCAGGTGACGCGGGCTGTCGGGAAAGGTGAAGAGCCCGGCATGGACCAGTCGCCAGGCATCGAGCTGTTCCACCGCGGCGCCCATCAGCGCCTTGGCCACCTTGGCGTCCCAGTAGTCCGGGTGCACCGCCAGCGGACCGAGGATGCCATGCCGACCCCAGCGGGTGACGCAGACCACCCCAACCAGCCGCCCGTCATCCAGCGCCTTGAACCAGGCGGTATGGGGCGCGGCGAAGCGGCTGCGCACATAGTCGCGATCGTTCCAGAACTCCCCCGGCTCGGCGGCGCCCATCCAGGTGGCGAAGGCCAGGCGGACCACCTCGGTGGCGGTGGGCAGGTCGGTGGCGAGCAGGGGTTCGATACGGAAGACAGAGGTAGGCATGGGCGACTCCTGGGCAGTACGCCTTGGACCGGCCCGGACGAGGCTTTGCGCCCGGGCGGCAATCGCCGGTTACAGCAGCATCACCGCTGCCCAGCCGAACACCAGCATCGGCAGGCTGAAGTGCAGGAAGGACGGCACCACGGTATCCCAGATATGGCTGTGCTGGCCGTCCACGTTGAGTCCGGAGGTGGGCCCCAGGGTCGAGTCCGAGGCCGGCGAGCCGGAATCACCCAGGGCGCCGGCAGTGCCGATCAGGCAGACGATGGCCAGCGGCGAGAAACCCAGGTGCAGGCACAGCGGGCCAAGGATGGCGGCGAGGATGGGCACGCTGGAAAAGGACGAACCGATGCCCAGGGTCACCAACATGCCCAGCAGGAGCAGCAACAGGGCGCCCAGGGCGCGGTTGTCGCCGATCAGGCCCGCCGCGGTGGCCGCCAGGTCCTTGATCTGGCCGGTGGCGGTGAGCACCTCGGCGAAGCCGCCAGCGGTGAGCATGATGAAGCCGATCACCGCCATCATCTTCGCGCCCTCACTGAACAGGTCGTCCGCCTCACGCCAGCGCACCACCCCAGTGGCAGTGAAGACCACGAAGCCGACCAGGGCACCGAGGATCATGGAATCCAGCCAGAGCTGCACGCCGAAGGCCGCGACCACGGCGATCAGCGCCACCGCCAGGGTACGGCCGTTGTAGGGGCGGTCGGCGCGCTCGGTGCGCGCCACCAGGCTGAGGTCGTAGCGGCGCGGCCGGCGATAGCTGACGAACACCGCCAGCAGCAGCCCGACCACCATGCCCAGGGCGGGCAGGAACATGGCGCGGCTGGGATCCACGCCGCTCACGTCCACCCCGGCACGCGAGACGCTGGCCAGCAGAATGTCGTGCAGGTAGAGACTGCCGAAGCCCACCGGCAGGAACATGTAGGGGGCGATCAGGCCGAAGGTCATGACGCAGGACAGCCGCCGGCGATCCAGCTCCAGGCGCGTCAGCACATAGAGCAGTGGCGGCACCAGCAACGGGATGAAGGCGATGTGGATGGGCAGGATGTTCTGCGAGGCGATGGATACCGCCAGCAGCAACCCGAGCAGCGCCCAGCGCAGCGAGCGCCCGCCCTGGGCGGCCTGGCGCTCCATCAAGGCCAGCGCCCGATCGGCCAGCATGTGCGCCAGGCCGGATTGGCTGATGGCCACGGCGAAGGCGCCCAGCAGCGCATAGGAGAGTGCCACCTTGGCGCCATTGCCCAAGCCGGCATTGAAGGCCAGCAGGGTGCCCTCCAGCCCCAGGCCACCGACCAGGCCACCCGCCACCGCGCCAGCGATCATCGCCACCACCACGTGTACCCGGGCCAGGCTCAGGACCAGCATGAGCCCTACCGCTACCACCACCGCATTCATTGCCGACTCCGCACCACGAAAGGGCGCGCACTCTGCCGCAGCGGGGCGCGGACGTCAAAGGCCGGGGATGGGTGGCACCCTGCCGGGCTTATCCACAGCGGAAGGTACGGCGATCGGGTGGAAAAAGTGCGGAGACCGGATTTTCCGGGCGACTCTCGGTTCAGCGGGCCCCAGGAACAAGGAGCGCCACTCGACCCAGGCCGAAAGGGTGGCGCCGATCCCTCTGCGACTGAACCTTTGGCAGCGGCGGACCGTCTGACTCGGACGCTTTCACGGTCATGCCAAGGACGACCTGCCCATGCAAAACGCCATAGATACGCTGATCACCGCCTTCAGTCCGCACTCCTGCCTGGCCGTCCCCCGCCGCGCCGACCGCACCCTGCTGTTCACCGTCACCGACACAGCACGTGCGGTCACCGTCACCAAGGCGATCCCCCTCTGCAACCTGGAATGCCAGGCCACGCTGGCCACCGTGATCAAGGACCTGCAGCGCGATCTGGATCGGGCGGTGGGGACGCTGAGCGCGGAAAGCCTCGCCGACCTGCGCCAACGCGGCCCCCGGGTGCAGCGATTCGAAAGCTGAGATGTTGTAGCGACCGGGTGGCCAGGCTCCACGGCCTACCCTCACCCCAGCCCTCTCCCAGCGGGAGAGGGGGCGGTACGGCGCCACCTTGGGTGGCGTCGCCCTCCTTCTGGTCAAACGCCGAGTCGGATCTGGGCGAGGGCTTAGGTTCAGGCACTTGTCCAAACAGCCTCCTCTCCCTTGAGGAGAGGGGACGGTACGGTGCCACCTTGGGTGGCGTCGCCCTCCTTCTGGTAAAACGCCGAGTCGGACCTGAGCGATGGCTTAGGCTTAGCACTTGTCCAAACAGCCCCCTCTCCCTTGGGGAAGGTTGGGGTGAGGGGGATGCAGGCGAAGAGTTTCAGGCGGAAAAGGCTCCGCCGTTTTCCACCCTACCGTTCTCACCGCTGTGAAAGCCGACTGCGCGGATGGCACCTCAGACTCGAATCAGCGTTCCCGTTGAGCTAACGACAACGCCCCCCCTGCTCGAACAACACCCTCTCCCCACGGGAGAGGGTTGGGGTGAGGGCAATGCCGGCGAAGAGTTTCAGGCGGAAAAGGCTTCGCCGTTTTCCGCCCTACCGTGCTCACCGCTGTGAAAGCCGACTGCACGGATGGCACCTCAGACTCGAACAAGCGTCCCCGTTGAGCTAACGATAACGACCCCCTGCTCGAACAGCCTCCTCTCCCCACGGGAGAGGGTTGGAGTGAGGGGCTGACCAGGCAACGAATCCCCAGCTAAAGAAGACCGCTTTCCATACTAGCCCTATCGCCACCACGCCAAGGCCGCGACAGGCTTCAGCTGCGCGGCGCGTAGGCGAAGACGTCGGCGCGCATCTGGTGCGCGTCCATGCCCGCATCCACCAGGGCATCCAGGGTGGCGTAGACCATGGCCGGCGAGCCGCTGGCATAGACATACAGGCCGCTCAGGTCGGTGAAGTCGGCGCGTACCGCTTCGTGCAGCAGGCCGCAGCGACCCTCCCAGCCACAGGCATCGCTCACCACCCGGTTGAGGGTGAGGTCGGGCAGCTGCGCCCACTCGTCCCAGGCCTCGACGGTATAGAAGTCTTCCGGTGTCCGCGCGCCCCAATAGAGGTGCACCGGATGCGCGAAGCCGCGGGTGCGGGCGTCTTCGATCAGGCTGTGCATCTGCGCCATGCCGGTGCCGGCGGCGATCAGGACCAGGGGGCCGTCGGGCAATTCGGCCAGGTGCGCATCACCATAGGGCAGCTCGACCTGGGCCATGCCCTGGCACTCGAGTTGCGCCAGCAGCGCCTGGCTGCTGGCCTCGCGGGCCAGTACGTGCAACTCCAGCTCGCGCCCCTGGTGCGGCGCCGATGCCAGGGAAAAGGCCGACTGCTTGCCGTCGTCGCGGGCGATCATCAGATACTGGCCGGCGTGATAGCGCGGCGGACGTCCAGCGGGAGCGCGCAGTCGCACGCGGCGCACGTCGCCACCGACGTCGTCCAGCGCCACCACCTGGCAGGCCAGCTTGCGCACCGGCAACTCGCCGGGGGCCAGCACGCCGTCCCACTGCAGCTGGCAATCGGTCAGGGGCACGGCCACGCAGACATAGATCTCGCCATGGTCGGCGACCTGGCCGCGCTGGTCGACCTGGCCTTCCACCAACAACGCCGCGCAGAGCTGGCAATTGCCGTTGCGACAGCTGTGCGGACCGCTGTAGCCAAGGCGCTGCGCCGCCGCCAGGATCGCCTCCCCGGGCTGGGTGTGCAGTACCGCCCCCGAGGGCTGCAGGGTGACCTTCATCGTCGTCTCCGTTAATCGATCCCGAGACTGGACCACATCTCGTCCACCCGTTTGACCACGGCGTCGTCCTTGACGATCGCCCGCCCCCACTCCCGCGTGGTCTCGCCTGGCCACTTGTGGGTGGCATCCAGGCCCATCTTCGAGCCCAGCCCGGAGATCGGCGAGGCGAAGTCCAGGTAGTCGATGGGGGTGTTGTCGATCATCACGGTATCGCGCTTGGGATCCATGCGCGTAGTGACCGCCCAGATGACGTCGTTCCAGTCGCGCGCATTGATGTCGTCGTCGGTGACGATAACGAACTTGGTGTACATGAATTGTCGCAGGAACGACCAGACCCCCAGCATCACCCGCTTGGCGTGGCCGGGGTACTGCTTCTTGATGGTCACCACCGCCATGCGGTAGGAGCAGCCTTCCGGCGGCAGGTAGAAGTCGACGATCTCGGGAAACTGCTTCTGCAGGATGGGCACGAAGACTTCGTTGAGCGCCACGCCGAGGATGGCCGGCTCGTCCGGCGGCCGCCCGGTGTAGGTGCTGTGGTAGATGGGGTCGCGGCGGCGCGTGATGCGCTCCACGGTGAACACCGGGAAGGTATCGACCTCGTTGTAGTAGCCGGTATGGTCGCCATAGGGGCCCTCCGGCGCCGTCTCGCCCGGATGGATGACCCCTTCCAGCACGATCTCCGCACTGGCCGGTACCTGCAGGTCATTGCCCACGCACTTGACCAGCTCGCTGCGACTGCCGCGCAAGAGACCTGCGAAGGCGTACTCGGAGAGAGTGTCGGGCACCGGCGTGACCGCGCCGAGGATGGTGGCCGGATCGGCGCCCAGGGCCACGGCCACCGGATAGGGTTGGCCAGGGTGCTTCTGGCACCATTCGCGAAAATCCAGGGCGCCCCCGCGATGGCTCAGCCAGCGCATGATCAGCTTGTTGCGGCCGATGACCTGCTGGCGATAGATACCGAGGTTCTGGCGTTCCTTGTTGGGACCACGGGTGACGGTCAGGCCCCAGGTGATCAGTGGTGCCACGTCGCCCGGCCAGCAATGCTGGATCGGCAGCTTGCCCAGGTCGACCGCCTCGCCCTCCTCGATCACCTCCTGGCAGGGCGCATCCTTGAGCACCTTGGGTGCCATACTGATGACCTTCTTGTAGATCGGCAGCTTGGACCAGGCATCCTTCAGCCCCTTGGGCGGCTCGGGCTCCTTGAGGAAGGCCAGCAGCTTGCCGATCTCGCGCAGGGCGCCGACGTCCTCGGCGCCCATGCCCAGGGCCACGCGCTGCGGCGTGCCGAACAGGTTGCCCAGCACGGGCATGGAAAAGCCCACGGGATTCTCGAACAGCAGCGCCGGGCCCTGCTTGCGCAGGGTGCGGTCGCAGATTTCGGTCATTTCGAGGATCGGCGAGACCGGGGCGGTCACGCGCTTCAATTCACCACGCTGCTCCAGGCTGCGGATGAAGTCACGCAGATCTCGGTATTGCATGCGGCCTCTTCGACGCTCGGGAAAGTCCAGCAGTCTACCGGTTTGCCCGGCGGACGAGAAAGCCGCCGACCAGAAACGCGAAAGGCCGGGATAACCCGGCCTTTGCTTGTCAAGCGCCTTACTTGCTGCGCTTCATCGAGTCGAAGAACTCGTTGTTGGTCTTGGTCTGGCGCAACTTGTCGAGCATGAATTCGATGGCGGCGATCTCATCCATCGGATGCAGGATCTTGCGCAGAATCCACATCCGCGACAGCTCTTCCTCATCGGTGAGCAGCTCTTCGCGGCGCGTGCCGGACTTGTTGATGTTGATGGCCGGGAAGACGCGCTTCTCGGCGATGCGGCGCTCCAAGGGCAATTCCATGTTGCCGGTACCCTTGAATTCCTCGTAGATC
This sequence comes from Pseudomonas sp. No.117, assembly GCF_054558395.1. Lineage (NCBI taxonomy): Bacteria > Pseudomonadati > Pseudomonadota > Gammaproteobacteria > Pseudomonadales > Pseudomonadaceae > Pseudomonas > Pseudomonas sp. No.117. Next base: position 149,011 of record NZ_BAAJNP010000001.1, read on the forward strand.
ACCTCGTCCATCTTCGAGCCGGTTTCCACCAGCGCGGTGGCGATGATGGTCAGGCTGCCACCTTCCTCGATGTTACGGGCGGCACCGAAGAAGCGCTTGGGCTTCTCCAGGGCGTGGGCGTCGACACCACCGGTGAGCACCTTGCCGGAGCTGGGGATCACGGTGTTGTAGGCACGCGCCAGGCGGGTGATGGAGTCCAGCAGGATGACCACGTCCTTCTTGTGCTCGACCAGGCGCTTGGCCTTCTCGATCACCATGTCGGCGACCTGCACGTGGCGGGTCGGCGGTTCGTCGAAGGTGGAGGCCACCACTTCGCCGCGCACGGTGCGCTGCATCTCGGTCACTTCCTCGGGACGCTCGTCGATGAGCAGCACGATGAGGTAGCACTCGGGATTGTTGCGGGTGATGTTGGCCGCGATGTTCTGCAGCATGATGGTCTTGCCGGCCTTGGGCGGCGCGACGATCAGGCCGCGCTGACCCTTGCCGATGGGGGCGCAGAGGTCGATGACCCGACCGGTGAGGTCTTCGGTGGAGCCGTTGCCGGCCTCCATGGTCAGGCGCTTGTTGGGGAACAGGGGCGTGAGGTTCTCGAACAGCACCTTGTTCTTGGCGTTTTCCGGACGGTCGAAGTTGATGGTGTCGACCTTGAGCAGCGCGAAGTAGCGCTCGCCTTCTTTCGGCGGACGAATCTTGCCGATGATGGTGTCGCCGGTACGCAGGTTGAAGCGGCGAATCTGGCTGGGCGAGACATAGATGTCGTCGGGGCCGGCCAGGTAGGAGGAGTCGGCGCTACGCAGGAAGCCGAAGCCGTCCTGCAGTATCTCCAGCACGCCATCTCCGGAAATCTCGTCGCCACCTTTCGCATGCTTCTTGAGCAGCGCGAAGATGATGTCCTGCTTGCGGGACCGGGCCATGTTTTCCAAGCCCGCGGCATCCGCCATTTCCAACAGTTCCGTGATGGGCTTTTGCTTGAGTTCGGTCAGATTCATAGACGTATGTTGACGTGAGAAGAGGCGAAGGAGGGATTCGAGCTGAGCGGCCGGATGCGAGATTAGCGTCGCGGGATGTGTTCTGAAGAGGAGAACAGACGGCTACAGCAGATGAGAAGACGACCCGCTAGCTGGGGTCGTGGGCTGGAATCTAGCACCTACCCCGGTGCGCGTCCAGCCGTCCAGGCAGAAAAAAGCCCCGCGGGGCGGGGCTTTCGGCTGGACGCTTAGACGTTGGCGTCGAGGAAGGCGGCCAGTTGCGACTTGGACAGGGCACCGACCTTGGTGGCCTCGACCGCGCCGTTCTTGAACAGCATCAGGGTCGGGATACCACGCACGCCGTACTTGGGCGGGGTGTCCTGGTTTTCGTCGATGTTCAGCTTGCAGACCTTGAGTTTGCCTTGGTAGTCCTTGGCGATCTCGTCCAGCACGGGGGCAATCATCTTGCACGGACCGCACCATTCGGCCCAGTAGTCGACCAGCACGGGGCTGTCAGACTTGAGCACGTCCTGCTCGAAGCTGGCGTCGCTGACGTTGGTGATGTATTCGCTCATTGACTCTCTCCGAATTCGGGTGCGACTTGAAGTACCGCCATGATAGCCCTGCTGCCGCCACTTCGAAAGCATTCGAACATTGATGGTGGCTATGACGGGTATTGATATTAGACAGCGGGCACCGGGAAGGGGGTTCCGCTGCGCAGCGCCGCATTGCGGATATGTTCGCGCATGGCCTTCTGCGCGGCCGCCGGCGAGCGCCGGGTCAGCGCCCGCAGGATGCGCCGATGCTCCTGCCAGGTCTCCAGCGCCCGCTCGGGGCGGACGAAGGGCAGTTTCTGACTCTCGTGGAAGCGCTCGGGGCTGGTGGTGATGACCGCGAGCATGGTCGGATTGTCCGCGGCCAGCAGCAACTGGCGATGGAAATCGAAATCCAGCACGGCCGCCTGTTCCAGCTCGTTCGCCCGCAATGCCCGGTGCAGGGCGCCGAGGTTGTCGTCCAGCCGGTCCAGGTCGGCCGGGCTCAGGGTCACGGCGGCCAGTCCCGCGGCGAAGCCTTCCAGGGCGAAGCGCAACTGGAAGACGTGGGCCGCCGTCACCTCGTCGGCGAAGGGCCATTGCCCGTCCGCCGCGCCGCTCGCCTCCTGCACATAGACGCCACGCCCGGGCTGGACGCTGACCAGGCCCAGGGCACTGAGGGTGGACAGCGCCTCGCGCAGGGAGGCACGACTGACGCCCAGGCGTTCGGCCAGCTCGCGTTGCGCCGGCAGGGCCGCACCGGGCGCATAGCCTTCGGTCTCGATCAGCCGGCGAATGGCATCGACGGCATATTGGGGTACGGCGCGGGTGGCAGCGAGGGGCATGGCGTGGTCAGGCCAGTCAGTCCGGAAGTTCGCCTTTTATGCCGATTTTCCGCACAGTTCAAGCGCGGCCCCATCCCGGAGCACGGGGCGGGAGCCGCGCACCAAAGCGGCTCACGCCGCCTGGACAGAAGCCCGCGCCCGCTCGCCAACTGTTCAGACCAGTAAGACCAATCTCCAGGCCTGACGCCTTCCGTGGGCAGCCGCGGGGATGCTGGCACATGAAATGCACTGGGCAGAGCCATCCCATCCTGCTTCCGGAGTCTCGTCATGCTCAAGCGCTGGACCGCCCTTTCCTTGTTCGCCCTGGGCCTGACCGCCCTGCACGCTCCCGCCCAGGCCGATCAGCTGGCCGATATCCAGCAGCGCGGCACGGTACGCATCGCCGTGCCCCAGGACTTCCCGCCCTTCGGTACCGTGGGCCCGGACCTCAAGCCGCGCGGCCTGGACATCGACACCGCCCAACTGGTGGCCGACAAGCTGGGGGTCAAGCTGGCGCTGACGCCGGTCACCAGCACCAACCGCATTCCCTTCCTGACCACCGGCAAGGTGGACATGGTCATCTCCAGCCTAGGCAAGAATCCCGAGCGCGAGCAGGTCATCGACTTCAGCAAGCCCTATGCGCCCTTCTTCCTCGGCGTCTTCGGCGCCAAGGGCAGCACCCTGAGCAAGCCCGAGGAACTGGCCGGCAAGACCATCGCCGTGACCCGCGGCGGCATCGAGGACATGGAGCTGAGCAAGGTGGCGCCCAAGGATGCGGTGATCAAGCGTTTCGAGGACAACAACGCCACCATCGCCGCCTACCTCGCCGGCCAGACCGAATTCATCGCCAGCGGCAGCTCGGTGATGGCCGCCATCGCCGAGAAGAAGCCCGAGCGCGCCCCGGAGATGAAGATCACCCTGAAGAATTCGCCCAACTACATCGGCCTGGCCAAGAACGAGCCGGCGCTGAAGGCCAAGCTGGACAGCATCATCGACGCCGCCCGCGCCGATGGCAGCCTGGATCGCCAGGCCGAGAAGTGGCTGGGCCAGCCGCTGCCCAAGGACATGTAAGGCATGGCCTATCAGTTCGACTTCCAGCCGGTACTGCAGCAGGGTGACCTGCTGCTCAAGGGCGCCCTGTTCACCCTGGAGCTGACCGCCATCGGCGCGGTGCTGGGGATCGCGCTGGGCATTCTGGGCGCGGTCTGCCGCGCCTGGCGGCTCAAGCCCTTCGACCGGGTGTTCGGGGTCTATGTCGAACTGATCCGCAACACCCCCTTCCTGATCCAGCTGTTCTTCATCTTCTTCGGCCTGCCTTCGCTGGGCGTGCACATCAGCGAATGGCAGGCGGCGGTGCTGGCCATGGTGATCAACCTGGGCGCCTATTCCACTGAAATCATCCGCGCCGGCATCCAGGCGGTGCCCCGCGGTCAGCTGGAAGCCGCCGCGGCGCTGGCCATGACCCGCGCCGAGACCTTCCGCCACGTGATCCTCAGGCCCGCCCTGGCCAAGGTCTGGCCGGCGCTGTCGAGCCAGGTGGTGATCGTGATGCTCGGCTCGGCGGTCTGTTCGCAGATCTCCACCGAGGAACTGACCTTCGCCGCCAACTTCATCCAGTCGCGCAACTTCCGCGCCTTCGAAACCTATCTGCTGACCACCCTGCTCTACCTGGTCATGGCCATCGGCGTGCGCCAGTTGCTGCATTGGATCGGTCGGCGCTTCATCCAGGGAGGCCGCTGATGGACTTCACCCTCTGGGACATCGTCCGCAACCTGGGCACCGGGCTGTACTGGACCCTCATCCTGTCGCTGGCGGCCTTTGCCGGCGGCGGCCTGGCCGGCCTGCTGGTGCTCTGGGCGCGCCTGTCGCCGCTGCAGGCGCCCCGGCTGCTGGCCAAGCTGCACATCGAGCTGTTCCAGGGCACGCCGCTGCTGATGCAGCTGTTCCTGGTGTTCTTCGGCATCTCGCTGCTGGGCCTGGAAATCCCCGCCTGGCTGGCGGCCGGCGTGGCCCTGACGCTGTTCACCAGCGCCTACCTCGCCGAGATCTGGCGCGGCTGCGTCGAGGCCATTCCCCATGGCCAGTGGGAAGCCTCGGAAAGCCTGGCGCTGACCCGCTTCGAACAGCTGCGCCACGTCATCCTGCCGCAGGCGCTGCGCATCGCCGTGGCCCCCACCGTGGGCTTCTCGGTGCAGGTGGTCAAGGGCACGGCGGTGACCTCCATCATCGGCTTCACCGAGCTGACCAAGATCGGCGGCATGCTCGCCAATGCCACCTACCAGCCCTTCACCGTCTATGGCCTCGCCGCCCTGGGCTACTTCATCCTCTGCTACCCGCTGTCGCTGGCCGCACGCTGGCTGGAAAGGAGACTGCATGCCGCTGCTTAGAGTGACCGCCCTGCACAAACACTATGGCAATCATCATGTGCTCAAGGGCATCGACCTGACCGTCGAGGAAGGCCAGGTGGTGGCCATCATCGGCAAGAGCGGCTCGGGCAAGAGCACCCTGCTGCGTACCCTGAACGGCCTGGAATCGATCAACGACGGCGTCATCGAGGTGGATGGCGAATACCTGGACGCCGCCCGGGTCAACCTGAGGTCGCTGCGGCAGAAGGTCGGCATGGTCTTCCAGCAGTTCAATCTCTTCCCCCATCTCACCGTGGGCGAGAACGTGATGCTGGCACCCCAGGTGGTGAAGAAGACCAGCAAGGACGAAGCCCGCGCCCTGGCCCGGCAGATGCTCGAGCGGGTCGGCCTGGGGGAAAAGTTCGACAGCTATCCGGATCGGCTGTCCGGCGGCCAGCAGCAGCGGGTGGCCATCGCCCGCGCCCTGGCCATGTCACCCAAGGTGCTGCTGTGCGACGAGATCACCTCGGCGCTGGACCCGGAGCTGGTCAACGAGGTGCTCGCCGTGGTCAAGCAGCTGGCCAGCGAGGGCATGACGCTGATCATGGTCACCCACGAGATGAGATTCGCCCGCGAGGTGGGCGACAAGCTGGTGTTCATGCACCAGGGCAAGGTCCACGAGAGCGGTCACCCCCAGGAGCTGTTCGCCCGCCCGCAGACGCCGGAACTGGCCCAGTTCATTGGCCAGGTGGCCTCCTGAGGCGGAAAAACCCTATTTGTTCTGCCACTTTGCGCAACCGTAACCGCTGTGCGCTTGAAGCTGTCACCGGCTAGCTGGCACGATGGCGCGGTTTATCGCCGAGAGCCTCCAGATGCAGCCTTCGCCAGCCGAACCCCATGAACTGATCGCCGCCATTGACCTGGGGTCGAACAGCTTCCATATCGTCCGGGCGCGCAACTTCCACGGGGAGATCCGCATCCTTGAGCGGCTGGGCGAAAAGATCCAGCTGGCCGCCGGCCTCGACGAGTCGCGCCTGCTCAGCGAAGAAGCCATCCAGCGCGGCCTCGACTGCCTGCGCCGCTTCGCCCAGCTGATCGCCGGCATGCCGCGCGGTACCGTGCGGGTGGTGGGCACCAACGCCCTGCGCGAGGCGCGCAATCGCGCCGAATTCATCCAGCGCGCCGAAGCCGTGCTCGGCCATGCGGTGGAGGTCATCTCCGGTCGCGAGGAGGCGCGCCTCATCTACCTGGGCGTCTCCCACTCCATGCCCGACGTGCCCGGACGCCGCCTGGTGACCGACATCGGCGGCGGCAGCACCGAATTCATCATCGGCCAACGTTTCGAGACCCTGCAGCGCGAGAGCCTGCAGATGGGTTGCGTCAGCTTCACCAAGAGGTTCTTCGCCGACGGCAAGATCAACGCGGCCCAATACGCCCGTGCCTACACCGCCGCGCGCCTGGAACTGATGAACATCGACCAGGGCCTGCGCGAGATGGGCTGGCACCAGGCCCTGGGCGCCTCCGGCACCATCCGCGCGGTGGCCCTGGCGATCCAGGCGGCCGGCCGTGGCAATGGCGAGATCACCCCGGACGGCATCGAGTGGCTCAAGCGCAAGCTGCTCAAGCAGGGCGACATCAACCTGCTCAACATCGATGGCGTGAAACCGGATCGCCGCGCCATCCTGCCCGGTGGCCTGGCCATCCTCGAGGCCCTGTTCAAGGCGCTGGAGCTGCAGGAGATCCACCTCTCCGAAGGCGCCCTGCGCGAAGGGGTGCTCTACGACATGATCGGCCGGCACAGCCACGAGGACGTGCGCGAGCGCACCCTCAAGGGCCTGGCCGAGCGCTACCACGTCGATCAGCGTCACGCCGAGCGCGTGGAAAAGCGCGCCCTCAAGTCCCTGGCACAGGTCGCCACCGCCTGGGGCCTGACCGACGAGAACCACGCCGAACTGCTGCGCTGGGCGGCCCGGCTGCACGGCGTCGGCCTGGACATCGCCCACTACCAGTACCACAAGCACGGTGCCTACCTCATCGAGCACTCGGACCTGCCCGGCTTCTCCCGCCGCGACCAGCAGGCCCTGGCGCTGCTAGTGCGCGGCCACCGCCGCAACATCCCCCAGGAGCGCCTGCAGGAGCTGGGCCCGGAAGGCGAGCCGCTGCTACGCCTGACCTTGCTGCTGCGCTTCGCCATCCTCTTCCACCACATCCGCCACAAGAGCATCCCGGACGTCCAGCTCAGCGCCGGCGAGCGCAGCCTGGACGTGCAATTCCCCGATGGCTGGCTGGCGGAGAACCCCCTCACCCAGGCCGACTTCGAGCTGGAAGCCCAGTGGCTGGAGCGAGTGGGATACAGGTTGAGCGTGCGCTGAGGGGATTTTTCGTAGGTTGGGTTGAGCGGAGCGAAGCCCAACGGTACGAGACTTCAAATTTGCACCTTGGGTGTATGGGTGCCCCTAGCTGTTTATCGAGTGCTTTGATGGTTCTTGTTTCGCCCCCTCGGGCGAGTCACTTTTGCCAGTCGCGACAAAAGTAACCAAAAACGCTGTCCCCACGTTTCGGCCCTCCGCTCCGCTCCGGGTCCCCTCGCTCCGGTGCCGCTCCGGGGGCACGGCACGAAGGGGCCTCCTGCCCCTCGCGCCTTGCTCGGCGTCCTGCCTCGCATCCCCCTTCGCGACACCTACACTCGGCCTCACTGACGGGGACGGACGCAAGCCTGGGAATTTGTGTTTTCAGGGAGAACCCATAGAGATTCGTAGCGTGGAAAACCGCGCAGCGTTTTCCACAGGAGGCACCTAAGCCATCAGTGGACAAGACTTAGCCGTTGTCCACGCTATGGGTTATTCAACCAATACTTTCAGGCTGGCGAATCGTCCCGTTCAGGAGGGCGAGCGCCAGTGTCGTGGAGTGGGTCGAGCCGCAGGGATGCGGCGAGAGGTCCAGTGGGCCAGGGACGGCCCATCTGGACCGACCCCGGAACGGCGCTGGTGTGAGCGGACCCGGAGCGCAGCGGAGGGCCGGATGGTCGGGGCAAGCGTTTTTGGTTACTTTTTGCGCGACTGCAAAAAGTGACTCGCCCGGGTGGGTGAAACAAAACCATCAAAACACTCGATAATCAGCGAATGCACCCATAAGCCGGCACCTAGTAACGACTCCACATTGTTGGGCTTCGCTAACGCTCAGCCCAACCTACGATAGTCAACCTAGGGCGGCCTAGACCTTACCCCTCAGCGCGTATTCACCACCGGACTGGCCAGCCGCTCCAGCAGCGTCGCCTGCACGCTGCGGGCGTTCTGGTTGCCGGTGGGCGACTGGCGCACGTAGCTGCCGTCTTCCTGCAGCACCCAGGCCTGGGTGTTGTCGGTGAGATAGCCTTCCAGCTCCTTCTTGACCCGGCTGATGAGCTTCTTGCCCTCCACCGGGAAGCAGGTCTCGACGCGCATGTCGAGGTTGCGCTCCATCCAGTCGGCGCTGGAGAGATAGAGCTTCTCGTCGCCACCATTGAGGAAGTAGTAGATGCGGCTGTGCTCCAGGAAGCGGCCGATGATGGAGCGCACCTGGATGTTGTGGGACACGCCCGGCACGCCCGGCCGCAGGCAGCACATGCCGCGCACCACCAGGTCGATCTTCACCCCGGCCTGGCTGGCCTTGTAGAGGGCGCGAATCACCTTGGGATCGGTCAGGCCGTTGATCTTGGCCATGATCTGCGCCGGACGCCCTTCGCTGGCCGCCACCGCCTCGCGGTTGATCATTTCCAGCAGGTTCTTCTTCAGGGTGAAGGGCGCGTGCAGCAGCTTCTTCATGCGCAGGGTCTTGCCCATGCCGATCAGCTGGTTGAACAGCTTGTGCACGTCCTCGGTGAGGGCCACGTCGGCGGTCAGCAGGCTGTAGTCGGTGTACAGCTTGGCGTTGCCGGCGTGGTAGTTGCCGGTGCCCAGGTGGGCGTAACGGCGCAGCTCGCCGTTCTCGCGGCGCAGGATGAGCATCATCTTGGCGTGGGTCTTGAACCCCACCACGCCGTAGATGACCACGGCGCCGGCCTGCTGCAGGCGGCTGGCCAGCTGCAGGTTGGATTCTTCGTCGAAGCGCGCGCGCAGTTCGATGACCGCGGTCACCTCCTTGCCACTGCGTGCCGCATCCACCAGGGCGTCGACGATCTCGGAGTTGGCGCCGCTGCGGTAGAGCGTCTGCTTGATCGCCAGGACGTTGGGATCCTTGGCGGCCTGACGCATCAGGTCGATCACCGGGGTGAAGGACTCGAAGGGGTGCAGCAGCAGCACATCGAGCTTGCCCAGCACGTTGAAGAGGTTGTCCTTCTTCTGCAGCAGCTTGGGAATGGTCGGGGTGAAGGGGGCGTTCTGCAGCTCCGGATGGCTGGCCAGTCCGGTGATGGAGAACAACCGGGTCAGGTTGACCGGACCGTTGACCTTGTACAGCTCGCTTTCACCCAGGCCGAATTGCTTGAGCAGGTAGTCGGTGAGGTGCTTCGGGCAGATGTCCACCACCTCAACCCGCACGGCATCGCCGTAGCGGCGCGAGAACAGCTCGCCGCGCAGGGCGCGCGCCAGGTCCTCGACGTCCTCGGTGTCCACCGAGAGGTCGGCGTTACGGGTCAGGCGGAACTGGAAGCAGCCCTTGACCTTCATGCCAGGGAACAGATCGTCGGCATGGGCATGGATCATCGACGACAGGAATACATAGTTGTCGCCCGGCCCGGCGACCTCCTCCGGGACCCGGATGATGCGCGGCAGCAGGCGCGGCGCCGGGATGATGGCGAGGCCCGAGTCGCGGCCGAAGGCGTCCATGCCCTCCAGCTCGACGATGAAGTTGAGGCTCTTGTTCACCAGCAGCGGGAAGGGGTGGGTCGGATCCAGGCCGATGGGGGTGATGATCGGCGCGATCTCGTCGCGAAAGAACTTGCGCACCCAGGCCTTGATCTTGGCGTCCCAGTAGCGCCGGCGGATGAAGCGGATCTGCTGCTCGGCCAGGGCCGGCAGCAGGACGTCGTTGAGGATGGCGTACTGCCGCTCCACCTGGCCGTGGACGATGTCGCTGATGCGCGCCAGCGCCTGGTGCGGCAGCAGGCCGTCGGCGCCGGCCTGCTCACGGGCGAAGGCGATCTGCTTCTTCAGGCCCGCCACGCGGATCTCGAAGAACTCGTCCAGGTTGCTGGAGAAGATCAGCAGGAACTTGAGCCGCTCGAGCAGCGGATAGGATTCGTCGAGGGCCTGTTCCAGCACCCGGATGTTGAACTGCAGCTGCGACAGCTCGCGATGGATGTAGAGGCTGCTGTCATCCACGTTGGCCGCCGGGGCGGCAGGCACCGCGGGGACCTCCGCCACGGCGACGGGCTGCGCCACCTCGACGTCCAGCGCGACCGCCTCCTGGGCCTCGCCCAGGGTTTCGGCGGTGGCCGCTTGCTGCAGATCGGTTTCGACGAAACCTTGGCTACTCATTGAAGCTCCTTAGGAACGCGATGGCCCCTGGCGAAGTTGTTGGGCGGCGCGCTTGGCGAAATAGGTGAGGATGCCGTTGGCCCCGGCGCGCTTGAAGGCCAAGAGCGATTCGAGGATGACGGCGTCGGCCAGCCAGCCGTTCTGGATCGCGGCCATGTGCATGGCGTACTCGCCGCTCACCTGGTACACGAAGGTCGGCACGCGGAATTCCTCGCGGACCCGACGGACGATGTCCAGATAGGGCATGCCCGGCTTGACCATCACCGAGTCGGCCCCCTCGGCCAGGTCCCCGGCGATCTCGTGCAGGGCCTCGTCGCTGTTGCCCGGATCCATCTGGTAGGTGGCCTTGTTGCCCTTGCCCAGGTTGGCGGCCGAGCCGACGGCGTCGCGGAAAGGCCCATAGTAGGCGCTGGCGTACTTGGCCGAGTAGGCCATGATCTGCACGTTGTGATAGCCGGCGTCTTCCAGGGCGGTGCGGATAGCACCGATGCGCCCGTCCATCATGTCCGACGGGGCGATCACCTGGGCGCCGGCGGCCGCGTGGGACAGCGCCTGCTTGACCAGCACCTCGACCGAGATGTCGTTGAGCACATAGCCGCGCTCGTCGAGGATGCCGTCCTGGCCATGGGTGGTGAAGGGATCCAGGGCGACGTCGGTGATCACCCCCAGTTCGGGGAAGTGCTCGCGCAGGGCGCGGGTGGCACGCTGGGCGATGCCCTCGGGGTTGTAGGCCTCGGCGCCGTCCAGCGACTTGCGCTCGGTCGGGGTGACCGGGAACAGGGCGACGGCCGGAATCCCCAGCGCCACCAGCTCGGCGGCCTCTTCCAGCAGCAGGTCGATGGACAGCCGCTCGACCCCGGGCATGGAGGGAATGGCTTCGCGGCGGCCTTCGCCGTCCAGCACGAAGACCGGCAGGATGAGGTCATCCACCGTCAGCACATGCTCGCGCATCAGACGACGGGAAAAGTCGTCGCGGCGCTGACGGCGCATGCGAGTGGCGGGGTAGCTACGGCTGATGGGGGTAAAACTCACGATCGACTCCCAGACCCGGACCACGGGTCAGTGTGATGGGTTATAGGCCACAATCATGACCGATTGGTAACAGCAGATGACAATATGGTGTGCCTATAGGTCCTATCCAAGGCAGACGCCGGCCGGGGGCGGCGTGACACAGGGTCGCAGCGAAATCGGGCGCTGACCGTCTGGCATCCGGCGGACGGAAGTCCGTCACACTTTCTTTCCAGACGCCAACCGGGGTAGGCTGCGCCATCTCCGTTCACCTCGTGTAGTGCCGAATGCTCCAGCAATTCCTCCACGATTTCGGCTATTTCGCCCTCTTTCTAGGGACTTTTTTCGAAGGCGAAACCATTCTGGTGCTGGCCGGCTTTCTCGCCTTTCGCGACTACATGAACATCCAGACCGTCATCCTGGTGGCCTTTTGTGGCAGCTACGCCGGCGATCAGCTCTGGTATTTCCTCGGTCGCCGGCATGGCCGCAAGCTGCTGGCGCGCAAGCCCAAGTGGGAGGCTGCCGGGGAAAAGGCGCTGGCGCACATCCGTCGCCATCCGGATCTCTGGGTGCTGAGCTTTCGCTTCGTCTATGGCCTGCGCACGGTAATGCCGGTGGCGATCGGCCTATCGGGCTATCCGCCGGTGCGCTATCTTGTGCTCAATGGCATCGGCGCCATCGTCTGGGCCGCGGTTCTCGGCTACGCCGCCTATCACTTCGGCGCCGTCCTCGAGGGCGTGTTGGGCAACCTCAAGCGTTACGAATTGATGGTGCTGGGTGGCCTGGTGGTGATCGGCCTGCTGCTCTGGCTGTGGCGACGCAGCCGCGCGCCCAAGACCTGAGTCCGACCGCTACGCCCGTCGAGCGGATTAAAGCGTCGGCCGTCCCTGCCGATGTCCTGAGCATCAACCTCTCTTAGCGCCCCTGCGGCAAGCTGGCGATTGAGCATGCTGAATTTCTCCACCTTGCTTCCCCCTGGCTATCAGGTCATGGACGCCAACGGCTACGAAGGCGTGCTCGTGGTGCTCTCCTACCTGATCGCCAGCGCCGCCGGCTATACCGCCCTGGCCATGGCCGACTGGGTGACCAGCAGTCGCTCGCGGCGCGGTAGCGAACTGGCCAAGCTGATCGGTGCCATCGCCCTCGGTGGCGGTATCTGGTCCATGCACTTCCTCGCCATGCTGTCGTTCAAGATCGGCATCCATGTGCATTACGCGCCTCTCGACACCCTGGCTTCGCTGCTGATCGCCATCGCCGTGTCCTACACGGTCATGCACCTGATCGGTCGCGAACGCCTGACCACCCTGCAATACCTGCTCGCCGCCCTGGCGGCGGGACTGGGCATCGCCGCCATGCACTACACCGGCATGCTGGCCATGCATTCGGTGGCCGTGCAGCTCTATGATCCGGCCTTGGTCGTGGTCTCGGTAATGATCGCCAGCCTCGCCTCGCTGGGCGCCCTGCTGCTGGCCTTCCGCCTGCGCGGCAGGACCGGCCTCAGGACCGTCTGGCTGCGCCTGCTGGGCAGTCTGAGCTTGGGTTTCGCCATCGTCTCCATGCATTTCACCGGCATGGCCGCCCTGACCCTGGCGGTCCCCATCGGCTTCCAGCCGGAAGACCTGGCGGAAATGAGCCAGCACCTGGAGCTGGGCATGGGCATCGCCCTGGGCACGCTATTCATCATCATGGTCGGCCTGCTCGCCGCCTGGGCCGGCGAACGCTTCCATGCCCAGCGTCTGCGCCTGGAGCGGGTCTCCACCACTCTCGACCAGATCACCCTGCACGATCCCCTGACCCACCTGCTCAACGGGGCCAGCTTCATCCAGACCGTCGACCGGGCCATCGGCCAGGCGCGGACCGGCGAGCAGTTCGCCCTGCTGATGCTGGACATCGACCACTTCAAGCGCGTCAACGACAGCCTGGGGCATGCCCTCGGCGACGAACTGCTGATCCAGATGGCGCAGCGGATTCGCGCGGTGCTGGAGAACGACCTGCCCCTGGCCCGCTATGCCGGCGACGAATTCAGCCTGCTGCTGCCGCTGGGCACCCGCGGTGACAGCCAGCCCCTGGCCGTGCGCCTGCTCGAGCAACTGCGCCCGCCCTTCGAGCTGGCCGGCCAGCGCCTCGCCATGACCTTCAGCCTGGGCATCGCCCACTATCCCCAGGATGGCGCCAACGCCGGCCAGCTGCTGCGCAGCGCCGGCCTGGCGGTCGGCCACTGCAAGCGCAGCGGTCGCAACCGCAGCCAGAGATTCACCACCGAGCTCCAGCGCGAGGCCGACGACCTGCTCAGCCTGGAGATGGACCTGCGCCATGCCCTGGCCCAGGGTGGGCTGCACGTGGCCTATCAGCCCATCGTCGACATCGGGGGCGACCCCGTGGGCCTGGAAGCCCTGGTCCGCTGGCAGCATCCGGTGCTCGGTCCGCTGAGTCCCGAGCGCTTCGTGCGCGTCGCCGAAGAGACCGGGCTGATCGCCGAGCTGGATGGCTGGGTGCTGCGCCAGGCCTGCGCCGATCTCGCCCAGTTGCATCGCGAAGGGCACTCGCGGCTGAGGGTATCGGTGAACTGTTCGGCCCTGAACCTGAGCGATCGCCTGTTGCCCCAGGCCATCGCCCGGGCACTGCAGGCCGAGGACCTGCCCGCCTCGGCGCTGATCCTCGAGGTGACCGAGAACGCCCTGATGCACAGCCTCAACGTGGCCATCGCGGTGATCGCCGATATCCGCAGCCTGGGCGTGCGGGTATCCATCGACGACTTCGGCAGCGGCTACTCCTCGCTGGCCTACCTGAGCCGGCTGCCGGTGGACTCGCTCAAGGTGGATCGCAGTTTCGTCCGTACCATCCCCAACCAGGACAGGGACATGGCGATCGCCGGGGCGATCATCGCCATGGCGCACAAGCTGGGCCTCAACGTGGTCGCCGAAGGGGTGGAGACCGTCGAGCAGCGGCAATTCCTGCAGGCCAATGGCTGCAACTTCATGCAGGGCTATCTGTTCGGCCGGCCGATGCCCCTGCCGCAGCTGCGCGCCTGGCTGGAGCAGCAGCCGTCGAGCGTGACGGCCATTCCGGCCTAGTCCGCCGCGCGGCGCTGGAGTCGGGTGAGCAGCCGGTCCAGCGCATTGGCGAAGGCCTGCCGATCCCGCTCGCCGTAGCCGGCCTGGCCACCGCCCATCTGCCCCTGGTCGCGCAGATCGGCCATGAGGTTGCGCATCGCCAGGCGCTGGCCCATGTTGCGCTCGTCGAATTCCTGGCCGCGCGGATCGAGCGCCGCCACGCCCTTCTTGACCAGCCGATCGGCCAGCGGGATGTCACTGCAGATCACCAGGTCGCCGGGCTGCGCCTGTTCGACCAGATGGTCGTCGGCGGCGTCCGGGCCACTGGGTACCACCACCAGGCGGACGCAGGCGAAAGGCGGCTTGACCTGCGGCTGGCCGGCCACCAGCACCACCTCCAGCTTGCGCTTGAGGGCGAACTTGCAGACCAGCTCCTTGGCGGCGCGTGGACAGGCATCGGCATCGATCCACAGGATCACGGGCGTTCTCCGGCAAAAGCCCAGGATACCGCGCCCTGGCGGCGCACCCCAGCGCAGCGGCGTGGTCGGACAGGGATGACCAATCGACAGGAGCCCGCCCATGACCTTCTGGCAACGCCTGGAGCAGCCCGCCCAGGCCCTGGTGTACGGCGCCACCGGCGGCCTCGGGCTGGCCCTGTGCGAACACCTGCTGGCGCGTGAGGACGTCGCCCTGGTCTGGGCCTGCGCCCGCCAGGTCGCAGCTCACGAGGGCCTGACCGCACTGCAGCGGCGCCATGGCGACCGCCTGCGCCGCCTCGATGTCGACGTTCTGAACGAGACCGAGCTGGTCTCCCGACTGGCGGCGCCCACCCCGCGCCTGGACCTGCTGCTGTGCGCCTCGGGGCGGTTGCAGGGCGCGCAGGCGCGGGCCGAGAAGAGCCTGGCGCAGGTGGACCAGGCCGGCCTGCTAGAAAGCTATCTGGCCAATGCCGTCTTGCCGGTGCTGCTGATCAGGCAGCTGACTCCGCTGCTCAAGGGCCGCCACCCCTGCCAGATCGCGGCGCTGTCGGCCCGGGTTGGCTCCATCGGCGACAACCACCTGGGCGGCTGGTTCGGCTACCGCATGGCCAAGGCCGCCCTCAACCAGGGCCTGCGCTGCGCCAGCATCGAACTCCAGCGGCTCAATCCCGAGAGCTGTGTGCTGGCGCTGCATCCCGGCACCACGGATACCGCGCTGTCACGCCCCTTCCAGGCGCGGGTGCCGGCCGAGCGACTGTTCACGCCCGCCTACGCGGCGGAGCGCCTGCTGGAGGTACTGGCCGCGCAGGGCCCGGCCGCCACCGGCAGTTTCTGGGACTGGCAGGGCCAGCCAGTGGTCTGGTAGCGAGACCCGCGGTCAGAGCGCCGCGCGCCTGACCGTGGACAGCAAGGCCGCCGCGGCGAGGAACAGGCTGGCGAAGACCCGGTTGGTCAACCGCTGCTGCCGCGGCGTCCGCAGCAGGGTCAGCACCCGCGCAGCCAGGCCGGTATAGCCCGCCATCACGATCAGGTCGACGGTGACCATGGTCACCCCGATGATCAGGTACTGGGCGGTCAGGGGCGCCTGGGGATCGACGAACTGGGGCAGCACCGCGAGCATGAAGATCAGCGCCTTGGGGTTGCTGACGTTGACCAGGAAGCCGCGCAGCACCAGGGCGCCGATCCGCGGCGGCGCCCGCTCACCGGCCACCTGGGCACCCAGGTCCATGGGCGCCGCGCGCCACTGGCGGATGGCCAGGTAGGCGAGATAGGCCACGCCGAACCACTTGATGAGGGTGAAGGCCAGTTGGGAGGTCGCCAGCAGGGCGCCGACGCCGACCGCGACAACGGCGATCTGCAGGGCCAGCCCCAGCTGCAGGCCGATGGCGGTCCAGTAGCCGCGGCGAAAGCCCAGGGTCACGCCGGCGCTCATGGAGGCGATGGCGCCGGCACCCGGCGACAGGCTGATCATCCAGCAGGCAATGAAGAAACCGGTCCAGACCTGCAGACTCATGAGCTCACCTGTCGAGATGGAAATCGAAGGAACCGTCGGCATCGCGCCAGCGCCGCACCGACTTCTGGAAGAACTGGGTATTGGGAATCTGCACCAGGGCGCTCTCCTGCTGCTCGTCGAGTTCCTGCAGGGTCACGAAGAGCATGTTGATGGCCACCACCCGACCCTTGATGCCGGGCTTGTCGGAGGCATCCAGCACCTCGATGCGATCGCCCAGGCGGAAGGGGCCGACGGTGAAGATCAGCACCGCGCAGAACAGGTTGGAGAGTACGCTCCAGATGGCGAAGAAGGCTACCGCGGCCACCGCGACGAAGCCGGAAATGGCCGTCCAGAGCACTGCCGCAGAGACCCCGAAGCGCTCCAGCGCCATGAGGATGGCGCTGCCCATGATCAGCCAGCGCAGGGTGCCGCGCAGCCCCAGGACGATCTGCGGCGGCAGCGGATAGCGCTCGCCGAGGCCGGTGACGGCCCGCGCCACGAAGCGCTGCAGGACGTAGCCGATGAGCAGGACCAGGGCGACCTGGCCGGCCACCAGCAGGTAGTCGCCCCAGCCGGGCAGCCAGGTGTGCAGCCACTCCGTCATCAGGCCCCCTCGAGTTCGGCTTGCAGCTCTTCCAGGCGCTCCAGGGCCTCCAGCCACTGCTCTTCCAGCTCGGCTTCACGGGTCTTGGCCGCCGCCTGGTCGGCCAGCGCCTGGCGCAGCTCGTCCTTGCGCCCGGCGTCGTAGAGGCCGCTGTCGCCCAGCCGGGCCTCCAGGGCGGCGAGTTTTTCCTGCACCTTGCCCAGTTCCGCCTCCAGCTTGTCGGCGGCCTTCTTCAGCGGCGCCAGTTGCTGGCGCAGCGCCGCAGCAGCCTGGCGCTGGGCCTTGCGATCGGTCTTGTCGAGCGGGGTGCCGACGCCAGGGGCGGCGTTCGGCTCCTGGCGAGCGCGGAAGTCCACCAGCCAGCGGCTGTAGTCATCCAGGTCGCCATCGAAGGCCTGCACCTTGCCGTCGGCCACCAGCAGGAATTCGTCGGTGGTGCTCTTGAGCAGGTGGCGGTCGTGGGAGACCACCAGCACCGCCCCGGCGAATTCCTGCAGGGCCAGGGTCAGGGCCAGGCGCATGTCCAGGTCCAGGTGGTTGGTGGGTTCGTCCAGCAACAGCAGGTTGGGCTTCTGCCAGGCGATCAGCGCCAGGGCCAGGCGCGCCTTCTCGCCACCGGAGAAATTCAGCACCGCCTCGTCACAGCGCGGACCGCGGAAGTCGAAGCCGCCGAGGAAATCGCGCAGGCCCTGCTCGCGCTCGCCGGGGGCGATACGCTGCAGGTGCAGCAACGGACTGGCCTTGGCGTCCAGGGAGTCGAGCTGGTGCTGGGCGAAGTAGCCGATCGCCAGGTTCTCGCCACGCTGCAGGCGGCCGCCAAGGGGCTCCAGCTCCGCGGCCAGGGTCTTGATCAGGGTCGACTTGCCGGCGCCGTTGGGGCCGAGCAGGCCGATGCGCGCGCCCGGCGCCAGCTGCAGCTTGACCGGGTGCAGGATGGTGGTCTCGCCATAGCCGAGGCGACCCTCGGCGAGATCCAGCAGCGGGCTGGACAGCTTGTCCGCCTCGCGGAAGACGAATTCGAAGGGCGAGTCGACATGGGCCGGCGCCAGTTCCTCCAGGCGTTCCAGGGCCTTGATCCGGCTCTGCGCCTGGCGGGCCTTGGTCGCCTGGGCCTTGAAGCGGGCGATGTACTTTTCCATGTGGGCGCGCTGGGCCTGCTGCTTGTCGTAGGCCTGCTGCTGCTGCGCCAGGCGCTCGGCGCGGGTACGCTCGAAGCTGGAATAGCCGCCGCGATAGAGGGTGAGGCGCTGCTGGTCCAGGTGGACCACGTGATCGACCACGGCATCGAGGAAGTCGCGGTCGTGGGAGATGAGGATCAGGGTTCCCGGGTAGCCCTTGAGCCAGTCCTCCAGCCAGAGGATGGCGTCCAGATCCAGGTGGTTGGTCGGTTCGTCCAGCAGCAAGAGGTCCGAGGGACACATCAGCGCCTGGGCCAGGTTCAGGCGCATCCGCCAGCCACCGGAGAAGTCGCCGACCTGGCGCTCCATCTGCGCCGCGGTGAAGCCCAACCCTGCGAGCAGCTTGCGCGCTCGGGCATCGGCGGTATAGCCGTCGGCCGCCTCGAAGTCGGCATGCAGCCGACCCAGGGCGGTGCCGTCCTGGGCCGCCTCGGCGGCGGCCAGCTCGCGCTGGATGCGCCGCAACTCGACGTCGCCGTCCAGCACGTAGTCCACCGCCAGGCGCTCCAGGGTGTCCACTTCCTGGCGCATGTGGGCGATGCGCCAGGCGGCCGGGATGTGGCAGTCGCCGGCATCGGCGCCGAGTTGGCCGCGCAGCAGGGCGAAGAGACTGGACTTGCCGGCGCCATTGGCACCGATCAGGCCGGCCTTCTGGCCGGGATGCAGGGTCAGGTCAGCGCTTTCGAGCAGGCGCTGCGGACCGCGCTGTAGAGTAAGGTTCTGTAGTCGGATCATGGCGGCGGAGTGTAGCAGCTCCGCCACCCACGAACGGGGAGACGGACATGCAAGAGGACCTGTGGGAATTCGCCCTGGCAGTATACGCCCGGCCCGGCGTGGAAGGCGCCTGTTTACGCCTGCAGGAGGCCGGCGCCGATGTCTGCCTGGTGTTGACGGCGCTCTGGCTCGATCAGCGTGGCTGCGCCCTGGCGGCCAGGGGCCTGGAGCGGCTGCAAGCCGCTGCCGCGCACTGGCAGGAGACCGTGGTGCGGCCCCTGCGCCAGTTGCGGCAGGCCTGGAAGGTCCCAGCCGGCGCGGATGAAGACCTGGCCGCGCTGCGTGAGCAACTCAAGGGACTGGAGCTGGCCGCGGAGCGCGAACAGCTGGCGCGCCTGGCGCGCCTGGCTGCGCACTGGCCGTGCCGCGACGCCGCCGAGGCCGGCGCCTGGCTGCGCGCCGTGGCGCCGCCCCAGGCCGCAGCGGCCGATCTCGTCCTGCTCGCCGAGGCGACGCGGACGAGCGGGTTCTAGACCGAGGCCAGACGGGGTTGCTGGTGGGCGGTGTGGAGCACCTCGATGAGGCAATCCTCCAGCTCGAAGCGTTCGCGCAGGGTTTCCCCCAGTAGCTTGAGCTCGATGGTCAGCAGACCCGGGTCGCGATAGGCCCCGCGTTCGAATCTGTCGTTGAAGTTCAGGGCGGCGTCGGTGAGCGCCTGCAGGCGCGGGTAGACGCTGTCGGCGAACTCGATGGCGCGCTCGTCCTGGAATTCCCGGGCTTCCGCCACCAGTTGCTCGTAGATCTCGAAGTGCGCGGTGGACATGTAGTCGACCAGCATGTCGCACAGTCGCTCCAGTTCGCTCAGTTCCCGCACCGGGGCCAGCAGCGGTTCCAGGTCCAGGGTTTCGTAAGCGGTCACCAGCTCACGGCGGGCGATCAGCCAGCGGTCGATCAGCTGGTGGACCCCACCCCAGCGTTCCTGGGCATTGCGGCAGGTTTCTAGCATGACGGCAGCTCTCTATACGGGCGAGACGGTCCGGGCGCGCGCACCCGGGTTTATCAGGAACTATACCGACATCGTCTCGCCAGGCGAGTGCCGTTGCTCGGAGAACGCTTCAG
Organism: Pseudomonas sp. No.117; assembly: GCF_054558395.1. Lineage (NCBI taxonomy): Bacteria > Pseudomonadati > Pseudomonadota > Gammaproteobacteria > Pseudomonadales > Pseudomonadaceae > Pseudomonas > Pseudomonas sp. No.117. Next base: position 168,784 of record NZ_BAAJNP010000001.1, read on the forward strand.
CGGCGGCGAAAGATCTTGACCAGGCTCAAGGCCATGAGCAGGACGAAGGCCAGCAGGCTCCACTCCGGGATGCTCAGGCCGAACAGGGTCCAGTTGACCTCGGCGCAGTCGGCGGTGCCGTGCAGCACCAGGCGGATGATTTCCTGGAACGGCAGTGCCTGCATCATGTAGTCGAGGCTGGGCAGGCAGGCCGCCAGCTCTTCCGCCGGCACCGTCTGCAGATAGACCTGGCGCCCGGCGGTGGCGGCGCCAGCGGCGGCCAGCAGCAGCAGGACCACGCCGTAGATGCGACGCCCGCGCAGCCCGGGCGCCTGGATGCCGGCGATCAGCGCGACCACCCCCACCAGGATGAAGAAGATCCGCTGCACGACGCACAGCGGACAAGGCTCGAGACCAACCACGTGTTCGAGATAGAGACCGACGCCCATGAGCACCGCACAGGTGGCGGCCATGAACAAGAAGATGAAGCGGGGACTAGTCACGGACGCGCCGTCTCCAACAGGGAATTGGGACGTTACGGTAGTGAAAGCCCGGGCACCTTTCAAGGACCCGGGCGGGCGAGGGCTCTGCTCAGACCCTCGGCGTCGGCAGCGGATCCGCCGCCGGCTCGCGCCACTGGCTCTGCAGCAGCTGCTGGCTACGGCTCACATCACCGAGCTGGATGGCCACCCGGGCCAGCTCGCCGGCGGTCACCGCGGAGGGACGCTGCGCCAGGCTGCGCTCCAGGTATTCGCGTGCCTTGCCCCACAACTGGTTGTTCATGCACAGCCGACCCAGGGCCAGCAGCAGCACCGGATCCTGGGGCCGGTCCTTGAGCCAGCCCTCAGCATGCTGCAGCGGGCGACTGGCATCGCGGGGCCGCAGCTGGCCATAGAGTTCGACCAGACGCTCGTCCCACTGCCGATTGAGGGTGATGTGCAGGACTTCCTCAGCGAGATCGTCGCGGCCGATGGCGCGCAGCTGGCGGGCATAGGCCAGCACCACCGAGGCATCGCCCTTGAGCGCCGTGGGCACCTGCTGCCACTGGGCGTCCAGGGCCGACTCCGCGCCCTGGGGCGGGACCTCGTCGAGGGTGGCGATCCACACCTTGCGCTCCAAGTCGTCCTGCTCCTGGGGACGCAGGACCTGCTGCTTGCGCAGCTGCGGCAACAGGGCGATCAGCGCCGGCCAGTCACGCAGGGTCACCTGCAGGCGCTGCAGCTGCAGCAGCACCTCGCCATTCTTCGGGTACTTGGCCTGCAGCGGCGCCAGGCTGTCGCGGGCTTCCAGGTACTGGCCGCGATCGATCTGCAAGCGGGCCTGCTGCAGGCCGATGGCCAATTCGGCCTGGGGCTCGCGTTCGCGAGCCTGGCGCAGCAGGCGGTCGCGTTCTTCCAGGTCACCCAGCTCGTTGGCGGCACGGGCCGCGCCGAGCAGCACGAACAGCGGCTGGTCGGCGTGTTCGGCGGCGCTCTTGAGATGCTTGAGGGCACCGCTCCAGTTGCCTTCGGCCAGTTCCAGCTGGCCCTTGTGCCGCGCCTGGTCCAAGCGCCGCTGGCGATTGTGCCGCGACCAGGGGTTGAGCACCTTGCCGGTCAGGCCCAGGGCGCCGAGTACCAGCTTGAGGATGTAGAGCGCCAGCCAGACGGCCACCAGCAACGCCAGGAAGGCCCAGAGGCTCGATTCGTAGCGGAAGTTGCTATAGGACAGCAGCACGTAGCCCGGCTCCTTGGCCAGCACCACGGCAACGCCCAGGCCGACGAGCAGGGCGAACAGGAACAGCAGGTACAGGCGCTTCATGGGCGATTCTCCTGAGCCGCGCCGGCGGCATTGTTCGGCTGGATTTGCTGACGTTGCGCGATGTAGGCCTGCAGCGCGGTCAGGGCCGGCGTCAGGTCCGGCGCCTCGAAGGTGACCGGGCGTTCGGCCAGCTCCTGGAGGCGCAGCTTGACCGCGCGGCTTTCCGGATTCTGGTTGTTGAAGTGGGCGGCGAGGACGTCTTCGGCCTGCTCGATGGAGAGGCGATAGACCTCCTGGTTGCCGTTGAGCACGGCCCACTGCGCCTGCTCCAGCGCCAGGCTCATGGCCAGGCGGACCTGGGCCAGGGATTCCTCGGCCAGCAGCGGGCGGATCGGCTGGTCGGCGGAGAAGTCGATGCGGAAATAGCTGGAGATGCGCTGGCGGAAGTCCTGCCACCACTGCTGTAGGGCGTTGCTCGGCGGAACCGCGGCCTTCTCGACGCCGGGCTGGTCGGCCACCGTGGTGGAGAAGCGTGGCGGCAGGGGTTCCAGGCTCTGCACCTGGTTGCGCAACGAAGCCAGCTGGACGAACTGGCCGGTACGGTCCAGGTCGGGCAGCTGCCGCAGCGTCTGCTGGGCATTGGCGAGTTGCTGGCGGGCGGCGAAGGCGGCCGGATCGTTCTGCGCCTTGAGGATGTCATCGACGCCCTGCAGCAGGTTCTGCGCGCTGGGCACGTCCTGCAGGGCGACCATGCGCAGCGTCGCCATGCGCAGCAGGTGCTCGGCTTCGGTCAGGCGCCAGGCCTGGCGACTCTGGCCGACCACTTCCTTGAACTGTTCGGCCAGGTGCTGCTGGTCGCCCTGCAGCGCCGCCAGCTGCCGGCGCCGCTCTTCCAGTTCGTTGGCCGAGGGCAGCCGGCCCAGGTCGGCACTCAGGGCCTGGTTGCGCATTTCCAGCTGACGCAGCTGGCTACGCAGGTCCTCGGACTGGGCGGATTGCGCCTGCTCGGTCTGGTGTACCTGCTGCAGCTGCCAGACACTCCAGCCGCCCACACCCAGGCCACCGGCGGCCACCAGCAGGGCCAGCAGCGCCAGGCCAGACGCCTTGCCCGCGCCCTTGCTGCGCACACTGGCCGGAGGTGGTGGCGGCGGTGGCGAGGCGGGAGTCACGACAGGATCGGGGGAGACGTCGTCGGCGCGGGGGGCTTGGGTTTCGCTCACGGGAATTCCTTGTAAGGGTCAATCCGGATGGTGATGGGCTAGCGCGGCGGTCAAGGCACCGGCGCTGGCGCCCTGGCACTCGATCACGCGGTGACAACCGCTGGCGCGGGCCAGCTCGGCCACCCGGGCGCTGGGTACCAGCAGGGGATAACGACTCAACTCGGGCCAATCCGCACCCGCACAAGCCTGCAGATGCGCGAAACCCTGCCCACTGCTGACCATGATGGCATTCAGGCGTTCCGCTGCCAGGGTCTCTAGGACCAGCCCTGCCGGGTACTCCGGGCACTGGCGGCGATAGAGTTCGAGCACCTCGACCCGGGCACCCCGGGCGGTGAAGGTCTCGACCAGCAGGTCGCGACCGCCCTCGCCCCGCAACAGCAGCACCTGAGGGTCGGGGCGTTGCAGGGCTTCGTCCAGGGCCGGCAGGGCCAACAGGCCCTCGCTGTCTTCACGCTGCGGATGGTGCACCGCCAGGCCATAGTCTTCGAGCACGGCGGCGGTGGCCGCACCGACGGCGAACCACGCCTGCAGCGGCGGCTGTGGCCAGTAGCGATCAAGGGCCGCCAGGCCCAGGCGGGCAGCGGGCTTGCTGACCACCACGACGGCGGCGTAGCGGTCGAGATCGAGCCAGAGGCTGCGCTGCTGGGGCGACTCTTCCACAGGCTGGATCGCCAGCAGCGGCAGGCTGGCGGTGGCGACGCCCGCCGCGGCCAGGTCGGTGGCGAGCGGTGGATTTTCCTCCGCCGGGCGGGTCAGCAGCAGCCGCCAGCCGCTCATGATTCGCCGGAGATCCCGTAGACGGCATCGAGAATGCCCTGGGCGCCCTGGGCTAGCAGGTCTTCGGCCACCGCCACGCCCAGCCCGGCCGGGTCGTTCAGCGGACCGCGAGCCTCGGCGCGCAGCAGCAGGCCACCGTCGGGCTGGCCGACCAGGCCGCGCAGCCAGAGCAGTTCGCCTTCCTGCACTGCATAGCAAGCGATGGGTACCTGGCAGCCGCCATTGAGACGTCGATTCAGGGCGCGCTCCGCGGCAACCCGGCGCTCGGTGTCGAAATGGTGCAGGGGTTCGAGCAGCGCATGGACCTCGGCATCGTCGGTCCGGCATTCGATGCCGACGGCGCCCTGGCCACCGGCCGGCAGGCTGTCTTCGACCGTCAGGTGCTCACGGATGCGCTCGGCGAACCCCAGGCGGATCAACCCGGCGGCGGCCAGGATGATGGCGTCGTAGTCGTCGGCATCGAGCTTGGCCAGGCGGGTATTGACGTTGCCGCGCAGGAAGCGGATCTCGAGATCCGGGCGCAGGGCCAGCAACTGGGCCTGGCGCCTCAGGCTGGAGGTGCCTACCACACTGCCCTGGGGCAATTCAGCAAGACAGGAATAGCGATTGGAGACGAAGGCATCGCGCGGGTCTTCCCGCTCGCAGATGGCGTAGAGCCCGAGGCCGGCTGGAAACTCCATGGGCACGTCCTTCATGGAGTGCACGGCGATGTCGGCACTGCCGTCGAGCAGGGCGTTTTCCAGTTCCTTGACGAACAGGCCCTTGCCGCCGATCTTGGCCAGCGGCGCGTCGAGCAGCTTGTCGCCACGACTGGTCATGGGCAGCAGGCTCACCCGCAATCCCGGATGCGCCGCTTCGAGGCGGGCTTTCACATAGTCGGCTTGCCACAGCGCCAGGGCACTCTGGCGCGTAGCGATACGAATTTCGCGGAGCATGGACATTACCGGCACGTCAGATTGCCGACCATGATAGCAGGTCGACCGGCGCCCCTCCCCCGCTGCGCGCCAGTCGTCGACCTGGAAACGCCGTCAGATGCTGTGCATCAGGCGGCGCACGCCGGCCACGTGGCGGCGGCTGACGGTCAGGGCGTCGCCGTTCATGCCCTTGAGGAACAGCTGGAAGTGGCCCAGCGGCGTACGCTGCAACCGCTCGATACGCTCGCGGGAGACCAGCGCGTTGCGGTGGATCCGCACGAAGCGCTCGCCGAATTCGTCTTCCAGCGCCTTGAGCGGCTCGTCCAGCAGCACCTCGCCACCGGAGTGTCTCAGGGTCACGTACTTGTGGTCGGCGATGAAGTAGACCACGTCGTCCAGCGGGATCAGCTCGATGCCCTTGCGGGTGCGGGCGCTGATGTGGCTGCGCGGACCCGGGCCACCGCTGGCCGGCGGCTTGGTCAGCGCCGCCAGTTGCATGCGATTGGGCCGCTGCGCCTTGCTCAGGGCCGCGGCCAGGTCTTCCTGGCGCACCGGCTTGACCAGATAGCCCACGGCGCTGACCTGGAAGGCGTCGAGCGCGTACTCGTCGTGGGCGGTGACGAAGATCACGGCCGGCGGCGATTCCCGCTCGCAGAGCCGCGCCGCCACCTGCAGACCGTCCAGACCCGGCATGCGGATGTCGAGCAGGACGATATCGGGCTTGAGGTTTTCAACCAAAGCGAGGGCTTCCTCACCGTTGGTGGCTGTTGGCTCCAGGGCGGTATAACCGTCCAGTTGCCCCACCAGACGGGCCAGACGCTCGCGCGCCAAGGGTTCGTCATCGACGATCAGGACATTCATAAGCTCAGGCTTCCCGCATGAGTCGCTCGCATGGATAGCGAAGAGACGTTGTATGCCGCTGGTCGCGGCGTTCGATTTTGAGACTCGCAGCTGGTCCGAAAAGTGCCGTTAATCGCGCCTCGATATTGCTCAAAGCTTGACGAGTGCCCTTGGGCGGGCGCGGCTGCTGCTCTACCTCCGGGTCGTAGGGGTTGCTGATGACCAGCTCGAACACCCCGTCGTGGTAGGTCGCGTAGATGGTCACCAGGCCACCTTCGATGCGCGGCGCGACGCCATAGATCAGGGCATTTTCCAGCAGTGGCTGCAGGGTCAGCTGGGGAATCGGCAGGTCGGCCGGCACGCCGTCGACGTCCCACTGCAGCTGCAGGCGATCGCCCAGGCGCAGGCGCTCGATCTCCAGGTAACGGCGGGACAGCTCCAGCTCCTCGGACCAGCGCACCTTGGTGCCGGGCTGGGCGAGGCTGGCGCGGAACAACGCCGACAGGTCCAGCACCGCGCGCTCGGCCTTGTCGGCGTCCAGGGCGACCAGGCTGGCGATGCTGTTCAGGCTGTTGAACAGGAAATGCGGACGGATACGCGCCTGCAGCGACTCGATGCGCGCCTGCAACTCGGCCTGCTGCTGGCGGCGCCACTGGCTCTGCAGCCAGAAGTAGCGCAGCAGCAGCATGGACATGATCAGGGCGATCAGCGCATGCCTCATGTACAGCCGCACCTCGCCCACCCGCTGCAGCGGTCCGGCCAGCTGCAGCCAGTCGGCCACCAGGGTGCAGCCCAGGGTCAGCGCCACCACGATGGCGCAGCAGAAGCCGCCGGCCACCACCGGGCGATGCCGTGCCAGCCAGGGCCGCAGGCGACAGAGCAGCGCCGCCGACAGCAGCACGATCCACTGCACGAACAAGGACACCAGCGCCAGGCGGATCCAGTTGAACTGCAGGGTGAAGGGTTCGGCCAGCACCAGCACCAAGACCAGCAGCTCGGCCAGGACCACCAGCACGAGCAGGGCCTCCGGCTCGCAGAGCGCCGGGACGAAGAAGTCGTCGACCTTGACCGGTCGGGGGGTTTTGCGGCGTTCGAGTATCATGGAGGCAGTGTGGGTCAGATACCACTCGTCGGCAAGTCGGCTCCGTTGAATCGGGCCGGGACCCGCTCAGGACTGCTATCATCGGCCCTCTCTCACCCTTACCGACAAGCCCAGCAGCAGGCCGATCCATGAGCAGCGAAAAAACCAACCAGTCCTGGGGCGGACGCTTCAGCGAGCCCGTCGACGCCTTCGTCGCCCGTTTCACCGCCTCGGTGGATTTCGACAAGCGCCTCTACCGCCATGACATCCTCGGCAGCCAGGCCCATGCCCGCATGCTGACCCAGGCCGGAGTGCTCAGCGAAGCCGAGCGCGATGCCATCGTCGCCGGGCTGGACGAGATCCGCGGCGAGATCGAGGCCGGCACCTTCGAGTGGCGCGTCGACCTGGAAGACGTGCATATGAACATCGAGGCGCGCCTGACCGAGCGCCTGGGCGTGGTCGGCAAGAAGCTGCACACCGGCCGCAGCCGCAACGACCAGGTGGCCACCGACATCCGCCTCTGGCTGCGCGACGAGATCGACGCCATCCTCGCCGAGCTGAATCGCCTGCAAGAAGGCCTGCTGCAACTGGCGGAGTCCGAAGCGGACACCATCATGCCCGGCTTCACCCACCTGCAGACCGCCCAGCCGGTGACCTTCGGCCACCACCTGCTGGCCTGGTTCGAGATGCTTTCCCGCGACCACGAGCGCCTGGTCGACTGCCGCAAGCGCGTCAATCGCATGCCCCTGGGCAGCGCCGCGCTGGCCGGCACCACCTACCCCATCCAGCGCCAGGTCACCTGCGAGCTGCTGGGCTTCGAGGCCATCGGCGGCAACTCCCTGGACGGCGTCTCGGATCGCGACTTCGCCATCGAATTCTGCGCCGCGGCCTCCCTGGCGATGATGCACCTGTCGCGCTTCTCCGAAGAGCTGGTGCTCTGGACCAGCGCCCAGTTCCAGTTCATTGACCTGCCCGATCGCTTCTGCACCGGCTCCTCGATCATGCCGCAGAAGAAGAATCCCGACGTGCCCGAACTGGTGCGCGGCAAGACCGGCCGGGTGTTCGGCGCCCTCACCGGCCTGCTGACCCTGATGAAGGGCCAGCCGCTGGCCTACAACAAGGACAACCAGGAAGACAAGGAGCCGCTGTTCGACGCCGCCGACACCCTGCGTGACTCCCTGCGCGCCTTCGCCGACATGGTGCCGGCCATCAAGCCCAAGCGCGAGATCATGCGCGAAGCGGCCCGCCGCGGCTTCTCCACCGCTACCGACCTCGCCGACTACCTGGTGCGCAAGGGCCTGCCCTTCCGCGATTGCCACGAGATCGTCGGCCATGCGGTGAAGTACGGCGTGGACAGCGGCAAGGACCTGGCCGAGATGAGCCTGGACGAACTGCGGCGCTTCAGCGACCAGATCGAGCAGGACGTCTTCGCTGTCCTGACCCTGGAAGGCTCGGTCAACGCCCGCGACCATATCGGCGGCACCGCGCCGGCCCAGGTCCGCGCCGCCGTGGCCCGAGGCCGTGACCTGCTGGCCCAGCGCTAGGATGCCTCCCGCTCCCCGCGGTCGCCGACTCTCCGTGATCGGCTGCGCGGGAGCGGGCAAGACCACCCTGGCGCGGGAAATCGCCCGTCGCCTGGGCTACCGGCACATCGAGCTGGACGGCCTCTACCACCAGCCGGACTGGCAACCCCGGCCCGAGGACGAGTTTCGCCAGGCGGTCACGGCGGCCCTGCGCGGGGACGACTGGATCGTCGACGGCAACTATTCGGTGGTGCGCCCCATCGTCCTGGCGCGCGCCGACCTGGTGATCTGGCTGGACCTGCCCAAGCCCCTGGTCATGCGCCAGCTGGTCCTGCGCACCCTGCGGCGCCGCCTGACCCGCCAGACGCTCTGGAACGGTAACCGCGAACGCTGGAGCAACCTGCTGAGCTTCAAACCGGAAAAATCCGTGATCGCCTGGGCCTGGACGCGCCATGCCGTCCATCGGCAGCGCTACCTGGCGGAAATGCAGGCCGCGCCGCCCGAACGGCGCTATGTCCGGCTGCGATCGCTCTACGACAAGGATCTCTGGCTGAGCACCCTGGAGGCGCCCTGAACGGCCGCCGACCGGGCGCCGATAGGTACGACGACCGGCACTCATGCCCTGGGCAAGTCAGCCGATACTGAGGGCTTGACCAGCCGTCCGAGTCAAGTCTCATGCGTCTTCCAGCCTGTTCCCTCCTGCTTTGCGGGATGTTCGCCGCCGCCTCCAGCCAGGCGGCCCTACCCGCGCCGCTGCCCCAGACCCTCACCTGGCATGTCCAGCTGAACGGCGTGCTGCAGAAACCCAATCGCACCCTCTACGACATCGATCTCTACGACAACAGCAAGGCGGTGATCGCCAACCTGAAGGGCAACGGGAAGACGGTGATCTGCTACTTCAGTGCCGGCACCTGGGAAGACTGGCGACCCGATGCCGCCCTCTATCCCAAGGCCGCCCTGGGCAAGGCGCTGGACGCCTGGCCGGGCGAGCGCTGGCTGGACATCCGCCGCACCGACGTCCGCACCCTGCTGGCCAAGCGCCTGGACCTGGCGGTGCAGAAGGGCTGCCAGGGCGTCGACCCGGACAACGTCGATGGCTATTCCAACCCCAACGGCCTCAAGCTGACCAAGGCCCAGCAACTGGACTTCCTCAACTGGCTGTCCGGCGAGGCGCACAAGCGCAACCTGCTGGTGGGCCTGAAGAACGCCGTGGACCTGGTACCCAGCCTCTACCCCAAGTTCGACTTCGCGATCAACGAAAGCTGCTACGACTACGCCGAGTGCAACGCCTACAGCTACTTCCGCACCCAGAAAAAGCCGGTGATGATCATCGACTACGGTCTCTACAACACCAAGCGCTGCAGCCAGGCCAAGACCTCCGGCTACAACCTGCAGTTCTATCCGCTGTCGCTGGCGGCGCTGGGCACCGCCTGCAAGTAGCCGCGAGAGCCTATTCAAAGGCTCGCGAGCTAGAGCCAAACAAAGCGCAACGACCAACGGGAATAACAGCCAACGGCTGGCCCGAAGGGTGAGCGTCAGCGAATCAAAGGCCTGAGGAAGCGGACCGGGCTGGCGACCCAGGGCCTTTTCAACGTAGTTTGGCCGACGCGCAGCAGACTTCGAGCGGGCTCTCAGTCGAGGCCGGCCTTCTTGTGCGACCTCTGCCCCAGCGCCACCCAGTCCAGCTCGCCTTCGCCCTGGGCGACGGCCTCCAGCAGGTTGTCCCTCAGGACGCTGGCGAAGGGTAGCGGTACCGCCTTCTCCTGCCCGGCCGCCAGGGCCAGGCCCACGTCCTTGAGACCCAGGCTGAGCTTGAAGGCGGCGGGCGAGAATTGCCGCTCGGTCAGCAGGCGACCGTAGTTCTGGTAGACCGGCGCGGCGAACAGGGTGCTGGTGAGGATGTCCAGCAAGGCGGCGGGCTCCACCCCGTAGCTGCGCGCCAGGGCGGTACTCTCGCCCATGGTCTCGATGGCGCTGGCGATCATGAAGTTGCCAGCGATCTTCACCACGTTGGCCTGGCGCGGCTCCGCGCCCACCGGCCAGGTCTTGCGACCCAGCACATCGAGCAGTGGCTGGACCCGCGCGATCGCCTCAGGATCGCCCGCCACCACGATATTGAGCTGGCCACTGGCGGCCACGTCGGTGCGCCCGAACACCGGGGCGGCCACATAGCCCACGCCCGCCTCGACATGGCGGGCGACCAGTTCGTCGACCAGGGCCACCGACAGGGTGGCCATGCTGACATGCACCAGTCCGGCGCGTGCCCCCTGCAGGGCGCCGCTGTCGAGGATCACCTCGCGGGTGGCGGCGTCATTGGCCAGGATGCTGAAGACCACCTCCACGGCGAAGGCCTCCGCTGGCGTCGCTGCCGCCTGGGCGCCCTGCGCGACCAGGGCCTGGACCGGCTCCTGGGAGCGATTCCAGACCACCACCTCATGACCGGCCTTGAGCAGATTGGCGGCCATGCCTTGGCCCATGCCGCCCAGGCCGATGAATCCGATACGCATAGCTTTGCCTCCTCGAGGTGCGATGGATGCTGCCGGCTATAGCCAGCGGCGAAACTTGAACCAGGCATAGGGAATCAGCGCCGACACCACCATGGCGCCCAGCGCCAGGGGATAGCCGAAATGCCAGTCCAGCTCGGGCATGACCTTGAAGTTCATGCCGTAGATGGTGCCCACCAGGGTCGGCGGCAGGAACAGCACCGAGGCGATGGTGAACACCTTGACGATGTTGTTCTGCTCGACGCTGATCAGGCCAAGGGTGGCATCCAGCAGGAAGCCGATCTCGCCGTTCATCTTCGCCTGGTAGTCGCTGAGCGAGCGCACGTCGCGTTCCAGGGTCTTGAACCAGGTCTTGGCCGTGCCGGAAATCCAGGTGGCCCCGGCCCGACGTAGGTAGGAAACGATACGGTTGATGCCCAACAGGCTCTCGCTGAGCTGGGCCAGCAGCTGGTTGCTGCGCCCCAGCTGCTTGACGATGGACTGCAGGTCGGTCTTCGGCTGCTGCTTGGCCTGCTGCGGATCGAGGGGCTCGCGGAACACCGCCTTGGCCAGCCGGTTGAGGTGCGCCTGTACCGACTCGAGGATGTCCGCCACCCGGTCCACCAGGCTGTCCAGCAGCGAAGCGAAGATGACGTCGCTGCGACAGTGCTGCCGTGCCTGCTGCTGGGCCTTGCCCAGAAAGGCCTTGAAGGCGGCCAGCTCGGCGTAGCGCACCGTCACCAGCCAGTCGGGGGTCAGCACGAAATTGACCACCGAGGCCTGCGGCTGATGCTCACTGAAGCCGCTGACCACCGTGGTGGTCAGGTGCAGGGCCTGGTCGGTCTGATAGAGTCGCGAGGATTCCTCGATCTCGGCGATTTCTTCCCGGGTGGGGATGTCCATCGCCAGCGCCTGTTCGAGATAGCGTTCCTCTGCCTCGCTGGGGTCGAGCAGATCGACCCAGAGCAGATCCGCGGGCAGCGGGTCTCCCGGCGACAGGGGCTGGGCGACCAGCTCGTCGGCGGACAGGCGATAGCAGGTGATCATCGAGAAGACTCCAGGCCGGCATCAGGGGTCGCACTGTAACAAAAGGTATCCAGACATGATTGACCACGCCGATGACGAAGAATCCTTTGTCTCCTCGCATCTAATCGAAGCGGTGGAGAATCAGCTCGCCGCCGGCGAGCCGAGCTATGTGCAGGCGGTACTCAACAAGTTGACCCTGGTCGGCTATGACCGCGAGGAAGCGGTGCTGTTGATGGCCCAGGCGCTGTCCTACGAGATCGCCGCCATGCTCGATGCCGATAGGCCCTTCGACGGCGCCCACTACGAGCGCCTGTTGCGAGCCCTGCCGGACCTGCCCGAGGTCGCGGACGACTAGGCCTCGGCCGGCTCCAGCGCCAGCAGCTCCACCTGCTGCTCCTTGCCACCCGGCACCGGCCAGCTCAGGTGCTCGCCGGGCGTGGCTCCGAGCAGCGCGCTGCCGGCCGGCGCCAGCACCGAAACCCGTCCCTCGCCACCGGCGTCCTCCGGATAGACCAGCACCACCTGGTACTCCTTGCCGGTATCGGTCTCGCGGCAGCGTACGCGCGAATTCATGGTCACAACCGCGCCGATCTCCTCGGGCGCCACCACCCGCGCCCGGGCCAGCTCCTGGTCGAGCGCCTCGGCCACGGGGCCGAATTCGGGCAGGTCGTCGAGCAGCCGTTCGAGGCGCGGCAGATCGGCAGCGGAAACGGTGATGGGCAATGCATGGCGCATGGCGGACTCCTGCGAACGAGAGGATGCGGCCCCGGCCGCTGAACGCGGCGGACCACCGGGATGACGGGCGGCGAACGCCCAGTGGGAAGCCGCAACAGCGCGGCAAAAGAAAACGGCGCTCGAAAGGCGCCGTCGGGTCACGCTAGCACAGGGCTCTCGGCCGGGGTCAAGCCGCGCCGACCACAGGTCGCTACAGCCCGGGAAAGGCCACGCTCTCGCCGGCCTGCTCCAGGGTCACCCGCACCAGCAGGGCGCCGAGGGTCTCCGGCGAGCTGTCGCAGACCCAGCTCTGGCCGTCCCAGTCGAAGTGGTAGCCACCCGAGCGCGCCGCCACCCAGAGCTGTACCAGCGGCGGCTGGCGACTGAGGATGACCTGGCTGCCGTTGTCGAACTTGACCGTCAGCACGCCCCCGGCGTTTTCCAGGTCGAGGTCCAGGCCACTGTCGTCGTAGGCGTCCTCCACCTGGCGCTGGGTCTGGTCGACGAGGTGATGGAATTGCGCTTCGCTGAGCCGGCTCATGAGGATCCTCGAAAGAAGGGAAACAATCGGCGCACGGTAGCGGGCCGCCCAGATGGCGTCCAGTCGCGGCTTCTGCCGGCGCATGCGCGGCAGCCCAACCGGGCGTGTCAAAGAGTCGCTCAACCCCGTTATACTCGGGGCAATATCATCTTTTCGTATAGGTTTAGCGTCATGAAGCGCCTGTCCCTCCTCTTCATCGCCTGTGCCTGCCTGCTGGCTGGTTGCGGTCAGAAAGGCCCGCTGTACCTGCCCGACGACCAGAAGGCCGCCAAAGAACATCGCCACGACGTGTTCTAAGGAGCCCCCATGGAAGTCTTCGCTGTCCGTGCAGGTGAACTGCACGCGGAAGGGGTGTCCCTGAGCGCCGTGGCGCAGCAGTTCGGCACCCCCACCTATGTCTATTCCCGGGCTCACATCGAGGGTCAGTACCGCGCCTATACCGATGCGCTGGCCGGCCTGCCGCACCTGGTCTGCTTCGCCGTCAAGGCCAACTCCAACCTCGGCGTGCTCAACGCCCTGGCGCGCCTGGGCGCCGGCTTCGACATCGTCTCCCGTGGCGAGCTGGAGCGGGTGCTGGCCGCCGGTGGCGATCCGCACAAGGTGGTGTTCTCCGGGGTCGGCAAGACCCGCGACGACATGCGCCGTGCCCTGGAAGTGGGCGTGCACTGCTTCAACGTCGAATCCACCGACGAACTGGAGCGGCTGCAGCAGGTGGCCGCCGAACTGGGCGTGGTCGCGCCGATCTCGCTGCGGGTCAATCCCGACGTCGACGCCGGTACCCATCCCTACATCTCCACCGGTCTCAAGGAAAACAAGTTCGGCATCGACATCGCCGACGCCGAGGCGGTCTACGCCCGCGCCGCCGAGTTGCCCAACCTGGAGATCCTCGGGGTGGACTGCCACATCGGCTCCCAGCTCACCAGCCTGCCGCCCTTCCTCGATGCCCTCGACCGCCTGCTGGCGCTGATCGACCGCCTCGCCGAACGCGGCATCGTGCTGCGCCACCTGGATCTCGGTGGCGGCCTGGGCGTGCGCTATCGCGACGAGCAGCCGCCGCTGGCCGGTGACTACATCCAGGCCATCCGCGAGCGTATCGAAGGTCGCCAACTGACCCTGGTGTTCGAACCCGGCCGCTTCATCGTGGCCAATGCCGGCGTGCTGCTGACCCGCGTGGAATACCTCAAGCACACCGCGCACAAGGACTTCGCCATCGTCGACGCGGCCATGAACGACCTCATCCGTCCGGCGCTGTACCAGGCCTGGATGGCGGTGGAACCGGTCGCCGCGCGCCAGGGCGAGGCCCGCCGCTACGACCTGGTCGGCCCCATCTGCGAGACCGGCGACTTCCTCGCCAAGGATCGCGAGCTGGTGCTGGCCGAGGGCGACCTGCTGGCTATCCGCTCCGCCGGCGCCTATGGCTTCACCATGAGTTCCAACTACAACACCCGTGGCCGCGCGGCCGAGGTGATGGTGGATGGCGACCAGGCCCACCTGGTGCGTCGGCGCGAGACGCTGGAAGAACTCTTCGCGGGCGAGAGCCGGCTGCCGGCCTGAGGGGAGTTCCATGCAACTGCGCTTCACCAAGATGCACGGGCTGGGCAACGATTTCATGGTCCTCGACCTGATCAGCCAGCACGCGCACATCCAGCCCAAGCACGTCCGCCAATGGGGAGACAGGAACACCGGCATCGGCTTCGACCAGCTGCTGATCGTCGAGACCCCCGGCACCCCGGACGTGGACTTTCGCTACCGGATCTTCAATGCCGACGGTTCCGAGGTCGAGCAGTGCGGCAATGGCGCCCGTTGCTTCGCCCGCTTCGTCTTCGACAAGCGCCTGACGGTCAAGAAGCAGATCCGCGTCGAGACCAAGGGCGGCATCATCGAGCTGCTGCTCAAGGGCGATGGCCAGGTCCGCGTCGACATGGGCGCACCGCGCCTGCAGGCAAGCGAGATCCCCTTCGTCGCCGACACCGAAGCCCTCAGTCATCCGGTGCAGGTCGATGACCACACCGTGGAGCTGTCAGTGGTCTCCATGGGCAATCCCCACGGGGTGCTACGGGTGGCCGACGTCGACCAGGCCCCGGTGCTCACCCTGGGACCCAAGCTGGAATGCCACCCGCGCTTTCCACAAAAGGCCAACATCGGCTTCCTGCAGATCATCGACGCCCAGCGCGCCCGCCTGCGGGTCTGGGAGCGTGGCGTGGGCGAGACCCGCGCCTGCGGTACCGGTGCCTGCGCCGCCGCGGTGGCCGGTATCCGCCAGGGCTGGCTGAAATCGCCAGTCAGCATCGAATTGCCCGGCGGCCTGCTCAACATCGAGTGGGACGGCGTCGGCCAGCCGGTGCTCATGACCGGCCCGGCCACCCGGGTCTACGAAGGCCAGGTACGAGTATGAGCGACAGCCCCGAACTGACCGCGGACCAGGTGGCCGACTGGCTGCTGGATCATCCGCACTTCTTTGCCGACCGCGAGGAGCTGCTGGCGGAAATGCGCGTGCCCCACCAGCGGGGTACCGCCATTTCCCTGGTCGAGCGCCAGCTCGGCCTGCTGCGTGACCGCAACGGCGAGATGCGCCATCGCCTGACCCACCTGATGGACGTGGCGCGGGACAACGATCGGCTGTTCGATAAGACCCGCCGGCTGATCATCGGCCTGCTGGATGCCAACAGCCTCGAAGAGGTGATAGGCACGGTGGAAGACAGCCTGCGCCACGAATTCAAGGTGCCCTACGTCGGCCTCATCCTGTTCCACGAGCACCCCCTGCCGGTCGGCCGCAGCGTCACGCCCGCCGAGGCGCAAAAGGTCATCGGTGGTCTGCTGGGCGGCGAGAAGACCACCAGCGGCGTCTTGCGCGCCCATGAACTGGCCTTCCTGTTCGGCGATTCGGCCAAGGAAGAAGTCGGCTCCGCCGCCGTCGCCGCCCTCTCCCACCAGGGCCTGCATGGCGTACTGGCGATCGGCAGCCCCGATCCCCAGCACTACCGCAGCAGCCTGGGCACCCTGTTCCTCAGTCACGTGGCGGAAGTCCTGGCGCGCGTCCTGCCGCGCTTTCCCGTCCCCCTGCGTACGGTGCGCTGAGCCGAGGAGCGGAGCATGCAGGTCCAGCTCGACGCCTATCTCGATCACCTGCGCCTGGAGCGCCAGGTGTCGCCCCATACCCTCGACGGCTACCGTCGCGACCTGCGCAAGCTGCTGGCCTTCGTCGAAGCCGAAGGCCTGAGCGACTGGGGCACCCTCGATGGTCGTCGGCTGCGTGCCCTGATCGCCCAGCTGCACCGGGCCGGCGCGTCCAGTCGCAGCCTGGCGCGGCTACTGTCCGCCTGTCGTGGCTTCTACCTCTACCTGATCCGCGAGGGTCATTGCAGCCAGGACCCGGCCCACGGGCTGACGCCGCCCAAGGCGCAGAAGCCGCTGCCCAAGGTGCTCGACGTCGACAGATCCATGCAGTTGCTCGATGGCGCCGTGGAAGACGACTTCCTGGCCCTGCGCGACCAGGCCCTGCTGGAGCTCTTCTACAGTTCGGGGCTGCGGCTGTCCGAGCTGGTAGGGCTGGATTTGGGCGATGTGGATCTGGCCCAGGGCCTGGTGCAGGTGCGCGGCAAGGGCAACAAGGAGCGGGTGCTGCCCATCGGCAGCAAGGCCCGTGACGCCCTGGAGACCTGGCTGAAGATCAGGCACCAGGCGGCACCCCGTGACGATGCCCTGTTCATCGGCCAGCGCGGTCTGCGGCTGACCCCCCGTGCAGTACAGCTACGGGTTCGCGAGGCCGGCGTCCGCGAACTGGGCCAGCACCTGCATCCACACATGCTCAGGCACAGCTTCGCCAGCCACATGCTCAGCGCCTCCGGCGATCTGCGCGCCGTGCAGGAGCTGCTCGGTCACGCGGACATCGCCACCACCCAGATCTATACCCATCTGGATTTCGGCCAGCTCGCCGAGGTCTACGACAAAGCCCATCCCCGTGCCAAGCGCAAGGCCAGCCGATGACGATTCGCCTCGTTACCTTCGATCTCGACGACACCCTCTGGGAAATCGCGCCCGTCATCCATTCCGCCGAAGCCCTGCTGCGCGACTGGTTCGCCGCCTCCGCGCCGCGGCTGGGCAGCGTACCGGTCGAACACCTCTGGGCGATTCGCGACCGGCTGCTGCAGCAGGATGCCGGGTTGAAGCACAGGGTCAGCGAATTGCGCCGGCGGGTCATCCACCAGGCGCTGCTGGATGCCGGCTATGTGGAGCCCGAGGCCGCCCAGCTGGCCGAGGCTGGCTTCGCCGTCTACCTGGCGGCGCGCCAGCAGGTCACCCTGTTCGAGGACGTCCATCCCACCCTGGAAAGGCTTGCCGACCGCTACACCCTGGGCGTGCTGACCAATGGCAATGCGGATGTCCAGACCATTGGCCTAGCCGATTACTTCCGCTTCGCGCTGAATGCCGAGCAGCTGGGCATCGGCAAGCCCGACCCCACCCCCTTCCGCGAAGCCCTGCGGCTCAGCGGGATTCCCGCCTCGGCCACCGTGCACGTGGGCGACAACCCCGTGGATGACGTCCAGGGCGCCCAGCGGGCCGGTATCCGCGCCGTCTGGTACAACCCCCTGCAGCAACCCTGGCCGGGCCCGGGCCAGCCGGATGCGGACATCCGTGCCCTGAGCGAACTGCCAGACTTGCTCGCCTCCTGGTCGGCTAAGACGTCGCAATAAGTAACACTATAACGTCTAAAGCCGGAACTCATGGACGCTCCAGTCGTCTTCCCGGCCCGGCAATTCCGTTAACCAATCGCCAAATAACCCGTCACATTTGTCGCAATTAAGCCTGGGCTCTTTGCGATGCTCTTCACTAAATGAAATCGGCCTGCGCGGTTTTTTGCCAAGCACACCTCATTTACCTGGAGATTAATGCTGAACCAGTCGGTCGCGGGCCGTCTCACTCGGCGAATTCCTGCGCCGGCCCTCGCGTTGACAGTCCAAATCCTTTTGACAATCATGGTTCCTGACTCGAAGTAGCGCTGGGATTGCGCGCTGAGTCTGCTGCCGTACAGGTCAGGGAAGACAGTCTTTACCTCCCTCCTTTGCGTCTCGCCGATGGCTTCTCAAGTTCCTGTTTGCGTGTTGTCAGGTCTTGATATCGGTAATACAAGCCCTTCGTTCATTTAGTCCAGGTGCAAGCCCGTGCGGTAGCCATGTCTGAAAAAGACCGGCTGCCTGACCAGACACGGCAACCTGTGCGGTAGCCATGCCTGGCACTGAACGAAGTGGCGATGGCCGTGCCAGCGCACTCTCGCAGGACTACAGGGATGTCATCTGAATGGGATCGAGACGCTTCGCCTACTTCTCTCCAGTCCTGCCGGAATCCGGCAGGCAGGCCCCTGTGCCCGCAACGGATGGCCCGTCTGGCTCCGTCGTGATTGTGCAAGACCAATAACACTCGCGTTTCAGGCGGGTGCTCTTCAGAACGATCGGAAACAACTGAGCGACTGTTCGCCTCTTCACGGCGAAGTGTTGGCAATAACACTCGACCCCTCGGCAACCAGAACTTTCGCCGGTACTGACCGCCCTTCATCAGGCGGTCACTCAAGCCATAAAGATTACAACCTCAGCTTGCATCTTCGATTACTGCCGGGCGCTGCGAAATCCAGCTTCAACAACGTCAATCGCGCTTCGATAGCGCAAAGGGAGGATGGCCCGATGGCACGGAACGATCTATCGGAATCGACATTAGGATGTCTAATTGGCGGCGCAGGTCCGGCAGGCCTGGGATTTCTCTTCAATGCCATCAAGCGTGGCGCAGTGGAGCAACTCGCCCAGGCCGGCACCATCATCGTCGATGCCGGAACCGAGCTGGGCGCCGGCAAGCTCGGTGACTACCAGATCATCGCCAACTCGGTGAGTGACGTCTTCCTCGACTGTCTGCGCGACCCGCTGCTGGCCCCGATCCTGGCCCCGCTGCAGGCCTCGCCGACCTTTCGCCACCTGAAGCTGAATGCCCAGGAAGCGCCCGCGCTGCCCATCGTCGGGCAGCTCTTCCAGCAGGCCGCCGGCCTGGTGCTGCCCTGGCTCGAACGCCAGTACGGCATTCCCACCTGGCGTCAGACCCGCATCACCGAGGTGACCTGCGAAGGCTCAAGCTATGTGGTCTGGCTAGAACAGGCCGGCGCCATCCGCCGGGTGCGCACCTCCAGCCTGGTGCTCAACCTGGGCGGCAAGCAGACGCGCCACAGCTTCGAGGAAAGCACCGCGGCCCTGGGCCTACAGCTGCCGCAGAGCGCTTCGATCGACAGCTCCGACAACCTGCTGCGCCTGCAACCCGAGGCCCTGCGCCAGCGCTATCGCAGCCGTCTCAAGAACGGCGGCCCGATCTGCGTGGTCGGCGGTTCCCACAGCGCCTTCTCGGCGCTGGACAACCTCGCCAGCGCCCTGCATCACGACGGCCTGCGCGAGCTGACCCTGGTCCATCGCTCGCCGATCCGGCTGTTCTACGAGACCGCCGCCGAGGCCCTGGCCGCCGGCTACGACTTCGATCCGCTGCAGGACATCTGCCCGATCTCCAAGCGGGTCAACCGCTCGGGCGGCCTGCGCTACCGGGCCCACGAGATCGGGCGCCAGGTGCTCGCCGGGCAAGGCATCGGCGGTACGCCGGTCAAGGTCAGGACCCTGCAGCTGGATGGCAGCGCCGAGCGACTCGCCAGTGCCCAGCAGCTGTTCGACAGCGCCGCCCTGCTGGTGCAGGGCCTGGGCTATCAACCCATAGTCCCCGAGCTGCGTTGCCAGGAGGGCCGGCCGCTGACGCTGCGCACCCTGCGTGGCGGCCTGGATTCCGACGCGGCCGGTTGTCCGCTGGACCAGCACGGCCAGCGCCTCAAGGGGCTGCACCTCTTCGGCCTGGGTTCGGGCCTGGCGGTGGATCCCCGGCTGGGCAGCGAAGCGTCCTTTTCCGGGCGCATCTACGGGGTCTGGCAGTTCCACAACGATGCCAGTCGCGAGGCCCTCGACTCGGTGCTCGAACGCCTGGACCAGCCCGGCGCCGCCTTCCGGCAACCGGCCGACGCGGTCGTCGAACACGCTTGACCGAACCGACACGTATCAAGGACTCGATAAGCAGGTACCGGATCATGATCAATGTGACCAAGCCCTACCTTGGCAATAAGGAACGCTTCAAGGCGTATATCGACAAGATCTACGCCAACAACTGGATAACCAACCAAGGCCCTCTGCATGCCCAGCTCGAAGAGCGCCTGCGCGATTATCTGGGGGTCAGAAACATCATCCTGGTCAACAACGGTACCCTGGCCCTGCAGGTCGCCTATCGCGCGCTCGGCCTGACCGGCAGCGCCATCACCACGCCCTTCAGCTTCGTCGCCACCACCAGCACCCTGCACTGGGAAAGGATCCGGCCGATCTTCGCCGACATCCACCCGGAGACCTGGAACCTGGACCCGGCGAACGTCGAGGCGGTCATCGAGCCCGACACCTCGGCCATCGTCGCTACCCATGTGTTCGGCAATCCCTGCGATGTCCAGGGCCTGCAGCAGGTCGCCCAGCGTCACGGCCTGAAGGTGGTCTATGACGGCGCCCATGCCTTCGGCACCCTCTACGAAGGCCGCTCGGTGCTGCAATGGGGCGACATCACCACCGTCAGCTTCCACGCTACCAAGCTGTTCCACACCATCGAAGGCGGGGCCATCATCACCGAGGACGACGAACTCGCCGAGCGCGTCCGCCGGATGATCAATTTCGGCATCGTCGACGCCGAGCGCATCGAGGGCGTCGGCATCAACGCCAAGCTCAACGAGATCTCCGCGGCTATGGGGCTGTGCATCCTCGACGAGCTGGAAGACATCCTGGCGCGCCGGGCGATCATCGGCCAGCAGTACGAAAGACGCCTGCGGGACCAGTTCGACCTGCAGCGCCCCACCTACGGCAGCCAGCTCAACTACAGCTACTTCCCGGTGGCCCTGCGCGACGAGTCGAACCTGCTGGAGGCGAAGAAGGCGCTGAACGCGGTCGGCATCAATCCGCGGCGCTATTTCTACCCCTCGCTGGAAACCCTCGACTACCTGCAGCCCCAGGCGATCAAGCCGATCTCGCGCAAGTTGAGCCAGCGCATCCTCTGCGTGCCCATCTATCCGGACCTGCCCCAGACGACCCAGGACCTGCTGATCGAGACGCTGCAATCGGTGCACCAGAAGAAAACCAGCCTGGAATCCCTGCGGGCGCTCATCACGCCCGCCCAGCTGCTGCCGAGCTGGGATTTTCCCGGCGAATCCACCCCTGCTCTAACCTGACCCTGGCCCGCTATCTCCCATGACCAGTCCCGCGAAAGTGTCGGTGTTGCGCAACACCCTGATCAACTATGCCGGCCAAGCCTATGCGCTGCTGATCGGCATCTTGATCCAGCCGATGTATCTCGGTCATCTGGGTGCCGAAACCTATGGTCTGATCGGCTTCTTCGCCGTGCTGCAGACCTGGCTGCAACTGCTCGACGTCGGCATTTCCGCCTCGCTGGTGCGGGATGTCGCCCATGGCCGCGGCCAGACCGGCGCGGGACGCAATCGCGGCCAGTTGCTCCGGTCGCTGGAGTTCATCTTCATCCCGCTGGCGACCCTGGCTTTCGTCGCCATCGAGCTCAACTCCAACTGGATGGCGACGCATTGGCTGAACGTCCAGGGCCTGCCCGAGGAGACGGTGGCCCACTGCATCGGCCTGATGGGCCTGATGATCGCCTTCCGCCTGCTGTCGACGCTGTACAAGAGCGGTGTCCAGGGCGTCGAGCTGCACGGCTGGCTGAACCTGGTCAACGTGCTGGTCGCCACGGTGCGCTACTTCGGCGGCCTGGTCCTGGTGATGTGGATCTCCCAGGAGCCGCTGGACTTCTTCGTGTTCCAGGCCGGCGTCGCCGTCTTCGAGATGCTGGTCTATGCGCTCAAGGCCTATCGCCTGCTGCCCAACCCCACCTGGTGGAGCGGCTTCGACTGGCAACGGGTGAAGCCCATGGTGCCCTTCGCGGCGAGCATGTCCTTCACCTCGATCCTGTGGATCGCCCTGACCCAGCTCGACAAGCTGGTGCTGTCCAAGGCCCTGCCCCTCGCCGAATACGGCTACTTCAGCCTGGTGGCGCTGATCTCCACCGGGATCGTCACCCTGACCAACCCGCTGGTGCAGGCCCTGCTGCCGCGCATGACGGTACTGGTGTCCCAGGAGAAGACGCTCGACCTGGAAAAGCTCTATCGCAACGCGGCGCGCTTCGCCTTCGCCATCCTGCTGCCGCTGGCGGCCATGGTGGCCTTCCACGGCGAGGCGCTGGTGTTCGCCTGGACCGGCGACAAGGCCTCCGCCCACTGGAGCGAGCCGATCCTGTTCTGGTACGCCCTGGGTTCCGCCCTGCTGGCCCTCAGCCAGTTCCAGTTCTACCTGCAGTACGCCTACGGCAAGTTGCGCCTGCACGTCTGGTACAGCCTGGTCTCCGCGGTCATCTCGGTGCCCATCGTGATCCTGGTGGTGCTGCACTACGGGGCCTATGGCGCGGCCTTGGCCTGGTTCTTCATGCGCCTGATCCCTTTCGTGATCTGGCCGGCCATCATCCACGGCCGCTTCGCGCCGAACCTGCAGCGCTACTGGAACCAGGATCTGCTGGTGGCGGTGGTGGTCACCGCGCTCGGCGTGGCGCTGAGCAAGCTGCTGTACCAAGAGATTCAACCGCAGGAGCGGTTTTCCATCCTGGCGACCCTCGCCCTGGGCGGTGGCCTGACCCTGATGCTGATGGCGCTGGGCTACGTGCTCTGTTCCCCGAAACAGACCCGTACGCGCCTGTTTTCCCACCTCTACAAAGCAGGTATCTGACATGGACGCTCGGACCGAAGCAGAGATCATGAAGCACTGGCCGGCGGATTCCGCCCGGCCGGTCGTCAGCATCGTCTGCCTGACCTTCAACCACCGCGACTACATCGGCCAGGCCATCGACGGCTTCCTGCGCCAGCAGACCGACTTCCCCTTCGAGATCATCGTCAACGACGACGCCTCGACCGATGGCACCCGGGACATCCTCCAGGATTACCAGCGCCGCTACCCGCGGCTGATCCGCCTGATCCTGCAGGAGCAGAACCAGTACAGCCAGGGCAAGCCCTACGGCATGCCGGTGTTCCAGCACGCCCGCGGCGACTACATCGCCTACTGCGAGGGCGACGACTACTGGAACGATCCGCGCAAGCTGCAGCTGCAGGTGGATTTCCTGGACAACAACCGGGACTACGCCCTGACCTTCCATGCCTCCTATGCCTTCAACAGCAAGGGCATCGTCAATCCGCAGCGCTTCGATGGCAAAGATCACTACGACCGCAGCGAAACCGAGCTCAAGCAGGCCCTGCCGCTGTCCACCCTGACCGCCTGCTTCCGCAACGTGCTGCGCGAGTTGCCGCCGGAGCTGGAAACTGCCGCGCTCATGGACATCGTCTGGTGGTCACTGCTGGGCGCCCATGGCAAGGGCAAGTTCATGGCCGAGATCCGTCCGGCCGCCTACCGCGTGCACGAGGGCGGCATCTTCTCCATGCGCGCCAGCCAGAAGCGCCTGCAGATGGACCTGCACACCCAGTACTGCCTCGCCAACTACTACTACCGGCTCGGTGACAGGGACCTGCACGTGTTCTTCCTGCGCCAGGTCCTGAGCCTGTCGCTGTCCTCGATTCCGCCCACCCAGAAGGTGAAGGCGCTGCTTCGAGCGGTGTGCAACATCTCCGTCAACATCGGCCGACGCTTCGCCCCCAAACGCGTCACCTACTGAACTTACACAGAGCAGTTCTCCTGCTGCGATGTATCCAGCTAAAAGGAAGGGACCCCCAATGACCGCCATGCAGCGCTCTTCGTTCGAGCAACACGAAGAACAACATCTGGACCTCAAGACGATGGCCCTCACGCTTCTCGATCACAAGAAGCTGATCGCGGGCATCACCGCGGGCTTTCTGGCCGTGGGCATCGCCTATGCCGTGTTGTCCACCCCGCAGTACGTCGCCGGGGCAATGATCCAGATCGAACCCAAGAAGAACGCCCTCACGGCAGTCGCCGAGACCGTGGTACGCCCCAATTCGGCGTCCCCGGCGGTGGCCGAGATCGAGCTGCTGAAGTCCCGCGCGGTGCTCGCCAAGACCGTGGAGAACCTGCGCCTGGACATCGAGGCCAAGCCGCGCTTCTTCCCGCTGATCGGCCACTACCTCTGGCGCACCTATGACGCCGACCACCCGGGTCAGTTGGCCGACAGCTGGCCGCAACTGCGCGGCTTCGCCTGGGGCGGCGAGAAGATCGACGTCTTCCAGTTCGATGTCCCGGACGAGATGTATGGCGAAACCCTGACCGTGGTGGCCGGCAGCAATGGCCGCTATCGCCTGCTGGACAAGGACAAGCAGCCGCTGCTGGATGGCCAGGTCGGCCAGTTGGCCAGCGGCAACGGCTACCGCATGCAGATCAAGACGCTGACCGCGCGTCCCGGTACCGAATTCAAGGTGACCCGCAACCGCGTCATCACCACCGCGCAGCTCTACCAGAACCGCATCAAGACCAGCGAGGCGGGCAAGGAGTCAGGGATCATCTACCTGTCCCTGGCCGACGAGAATCCCGACCTGGCCAAGGGCGTGCTGTCCGAGATCAGCCGCCTGTACGTGCTGCAGAACGTCGAGCGCAGCTCGGCGGAAGCGGCGCAGCGCCTGGATTTCCTCCGCGGCCAACTGCCGGGGGTGCGCAAGGACCTGGAAAGCGCCGAAGCCGCGCTGAACAACTACCAGACCAATAGCCGCTCCGTGGACATCAGCCTGGAGACCAAGGCGGTCCTGGACAAGATCGTCGCCCTCGACACCTCCATCTCCCAGCTCAAGCTCAAGCAGGCCGAATACGATCGCCTCTATACCCGCGATCACCCCAGCTACAAGACCCTGCTGAACCAGCTGGAACAGCTGGAAGTGGAGAAACGCAGCCTGCAGCGCAAGGTAGAAGCCCTGCCCAGCACCCAGCAGGAGCTGCTGCGCCTGAACCGTGACATGAAGGTCACCAATCAGACCTACCAGCTGCTGCTCAACCAGGCCCAGGAACAGGACATCATCCGCGCCGGCACCATCGGCAACGTGCGCCTGGTCGACAACGCCGACGTCAACCTCGACGAACCGGCCACCAACCGCAAGATCGCGCTGATCCTGTCGCTGCTGCTGGGCCTGGTCACCTCGGTGGTGGTGGTCTTCGTCCGCCAGGCCTTCCAGAAGGGCATCGAGAATCCCGACACCGTCGAGCAGATCGGCCTGCCGGTCTATTCCACCCTGCCCTTCACCAAGGACCAGGAGCGGCTGAATCGTCGCCTGAAGAAGAAGACCCGCACCGGCGAGCCCACCCTGCTGAGCGTGGTGCAACCGGCCAACCTGGCGGTGGAATCCCTGCGCAGCCTAAGATCCAGCCTGCACTTCGCCATGCTGGAAGCCAAGAACCGGGTGATCATGATCTCCAGCCCGACCCCGGGCGTGGGCAAGTCCTTCGTCTCCAGCAACCTCGCCGTGGTGGTCGCCCAGTCGGGCCAGCGCGTGCTGCTGATCGATGCCGACATGCGCAAGGGCTATCTGCACCGGGTATTCGGCCTGCAGCCGCAGGCGGGCCTGTCGGAAGTCCTGACCGGTCGCAGCAAGCTGCGCGACAGCATCGTTCCGAGCGGGGTCGCCCAATTGGACGTCATCGGCTGTGGCCAGGCCGCGCCGAATCCCTCGGAGCTGCTGATGCACGCCAACTTCTCCCGCCTGCTGGAAGAAGTCGGCAGCCTCTATGACCTGGTGATCATCGATACCCCGCCGATCCTGGCGGTGACCGATGCCGCCCTGGTGGGTCGCCTCGCCGGCACCACGCTGCTGGTCACCCGCTTCGGCCAGAGCACCCTCAAGGCCGTGGAGAACTCCCGCCGCCGCTTCGCCCAGAACGGCATCACCATCAAGGGGGCCATCCTCAACGGCGTGCAGCGCAAGGCCTCGATGGCCATCGAGGACGATGGCGCCTATGGCTACTACGAGTACGGCCCGCGGACCTGATCGACCGCGCCACCGCGACTGACCGCCCCCCAGAGAAGGAACTCAGCCATGACGCTCGCCCACCCCACCGGTCGCTGGTACCTGGTACAGACCAAGCCCAACCAGGAAATCCGCGCCGAAGAGAACCTGAACCGCCAGGGCTACGTCTGCTTCCGCCCCCAGCGCGCGCGCAAGGCGGCGGGCCGGGCGCGGGCGGTCACCCAGGAGTCGCTGTTTCCGGGCTATCTGTTCATCCAGCTCAATGAGGTGAACGACAACTGGTACCCGATCCGCTCGACGCGTGGCGTCAACCGGATCGTCAGCTTCGGCAGCCAGCCGACCGCCGTCGGCGAAGAGATCATCGCCGACATCCGCCAGCGCCTCGCCGCCCCGCCGGAACTCGCGCCCGGGCACCAGCCCGGCGCCAGCGTGCGGGTGCACTACAGCCAGGACCTGGAGATGGATGCGGTGTTCCTGAGCGCCGATGGCGACGAGCGGGCCATCATCCTGCTCCGCATCCTGCAGCGCGAACAACGGGTCAGCGTTTCTCTTGATCAATTGTCGGCAGCGGCCCCCGTCACCCAGCGGCTGCGCGCCTGACCAAGACCTGTAAGGCCCTTTGGAGGATTTCTTCATGCAATGCAAAACCACGGTCGTTACCGTCACCTACGGCAATCGCCTCGGCTATCTGGAGCAGCTGGTCGCCCGCGCCCTGGCCGAGCCGACCATCCACCAGGTCATCGTCGTGAGCAATGCGGCGACGGTGTCCCTGGACAGCCTGGAGACCCGCTGGCCCGGCCAGGTCAAGGTGATCGCCCTGAGCGAGAACACCGGCTCGGCCAATGGCTACGCCGTGGCGCTAGAGGCCGCCCTGGCCAGCGACACCACTCATATCTGGATGATGGACGACGACAACGCCCCCCTGGGCGACGCCCTCGACGTGCTGCACCGTCGCCTGGCGGAACTCGGCAGCCAGCACGGGCAGGACAAGGTCGCGGTGCTCGGCTACCGGCCGACCCAGCAGGCCGACATAGCCCAGTGCATTCCCACCCGGATGATCACCCAGCCACGCTCGAGCTACTTCGGCTTCCACGTGGCGCGCATCCCCTACAAGATCTGGCGCCGCCTGCCCTGGGGCCGTCCGCGCGGCGGCACGCCGGCCGCCCTGGTCGAACTGCCCTTCGCGCCCTATGGCGGCATGCTGGCCCACCGCAGCCTCTATGAGCGCATCGGCCTGCCGCTGCGCGAGCTGGTGCTCTATTCCGACGACACCGAGTACACCTACCGCATCACCCAGGCCGGTGGAAAGCTGTTCATGGTCACCGAGGCCGAGCTGGAAGAGCTGGAGCATTCCTGGAACATCAAGGAAGGCACCAGCAACGTCTACCAGAACTACCTGCAGGCCGGCTCGGACTTCCGCGCCTACTACGCCGCGCGCAACCAGGCCTGGTTCGACAAGAACGTCTGGGCCCGCTCGCAGCCGATGTACAGCCTCAACCGCTACGTCTTCCACACCCTGCTCAAGCTGTTCGCCCGCGACGACAAGAGCCGCCAGCGCCTGGCGCTGATCCGGCAGGCGGTGCAGGACGGCGAGACCGGCGCCCTGGGTATAAACCGCAGCTATCCGCTATGAAACTGCTCTTTCTCAACAGCTTCTATCCGCCCCATGTAGGGGGTGGCGCGGAGCTCATCCTGCAGCGCAGCGTGGAAGGTTTCCAGCAGCGCGGCCACGAGGTCGCCGTGCTGGTCACCGGCCCGCAGGCGGGCCTCACGCCG
This sequence comes from Pseudomonas sp. No.117, assembly GCF_054558395.1. NCBI lineage: Bacteria > Pseudomonadati > Pseudomonadota > Gammaproteobacteria > Pseudomonadales > Pseudomonadaceae > Pseudomonas > Pseudomonas sp. No.117. The sequence goes on from NZ_BAAJNP010000001.1 coordinate 196,416, forward strand.
GAGCAGGTGAATGGCGTGCGGGTCTATCGCGCCGGGCTGAAGAACTTCTACTGGCCGCTGACCCAGCAGCGCCCCGGGCCGCTGGCGCGCTTCGGCTGGCACTTCCGCGACCAGTACAACAGCGCCATGCGCGCGCCCCTGCGCGAGGTGCTGCAGCGGGAACAACCGGACCTGGTGGTGTGCCACAACCTGTCCGGCTGGTCGGTCTCAGCCTGGGACGAGATCCGCGCCAGCGGCGTGCCTTGCGTCCAGGTGCTGCACGACATGTACCTGCTATGCCCGAAGAACACCCTGTTCAAGCAGGGCCGCAGCTGCCAGCAGCTCTGTGGCAGTTGCGCGGCCCTGCGCCGTCCCCATGAGGCGTTGTCCACCAAGGTCGCGGCGGTCGTCGGCGTCAGTCGCTACCTGTTGGATACCCTGGTGAACAAGGGCTACTTCACTGGCGTTCCGCGCCAGGTCATCCATAACGCCAGCCTGATCGCCGGCGCCCCTGCCGAGGTTGCGCCGTCCCCATCGGCGGGCGTCGTCCGCTTCGGCTACATGGGGACCCTGTCGGAGAACAAGGGCGTGGGCTGGCTGATCGAGCAATTCCAGCGGCTGTCGCTCAACGCCACCCTGACCATCGCCGGCAAGGGCCAATTGGAGTACGAAGCCCAGCTCAAAGCCATGGCCGATCCACAGAAGGTGCGCTTCGTCGGCTACCAGAAGCCCGAGGACTTCTATCGCGACATCGACGTCTTCGTCGCGCCCTCGCTGTGGGCCGAGCCCTTCGGCATGGTCGCCGTCGAGGCCTGCGCCTTCCAGAAGCCGGTCATCGCCACCCGCATGGGCGGCCTGCCGGAGATCGTCAGGGACGGCGTCAACGGCCTGCTCTGCAACGCCGAAGACCGCGACTCGCTGGGCCGCGCCCTGCAGCGCCTGCATGACGATGCCGAACTACGGCAGCGCCTGAGCCTGCTCAGCCGGACCGCGGTGGCCGACCTGCTGAGCATGGACACCATGCTCGACGCCTACCAGGGCCTCTTCGAGCGCGTGCTGGGCGAGACCAGGCAGGGCCCCACGGCCCCGGCCCTCGTCCCGCACACGCAACTTTCCAACTGATCCACCCAGGTCACGGCAACGGGCAGACTCATGATCATCGTCAATTCCCGCTTCATCACCCAGGATCTGCGCGGCGTCCAGCGCTTCGCCGAATGCATCTCGCTGGAGCTGGCGACGCTGCGATCCGACCTGCGCTTCGTGGCGCCGCCCGGCGTCGTCCGGCCCGAGGTGGCCAAGCGGCTGAACATCGAAATCATCGGTACCCGCCAGGGCCAGCGCTGGGAGCAATGGGACCTGCCCAATTGGCTGAAAAGCCAGGGCAGCCCCCTGCTGCTGTCGCTGTGCAGCACGGCGCCGCTGCTCTACGCCAACCAGATCGCCACCCACCACGACATCAACTACGTGCGCTTTCCCGAAAGCTATTCGTGGAAATTCCGCACCTCCTACCGCTGCCTGATCCCCATGCTGCTCAAGCGGACCAATGCGCTGATCACCGTGAGCGAATTCTCCCGCGACGAGATCTCGCGCCACTACCGCTACCCAAGCAGCTCGATCACCGTGGTACCCAATGCCGTGGCCGAGGCCTTCACCTTGGAACAGCAGGTCGAACGCGCCGCCACCCCCTATCTGCTGGCCGTGTCCTCACCCAGCTACCACAAGAACTTCTCACGGATGCTGGAGGCCTTCGCCGCGCTGCCGCAGGACCTGAACGTGGAATTACACATCGTCGGCGACAGCCACGCCGTGTTCGGCCAGAACGACCTGGCGACCCTGGCGGCCAGGGATGCCCGCGTGAAGCTGCTCGGCCGCATCGATGACGCCGAACTGGCCCGCCAGTATCGCCAGGCCACCGCCTTCGTCTTCCCGTCGCTCTATGAGGGCTTCGGCATTCCGCCCCTCGAAGCCCAGGCCTGCGGCTGCCCGGTGATCTCCGCCAACACCGCCTCCATGCCGGAGGTGCTGCAGGACAGCGCCCTCTATTTCGATCCCTACGAGACCGCCAGCATCACCACGGCGATGTGGACCATCCTCGAGGATCGGGCACTCCGCGACGACCTGCGCGCCAAGGGGCTGGCCAACACCCGGAGATTCAGCTGGCGGACCTCCGCCCGGACCGTCTCCGACCTGCTGGACAGGGCCCTGGCCAGTGCCCCCAAGACCGCGGCCCGAGCCGCCTGAACCCTACGGCGCCGACCAGCGCCGAGATTTTCATAACCCAAACAACAGCAACCCGGAGACCTCATGGACGAGACCAGCACTGCCACGGAAGGCCCGAGTCGTACCTTCGCGCCGCTGCTCCACCTGTCCTCCTCGAGCGAATTCGTGCCCACCACCACGCTGGCGGTTGGCCCAGGCCCGGGCAGGGAGCCGGACGATTCCCCGGCCGAGGCCGCCCCACCGTTGCACGCAGCTCCCGCTGGCCAAGCCGGCGCCGGGCGCACGTGCGTTACCCAGTCGCCACCCGGTACCCCGCACGCCCTCGACGCCGGGTCAGACGGTGTCGAGATCACCCGGCTGCCCTGGGGCTACGCCGTGACCATAACAACCAAAAGTCCATGAATCAGCGCCAGCAGTTGATTTCATCTCACGCTTAAGGAAGACGACATGAAAATCGCCATCGTTCACGATTGGTTGGTAACCTTTGCTGGCGCCGAACGCGTGCTTGCTGAACTGCTCGATATCTGGCCGGAAGCCGACCTGTTCAGCGTCATCGACTTCCTCTCGGACGAGGATCGGGCGCAACTCCAGGGCAAGCAGGCGACCACCACCTTCATCCAGCGCCTGCCACAGGCCAAGAAGCGCTACCAGACCTACCTGCCGCTGATGCCGCACGCCATCGAGCAACTCGACCTGTCCGGCTACGACCTGATCATCTCCAGCAGCCATGCGGTGGCCAAGGGCGTGCTGACCGGTCCGGACCAGCTGCACATCAGCTACGTCCATTCGCCGATCCGCTATGCCTGGGACCTGCAGCACCAGTACCTCAAGGAGGCCGGCCTGAATCGCGGCCTCAAGGGCAAGCTGGCACGGGTCATCCTGCACTACGTGCGGATCTGGGATCAGCGCACCGCCGCCGGGGTGGACGCCTTCGTCGCCAACTCCCACTTCATCGCCCGCCGCATCAGCAAGGCCTACCGCCGCGAAGCCAAGGTCATCTATCCGCCGGTCGACATCAGCCGCTTCACCCCCAGCGGCGGCAAGGACGACTTCTACCTGACCGCCTCGCGCATGGTGCCCTACAAGCGGATGCCGATGATCGTCGAGGCCTTCAGCTCGATGCCGGACAAGAAGCTGGTGGTCATCGGCGCCGGTCCCGAGTTCGAGAAGGCCAAGGAAGTCGCCGGGCCCAACGTCACCCTGCTGGGCTACCAGGATTTCGACTGCCTGCTCGATCACATGCGCCGGGCGCGGGCCTTCGTCTTCGCCGCCGAGGAAGACTTCGGCATCACCCCCATCGAAGCCCAGGCCTGCGGTACGCCGGTCATCGCCTTTGGCCGGGGTGGCGTGCTGGAAACCGTGCGGGGCCTGGATGCCGCCCATCCGACCGGCGTCTTCTATCCCGAGCAGAGCGTCGCCTCGCTCTGCGCCGCGGTGCGCCAGTTCGAAGCCCTGGAAACGCCGATCAGCCAGCAGGCCTGCCGACAGAACGCCGAGCGCTTCGCGACCAAGCGCTTCCGTCAGGAAATGCGTACCTTCGTCGAAGCCCGGGTCGCGGCGCTGCACCTGCCCGCCGACCTGGATCTGGATACCGTGACGCCCTTTCCCAGCAAGGGCCTGCAGCCGAGTTCGTTGAACACGGCCTGAGGATTATTCCTTCACATCCATGAATTCCCGCGCCCAGACTCGATATTCCTGCAGTGTCGAGTACTTGGTGGACAGCTCGGAGGCGGACAGGTCGGACGCCGTGATGTGGCGCTGCTCTCGCAGGCAGTCGTAGGTCGCCTTGATCGCGGCGAAGTAGGCGGCATGACCGTTCACCACCACCCGGACCCCGGCCTTGGCCAGGCGTGCGTTGTCGCGCAGCTGGGGATTGCCGTAGGTCACCAGCATCACCGGTACGCTCAGGTGCTGGGTAATTTCCTCCAGATGGTCGAAGTCGCGGATGCCGACCATGCAGATGCCGTCCGCCCCCGCCGCCTCGTAGGCCTTGGTCCGCGAGATGACTTCCGCGGTGCTCAGCTCGGTGGCATTGGTCCGGGCGAAGATGCTCAGGGCCTCGTCGATGCGGGCTTCCAACGCGCCCTTGATCTTGCCGATGCCTTCCTCGACGCTCACCAGGTCGGTGGATTTGCGGCCATAACCGGCCGGCAGCACCGTGTCCTCGATGGTCAGGGCCGCCACCCCGGCGCGCTCCAGCTCGGTGATGGTGCGCATGACGTTCAGCGCATTGCCGTAGCCATGGTCGGCGTCGGCGATGATAGGTAGACGCGCGACGCGCCCGATGCGGGTGGCCTGTTCGACGAATTCGCTCAGGGTGATCAGGGCGAAGTCCGGTGCCGCCAGGACCTGCAGGGAAGCCACCGACCCGCCCAGGATGCCCATCTCGAAGCCCAGATCGTTGGCGATGCGCGCCGACATGGGATCGAAGACGGACGCCGTGTGGTAGCAGCTGTCCGATTTCAGCAGGGCTCTGAACGCTAGACGCAGCTTGTGCGGTGAAGTGGGCTTCATGAGATTTTCCTTCTGGGAGATACCGGACCGGCAATGTTAGCGCGACAAGTAGTGGTCACACGACCGGATGTCTGGCTTTGAGATAAATCGATTCATCTAGCGGGCCGGGGTTCAGCCTCATGCCCGCCGGTAGCCAGGGCGGCAAGACCAGCCCAGGTACGTACGGCGGGTGCTTCAGGAGCGACCGACGAGTGTCGGAAATTTCGATACCCAGGATCCTCGGGCGCAGTGACAATAGTGGCAAGGCTCCGCCTCTCCTGTCACGTCCATCACCGACTGCCGCCCTGCCATGCTCGCCTCTGACTTCGCCGAACGCTTCGCCGCCCTGGATCTGTTCCTGACCGAGCACCAGCACCTGTGGCGACCGCGGCCCTTCGTCGAGCGCGAATTGGCCTGGGAAGCGAGCTGTCCGGAGCTGGCCACCTGGCTGAGGGTGCGCAGTCTGGCAGAGGCCGAGGCCGCGCATAATACGCCGCAGCTTCTCGCGGCGCCGGAGCCGTTCCGCTCCCTGGCAGAGCGTTCCCTGGCGCTCACCCAGGTCGGCGAACGGGCACCGGGCCGGCGCGCCGCGTGGTCGGCGCAGCAGGACGTCGACGTCCCCGGACGCAAATGGCAGCAGCTCGAAGCCTTCGCACGCAGCCTGGATTTCCAGGAGCCCGTACGGCGCTGGGTCGACTGGTGTGCCGGGAAGGGGCATCTGGCCAGGTACCTGACCCAAGAGGGTGCTCCGGCCCTGTGCCTGGAGTGGGACGCCGCCCTGGTCGAGGTCGGCGAGCAGCTCAGCCGCAGGGCGCGCGCCCCGGTGCACCATGAGCGGGCCGACGTGCTGCTGTCCCTGGCCGCGGACCAGCTCGGCGCGGCGGACACCCCGGTCGCCCTGCATGCCTGTGGCGATTTGCACCGGCAGCTGTTGCGGTTGGGTGCGGAACGCGGCTGTCGGCAACTGGCCCTGGCGCCCTGTTGCTACGACCGCAGCACCGCGCCGGTCTATGCTCCCCTCTCGGTCGCCGCCCAGGCCTCGGCCTTGCGCCTGGAGCGCGAGGACCTGCGCCTGGCGCTGTGCGAAACCGTCACCGGCGGGCAGCGGATTCGCCGCGATCGCGACCTGTCGATGGCTCGGCGGCTGGGGTTCGATCTGCTGCAGCGCGAGCTCAGCGGCCGGGATGTCTATCTCAACACCCCGCCACTGCCCGTCCACTGGCTGCGCCAGCCCTTCTCCGCCTTCGGCGCGGAACTGGCCCGGCGCAAGGCGCTGACGCTGCCCACGGGTATCGATTGGCCGCTCTGGGAACAGCGGGGCTTCCAGCGCCTGGCACAGGTTCGTAACCTGGAGCTGTTGCGCGGCCTGTTCCGCCGGCCGCTGGAGCTCTGGCTGGTACTGGACCAGGCGCTGTTCCTACAGGAGCAAGGTTACAGGGTGACGCTCGGGACCTTCTGCCCCAGCGGCCTGACCCCCAGGAATCTGCTGCTGACGGCGGAGAAGCCTGGCCAGGCCTAGAGCCGCTCTAGCCGGCACGTTTGTCGGATTTTGCGCGACGGAAGGTAAAAAATACCTTTTGGTGATGGACTTCTCACAAAGTCTGCACAATAGTTAGGTTGCAATCTCGCAAAACAAGCAGGAATAACAAAAATGCGCTACTACCTGCCCGTTTGGACCGGCGTCGCCGGTTGCCTCGTCTTCGCCCAAGCCCAGCTGCCCTGGCTTGCGGTGGCCTCGCTCCTCGTCAGCTGGTCTTTCCTGTTGTTCTCCCATGACAACTCGAGAAACTCGGCCTGGCACTCCAAGATCACCACCCTCCCCGTCAATTCCCGTTTGAGTTATCCGTCCCACCATCGGCATTGAGTGGTTCTGCGGGCCAGGGACTGGCCTACGCCGACGCCCGTTCGGTGCGCTGACTCATTGTTGGGTGAACCCGTTCACAATTTCTGCATCCCGCATTCAAGTCCGACGGAACGTTTTCCTTAAGACTGCTGCCCGGATCGGCCACTCGTCGCACCCATGCGCCGGAGAAGTGTGCCCGCCGCCCGCCCGCTTTGTGACGCACTCCCCCCTTCTTCCATCCCTCCCCCCCGCCGAACCGCGACTGGCGTGCTATTTGCCCTGATTTGGGTCAGCTCGACAGCGGCTTCCCGCCTTTCTACCGTGTGAACCTCTTAATCAGTGCCGAGTCCTAACGTCGCTACAGCCATCATGGCATTTAGCGATCGGTGGTCAGTCACCGGTCCTAGAGCGCCATAGTGAACATTTCAGTCGCTGGTAGCTGCTCGCCCAGTTGAAAGTTCGTGCATCGGTAACGCACAAGGATGGAACCATGAATTTGAAAGAACGCGGCATTTTGCATACGAACTCCTCGGCAATCTCGCTCGCGCACCGCTTGCTCGACCTCGCCGTGATCACATTGAGCGCCTACGTGGCTGGCACCTGGGCGTCGGAAACCGGCATGCGTCCCGAGCACTGGGTCGTCATCTTCCTGTCCTTGCTGATCTTCCACTTCCTCACCGAGCTGAACCATGTCTATGGGTCCTGGCGCGGCGAGCGCATCACCGACGAATTGCTGAAGATCGCCACCTACTGGGTGCTGACCTTCGCGACCGTGTTCATGGTCGACTACTTCTTCTTCGACCAGTCCTACCTCACGCCTGGCGTGATGCAGGGCTGGCTCGGCCTCACCCTGGGCACCCTGTGTGGCTATCGGGTGCTGCTGCGCTCCATCATGCATTCCCTGCGCAAGGCCGGTATCAACACCCGCAACGTCGCCATCGCCGGCAACGGCATGGTCGCGCAGCGCCTGGCGCACACCATCAGCACCGCGCCCTGGATGGGCCTGCACATCGCCGGTTTCTACAGCGACAACCTCGATACCGGTGAAGAAGGCGTGCCCAGCCCGGCCCTGAATGGCGACCTCGAGCGCCTGATGCAGGACGTCCGCGCCGGCCAGGTCGACAAGGTCTACATCACCCTGGGCATGGCCGACCAGACCAAGATCAACTGGCTGGTGCAGGAGCTGAGCGATACCACCGCCTCGGTCTACATCATCCCGGACATCTTCATGTTCCACCTGCTGCATGCCCGCAGTGAGAGCCTGGACGGCCTGCCCAGCATCAGCATCTTCGACACCCCGATGGATGGCGCCAGCCACATCGTCAAGCGCATCGAAGACATCGTGCTGTCCTCCATCATCCTGGCGATGATCTCGCTGCCGATGCTGGCCATCGCCATCGGCATCAAGATCACCTCCCCCGGCCCGATCTTCTTCAAGCAGAAGCGCTATGGCATGGACGGCAAGCCGATCGAGGTGTGGAAATTCCGCAGCATGAAGGTCATGGAAAATGGCGCCAAGGTCACCCAGGCGACCAAGAATGACTCCCGCATCACCCCGTTCGGTGCGTTTTTACGACGTACTTCTCTCGATGAATTGCCTCAATTCATTAATGTACTCCGCGGCGAGATGTCCATCGTCGGTCCGCGTCCCCACGCCGTCGCTCACAACGAGCAATACCGCAAGCTGGTGCAGGGCTACATGCTCCGCCACAAGATGAAGCCCGGCATCACCGGCTGGGCTCAGGTAAATGGCTGGCGCGGCGAGACCGATACGCTGGACAAGATGCAGAAGCGGGTCGAGTTCGATCTGGACTATATCCACCACTGGTCCTTCTGGTGGGACGTCAAGATCATCTTCCTCACGCTGTTCAAAGGCTTCATCAATAAGAACGCATACTGAGACCGGCCGGGACCTCGCGTCCCGCTCCTCAGCACGACGATCTGGAGCCTGGACTCCTGACTTTATTTACATCGGCAGCAAGCGATACCTGTGGACAGGCATTGCTGGGCTATCTGCCGTCGATACCTGTTGTCCGGACAACAGGAAAAGGTTTGAAGAATGATCAAGTCGATATTGGTGGTATGCGAAGGGAACATATGCCGCAGCCCGGTCGCAGAAGCACTACTGGCCAAGGCACTGGAAGGCCGTGACGTCGAGGTCGGCTCCGCGGGTATCCGGGCGCTGGTCGGTCATGGCATCGAGAAGACCGCACAGGAGGTATTGGGAGAAAACGGTATCGATTTCTCTACCCACAAAGCTCGCCAGGCGGACGCAGAGATGCTGCGCAAGGCGGACTTGATTTTGACCATGGAAGAGTTTCACTCACGCTCCGTCGAAAGTATTGCTCCTGAAGTCAGGGGTAAGGTTTTTCTGATCGGGAAATGGTTGAGCAATCAAGAAGTACCAGACCCTTATCGCCTTTCCAAAGAGATGTTTCAAAATGTCCACATACTTTTGACGCGCTGTGTAAACAGTTGGCTTCCATACATCAAATAGGGAAGAAGGAATTTCATGACCACGATGCCTCGCTTTACTCCCGAACTTAAGAACGAGTCGGATATCAACTTCTCCGCACTCTTCGGCATGTTGATCGATTACAAATGGCAGCTGCTGTCGGTAATCGGTATTTTCGCCGCGCTCGGCATCGGCTACGCCATCCTGGCCACGCCGATGTACTCGTCCAACGCCATGATCCAGATCGAAATGGAGAAGAAGGGCGTTACCCGACTGACCGACCAGACTACCGGCATGCCCCCGCCCATGCCCGAGGCGGTGACCGAGATCGAGCTGCTCAAGTCGCGCTCGGTGATCGGCAAGGCGATCGAGAACCTCAAGCTGGATATCGAGGTCAAGCCGCGCTACTTCCCCCTGATCGGCAACTTCGTCGCCCGCCGCTTCGAGCCGCAGAACGACACCGACGTCGCCTCTCCCCTGCTCGGCCTGAACAGCTTCGCCTGGGGCGGCGAGAAACTGGTCATCGACCAGCTGGAAGTGCCGGACAACAACCTCGACAAGCCGATGAAGCTGAAGGTCGAGGACAACCAGAACTTCACCGTCTTCAACGCCGATGACGAAGTGGTGCTGCACGGTGGCCTCGGCCAGCCGGTGAGCAATGCGGGCTACCAGATCAAGGTCGCCACCCTGCAGGCTCGCCCGGGCACCGAATTCACCATCATGAAGAAGCGCTTCTCCAAGACCATCCAGGAGTACCAGGGTCGCCTGGTCGCCGGTGAGCGCGGCAAGATGTCGGGCATCATCGGGATCGGCCTGCAGGATCCGGATCCGCTGAAGGCCCAGGCCATCGTGCAGGAAGTCGCGGACATCTACGTTCAGCAGAACATCGATCGCAACGCGGCCGAATCCACCCAGAGCCTGGAGTTCCTGCGCGCCCAGATCCCGGTAGTCAAGTCCGACCTGGAGAAAGCCCAGTCCGCGCTGAACTACTACCAGACCAACAAGAAGTCGGTCGACATCGACAGCGAGACCAAGGGCGTCCTGGAGCAGACCGTTGCGCTGGACAACCAGATCTCCGAGCTGAACCTCAAGCGCACCGAGATGGACCGCAAGTTCACTCGCCAGCACCCAGCCTACCAGGCGCTGATGAGCCAGCTGGGCCAACTGCAGGCCGAGCGCGCCAAGCTGCAGAAGCGTGTCGAAGTGCTGCCGGAAACCCAGCAGGAACTGCTGCGCCTGAACCGCGACATCGAGGTGACCGGCCAGACCTACGCGCTGATGCTGAACAAGGCGCAGGAGCTGGAAGTCATCCGCGCCGGTACCGTGGGTAGCGTCCGTATCATCGACAACGCCAACGCCAACGTCGACGATCCTTCCGCGCCCAACAAGCCGCTGATCATCGCCGTCGCCATCATCCTCGGCGCCATCGTCGGCCTGGCCATCGTCTACACCCGCCACACCCTGCGTCGTGGTGTCGAGACCCCGGAAGCCATCGAGCAGATCGGTCTGCCGGTATACGCCTCGATCCCCTACAGCAAGAACCAGGCGGACACCACAAAGGTGCTGGGCACCAAGCAGCCGGGCACGTCCTCGCTGACCGCCATCACCCACCCCACCGACCTGAGCACCGAGGCGCTGCGCAGCCTGCGTACCAGCCTGCACTTCGCCATGATCGAGGCGAAGAACAACATCCTGATGATCTCCGGTCCGAGCCCGGGCGTCGGCAAGTCCTTCGTGTCCTCGAACCTGGCGGCGGTGATCGCCGAGTCCGGCCAGCGGGTACTGCTGATCGACGGTGACATGCGCAAGGGCTACCTGCACAAGCTGATGAACGCCAAGCAACAGGACGGCCTGTCCGACCTGCTGAGCGGCCGCATCGCGCTGAACGACGCCATCAAGAAGACCGAAGTCGGCAGCCTGGATTTCGTCTCCTGCGGCCAGTTCCCGCCGAATCCGTCGGAACTGCTGATGAGCCTGAGATTCACCACCGTGCTGAAGAAATTCAGCGAGCTGTACGACATCGTGATCATCGATACCCCGCCGATCCTGGCGGTGACCGAGGCCGGCATCATCGGCAGCCACGCCGGTACCAGCCTGATCGTCGCACGTTTCGGCATGAACAGTGTCAAGGAGCTGGAGGCGACCAAGCGCCGCTTCGACCTCAATGGCATTCCGCTCAAGGGTGTGATCTTCAACGCCGTGGAACGCAAAGCCAGCAACTACGGCTCCTACGGCAACTACCACTACTCCTACGAGCAGGGTGGCAAGAGCTGAGGCAACACCCCGGCTGGACGGCCTGAAGGCCGTCCAGCCCATCCCTTCAGGGATCGCGGCAGTATTCGTACAGGCGCATCGAACGACAAGAAACTACCTCACACAGCGATTTCGAAGGGTTCGACCTAGAGCCCGGCCACGCTTGGCAGCCTTGGATCTCGACGCTGTACCGGATTGATGATTCTGAAGAACAGGAACACGCCAATGAACGTAGTCATGGTGCTCAACTACAAGGCCCCCAACGAAACCATCAGTTGTGTGGAGAGCATTCTCAAGCACTGCCCCTCCATCGACCACGCGGTGGTGGTGGACAATGATTCCCAGGACGGCTCCATCGACGTCCTGCAGCGCTGGCAGGCCGACAACGGCCTGAGCCAGGTCACCGTGCTCGCCAGTCCGCGCAACGACGGCTATGCCGGTGGCAACAACTACGGCATGCGCTGGGCGCTGGACAACCTGCCGGTCCAGCATTTCTGGGTCGTCAACAACGACGCCTACGTCAAGGACGATGCCTTCGCGCCGTTGCTGGCCGAACTGCAACGCGCGCCCAAGACCATCGTCGGCTCGGTAATCCTCAGCTCCCAAACCGGGCGTCTGGAATGCTACGGCGGCGGCATCCTCTATCCGCTGCTGGGCAAGTCCAAGCTGCTCGGCAAGGACATCACCGTCGCCGACATCGCCAAGTTGGAGCGCGAGCCGGACTACATCATGGGCTGCAGCATGGCGTTCTGCGCCAGCCTGCTGAGCGACGTCGGATTCATGGACGAAGCCTATTTCATGTACTCCGAAGAGGTGGACTGGCAGCATCAGGCCAAGCGCAAGGGCGTCGCCCTCAAGGTCTGCCGCGAGAGCCAGCTCTACCACTACGGCTCGATGAGCTCGGGTGGGCGCAGCGCCTTCTATCACTACTTCCGCAATCGCGCGGCGACCCGTTTCAACCGCAAATTCCACGGTACCCCGTTCGCCCTGGTTTCCGCGGTGCTGCTGTCCGGCATCACCGTGCTCAAGGAATTCAAGAATCCGAAACTGGCCTGGTCCGGCGTCAAGGGTGCCTTCAAGGGAGCGACGATGCATGTCTAACCTACGCACCCAGGCCTTCGGTATCGACTTCTTCACCGGTACCAAGGACCAGCTGCTGAGCGAAATCGCCCAGGACATCCACCGGCCCTACAGCTATATCGTCACGCCGAACATCGACCACGTGGTGCAGCTGCAGAGCAACCCCGACATGCGCGAGTCCTACCAGCGGGCCGGCAAGCGCATCTGCGACAGCCGCATCCTGCTGCCGATCCTCAAGTCGCTGGGCGTCGCTGTACCCGAGGTCATCACCGGCAGCGACCTCACCCTGAGCATCCTGCGCAAGGCCAACGACGAGCGGCTGAAGGTGGTGTTGATCGGGTCGAGCGAGACCGACGTGGGCAAGCTGCGGCGGATGTACCCGCACATGCAGCTGGAGCACTACAATCCGCCGATGGGCTTCATCAACGATCCGCTGGAGACGCAGAAGTGCGTCGACTTCGTGATGCAGCATCCGTCGGAGTTCATCCTCTACGCGGTGGGCGCTCCGCGGCAGGAAAAGCTGGCGCGCCAGATCGACAGCAGCCAGCGCACCGGCGTGGGCCTGTGCATCGGCGCCTCCATCCTGTTCGCCGTCGGCACCGTCAAGCGCGCTCCGCGCTGGATGCAGAAGGCCAAGCTGGAATGGCTGCACCGGATGTGTTCGGAGCCCAAGCGCCTGGCCAAGCGGTACGTGCACGATGCCCTGAGCATCCTGCCCATCTACCTCAAGGAACGCAGCAGTCGACGCACCTGAGAGGCTGCCCCGCAGCGTCTCGGCCGCAAGGAAGATGACCACCGGACCGCGCGTCCGGTGCTCCCGTCTGGATGGGTAGGTCTATGAGTATTCTTCGTAAAAGCACCGTTTCCTTCGTTCTCCTGATCCCGTTGCTGATCCTGCATCTGGACGTGTTCGGCGAAAGCCCGCACAACCCGGTCGGCATCCTCTACCTGAACGAGCTGTACCTGGCCATCTGCATGGCCTTCACCTTTTTCTACCTGCTGACCAGCATCGGTACCCAGCAGCGCGAATTCAAGATCCTGATGACCTACGCCGTCTATTCGTCGGTGGTCTTCATCGGCTTGCCGGCGATCTTCTCCTTCCTCTTCTACGGTCAGCCGCTGGTCTATGGCCTGATCGAGGAGCGGCGGATCCTGTTCAGCTTCGGCTTCGCCACCCTGATGTTCCTCGGTCGCAACATGAGCGCCTCGCAATTCGAGAAGGCCCTGCTGATCACCGCCCTGCTGGCGGCGGTCATGGCCTGGATGTTCAAGTTCGGCGTCCTGCCCGACCTGCGCGACAAGCAGTCCTCCTTCGACCGCCCCGACCGCTCCTCCATCGGGGCACCGGCGCTGTGCCTGGCCTACTTCTACTGCATCCAGACCTGGAACAAGGGCATCTCGCCGATCGATGGCTCGGCGCGCAACAAGACCATCCACATCGTGCTGGCCATGTTCTTCCTGCTGACCCTGGTGTTCGGTACCCAGACCCGGCAGCTGATCGTGCTGGCGCTGTGCTTCACCGTGTTCTGCCTGAAGAGCAAGTCGATCGTCTGGATCTGCGTGGCCGGACTGCTGGTGTCGCCCTTCTTCATCTTCCCCGACCTGATGAAGGTGCTCGGGCTGAACGTGGACTTCTACGCCCAGTCGGTGCAGGACGGTCCCACCGACGGCGTGCGCGAGCAGACCCTCGGCTACATCTTCTCCCACCTCAGCCAGAACCACTGGCTGCCCAGCGGCTCGCTGTCGCTGATGTGGAACAACGGCTTCATCCCCTATTTCGGCGAGTACTTCTTCCTCTCCGACGTGGGCGTGTTCGGCACCCTGTTCCGCTTCGGCTTCCTGTCCTTCATCATCATCCCGGTCTCGCTGTTCCTCTACTATCGCTGGGCGAAGATGCTGCACCCCGATACCGGTTTCGTGGTGACCGCGACCCTGGCCCAGCTGGTGATCTGGCCGCTGGCCGGGTTCTTCGAGTATCTCCAGGCCACCATCTGCTATCTGATGGTCATCCAGGCCCTGCGCGCGCTGCATGACTATCGGTCCGCGCCGGCCAAGGAGACCTACGTCAGCAGCCCCTATCCGCGCCCGAGCAGCCCGCTGGCTCGCCCGGCCTGATCCCTCGTGCTCCCGCGCTCGTCCTGACGGGCGCGGGAGCCCCATGGAGTGTTCACCCCTACGATGTCGATGATCAAAAACAGCACCTGGAACATCCTGGGTGTCGTCATTCCAAGCGCCATCGCCCTGCCCACCATGGGCGTGCTGTCGCGCCTGCTGGGGGTCGAGCAGTTCGGCCTCTTCACCCTGGCCTTCGCCATCGTCGGCTATGCGACGCTGTTCGATGCCGGTCTCTCGCGGGCAGTGATCCGCGCCGTCGCCATGCACCATGGTGACAAGGGCCTCAACCGGCTGGTCATGGGCACCGCCACCGGCGCGGTGATCGGCCTGAGCCTGGTGGCGACCCTGCTGCTGTGGTTCGGCGCGGGCAAGGTGGTAAGCCTGCTGCACGTCTCGCCCGAGCATTTCGACAATGCCGTGGCCGGCTTCCGCTGGCTGAGCCTGTGCGTGCCGCCCTTCCTGCTGGCGACGGTCTGGTTCGCCTACCTCGAAGGCAATGAGCGCTTCGGTGAATTCAATATCCTGCGTACCTTCTCCAACAGCCTGCTGGCCATCGCCCCGCTGATCGCGGTGCTGATCGAGCCCAGCTTCTCCGCCACGGTGATCGGCCTGGTGCTGGCGCGGATCGTCTCCATGGCGCTGGCCTACTGGCCGCTGCACAAGGACTTTCCGGAAGGCATCCGTACCTTCAAGGTCGAGGTGTTCAAGGAGCTGCTGAAGTTCGGCAGCTGGATGACCGTGAGCAACATCATCAGTCCGCTGATGGTGTACTTCGACCGCTTCGTCCTCTCGCACATGGTCGGCGCCAGCCGCGTGTCCTTCTACACCGCGCCCGCCGAAGCCGTGTCGCGGATGCTGATCATCCCCAATGCCGTGGCCCGGGTGGTCTTCCCGCTGCTGAGCAAGAGCGGCGAGGACGCTGCGCGCCAGGCCAACAAGGCCTTCTGGGGCCTGCTGCTGATCAGCCTGGCGATGGTGTTGCCGATCCTGATCCTCGCGCCCTGGATCATGACCGTGTGGATGGGCCCCGAGTACGGTGGCGACGCGGCGCAGATCCTGCGCATCCTGGTGGTCGGCTTCATCTTCAACGCCCTGGCGCAGATCCCCTTCGCCAAGATCCAGGCCCGGGGGCATTCGCGCACCACGGCGATGATCCACCTGGCCGAGCTGCTGCCCTACCTGGGCCTGCTGGTGGTCTGCATCCAGCATTTCTCCATCATGGGCGCCGCCATCGCCTGGACGATCCGGGTGACCGTGGATTACCTGGCCCTGGAATTCTTCGCGCGGCGCACCCCGCCGCTGCAACCTGCCCCCGTTTATCAACAGAGCTCCTGAATGGAACCCGAGGTGCTGCCCGTGTCATCAGTGAAACGTCGTATCGGTCGTGGCCTGCTGGCCACCGCATTACTGTCCGCGGCGCTTTTCGGCAAGGCTCAGGCAGAGCCTGCGGCAGCCAAGGTGGACCTCATCGGCATCAACCTGTCGGCCGCCGGTTTCGCCGGCCAGGTACTGCCGGGGGTGGAAGGCACCAACTACTTCTATCCCACCGAGGACTACTTCCGCCGCTACAGCGCCAAGGGCATCCGCTTCATCCGTTTCCCCTTCCTCTGGGAGCGGGTACAGCCGCAACTCGGTGGCGAACTGGACGCGGCGCAGGTCGCCCTGCTCAAGCGCACCCTGGATTTCGCCGACCAGTACGGGATGAAGGTGATCCTGGACCTGCACAACTACGCGCGCTACCGCGGCCAGTTGATCGGCTCGTACCAGGTGTCCTACGCCAGCTACGCCGACGTCTGGAAGCGCCTGGCGACGACCTTCCAGAACCATCCGGCGCTGTACGGCTACGATGTCATGAACGAACCCCATGACACCCAGGGGCTCTGGCCCAAGGCGGCGCAGACGGCGGTGGACAGCATCCGTACCGTCGACATGCGCACGCCGATCTTCATCGAAGGCGACAGCTGGGCCAGTGCCCAGCGCTGGCCCCAGGTGAACGGCGACCTGCTGATCAAGGATCCGGCGAACAACCTGATCTACGAGGCCCACATCTACTTCGACGCGGACTCCAGCGGCAACTACGCCACCGGCATGAAGGGCGTCCATCCCATGATCGGTGTGGAACGCACCAAGCCCTTCATCGAGTGGCTGAAAAAGCACGATTTGCGCGGATTCATTGGCGAATATGGGATACCTGCACACCCGGAATGGCTGGAAGCCATGGACAATCTGCTCAGCTATCTGGGCGAGCAGTGCGTGCCGAGCGCCTACTGGGCCGCCGGGCCGGGCTGGGGAGACTATCCGCTAGCCATCGAGCCGAAGGGCGGTGGTGAAAAGCCCCAGGTAGCCTTGCTGGAAAAGCACCTGCAAAAACATGACTGCACGGTCATAGGACCGCGCTAGCGGAGATACGACAGATTTCGAACGGCGTCACCTTTTTCGCCTGCCGGCGCGCTGAACTCGATGGCTAAAGGCCAGTCTCAGACCAGCAGACTCAAGTGCCCGTACCGCTCCACGATGAGGCCTCGAGTTCACTCGCGTACCGGACAGGCTAGCCGCTTGGAACCCGGCCCACTGCCACGGGCCGCTACGTCTTGCGAAGGAACACCATGAATAACCGGCTCGTTGCATCTGCCCTCCGATTTATTCCTCTTGCTTACACTCAATCAGCAATCAAGGACGAATGACATGAAAACCAAATTTACCGCGCTGGCCTTGCTGTCTGGCATCGTCCTCCAGGGTTGTGCCTACTCCCCGGGTCAGTACCTGGACCAGGACGACCTCAAGAGCGACCCGAGCATCCAGGGCACCAAGGTCCAGCTGATCCCGATCACCAGCTCGCTGCTGATGAGCCAGGATTCCGCGGCCCTGTCCAAGGCACCCGACCTCAAGCCCCTGTTGGACTACAAGCCGCAGGCCTACCGCGTCGGCGCGAGCGACCTGCTCTACATCACCGTCTGGGATCACCCCGAGCTGACCGCCCCGTCCGGCGCCCAGCAGCAGCTGGAAGCCAACGGTCGCCTGGTGCGCCCGGATGGCACCCTGTTCTACCCCTACGTCGGCACCGTACGCGCCGCCGGCAAGACCCTGGAAGAGATCCGTACCGACATCTCCCGTCGCCTGGCCACCTTCATCGACAATCCCCAGGTCGATGTCAGCGTGCTCAAGTTCGGTAGCCAGAAGGTCACCATCTCCGGCGCCGTGAACAAGGGCGACGCCATCCCGCTGACCACCAAGCCCATCACCCTGGTGGAAGCCCTGGGCCAGGCCGGCGTGGCCAACACCGGCGGTGCCGACCTGACCGGCGTGACCCTGGTGCGCGACGGCAAGGAATATCGCCTGGATACCGACAGCCTGAACCGCAAGGATTCCAAGCTGTACGGCATCTACCTGAAGGACGGCGACAGCCTCCACCTGCCCTACAACGATGCCCGCAAGGTCTACGTGGTCGGTGAAGTCCGCGCCCCGGCAGCGGTCAGCTACAAGATCACCAACCTGAACCTGATGGAGGCCCTGAGCCAGGCCGGTGGCATCCAGCAGGAAACCGCCAACGCCGATGCTGTCTACGTCATCCGCGGTCCGGAAGACCTGAAGGCCCCGGGTGCCACCGCCCAGGTCTTCCACCTGGCGGCCAAGAACCCCACCGCCTATGTGCTGGCGCAGAACTTCCATCTGCAGCCGCAGGACGTGGTGTTCGTCGGCCCGGCCGGTATCACCCGCTGGAACCGCTTCGTCAGCCAACTGCTGGGTTCCACCAACATCCTCTCCACCAGCGCCAACCTGAACAGCAGCTTCAAGTAAGGCCGGTGCTTGCCGTCATGCCGGTTTCCGCCGCGCATGACGGCAATTCCTCTGACTTTTTTCTGCGTTCCTGCTCCGCCCTCCCCGCTCGACCCCTCCCCGCCTGAAATCCTGAAACCCGCCAACTAGACGTTTTCTCAGGCAAGTCATTAGTTATCCCGATACCTATTGATCCCTTTATCACTGCCGCTCGGCTTGACGCGGGCAGTTTTTCGTCACGCTTTTGCATAATGTAGCTACCCTGATACCGAAGTCAGGCAGCAGTAAGGACCGGGTGTGGCGGCAGGCAAGGCAACAAGGGCAGGATCCCGTTTCGGTTGGTGGCGCAAACTGACCGTCTGGCTACTGGGCTATGTGTCGTTCATGGGAACGGCCCTGGCCGCACCCGCCAGCGTCGCGTTCTGGTACGCGGAAAAGCCACCGGTGGCCGAGCTCGCCCAGTTCGACTGGGTGGTGCTCGAACCCGGCCATGCCACCGCTGCCGATGTCCACACCCTGCGCGAAGGCGGGGCCCAGCCCTTCGCCTACCTGTCCATCGGCGAATTCGCCGGCGACGCGGCGGCGCTGGAGAAGGCCGGCCTCAGCGCGGGGGCCAGCCCGGTGGCCAACCAGGCCTGGGGCAGCCAGGTGATGAATCTGGCCGCGCCGGTCTGGCGCGCCCATCTGCTCGAACGCGCCGCCCAGCTGGCCAAGGCCGGATACACGGGGCTGTTCCTCGATACCCTCGACAGCTTCCAGCTGGTGGCCGAAGACCAGCGGGAGGCGCAGCGCCTGGCGCTGAAGAGCCTGCTGGCTGAACTGCACCGCCGCCAGCCTTCGCTCAAGCTGTTCTTCAACCGCGGCTTCGAGGTGCAACCGGAGTTGCCGGGCGTCGCCGCGGCCATGGCGGTGGAGTCGATCTACGCGGGCTGGGATGCCAGCAAGAAAACCTATCGGCCGGTCAGTGCCCAGGACCGCGAGTGGCTGCAGCCGCGGATCGCGGCGGCGCGCAGTGCCGGCATCCCGGTCATCGCCATCGAATACCTGCCGCCGGAGCAGCGCGAGGAGGCCCAGCGGCTGGCCAAGCGGCTGCGCGATGAAGGCTACGTGCCCTACATCACCACGCCCGATCTCAATACCCTGGGCATCAGCTCGGTGACCCTGCAGCCGCGCCGGCTGGCGCTGCTCTACGACGGGCGCGAGGGCGCGCTGCGGCAGTCCATGGTGCACCGCTTCCTGGGTAGCGTGCTGGAGTACCAGGGTTACCGCCTGGACTACTTCGATGCCGCCAAGCCGCTGCCCACCGCCTGGCCCGGCGCCCTCTACGCCGGTGTGGTGGTCTGGATGACCAGCGGGCCGCCACCCAACGCGCGGGAATTCAGCACCTGGATCGGCCAGCGCCTGACGGAAAAGACACCCCTGCTGATCCTCGGCGGCCTGCCGCTGGACAACGAAGCCCTGCTCAGGCGCCTGGGGCTTGGCGTCAGTCGCAAGCCGCTGCCCGACAACCTCACCCTCAAGGTGGCGGACCCGGCCCTGGCCGGCAACTTCGAGGCGCCGGTCAAGCTGCGGACCCGTGGCCTGCCCGCCGTGCAGACACTACCCGGCGGGCCGACGCCGGTGGTCAGCCTGGCCGGCCAGGGCGAGAGCTTCGTGCCCATGGGGGTGGCCCCCTGGGGCGGCTTCGCCTTCAGCCCCTACCTGATGGAAGACGGCCCCGAAGCCAGTCGCTGGATCATCGATCCCTTCGCCTTCACCGCCAAGGCCCTGCAGCTGCCGCCGCTACCGGTTCCGGATCCGACCACCGAGAACGGTCGCCGGATCGCCACGGTGCACATCGACGGTGACGCCTTCGCCTCCAAGGCGGAGCTGCCCGGCGCGCCCTTTTCCGGCCAGGTGGTGCTGGACCAGTTCATTCGGCCGCATCCCTTCCTCACCTCGGCGTCGATCATCGAGGGCGAGGTCGGCGCCAAGGGACGCTATCCGGAGCTGACCGCCCAGCTGGAGCCCATCGCCCGCCGGCTGTTCGCCGATCCCAAGGTGGAGGTGGCCACCCACACCTTCAGCCACCCGTTCTTCTGGCAACCCGCGGTGGCCGAACAGAGTGAGAACTTCGAGGCCCAGTACGGCTACATGATGCAGATCCCCGGCTACGACAAGGTGGATTTCACCCGGGAAGTGGTCGGCTCGACGCGCTACATCAACGAGCGCCTGACCACCCCGCAAAAGCCGGTGAAGCTGATCTTCTGGTCCGGTGACGCCCAGCCGGACGCCGCCACCCTCAAGCTCGCCTACGACGCCAGTCTGCTCAACGTGAACGGCGGCAACTCCCACATCACCCGGGCGCAGCCCTCGGTGAGCGGCCTCTATCCCTTCATCCGCCCGACGCCCGGCGGGCTGCAGTACTACGCGCCGATCATCAACGAGAATGTCTACACCAATCTCTGGCGCGGCCCCTACTACGGCTTTCGCGACCTGCTCTATACCTTCGAGCGGACCGAGCATCCGCGGCGCCTGCGTGGCCTGAATCTCTACTACCACTTCTACTCCGCCACCAAGCAGGCCTCGCTCAAGACGATGCAGGAGATCTACCAGGGCATGGCTGCCGAACGGCCGCTGTCGCTGTGGATGAGCGACTACGTGGCGCGGCTGCATGGCTTCTACGCCGCCAGTCTCGCCCGCCAGGAGGACGGCAGCTGGTCGATCAAAGCCCTCGACGGCCTGCGCACCCTGCGCCTGGATCCGCGCCTGGGCTGGCCGGACCTGCAGCGCTCGGCGGGCATCGCCGGGGTACGCGACCTGCCACAGGGGCGCTACGTCCACCTGGCCGGCGCCCAGGCGCGGCTGGTGCTGCGCGACAGTCGCGACGGCAGTCCCGCCCTCGAAGAGGCCAACATCCCGCTGCAACGGTGGGAATACCTGTCGCCGACGCGCATCCGCTTCGCCTTCGCCGGACAGTTTCCCCTGGAGATGACCCTGCGCGCGGCCGCGGCCTGCGAGGTTCGGGTTGGGCGCGAGCGTTACCAGGGCCAGCCGGGCACCGGCGGACTCTGGACGTTCAAACTTCCGCTGACACGGGTGAGTGACGGTGAGATCGTCTGCGGCTAAGAAAACCCGGCTCCTGAGTGCCTGGACACTGCTGGGGATCGCGCTCGTCACCGCCCTGGTGCTGGTGCTGACCTTCCACGGCAAGCAGGTGTTCCAGCCCGGCGAAGAACCGGCGGACCAGGTCTCCATCAGCTATGCCCAGGTGCTGCTCAAGGCCACCCCGGAGGATACCGGGCTGCGCATGAAGCTGATCGACCAGTTGATCGCCCTGGGCCGGATCGACGAGGCGCGGCGCCAGCTGCAACTGCTGCCGCAGCCGCTGGCCTCGACGCCCTTCTATGCCCTGGAAATGGACATCCTGCAGGCGGAAGCCAAGCCGGAGGGCCTGGCCGACGCCGAGCGCGAGCGCCTGGCGCAGCGGCTGAGCGCCCTGGACGTGGCCAGCCTCAGCACGCCCCAGTTGCAGCGCGTGGCCGAGCGGGCCCTGCAGCTGGCCGATCCGGCCACCGCGGCGCAGCGCTACGTCGAGCTGGCACGGCGGGATCCGCCACGCCGCCAGCAGTGGCTCGAACAGGCGGCGCGCTGGAGCCTGGCCGGCGGCCGCCAGCAGGAAGCCGCCCGCCTCTACCTGCGCCTGGCCGATCTCGCCGACTCGGCCGAGCAGCGCCAGGGCTACCGGCACCAGGCCTTCGACGCCTGGCTGGCCGCCGGCCAGGGTGCCGCCGCCGCCGCCCTGCTGGAGGAGGAACTGCCGCGCCTGCAAGCCGACGAGGGCGGCCTGGCCTGGCTGCAGGCCGGCGTCGCCGCCGCCCAGGGCAGTGGCCGGCTGGACTTGGCCCAGCGCCTCATCGACCGCTGGCGGCAATGGCAGCCGGACAATCCCGCCGCCCTGGAGGCCGCCTTCCGCCTGGCCCTGGCCAGCGGCGATACCCAGACCGCCTGGACGGACGGCCAGCAACTGCTGGCCCTGCGTCCAGATGACGAAGAGCTACTGGCCCAGCTGGCCCAGCTGGGCGAATGGACCGACCACGTGGACGAGGCCCTCGAGCTCTGGTTGCGCCTGCTCGCCCGGCAGGACGATCCCGCCCGCCGCGACCACGCCTGGAAGCTGGCGGCCCGCGCCTTTCGCTTCGATGCGGTGGTGGAGCTGCTGGGTGGCGCCGCCCAGGGGCGCCAGCTGGACAAGACCGAACTGGACGCGCTGATCTTCGCCTATGAGTCCCTCGGCGACCCCGCGGCCGAGGAACTCTGGTTGCGCGGCTATCTCAAGCGCCAGCCGAAACAGCGCCTGGCCTGGGAGCGCCTGCAGCAACTGCTGGCCCGCACCGAACAAGGACAAGCCCAAGCCGACGGCTGGGACGCCTTCGGCCAGCGCTTTCCCCTCACCACCGAGGAATACCTGGCCTGGGCCGGTGCCCTGTGGACGCTGTTCAAGCCGGAAGAGGCCTGGAGCGTGCTCGAACGCATGCCGGCCAAGCAGCGCCAGGGCGACGACTACTGGCGGCTGCGCGCCGAGCTGGCCTGGGAGCTGGAGCGCGACGCCGATTCGCAGCAGGCGCTCGAACGCCTGGCGGCGAGCGACAAGGGGCTCTCCGCCAGCGACGAGGACCGGCTGCTGGAGCTCTACCAGCGCACCGCGCCACGCAAGGCGCTGGCCCTGCTGGAAAAGAGCTGGGAGAAGGGCAAGGACCAGAATCGCCTGACCCAGGCCCTGCAATGGGCCGAGCAACTCAAGGACAGCGCGGCCCTGGAGCGCCTGCTGGCCAGTGCCGACCGGCAACCGGCCTCGGCTGGCAATGCCGCGGTCTGGCTGGCCCGGGCGGGTCTCGACTTCCAGCGCGGGCGCATCGCCCAGGCCGAAGCCGGCTATCGGCAGGCCCTGGAACGCTTCCCGGACGACGACCGCTTCCGTGAGCGGCTGCTGTGGCTGCTCATCGACCAGAATCGCCAGGTCGAGCTGGCCGCCCTGCTGCGCGACTGGAAGGGCCGCGCGCGGGACAGCGACGTGCTCTGGCTGCCCTTCGGCGGTGGCCTGGTGCTGCTGGGCCAGGCCGAGGAAGCCCTCGGCTGGTATCGCCGCTACCTGGACGCCCATCCCCAGGACTGGCTGATCCAGGCCGCCTATGCCGACGCCCTGGACGCCGCCGGCCACCAGGATGCCGCCCTGCGCCTGCGCAAGCTGGTGACGCCGCACCTGGCCAACGACGAGGTGCCGGCCACCCCCGAGCGCTATGCCACCTACCTGCGGCTGCTCGCCAGCCTGCGCGGGCCCCAGGCGGCCCTGGCCCAGGCACGCGCCTGGCAGGATGGCTCGCCGAGCATGCTGCAGCTGTGGTTCGACCAGTGGCTGGAGGCCCTCAGCCAGAACAACGACGACGGCCTCAAGGGCGAGTGGCTGGCCTGGGCCAAGAGCCGCGGGCTGAAGATCCGCCAGTACGAGCAGTTGCAGGAGGTCCTGCGCAAACAGAATCGCGGCGAGCTGGAGAAACTGCTGGCGGCCGGCGACCTGGATCCGGCGCAGCGTGTCGAGGTGTTGCAGCGCCTCGGCCACGCCGGCGACGCCCAGGCGGCGGCGCTGACCGCGGTCGGCGACGAGCCGCCGGAGGTGATCCAGCGCCAGTTGCTGCGCCAGGCCACCGAGCAGGCCGAGCGCACCCCCAACGGCGTCCACGCCGGCTGGGAGCGCCGCGACTATGGCGGCCTGGTCGAACAGGGCGCCGAGGTCCGCGCCGCGCGGCGCCTCGCCGACGACATCTATGCCGATGTCCAGCTCAAGCAGAACCGCCTGGAGGGCAACGGCTTGAAATCCGACGCCCTGGGCAACGAACACCAGATGCTGCTCAAGGTGCTCAAGGACCTCTCCGATGGCGGCCTGGAGACCACCGTGGACGCCAGCCAGCGCGCGGACAGCAATCGCGTCGGCCTGGGCATCGCCCGCACCTGGCGACTGGACGGCAACACCGAGATCGAGGCAGCGCTGGACTGGCATCGGCAACCGGACGAGAGCGGCTACCTGCGCGCCCTGGGCCGGCGTGACAGCGTCAGCCTGGCCGGACGCCATAACCTGACCCCGCGCGACCAACTGAGCTGGCGGGCGGCGCATAACCGCTATTCCAGCCGCGATGGCGATGACCTGGGCAGCGGCTTCGCCTTCAACCTGGAGCTGAGCCACCTGATCTTCTTCGAGGGCCCCACCTGGCAGGTGCGCAGCGGGGTGACCTACCAGCAGAACAAGGCGCGCAGCACCCTGCCCGACAGCGTCACCCGCTACCTGCAGCCCATTGTCGGCAGCGGCGAGAACGGCGAGATCACCGCCAGCGACCTCGAGGCGCTGGGCGGTACCCAGCTGCTGCAGGATCGCTACGGTCAGCTCTATGTCGGCAGCAGCTGGCGGCGCGGTATCCCCGGTTCGCTCAACCGCACCCGTCCCCAGTACACCTGGCTGGTGGACGCCCTGGTCGGCTGGCAGTGGACCGAGCGCGAATTCAACTACGGTTTGAATGTCGGCCTGGGCATGGCAGTGCTCGGCGACGACGAACTGGCGTTCATCGCCGGCTACCAGTCCGCGCCCCAGGGCAGCGGCGGGCAGGCCGGCAGCACCCTGGGCATTCAATACAGCAATCGAATCGGCCGCTAGGCCGCTTCAAGGGAGAGACCTCATGAACATCACGCGTCTGCTCGTCGCCAGTGTCGCCACCGTGCTCCTGGCCGGCTGCTCGAGCTTTACCCGGCCCAGTGGCGAGGCCCTGCCCAAGGATGCCCGCTGGGGCCTGGTGCCCCTGGCCAACTACGCCCAGGCGCCCATGGCCGGTGATCGCGCGGCGCAGATCCTGGTCAGCGTGCTCGGTGAGCGCGGCATCCGTCCGCAGGTCTACGACGACAGCCAGGGCGGCAATCCCACCGACGACGAGAAGGCCCGCCAGCGCGCGGCCCTGGACTGGGCCCGCCAGCAGAATCTGCAATACGTGCTCACCGGCAGCGTCGACGAGTGGCAGTACAAGAACGGCCTGGACGGCGAACCGGCGGTGGGCGTGACCCTCCAGGTGATCGACCCCGCCAGCGGCAAGGTCATCTGGAGCAACAGCGGCGCCCGGTCCGGCTGGTCGCGCGAGAGCCTGGCGGCCACCGCGCAGAAGGTCCTGCGCGGCACCGCGCAAGAGCTGCAGTTGCGCTGATGGCCCTGCAATCCGTCCACAAGGACTTCACCCTGGCGCCGCGCGCCAGTGGCCGCCTGTCCTGGCTGGAAACCCTGCTGGTCACGGCGGCCGCCCTGGGCCTGGGCTTCTGGCTGGTGCCGGAAGACCCGCTGATGGTCGGCCTGGCCTTTCCCTGGGTGGTCTTCGCGCCCATCCTCATGGGGGTGCGCTATGGCTTCATGCGCGGGCTGGTGAGTGCCGCCCTGCTGGTGGCGGCCCTGCTCTATCTGCATCGCCAGGGCTATCCGGCCTATGAGGAGATCCCGCCCTCCTTCATCGTCGGCGTGCTGCTCAGCGCCATGCTGGTGGGCGAATTCCGCGATATCTGGGACCGGCGCCTGGAGCGCCTGGACCTGGCCAACGACTATCGCCAGCTGCGCCTGGACGAATTCACCCGCGCGCACCATCTGCTGCGCATCTCCCACGACCGCCTGGAGCAGCGCGTCGCCGGCAACGACCTCAGCCTGCGCAGCTCCCTGCTGGACCTGCGTCGCCAACTGCGCGAGGTACCCCGCGAGCAGGATGCGCTGCAGGCCCTGGCCGAGCCCATCGTCGGCCTGCTGACCCAGTACGGTTCGCTGCGGGTAGCGGGATTGTACCGCGTCGACGCCAATAGCCGGGTGGACCGCCGTGCCCTGGCCAGCCAGGGGGAGATGCCCGGCATAGATCCGGACGACCTGCTGGTGCGCCTGACCCTGGAGCGTGGCGAGACCCTGAGCATCCGCCAGGCGCTGCTGGAACGCGGCGAGACCCAGCACTCGGCGCTGCAGGCCTGCGTACCGCTGCTGGATACCGAGGAGCGGCTGCTGGCGGTGCTGGCCGTCGAGCAGATGCCCTTCTTCTCCTTCAACGAGCGCACCCTCAACCTGCTGACCATCCTCGCCGGCCACATCGCCGACCTGCTGGGCAGCGATCCCCAGGCCCTGACCCTGGCCGACGACGACGCCCAGCAATTCTCCCAGCACCTCAAGCGTTCCCTGCGCGACGCCCAGCAACATGCCCTGCCCGCCTGCCTGTTCTGCTTCGAGATGACCGAGGCCGCGGGCGCCGAGCGCGCCCTGGCGCTGCTGGAAGGCAGTCGCCGCGGTCTCGACCTGCAACTGCGCCTGACCAATGGCGCCGGCCATGCCTGCCTGCTGGTGCTCCTGCCGCTGACCTCCTCCGACGGCCTGGAAGGCTATCGCCGGCGCCTGCGCCAGCTGCTGGCCGAGCGCTACGGCCAGGACAGCACCCTGGAGGGCCTGGGCGTGCGCAGCCACGAGCACGAGCTGCTGCCCAAGACCCGCGCCCAGGAGCTGCGCGTCTTCCTGTTCAACGAGTGTGGCCTGCATGAACAGCAAGTGGCTGTTTAGCGGCGCCTTCGCCTTCGAGGCCAGCAGCTGGGCGCTCCTGTTCGCCAACCTGCCGGTGGCGGCCGCCGCCCTGGCCTTCGCCACCGCCCATGCGGCCGGCAGTGCCCTGCTGGCCGGCGGTGCCTGGCTGCTGCTGCCCCGGCGCTACCAGCGACCGCTGCCCTGGAGCCCGCTGTTCCTCTTCGCCCTGGCCTTCTTCATCCCGCTGGTGGGCGCGGCCGGAGTGATCGCCGCGGTCTTCCCGGCGCTCTACCTGCCGCGCAAGAGACGCGAGATCGCCTGGGAGGCGCGCAGCGTACCGAACCTGCCGTTCCGCCCGCTGGAGCGCCGCGAGGAGATGCTGTTCAGCGACGGCGGCCTGCAGGACGTGCTGCGCCACGCGCCCAGCACCGACAAGCGGCTGACCGCCCTGTTCGCCACCCGCCGCATGCCGGGGCGCGACGCCATCCCCATCCTCAAGCTGGCCCTGCGCGATCCGGCCGACGACGTGCGACTGCTCGCCTATTCGATGCTCGACCAGCAGGAAAGCCAGATCAACCAGCGCATCGAGACCCAGCTCGGCGAGCTGGCCAGCACGCCGGCGGAGCGCCAGCCGGCGCTGCACGGCACCCTGGCCCGCGGCTACTGGGAACTGGCCTACCTGGGCCTGGCCCAGGGCAGCGTCCTGCGCCACGTGCTCGGCCAGGCCCGCGAACACATCGAACTGGCCCTGGCCGGCGAGGAGAACGACGAGCTGCGCATCCTGGCCGGGCGTATCGCCCTCGAGCAGGGCGAGCCGGAGCGGGCCCTGGAGTTCTTCCAGGCGGCCGAGGCGGCCGGCGTGCCACCGGCCCAGCTGGCGCCCTTCCGCGCCGAGATCGCCTTCCTGCGCCGTGATTACACGGTCATCCCGGCGCTGCTCGACAGCCTGCCGGCGGATCTGAAGAAGCGGCCGCCGTTTGCCGCCCTGGTGAAGTACTGGTTATGAAAGACGCCCCTGCCGCCACCGTCACCCCCGATGTCTGCCTGCTGCTGGAGGGCACCTGGCCCTATGTGCGCGGCGGGGTGTCGAGTTGGGTCAACCAGCTGATCCTCGGCCTGCCGGAGCTGACCTTCTCGGTGTTCTTCATCGGCGGCCAGCGCGAGAACTACGAGAAGCGCCACTACACCATCCCGCCCAACGTGGTGCACATCGAGGAACACTTCCTCGCCGGCTCCTGGGTACCCAAGGCCGCGCCCATCAGCCCGCGGCGGCAGGCACCGGTGCAGCTGCTGCGCGACCTGCACGCCTTCCTCCACCACCCCGACGAACCCAGCGCCGCCCAGGGCGACGCCCTGGTGGACGCCTTCGCCCAGGGCAGCGTGACCCTGGACGACTTCATGTACAGCCGTGCCAGCTGGGAGGCCATCACTGAGGGTTACGAGCGCTATTGCACCGACCCCTCCTTCGTCGACTACCTCTGGACCCTGCGCGCCATGCAGGCGCCCTTGCTGATGCTGGCCGAGGCCGCCCGCCGCCTGCCCCGTCCGCGGATGATCCACTCCATCTCCACCGGCTACGCCGGCATGCTCGGCGCCATCCTGCAACGGCGCTGGGGCTGCAACTTCCTGCTCAGCGAGCACGGCATCTACACCAAGGAGCGCAAGATCGACCTGGCCCAGGCCAAGTGGATCGCCGAAGGCCCGGACGAGGCCCTGCGCACCGGCCTGGACGTGGACGTCAGCTACATTCGCCGGCTGTGGATCCGCTTCTTCGAACGCATCGGCCTGCTCACCTACAAGGCCGCCAACCCGATCATATCGCTCTACGACGGCAATCGCCGCCGGCAGATCCAGGACGGCGCCGATCCGACGCGCTGCCGGGTGATCCCCAACGGCATCAGCCTCACCCAGTGGCAGGACGCCCTGGAGCGGCGCCCCGAGGGCGTGCCGCCGGTGGTCGGGCTGCTCGGCCGGGTGGTGCCGATCAAGGACGTCAAGACCTTCATCCGCGCCATGCGCGGGGTGATCAGCGCCATGCCCGAGGCCGAGGCCTGGGTGGTCGGCCCCGAGGACGAAGACGAGGAATACGCCGCCGAATGCCATAGCCTGGTCACCAGCCTGGGCCTGGACGGCAAGGTCAAATTCCTCGGTTTCCAGAAGATCGGCGACATCCTGCCCAAGCTCGGGCTGATGGTGCTGACCTCCATCAGCGAGGCCCAGCCACTGGTGATCCTCGAAGGCTGGGCCGCCGGGGTGCCGGTGGTGAGCAGCGACGTCGGCTCCTGCCGCGAACTGATCGAAGGCTCGACGCCCGAGGACCGCGCCCTGGGCACCGGCGGCAGCGTGGTCGCCATCGCCGATCCCCAGGCCACCGCCCGCGCCATCCTCGCCCTGCTGCGCAACCCTGGCCGCTGGCAGGCCGCGCAACGCACTGGCCTCGCCCGGGTCAATCGCTACTACACCGAGCCGCTGATGCTGGAACGCTATCGCGAGCTCTACCAGGATGCCATCGGGGGGATCGTCTGACATGGCCGGCATCGGCTTCGAACTGCGCAAGATCCTCGCGCGCGACTCCTACACCGCCACCCTGCGCGCCTACGTCTACGCCGGCCTGATCAGCTCCGGCCCCTGGGTGCTGTCGATCATCAGCGTCATGCTGATCGGCGTGCTGGCCACCGGCATCGTCACCCCCAGCGTGCTGATCCGCCAGTTCCTGGTCACGGTGACCTACCTCATGGCCAGCTCGCTGATCCTCACCGGCGGCCTGCAGCTGTACTTCACCCGCTTCGTCTCCGACCGGCTGTTCGAGGAAAAGCAGGCCAGCATCCTGCCCAACCTGGTAGGCATCCTGCTCCTGGTCACCCTGGTGGCCGGCGGACTGGGCTTTTTGCTGCTGGCCACGCTGTTCGACCAGCCGTTCGCCTACCGGCTGCTGGTGCTGGCCAACTTCGTCACCCTCTGCGACCTCTGGCTGGTGATCATCTTCCTGTCCGGGATGAAGGCCTACAATCGCATCCTGGTGGTAATGACGCTGGGCTACGCCATCATGATCGCCGCGGCCTTCGTGCTGCGCTTCCTCGGCATGAACGGCCTGCTGATGGCCCTGCTGCTGGGTCATGCCGCCCTGCTGTTCATGTTCCTCTACGACATCATCCGCGAGTACCCGGCCGAGCGCCTGGTGGCCTTCGACTTCCTCGACCGCAAGCAGATCTTCGTCAGCCTGCTGGTGACGGGGCTCTTCTACAACCTGGGCATCTGGGTCGACAAATTCGTCTTCTGGTTCGATCCCCTGACCTCCGACGCCGTCATCGGCCCGCTGCGCGCCTCCATCCTCTACGACCTGCCGATCTTCCTCGCCTACCTCGCCATCATCCCCGGCATGGCGGTGTTCCTGGTGCGCATCGAGACCGACTTCGCCGAATGGTACGAACGGGTGTTCAACGCGGTCCGCGGTGGCGAGACCCTGCAGCACATCGGCCAGCTCAAGGAACAGATGATCCTGGCCATCCGCCAGGGCCTGCTGGAGATCTGCAAGGTCCAGGGCCTGACCCTGGTGCTGGTGTTCCTGCTGGCTCCGCAGCTGCTGGCCTGGCTCGGCATGTCGCACTACTACCTGCCGCTGTTCTACATCGACGTGGTGGGGGTGAGCATCCAGGTGGTGTTCATGGCGCTGCTCAACGTCTTCTTCTACCTCGACCGACGCGACACCGTGCTGATGCTCTGCACCCTGTTCCTCGGCCTCAACCTGGCGCTGACCCTGCTGAGCATCGAGCTGGGCCCGAGCTTCTTCGGCTACGGCTTCACCGTCTCCCTGGCCTGTTGCGTGCTGCTCGGCCTGCACCGCCTGGACCGGGTGCTGGACGACCTGGAATACGACACCTTCATGCTGCGGCACTGAGGGCCGCCGGCACCGGACGAACGGTGTGACCCGGCTCGGGTGGGAACGTCCAAAGCAGCTCATCCCTGCAGGACCCTGCCATGAATACCGCCGCCTTGCGCCTCGTGATCCAGACCACCCAGGTGCGCGCTCGGGACAGTGGCGAGGCCAGCCGCACCTTCGCCGACCAGGCGGCGCGCACCGCGGCCGACGGCGCCAGCCGCGGCCCGGCGCTGGAGCGCTTCGCCAGCGCCTACGTCGACAAGGTGCCCGACGCCCTCGACGCCCTGCTGCAGCAGGCGCGGGCGGTGGCCTTCGAGGCGCCCCTGGCGGGGGTGCTGGAACGTGCCCTGGCCGGTTTCGCCCCAGCCGCCCTGGCCCAGGCACCCTCCGCCAGCCTGGCGCTGCTCGCCGCCGCCTACCGCGTCCATCGCCTGCTCGACGGCCTGCAGGACAGATTCGCCGCCTGGTGGGGCGCGGCCCGTGCGCCGGCGACCCCCAGCCTGGGCAATCTCATCGCCCATCAGGTGCTGGGCCAGCTCACCGTCGCGGCGCTGGAAGATGCGGTGGACGGCTGGCTCGACGACCTGGACGCCAGCGTCGAGCCGCCCCTGACCCGCCAGTGCTTCCAGCCACGCCAGGGCCGCGCGCCCCTCGCGGGCGTGCCCAGCGCCCTGACGCGGAGTCGCCAACGGCAACGCAGCGTTCGATAAAACGCACGTTTCGCCGCTTTTGCCGGCCGAGTGTCAAATATATTGATAACCCTTCCAGCCCGGTTTAGGGTGGCTGCTCACCGCCATTAGCGAGGAGTCACCCATGAGCTTGCCCAGCCGCGCCGAGTGGGAGCAGCGCTTCCAAGGTCTCACCCTGGAAGGTCGCGCCTTCATCGACGGCGCCTATGTCGAAGCCCTCTCGGGCGCCACCTTCGATTGCCTGAGCCCGGTGGACGGGCGCTTCCTCGCCAAGGTCGCCAGCTGTGACGCCGCCGACGCCGACCTGGCCGTGGCCGCTGCCCGCGCCGCCTTCCAGCAAGGCACCTGGGCGCACCTGGCCCCGGCCCAGCGCAAGCGCGTGCTGATCCGCTTCGCCGACCTGCTGCTGGCCAATGCCGAGGAGCTGGCGCTGCTGGAAACCCTGGACATGGGCAAGCCCATCGCCGACTCCTTCGGCATCGACGTGCCCGGCTCGGCCAACGCCATCCGCTGGAGCGCCGAGGCCATCGACAAGCTCTACGACGAAGTCGCGCCCACGCCCCACGACCAACTGGGCCTGGTCACCCGCGAACCGGTCGGCGTGGTCGCCGCCGTGGTGCCCTGGAACTTCCCGCTGATGATGGCCTGCTGGAAACTCGGCCCGGCCCTGGCCACCGGCAACTCGGTGGTGCTCAAGCCCTCGGAAAAATCGCCGCTGACCGCCATCCGCGTCGCCCAGCTGGCGCAGCAGGCCGGCATTCCCGCCGGCGTGTTCAACGTGCTGCCGGGCTATGGCCACACCGTCGGCAAGGCCCTGGGCCTGCACCCCGACGTCGACACCATCGTCTTCACCGGCTCCACCCGGGTGGCCAAGCAACTGCTGGCCTATTCCGGCGAATCCAACATGAAGCGGGTCTGGCTGGAGGCGGGTGGCAAGAGCCCCAACATCGTCTTCGCCGACGCCCCCGACCTCGAGGACGCCGCGGCGGCCGCCGCCAGCGGCATCGCCTTCAACCAGGGCGAGGTCTGCACCGCCGGCTCGCGCCTGCTGGTGGAACGCTCCATCAAGGACCAATTCCTGCCGCTGGTGATCGAGGCCCTCAAGGGCTGGAAGCCCGGCCATGCCCTGGAGCCCGAGACCAACGTCGGCGCCCTAGTGGACACCACCCAGCTGGAGACCGTGCTGCGCTACATCGAGGCCGGCCATGCCGAAGGCGCCACCCTGGTGGCCGGAGGCAAGCGCACCCTGGAAGAGACCGGTGGCGTCTATGTCGAGCCGACCATCTTCGACGGCGTCAGCAACGCCATGAAGATCGCCCGGGAAGAGATCTTCGGCCCGGTGCTCTCGGTGATCACCTTCGACACCGCCGAGGAAGCCGTGCAGATCGCCAACGACACCCAATACGGCCTGGCCGCCGCGGTCTGGACCCGCGACATCTCCAAGGCCCACAAAACCGCCCGCGCCCTGCGCGCCGGCAGCGTCTGGGTCAACCAGTACGACGGCGGCGACATGACCGCACCCTTCGGCGGCTTCAAGCAGTCCGGCAACGGCCGCGACAAGTCCCTGCACGCCTTCGACAAGTACACCGAGCTCAAGGCGACCTGGATCAAGCTGTAAGCCCTCGGCAGGCTGGCCCGGCCAGGGCCAGCCTCCGGCCGTTCAGCGCTGGTAGACCGTCGCCTGGTTGCCGAAGCCGCTCTGGTTGATCCGCGCCGTGGAGCCTACCTGGTCGATCACCGCCGAGTTGGCATCGCCGGTCTGGCCGATGAAGGCGCTGGCGCCGGTGAAGCTGTCCGGTACCGTGTTCTGGGTGATGGATACCAGGTTGCCGTTACCCTGCTGCTGGATCTCGGCGCCTACCTCGAAGCCGTCCTGCAGGAAGACCGCCCGGTTGCCGTCACCCGTGCTGGTGCCGGCGATCCGCGCCTCCAGTCCGGCTTGGGTCGCGCTCAGCTGGTTGTCATTGCCCTGCTGAGTGAAGGTCAGATCGCTGAAGCCGGCGCGCTGCGACAGGCTCGCCTGGTTGCCGTTCCCCGCCTGGGTCAGCGCCAGCGCGCTGCGGTAGCGACTGGTCTGCTGCTCCGCCGCCGCGCCATTGCCATCGCCACGCTGCTGCAAGCTGGCCGTGCCCCCGGCGAAGGAGACGTTCTGGGTCAGCTGCAAGACGTTACCGTTGCCGACCTGCACCACCTCCGCCAGCCCGCCACTGCGCTGCTCCACCGTCAGGCGGTTGGCATCGCCCGTGGTGGTCGCGCGCAACTCGTTGCCGCCGAAACCCAGCTGGCGCACGCTGTAGACGTTGAGATCGCCCGCCTGGCTCAGATAGGCCGAGGCCGCATTGCCCGACTGCTCCAGCTCCAGAGTATTCCCGGCGCCGCCACCAGTCTGCACGATCTCGGCGAGATGGTTGCCATTGTCCAGCTGGCTGACCCTGACCTGCTGGCCGCTGCCCTCCTGAAGGATCTGCAGGCTATTGCCGCTGGACGCCTGTTTGACAAGCGCCTGGGCACCGAACGCCTGGCGCTGCTCGACGCTGGCGCGATTGCCAGCGCCACTCTGTACCTGCTCGATGGTGCTGGCGCGCCCGCCGCTCTGATTCAGGGTGGCCTGGTTGTCGTTGCCGGTCTGGGTCAGGGTGGTGGTTTGCTCGACGGCCAAGGCCGACAGGGTGAGGCCGGCGAGCACGGCCGCCAGCAGGGTATGGGTCTTCATGACAGTCTTCCGCTCCGGTGGCTTCTAGCGACCGCAGGGCGACTGCTCGCGAATCCGGCTGGAGACCGGCGTCGACCGCACTGCAACGAAAGAGCCGCGCGAAGGCGGCTCAGCCTTGGAGTGTGACGAGCCGACGAGAGATTGCCATCCATCCAAGGAGCGGTTTCGACTAGCGTCCCAATGGATGACCGAGGCTCAGCCTAGTAGATCCACCAGCAGGTCGTCGTGCCGGCGCTGCTGGCGATCCAGGCGCAGCTGGCGGGTGCGGAAGATCGACTTGAGATCCTCCAGGGCGCTGGCGAAGTCATCGTTGATGATCAGGTAGTCGTACTCGACGTAGTGACTCATCTCGCTCACCGCCTCGCGCATGCGGCGCTCGATGATCTCGGCGCTGTCCTGGCCGCGGTTGTCCAGGCGCTGGCGCAGGGCCGCCTGGCTCGGCGGCAGGATGAAGATCGACTGGGCGTGGGGCAGCTTGCGGCGGACCTGTTGGGCGCCTTGCCAGTCGATTTCCAGGATCAGGTCGTGACCCTCGGCGAGGGTGCGCTCCAGGGCCGCCTGGGAGGTGCCGTAGTAGTTGCCGAACACCTCGGCGTGTTCGAGGAAGTCGCCGTGCTCGAGCAGGTTGGTGAAGGTCGCACAGTCGACGAAGTGGTAGTTCACCCCGTCGGCCTCGCCCGGGCGCATGGCGCGGGTGGTGTGGGAGACCGACACGCGGATGTCGGGCAGGGCATCCAGCAGGGCCTTGACCAGGCTGGTCTTGCCGGCGCCGGAAGGCGCGGAAACGATGTAGAGGGTGCCGGGAAGGGCTGTCATGGAAGTCCGCCTATTCGATGTTCTGCACTTGCTCACGCATCTGTTCGATGAGCACCTTGAGATTGATGGCCGCCTGGGAGGCACGGGCATCGATGGCCTTGGAGCCCAGGGTATTGGCCTCGCGGTTGAGCTCCTGCATGAGGAAGTCCAGGCGCCGCCCGGCCGCGCCCTTGCCGGCCAGGACCCGCCGCACCTCGGCCACATGGGTCTCCAGGCGATCCAGCTCCTCGGCCACGTCGCTCTTTTGCGCCAGCAGCACCAGTTCCTGCTCCAGCCGCGCCGGCTCGAACTCGACCCCCGCCTCGGCGCAGCGCTCGAGGATACGCCGCCGCTGCAGCGCCAGCAGCTCGGGCAGCAGGGCACGGAGCGTCGCGACTTCCGCCAGCACCTGGACCAGCCGCTCCTCGATCAGGCGACTCAGCTCCCGACCCTCGCGTAGCCGGCCTTCCAGCAACTCGTCCAGCGCCGCGTCGAACAGCGCCAGCACCTGCGCCCGGCGCTCGGCGTCATCCACCTCGGCCCCGACCAGCACGCCGGGCCAGGCCAGCACGGCCAGGGGATCGAGCTTGGCCGGCCGGGCGATCAGGGCGGCGACGTCTTCGGCGGCCGACACCAGCTGAGCCGCGCGCCGGGCGTCGACGCGCAGGCCGGCCGCTTCGTCGCGCTCTTCGCGCAGCACGCACTCCACCTTGCCGCGCGACAGCCGCCGGCGCAGCGCTTCGCGCACCCCGGACTCGGCGTCACGGCAGGTCTCGGGCAGGCGCAGGTGCGGTTCCAGGTAGCGGTGGTTGACGGAGCGCAGCTCCCAACTCAGGGTGCCCTGGGGCCCCGGTCGCTCGACCCGGGCGAACGCCGTCATGCTGTGCACCATGGCAGGATCCTCGTCTGGCGACGGGCGGGAGCCGGAGCGATCCGGCCCCTCCCGCGCGTAAAACGCACGATTCTAGCGCACCTGATCGGGGCGCCCAATGCATCCGTGTGCACGAACCGGGCGCTGCCTATACTATGGGCCCTGATTTCTATGCCTTACAGGAAGCCCCCAATGAAGCGTCCCAGTGGCCGCGCCGCCGATCAGCTGCGCCCCATCCGCATCACCCGTCAGTACACCAAGCACGCCGAGGGTTCGGTCCTGGTGGAGTTCGGCGATACCAAGGTGATCTGCACCGCCAGCGTCGAGGCCGGGGTACCGCGCTTTCTCAAGGGCAAGGGCCAGGGCTGGCTCACCGCCGAATACGGCATGCTGCCGCGTGCGACCGGCGAGCGGAATCAGCGCGAAGCCGCCAAGGGCAAGCAGGGTGGCCGGACGCTGGAGATCCAGCGGCTGATCGGTCGCTCGCTGCGCGCCGCCGTCGACCTGTCCAAGCTGGGCGAGAACACCATCTATATCGACTGCGACGTGATCCAGGCCGATGGCGGTACGCGCACCGCCTCGGTGACCGGTGCCTGCGTCGCCCTGGTCGACGCCCTCGGCGCGCTCAAGCGCCGGGGCAACCTCAAGGGCAATCCGCTCAAGCAGATGGTGGCCGCCATTTCCGTGGGCATCTACCAGGGCACCCCGGTGCTGGACCTGGACTACCTGGAAGACTCCGCCGCCGAGACCGATCTCAATGTGATCATGACCGACGCCGGCGGCTTCATCGAAGTCCAGGGTACCGCCGAGGGCGCCCCCTTCCAGCCGGCCGAGCTCAACGCCATGCTCGAACTGGCCCAGGGTGGCCTGCGCGACCTGTTCGAGATCCAGCAAGCCGCCCTGCGCGGCGAGTAACGGAAGCCCAGATCATGCATGACCTCGTCCCCGCCCCCAGCGCCGATGCCCGGCGCTGGGCCATGCTCTGCCACTACGCCGCCTTCTTCGGCTTCGTGGTGCCCTTCATCGGCAACGTCATAGGGCCGCTGGTGGTCTGGCAGTTCAAGCGCGAGGACGATCCCTTCATCGACCGCCAGGGCAAGGAGGCGCTGAACTTCCAGCTCACCGTCACCCTGGTGCACATGATCTGCTGGCTGCTGGTATGGGTACTGATCGGCTTTCCGCTGATGCTGCTGGTGGCCTGCGTGGCCTTCGTGCTGACGGTGATCGCCGGCATCAAGGCCAACCAGGGCCGCGACTACCGCTATCCCCTGACCTGGCGGATGGTCAAGTAAGGCCTTATTTGTGGCCTGCTTCCGATTCCCGCGTTGAGGATTTCCGCTAGGCCCGGCGCCGTTTGACAGGCGCCTCAAGGCCTCCGCTATCATCCCTTCGGCTTACTTCTCGCGTTTCCGCTCGTGCCCGTCGTCGACGGTCGCGGGCGGTAGCGTGCCCGCCTTCTACGCTTTCGCCTCAGCAGTCCGTCGGTAACGCCAAGGTGGCGTGTCCTGGCGGTCCTCGCTGCTCACGTCAGGACTGGTGGCCCACCCCGCCATCGGCAGCACAACAGGGATGATCATCATGACGGTTGCCACCGCCTCCCCCTCCGCCTTCCAGCGCGTGCTCGAATGGCGCTATTCCACCCTCATGGTGTGGACGGCCATCGGCCTGCTGTTCGTCGAGACCTTTTCCGGCTTTCTGCGCTATGCCCTGGACATGGTCGGTGCCTCGGCGCTGGTCTACCTGCCCAAGATCGCCTGCCTGGCGCTGTTCGCCTTGCAGCTGGCCACCGTCAAGATCCCCCGGGTGATCTGGGTCGGGCTGCTCGCCGGCCTCGCCTACGCCGCCCTCGCCCTGCTGCATGGCGGCACCTTCAACAACGTGCTGTTCTCGCTGTTCGTCTACAGTCCGCTGCTGTTCGGCCTGCTCTGCGGCCGTGAGCTGCTCAAGCAGCGCCGACTGCTGGCGCGGGCCATGTTCCTGCTGCTGATCGCCTGCCTGATCGGCATCGCCCTGGACAAGTTCACCGCGGTGCCTTGGAAGGGCTACAGCTACAACCTGGGCGGCAACGACATCGCCGGCAATACCCAGTGGGTCGCCGGTGAAGAGGACCGCATCGCCGGCTTCGCCCGGGTATCCAACGTGCTGGCGGCGCTCATCGCCGTCTACTGCCTGTTCCTGGCGCAATTCGCCCGCTCCAAGACGCTCTGGCTGGTGGTCGCCCTGATCGGCTTCTTCGGCATCCTGCTCACCACCAGCAAGGCGCCCGCCGCCGCCTTCGCCTTCACCCTGGTGCTGATGGTCACCCGCCGCTTCCAGTGGCCGACCTACGCCCTGATCCTGCTGGCCGTGGTGGGTGGCATGCTGCTGCCGGTGCTCGGCCTGGTCCGCGATTTCGATCCGCTGGTGGTGATGAGCGACAGCGGCCTGGCCTCCTTCTACGACCGCCTGGTCAACACCTGGCCCAATGTCGTCGCGGAGATGAGCCGCCACGGCTGGACGGTGGAAGGCGCCGGCTTCGGCCTGTTCGGCAGCTCCATGGCCGCCTTCCCCGTCCCGGGGATCGATCTCTTCGTCACCAGCGACAGCAGCGTCGTCTATCTCTGGTGCGTGTTCGGGGTCGTCGGCATCCTCGGCTATGCCCTGCAGCTACCGGTGTTCATCCGCCTGCACACCGCGCCCGATCGCCTCAGCCACACTCTGCTGGCCATCGCCTTCTGCCTCTGCCTGATCGGCTGGACCACCGACCTCTTCGATATCGGCGTCGGCAACCTCTTCGTCGGCATCATCCTCGGCTACGTGCTGATGCGTGATGCGGAAGACGACGGCCAGCAGCGCCTGCGGCCGGTCAGCGGTAGCACCCTGGCCGACTGAGCGCGCCACGCCGCGACAGCCTGACATCGCCACATAAAAAAGGGCCGATCCCCATGGGATCGGCCCTTTTTCGTTGCCGCCGGGATCAGGTCACCGGCGCCGGATTGAACAGCGCGAGGTCGTTGTGCAGGCGATGGCGCTCGGCCCAGGTCTGGCGCCGGCCGCTGGCCACGTCCAGGTAGCACTGGAAGATCTCCCAGCCCATCTCCTCCAGCGACAGCCGCCCGCTCACCACCCGCCCGGCATCGATGTCGATCAGATCGGGCCAGCGCTCGGCCAGCTGGGTGCGGGTCGAGACCTTGATCACCGGCACCATGGACAGGCCATAGGGGGTGCCGCGACCGGTGGTGAAGATGTGCAGGTTCATGCCCGCGGCCAGTTGCAGGGTGCCGCAGATGAAGTCGCTGGCCGGGGTGGCGGCGAAGTACAGGCCCTTGCCGCGGATCTTCTCGCCGGGTGCTATGACCCCGGCGATGGGGCTGGTACCCGACTTGGCGATCGACCCCATGGCCTTTTCGACGATGTTATTCAGCCCGCCCTTCTTGTTACCAGGGGTGGTATTAGCGCTGCGATCGGCCATGCCCCGCTCCAGGTAGCGGTCGTACCAGTCCATCTCGCGGATCAGGGCGTCGGCCACCGCCGGGGTGGCGGCGCGCGGGGTCAGCAGGTGGATGCCGTCGCGTACCTCGGTGTTCTCGGAGAACATCACCGTGGCGCCGGCCCGCACCAGCAGGTCGGCGGCCACGCCCAGGGCCGGGTTGGCGGTGATGCCGGAGAAGGCGTCGCTGCCGCCGCACTGCATGCCCACCACCAGCTCGGACGCCGGCACCGTCTCGCGGCGGCGCTGGTCGAGCAGCTCCAGGCGGGCCTCGATCAGCCCCATGATCTGCTCGACCATGCCGGCGAAGCCGTTGGCCGAATCCTGCAGGCGGAACAGCCAGGCCTCTTCGTCCTGCCCGGCCGTGAGGTCGTCGCCCGGCATCAGCTGGCTGGCCTGCAGCTTCTCGCAGCCCAGGCCGATGACCAGCGCCTGGCCGCCGAAGTTGGGATTGCGGCTGATGTTGTGCAGGGTACGGATCGGAATCACCGCGTCGGGTGCATTGATGGCCACGCCGCAGCCGTAGCTGTGGGACAGCGGTACCACGTCGTCGACATGGGGGTAGCGCGGCAGGATCTCCTTGCGCACCCGCTCCACGCAGTGGTCCAGCACCCCCACCACGCACTGTACGGTGGTGGTCACCGCCAGGATGTTGCGGGTGCCGACGCTGCCGTCCGGATTGCGGAACCCCTCGAAGGTATAGCCTTCCAGGGGTTCGCCGACCTGGCCGGGCGCGGTGGCCTTGGGCAGGTTGTCCAGCGCCGGCGGCTCCGGCATGCGCAGCAGGGCTTCGGTGATCCAGCTGCCGGCGGGAACGTCCTGCAGGGCGTAGCCGATGACCTCGCCATAGCGCACCACCGCGGCGCCCGCCGCGAGATCCACCAGGGAGACCTTGTGACTCTGGGGAATGGCCTCGACCGTGGTCAGGCCGTCGGCGAAGGCGGTGCCGGCGGCCACGCCGGGTTCGTTGACCACCACCCCGACGTTGTCCTGGGGGTGGAGCTTGATGTAGCGCGGCGAATCACGGTGAACGATCAGGTTCATGTTCTTATCCTCTGCCGGGGCTCAGGCCCGGGCCGGGTCAGGCTGGGGGGCACCCAGGAGTTCGCCATCGGCGGTACGCAGCTCGACGCGCTGGATGCGGCCGACGATGAACAGGTAGCTGAACACCGCCACCAGGGCATTGGCGCCGACATAGACCAGCGCCC
This sequence comes from Pseudomonas sp. No.117, assembly GCF_054558395.1. Taxonomy (NCBI): domain Bacteria; kingdom Pseudomonadati; phylum Pseudomonadota; class Gammaproteobacteria; order Pseudomonadales; family Pseudomonadaceae; genus Pseudomonas; species Pseudomonas sp. No.117. Next base: position 236,813 of record NZ_BAAJNP010000001.1, read on the forward strand.
ACTTGAAGGAGCCGGTGGCGGCGATGAGATAGCCGATGACGATGGGGGTGGTGATGGAAGCCAGGTTGCCGAAGGTGTTGAATAGGCCACCGGACAGGCCGGCGATCTGCTTGGGCGAGGTATCCGCCACCACCGCCCAGCCGAGGGCGCCGATGCCCTTGCCGAAGAAGGCCAGGGTCATGAAGCCCACCACCATCCAGTCGGCGTCGACGTAGTTGCAGAAGATCATGCTGGTGGAGAGCAGCAGGCCGCAGACGATGGGCAGCTTGCGGGCGAAGGTCAGGGAATGGCCGCGGCGCAGCAGGTAGTCGGAGATCACCCCGCCGAGCACGCCACCGATGAAGCCGCAGATGGCTGGCAGCGAGGCGATGAAGCCGGCCTTGAGGATGGTCATGCCGCGCTCCTGCACCAGGTATACCGGGAACCAGGTCAGGAAGAAGTAGGTGATGGCGTTGATGCAGTACTGGCCCAGGTAGACGCCGAGCATCATGCGATTGGTCAGCAACTGGGTGATGTAGTGCCACTTGGGGCCGCCATCGCCTTGGCGGGCGCTGTTGTCCATGTCCACCAGGCCGCCGTTGTCGCGGATGTACGCCAGCTCCGCGGCGTCGATGCGCGGATGCTCCTTGGGGTTGTGGATGAATTTCAGCCAGGCCAGGGAGAACAGGATGCCGAGGGCGCCCATGATGACGAAGACGTGCTCCCAGCCGAAGTGGAAGACGATGCCGCCCATGATCGGCGCGAACAGCGCGGTGGCGAAATACTGCGCCGAGTTGAAGATCGCCGAGGCGGTGCCGCGTTCGGCGGTGGGAAACCAGGCGGCGACGATGCGCGCATTGCCCGGGAAGGACGGCGCCTCGGCCAGGCCGACCAGGAATCTCAGCAGGAATAGGGTGGTCACCGCCCAGGCCACCGGCAGGCCGCCGACCAGCCCCTGCAGCAGGGTGAAGAACGACCAGAAGAAGATGCTGCCGGCATAGACTTTCTTCGAACCGAAGCGATCCAGCAGCCAGCCACCGGGAATCTGCCCGGCCACATAGGCCCAGCCGAAGGCGGAGAAGATGTAGCCCAGGGTCACGGCGCTGATGCCGAGGTCCTTCTGCAGGCTGGAGCCGGCGATGGCAATGGTGGCGCGGTCCGCGTAGTTGATGGTAGTGACCACGAACAGCATCAACAGGATCAGGTAACGCACCCGGGTAGGTCTTGTGGCATCCATGGGGATCCCTCTTGCGCGATTGTTGTTATTGAAGGCGCAGACTGCTCGATGATTGCGCAATCATATAATGAGGCGTCAATTCATGGCAGTCCTGGCGGTAAGCCAAGACTAAGCCATGATTGCGCAATCAAACAAGTACGACGTCTAACGACTTGCAGGCCGATGGTCAGGTCGTGGCACGGTCGATGATGTGGAAGCCGGTGTCGATGCGTACTGCCTCGCCGGCGCGCTCGCCCTCGGTGAAGCGCTGCAACAGCGCCTCCGCCGCCAGGGTGCCCATGCGATCGCCCTCGACGCTCACCGACGACAGCGCGGGATGCATCTGGGCCGCACTGGAGAGATTGCCGAAGCCCAGTACCGCCAGGTCCTCGGGCAGACGCAGCCCCCGACTGGCGGCTTCCGCCATCACGCCCTGGGCGACGGTATCCGAGCTGCAGACCACCACCTCGAAGGCCTCGGCGCCCGCCAGCAGCTGGCGCAAGCCGGCCCGACCGGATTCCACCAGGGCGGGGGCCGGCAGGATTTCCACCGCGGGCGTCGGCAGGCCCAGCTCATCCAACCGCGCGACCAGGCTCCGGCAGCGGCGCAGGGCGCGGGGATCGTCCACCGAGACCAGGGCGAAGCGCCGATAGCCACGGGCGTACAGATGATCCGCCTGGGCGCGACCCACGGCCTCGTGGGAGAAACCCACCTGCATGTCCAGGGGGTCCTCGCCCAGGTCCCAGGACTCCACCACCGGGATGCCGGCTTGGGCCAGGCGCTGGCGACTGGCCGAGGTGTGCAGGGTGCCGGTCAGCACGATGCCGTCGGGCTTGCGCCCCAGCACGGCGGCCAGCAGTCGTTCTTCCTGCTCGGCGCTGTAGCCGGTCAGGCCCAGCAGGGTCTGGTAGCCGGACTGAGCCAGGCGGCCCATGAGCGCCTGCACCGTCTCGGCGAAGATCGAGTGGACGATGGTCGGCACGAACAGCGCCACCAGGCGACTGCGCTTGGACGCCAGGCCGCCGGCCAGCAGATTGGGCACATAGCCGGTGGCCTGCACCGCCGCCAGCACCTTCTCCCGCGCCGCCTCGCTGACGATCTCCGGCCGATTCAGCGCCCGGGACACGGTGATCGGTGACACCCCGGCGACCCGCGCCACGTCGATGAGGGTTGGCGCGGCAGGAGTGACCGTGGCAAGGGTGGGTTTGCTGGGCTTCTTGGCCATGAATCGCTGGGAACGAGGGAGAGATCGGCCATGGTAACGGTTGGTGCGGGCGGCGTCCCCAGGCCAGAAACTCATCGTGGCATGGAGGTGCGGCTGATAGCTCATCGCGGCCATGGCGTTCCGCCGATGCGGTCGCCCTTATGGGATCTGTAGGAGCGGCCCATGGCCGCGATGGAGAGCACAAACCGCGCAGCCTTTTCGCCTTTGGGGGCGGGTTAATGGTGGATGAGACTGCGCCGTCATCCACCCACGCATCAGGAAACCTAGGATGGAAAACCGCATCAACGTTTTCCACGTCGAGTTGAAAAATGAGCGGACGAACGGCGCCATGATCCGTTAAGCGTGGCCATGGCGGTCCGCCGATGCGGTCGTCCGTACCGAACTTATCGCGGCCATGGGCCGCTCCTACATAGGGTGATGCTTTTGCAGGAGCGGCCCGTGGCCGCGCTGCGCCCTACCCGCCCATCGCCGTGCGAATATCCGCCGCCAGCTCCAGCACCCGGGCTTCCTCGGTGTCCCAGGAACACATGAAGCGCGCCCCGCCGCTGCCGATGAAGGTGTAGAAGCGCCAGCCGCGACCGCGCAGGAAGTCCAGCGCTGGCTCCGAGAGTTGCAGGAACACCGAGTTGGCCTCTACCGGGAACATGAAGTCCACCCCGGGTACGTCGCGGACCCGCTCGGCGAGCAGCCGGGCCATGGCGTTGGCGTGGCGGGCGTGGCGCAGCCAGGTGTCGTTCTCCAGCACGCCGAGCCAGGGCGCGGAGAGGAATCTCATCTTGGACGCCAACTGGCCGGCCTGCTTGCAGCGGTATTCGAAGTCCTCGGCCAGGTCGCGGTTGAAGAACAGGATCGCCTCCCCCACCGCCATGCCGCTCTTGGTACCGCCAAAGCAGAGCACGTCGACACCGGCCTTCCAGGTTACCTCGGCCGGAGTACAACCCAGGCCGGCCACGGCGTTGGAGAAGCGCGAGCCGTCCATGTGCAGGTGCAGGCCGAGGTCGCGGCAGGTGGCGCTGATGGCCTGCAGCTCGTGCAGCCCATAGAGGGTGCCCACCTCGGTGGCCTGGGTGACGGTCACCGCGCGCGGCTTGGGAAAGTGGATGTCGGCGCGCTTGGTGGCGATCTGCTGGATGGCGCCCGGCGTCAGCTTGCCGTGGTGCGAGGGTGCCAGCAGCAGCTTGGAGCCGTTGGAGAAGAATTCCGGGGCGCCGCACTCGTCGGTCTCGACGTGGGCGGTGTCGGCGCAGATCACGCTGTGATAGCTCTGGCACAGGGCGGCCAGGGCCAGGGAATTGGCCGCGGTGCCGTTGAAGGCGAAGAACACCTCGCAGTCGGTCTCGAACAGCTGGCGAAAGCGATCGGCGGCGCGGGCCGTCCAGGTGTCGTTGCCATAGGCGGTCTCGTGGCCGACGTTGGCCGCGGCCATGGCGGCCCAGGCTTCCGGGCAGATGCCGGAGTAGTTGTCACTGGCGAATTGCTGGGCGTTGCTGCTCATGGGGCGGTCCTCGCGACGGGTTCGGTACGCGCCAGCAACCAGTCGCGCGCGGCGCCCTCCAGCAACGGCAGGACGCGCCGGCGGACCTCGGCGTGATAGCCGTCGAGCCAGTCCAGCTCGTCGGCGCGCAGCAGGGCGAGATCCAGGCAGCGGGTATCCAGCGGGCAGAGGGTCAGGGTTTCGAAGGCGAGAAAGTCACCGAATTCGGTGGTTTCCGCGCGGGTGCACAGCAGCAGGTTCTCCAGCCGCACGCCCCACTGGCCGGGGCGATAGATGCCCGGTTCGTTGGAGGTGATCATGCCCTCGCGCAGGACATGGTGCGGGGTGACCGTGGCATAGAAGGAAATCGACTGCGGCCCTTCGTGCACGTTGAGGAAGTAGCCCACGCCATGGCCGGTGCCATGGCCGTAGTCGATGCCGGCGGCCCAGATCGGCTCGCGCGCCAGGGCGTCGAGCATGGGCGCGGCGACGCCGGCGGGAAAGCGCGCCCGCGACAGCGCCAGCATGCCCTTGAGCACCAGGGTGAAGTCACGCTTCTGCGCCGCGTTGGGCGTACCTATGGGCACCACCCGGGTAATGTCGGTGGTGCCGCCCAGGTACTGGCCGCCGCTGTCGATCAGCAACAGGCCATCGCCCTGGAGCTCGGCATGGGCCTCCTCGGTCGCCCGGTAGTGCGGCAGGGCGCCACCGGCGTTGAAGCCGGCGATGGTGGCGAAGCTCAGGGAGACGAAGTTGGGCCGCGCCGCCCGCGCCTCGCTCAGCCAGTCGTCCACGGTCAGCTCGGTGAGGCGCTCGCCACGGGCCAGGGCCGCTTCGAACCGGGCGAAGAAGACGCACAGCGCCGCGCCGTCCTCTTCCATGGCGGTGCGTACCTGGGCCACTTCCTCGGCGGTCTTGCAGGCCTTGAACAGGGTGGACGGATTGATCTGCTCCAGGCGCTTGACGCCCGCGGGTGCAGCCTCGACCAGCCCGAGGGTGACGCGCGCCGGATCCACCAGCAGGGTGCTACCCGCCGGCAGCCGCCCCAGTTCTGGGGCCGCCTGGCCGTAGTCGACCAGGGTCACGCCGTCCGCTGCCAGCGTCGAGCGGATCTCGGCCGGCACCTTGGCCAGATCGATGAACAGCTGGCAGCTGTCCCGGCCCAGCAGCAGGTGGGCGAGGAACACCGGGTTGTAGGGGACGTCCGCGCCACGCAGGTTGAGCAGCCAGGCGAGGTCGTCCAGCGAGGAGATGAAATGCCAGTCCGCGCCCGCCTCGGCCATGGCCTGACGTACCTGGGCGAGCTTGGCGCTGCGTGATTGGGGCGCATAGGGCGGCGCGTGCACGAAGACCGGCGCGGCCGGCAACGCCGGGCGCTCGGGCCAGATCGCCGCCAGCGGATCCTGATCGGTACGCAGCTGGATGTGCTTCGGCTCGAGGATGCGACGTAGCGCGGCGGCCGCACCCAGGGACAGCACCTGGCCGTCCACCAGCACGGTGCCACCTTCGGGTACCTGGGCCGCGAGCCAGTGCAGGTGGCCCTGGGGCTGGCTGGCCACCTGCTTCATCAGGTCGATGCCGCTGCCGTCCAGCTCACGGGCGGCCTGCTCCCAGTAGCGGCTGTCGGTCCAGACGCCGGCGGCGTCGCGCGTCACCAGCAGCAGGCCGGCGGAGCCGGTGAAACCGGACAGCCAGGCCCGTCCCTGCCAGTGTTCGGGCAGGTATTCAGACAGGTGCGGATCGGCGCTGGGGATCAGGCAGGCATCGGCGCCCTGCTCGGCCAGGAAGGCGCGCAGGCGGGCGAGTCGTTGAGCGGAAGTGGCGGTCATGGGCACCTCGACAAGGTCAGGGGCTCAGTGTGCCGCAGATATAAAAAAGCCGCACCCGATGGGTGCGGCGGAGAAAGACCAAAGGAGCAAAGAGGGGTGGTCTTTCGAAAGCGGAGCGGCTCAGCGACGCACGTTGGCGGCGGGAGCGGACTGGTCGCCGTAGTGCTGCATGGCGGCGTGATTCTGATCGACCAGTTTGTAGCGCAGGCTGGGATTGTCGTCGGCAGCGGCGAACTGGGCGGCGGTCAGGGTGGCAAGGGTCAGCAACAGGGCGGACAGAGAACGTTTCATGGCGAACTCCTCGGGGGATGTGTTCATCGGGGTACGGGACCATTCTAGGCAATGAACGCAGCCTAATAAATAGCATGCTAACTAAATCACTGTTACAGAAGCTGCAACAGCGCCAGCTAGTCCTTGGCCCAGTAGCGCTGATCCTCCAGCACCAGGTTCTCCAGTTGCAGGCGCTCCGGCAGCTCTTCCTTGAGGAAGTCGATCCAGGTCTTGATCTTGGCATCGAGGAAGCGCCGCGAGGGATAGAGCGCATGGATGTTGCGCTCGCGCAGGCGGAAGTTGGGCAGCAACCGCACCAGGCTGCCGTCTCTCAGGTAGTTGACCGCGATGTAGCTGGGCAGCAGGCAGATCCCCATGCCCTGCCGCGCCACGCTGGCCAGGGCCTCGGCGACGTTGACCTGGAAGACGTAGCGCGGGGCGACCTGCTGCTCGCCTTCGGGGCCCGCGAAGACCCAGCGTTCGGAGAAATTCGGATCGAGCAGGCGCAGGCAGTCGTGCTCGGCCAGATCAGCCGGCACCTGGGGCGCCGGCCGCCGCGCCAGGTAGCTGGGCGCGGCGCAGACCACGCTGTAGACCCCGCCCAGGCGCTGGGCGACGAAGTCCGAATCGGCCAGCTCGGTGTCCAGGGTGATGGCGATGTCATGGCCGTCCTCCAGCAGCGCCGGATGGTTCTGCGAGAGGTTCATGACGATCTCCACCTGGGGATAGCGCGCGCAGAAGCGCGATACCAGGGGTGCCAGCAGCTGGGTGCCGAGGCCGGTCATGGAATGCAGGCGCAGATGGCCATGGGGCTTGAGGTGCGCACCGCTGGCCTCGGCCTCGGCTTCGCCGACGTCCTGCAGGATGCGCCGGCAGCGTTCCAGGTAGCGTTCGCCGGCCTCGGTCAGCGCCAAGCGCCGCGTGGTGCGGTGCAGCAGGCGTGTCTGCAGGTGGCTTTCCAGCTCGGCGAGCAGGCGCGACACCTGCGCAGTGGACAGGTCGAGGGTATGGGCGGCGGCCGTGAGGCTGCCCAGGTCCACCACCCGGACGAAGATGCGCATGCCTTGGAAAATATCCATTATTGCCTTTTTCGCAATGGAGTTTCGTCAAGGCGTCACTTTATTGAAAAATCTGGACGCCCGATAGTGGTGCGGTGAGCTGCTGTGGATTCGACTTGCTGACCGCGCGAATCCTTCCCTCCGGCAGTGGCTCCTTGGATAGCTCCTTGCGGCCTCCTGGCAGATGTCTTCAACGAAGACCTCCGCCAGGAGGTCGTTTTTTTTGCCTGCGCCTTAGCCCTCACGGCGTGGCTCGCGGATGCGATAGCTGGCGACGTAGAGCGCCGGCAGGAACAGCAGGGTCAGCAGCGTGGCGGCCACGATGCCGCCGATCATGGCGTAGGCCATGGGCCCCCAGAACACTTCCCGGGCGATGGGGATCATGCCCAGGCTGGCCGCCGCGGCGGTCAGCAGGATCGGCCGGCGGCGATGCCGAGTGGCTTCCACCACGGCGTCCCAGGGCGAGCGACCGTCGCGTTCGAAGGCATCGATCTGGGTCACCAGGATCACCGAGTTGCGGATGATGATGCCGATCAGCGCCAGCACCCCGAGGATGGCGACGAAGCCCAGCGGCTGGCCGAAAGGGATCAGCCCCAGTACCACGCCGATGAGCCCGAGGGGGGCCACGCTCGCCACCAGGAACAGCTTGCGGATGCTGTGCAGCTGGATCATCAGGAAGGTGGCCATGAGGAACAGCATCAGCGGCACCACCTCGGCGATGGGGCCCTGGGCCTTGCTGCTCTCCTCCACCGTGCCCCCCACCGCCACGTGGTAGCGCGGCGGCAGCTTGGCGATGAAGGCGTCGACGTCCGGCTGCAGCTGCTTGACCAGGTCGGGCGCCAGGATGTCACCGAGGATCGAGGCCTTGAGGGTAATGGTGGGCAGACGATCGCGCCGCCACACCAGCGGCTGCTCCAGGGCGTAGTCGATGCGGGCGAAGGCCTTGAGCGGTACCGCGATGCCCTGGGGGGTCATGATCTGCAGGTTTTCCAAGGTCTCCACCGAGCGCCGCTCGGCCTCGCTGGCGCGCGCCACCACGTTGACCAGGTAGATGTCGTCACGCACCTGGGTCACCGGGGTACCGGTCACCACGCCATTGAGGATCTGCGCCACGTCCTGGGAGGAGAAGCCCAGCTGCCGCGCCTTGTCCTGGTTGACCTCCACCTTGAGCATCCGCGCCGGCTCGTTCCAGTCGTAGAGGAAGTCGCCCAGTTGCGGACTCTTGCCCAGCACGCTGGCCAGCGCCAGGGCCTGGCGACGCACCTCGGCGACGTCTGGACCGCTGATGCGGTATTGGATCGGCCGGCCCACCGGCGGGCCCATCTCCAGCGGCTGGACGTAGCCGGACAGGCCGACGAAGTCCTGGCGCAGCCGCTGCTTGAGCTTAGGCAGCAGGCGATTGCGCGCCTCCAGGTCCTTGGCCACCAGGATGACCTGGCCGTAGAAGGGATTCTCCAGCTGCTGGTCCAGCGGCAGGTAGAAACGCACCGCCCCCTGGCCGACATAGGAGCTCCAGTGGTCCACGTCCGGATCGTCGGCGAGGGTCTTCTCGAACCTGTCCATCTGGGCGCGGGTGGCGTCGAGGGAAGCGTTCTGCGGCAGGTTGAAGTCGATCAGCAGCTCGGGTCGATCCGAGGATGGGAAGAATTGGTTCTGCACGAACTTCATGGCGAACAGCGCCGCAGCGAACAGCAGCACCGTGAGGAGGATGGTCAGCCAGCGGTGGCGCATGGCGCCCAGCAATAGGTTGTCGGACCAGCGCGCCAGGCGGCCGGGCTGATCATGGTCCTTGGGCTTCACCTTCTTCGGCAGGATGTGCACGCCGATCACCGGCGAAAAGAACACCGCCACGATCCAGGACAGCAACAGGGCCACCGCGATCACCGCGAACAGGGTGAAGGTGTACTGGCCGGCGCTGCTGGAATTGAGGCCGATGGGCACGAAGCCGGCCACCGTCACCAGGGTGCCGGTGAGCATGGGAAAGGCGGTGGACTCGTAGGCGAAGGTCGCCGAACGGTGCAACGACTCGCCCTCCTCGCGCTTGGTCACCATCATCTCCACGGTGATCATAGCGTCGTCCACCAGCAGGCCCAGGGCGATGATCAGGGCGCCCAGGGAGATCCGCTGCATGGTGATGCCGCTGTACTCCATGAAGACGAACACCAGCGCCAGGGTCAGGGGGATGGAGAGCGCCACCACCAGGCCAGCGCGCACGCCGAGGCTGATGAAGCTCACCACCAGCACGATGATGACCGCCTCGAACAGCGCCCGAGTAAAGCCGCCGACGGCCTTCTCCACCACCTGCGCCTGATTGGAGACCACGTGCACACCGATGCCCACCGGGAGGTCGCCGGTAAGCTCCTGCATCTTCTCGGTGAGGGCCGCACCGAAGGTCTGGATGTTGCCGCCACTGCTCATGGCGATAGCCAGGCCGATGGCTGGCCGCCCGTTGTAGCGGAACAGCGAACTCGGCGGATCGGCATAGCCGCTGCGGATGTCGGCCAGGTCGGTGAGGCGGTAGAAGCGGTCGTCGATGCGCAGGTTGACCGCGGCGAGATCGGCGGTGGAGCGGAATTCGCCGCTGGTTCTCACGCTGATCCGCTCGGCCCCGGACTCGATGGTCCCCGACGGCGTCACGGCGTTCTGCTGCTGCAGGCTCTGCATCACCTGGCGCTGGTCCAGCCCCAGGGCAGCCAGCTTGCGGGTGGAGAAGTCCAGGTAGATGACCTCGTTCTCCGCACCGAGCACCTGCACCTTGCCGATGCCCGGCACACTGCGGATCTCGCGACGCACCTGCTCCACCTGATCGCGCAGCTGGCGCATGCTGAAGCCGTCGCCGGTGAAGGCATAGATGCTGCCGAAGACGTCGCCGAATTCGTCGTTGAAGGCCGGGCCCTGGATGCCCTGGGGGAATTCGCCCTGGATGTCCGCGATCTTCTTGCGCACCTGGTACCAGATGTCGGGAATCGCCTTGGCCGGGGTGGTGTCGCGCAGATAGACGAATACCGTGGATTGCCCCGGCCGGGTGAAGCTCTTGGTGTAGTCGAGGGAATCCAGTTCCTCGAGCTTCTTCTCCACCCGCTCGGTGACCTGGCGCAGGGTCTCCTCGGTAGTCGCCCCCGGCCAGCGGGTCTGGATGACCATGGTCTTGATGGCGAAGGAGGGGTCTTCCTCGCGTCCCAGCTTCATGTAGGAGAACACGCCCATCAGCAGGGCGACGAACATCAGGTACCAGACGAAGGATTGGTGGCGTAGCGCCCAGTCCGACAGGTTGAAGCCTTTCATGGCCGAGCGCCCTCCTGATCCTTCACCCGCTGCCCCTCCTCGAGACTGTTGACGCCCGCTACCACTACGCGCTCACCGACCCTCAGGCCGCTACCGATCCACACCTGGCCATCGGCCTCGCGGATGACCTGTACCGCGCGCCGGCGCACCTGCGCCTGCTCGCCCTTGCCCTCTACCACCCAGACCGACGCCTGGTCGCCCTGGCGCCGCAGCGCCTGCACCGGCAGCGCCAGGCCGGCGGTCGATGGCAGTTCCAGCTCGCCCTGCACCAGGGTACCGATGCGCAGCGCCGCCGGCGGCTGGTCCAGGGTGAGACGGACCCGCCGGGTACGGGTGGTGGCATCCGCCTGGGGCTCGATCTCGCGGACCTTGCCGCTGACCGCAACCGCCGGATCCAGCGCCATCCGCACCGTTAGCTGACGCTCCGGTTGCAGATGGCCGATGGCCGACGCCGGCAGGTCCAGCACCGCCTCGCGGATGTCGGGCCGGGCGACCCGGACCACGGGCTGGCCGGCGGAGACCACCTGGCCGACCTCGGCCTGCCAGGCGGTGATAACGCCCTCGAAATCGCTGTAGAGCTCGGCGTAGTTGCGCTGGTCGCGGGCCTGACGCTCGGCGCTCTGGGCCTGCTCGCGGGCGGCCTCCAGGGTATGCAGCCGGGTCAGCGCCTGGTCCAACTGGGAGCGCGAGCCCACGCCCTGATCGAACAGCTGCTGCTGGCGCCTGGCATCGTTGCTGGCATCGCGCCATTGCGCCTGGGCGTCGGCGGTCTGGCCTTGGCGACTGCGCAGGGCATTGTCCTGGTCGGTGGGATCCAGCGCCGCCAGCAACTGGCCGCGCCGGACCGGCTCGCCGACGTCCAGCAGACGCCGGGTCGTGCGTCCGCCGACGCGAAAGCCCAGCACGCTTTCGTAGCGCGCCTGGATGCTGCCGGCGAACACCTCGCGCGGCGCGGGCGGGGCGCTCAGGGTGACGGTGGCCACCGGACGCACCGGCGGCGGCGGTGCCTCGTCGTCGGAACAACCGGCCACGGCCAGCAGCAGGCAGAGCGGCAACAGGGACTTCATGGCCGCACCTCGTTGAAGGCGGAGCGCTCGGCGAGTTCGACCCGCTGCCCGGGGCTGAGGGCCTGGCCACCGGCGACCACGACGCGGTCACCGGCCTTGAGGCCTTCGGTCACGAAGATGCTGTCGCGGGTATAGCGCTCGATGCGCAGCGGCTGCAGGCTGACCCGGCCATCCTCGTTCAGGCGCCAGGCGGCCGGCTGGTCGGTGGTACCGTTCAGCGCCGTCCATGGCAAGGCGAAGCCCTGCCCCGCCGCGCCGGCCACCTGGGCATTGACCACCGCACCGAGGGTCATGCCGGCAGGGGGCTGGTCGAGCTGCACCTTCACCCGCACCGTCCCGCTGCTGGCCACCGTCGGCGCGATCTCGCGCAGGGTGCCCTGGGTCGTCACCGCGGGTTGCGCCTGCAGGCTGACGGGCAGGGTCTGGCCGAGCTTCAGCTCGCGGGCGAGGGATTCGTATAGATCGAAGACGGCGTCGAGTTCGCCGCTCACCGCCAGGTCGAAGATCGCCGCACCGGCCTGCACCACCTGCCCCGCCTCGGCGTGGCGCGCGGTGAGCACGCCCGCGGCGCTGGCCCGCAGTTCGGTATAGCCCAGCTGCTTGCGTGCATCGTCGCGCTGGGCCGTGGCGGTCTGCAAGGCGCTGCGCGCACCGTCGAGGGTCGCCTGCGCCTGATCGTACTGGCTGCGACTGGTGTAGCCCTTGGGCAGCAGCGCGGCCTGGCGCTCGAAGTCGATGCGGGCCAGGCGGGCGCGGGCCTCCTGGGCCTCCACCTGCGCCTGGGCCGCGGCCAGGTTGTTGCGCAGGTCCTGGGGATCCAGGCGGGCCAGCACCTGACCCGCGCGCACCCGGTCGCCCACGTCCGCCAGCCGCTCGCTGATCTTGCCGCTCACCCGGAAGCCGAGCGGCGCCTGGACCCGGGCCTGGATGTCACCGGTGAAGGGATAGCGCTGGGTGTCGTTCACCGGACTCAGCTGGATCACCACCACCCGTGCCAGCTCCACGGTCGGTGGGTGCTCCTGGGAACAGCCCGGTAACAGGGCCAGCAGGGTCAGGGCAGTCATTGCCTGGCAGAGGGAAGCAGAAAAGCGGTGAGCCCTCATGATTGTCCTTATCGGTGGAAGAGGCGCGATCTGCGAACTGACCACGCCCGCGGCAGGGGGTTCGTCAGGGGATTGTCCGGCGCGCGGCAGCGCTTGGGAAGCGCTACGACCGAGACGGGCGCAAAAGCGCGGCCCACACCGGGCAAACCCACCCACAAATGTTCACAAATGCCCTGGAACCCGGCATTCCGGGCGGTAGTCAACTGCACTGTGCGCTGTGGACCTGCCCGTTCGCAGCTGATGCCCGCCTCCATCCTGGACCGGGCCCAACCAGATTCACAGGTTTATTTCGACGAGGCCGATACTCATGAAAAAGCTGCTGATCACCTCTACCGCTGCTGTGATGCTGTCGATGGCCACGGGTGTCTTCGCGGCCGAAACCTCCAAGAGCGCCACGGCCGTGAACGGCTCCGCCACCACCGAGGTGCCGGGCAAGACCACCGTGAAGGGTGGTGCCGACGGCGCTGCCGAGGTGCCCTTCAAGAGCGACAAGCCCAACAAGGTCGACGCTCGCAACCAGAACAACATGCAGTAACTCCGACCCGTTCGGGCGGAAACGAAAAAGCCCCGGCATGCCGGGGCTTTTTGCTGCCTGGACGATGGACCGCCAGACAAGACAAACCCCGCCGTGGCGGGGTCTGAGGAAGCTTTGCAGCAGCCGGGCTTAGCGCCAGAACGGCTTGTGCATTTCCTGGTAACGCTGGGCTTCGGTGATACCGGCATCGGCCAGCATACGAGCATCCAGACGAGCCAGTTCGTTGCGGCTGGCGATCCGACGCTGCCAGGTGGACAGGGTGGAGATCACACGCAGGGCAGCGGGTACACGGCTGCTGGGTTTGGCGTTGTACAGCGAGGAACTGAAGGTGCGTTCCATGGTGGCTTTCCTTCCCGCTTGTGACGGGTACTGGTCATCGAATGGCGCCATTGTCTCGCCAGGCGAGTGCTACCACCAGTAACAGTCCAAGGAAAGGTTCGCGGGTCACTCGGCACACAATTGCAACTGTACTGCTGCAATATGGGTCATTCTGTAACGTCATGCACCATTGCAGTGCATTTTTCGGTTACCAGAGGGAACAGCAGGGTACATCAGGCCTGTACAGTTCCGTTGCGAGGCACTGAACAGGGTGCTGTTCTACCTGTTACCACGGCTGCTGTCCAGCCGCATGACCCTTTTTTGCCCCATGAGGGTGCGCTCCCAGCACGGCGGCTGCCGCGCCGGGAGCGCCAGGACATCAGCGTACGGCGGCCGCCATGGCCGGCGCCTGGGGCTGGCGCCGCCCCACCCAGGTACCGATGGCCACCACCACCAGCGCCAGCAGCCCTGTCGCCAGGATCTCGAAGCGGTGCGCCTCGCTGAACAGCATCACGCTCAGGGCCCCGACGATGAAGACGATCACCGCCCAGGTCAGCCAGGGGAACAGCCACATGCGGAACTCAAGCTGTTCGCCACGGGCGATCAGCTTGCGTCTCAGGCGCAGCTGGGTCACGGCGATCACCAGGTACACCAGCAGGGCGACGGCGCCGGAGGTGGAAAGCAGGAAGCTGAACACCGCCTCGGGCATGGTGTAGTTGGCGATGGTGGTCAGGAAGCCCACGGCGGTACTGGCCAGCACTGCCGCACGCGGCACGCCGGTGCTGGAGGCACGACCCAGCTTGGCCGGGGCATCGCCGCGCCGGGCCAGCGAATAGAGCATGCGCGAGGCGGTGTAGAGCGCCGAGTTCAGGCAGCTGGCGACGGCGACCAGCACCACGCAGTCGACGATCAGCTTGGCATTGGGGATCGATAGCACTTCCAGGGCGCGCTGGTAGGAGCCCACCAGCGGCAGCTGGGCGTCGTTCCAGGGCACCATGGACACCACCAGGAAGATGGAGACCAGGTAGAACAGCGCGATCCGCCAGATCACCGAGTTGGTGGCCTTGCTGATCTGCCGCGACGGATCCTTGGACTCGGCCGCGGCGATGGTGACGATCTCGGTGCCCATGAAGCTGAACATGGTGGTCAGCAGGGCGCCGAGGACGGCGCCGAAGCCATTGGGCATGAAGCCGCCGGTGTGGGCCATGAGATTGCTCAGGCCACTGACTTCACGACCTGGCAGGGCGCCGACCAGCGCGGCTGCGCCCAGGGCGATGAAGGCGACGATGGCGATCACCTTGAGCAGCGCGAACCAGAATTCGAACTCGCCGTACTTGGCGACGCTGAACAGGTTGGTCACGGTCAGGATGCCGGTGATGACCAGGGCGAACTGCCAGGTGGCGACGGCCGGGAACCAGGCGTTGAGGATGGCGGCGGCGGCCACGGCCTCCAGCGGGATCACCAGCACCCAGAACCACCAGTACAGCCAGCCGATGGTGAAGCCGGCCCAGCGACCGATGCCCTGCTGGGCATAGGAGGAGAAGGAGCCGGTATCGGGCGAGGCGACGGCCATCTCACCCAGCATGCGCATGACCAGCACCACCAGGGTACCCGCCAGGGCATAGGCCAGCAGTACGGCAGGGCCGGCGGCGGCGATGGCATGGCCGGAGCCGACGAACAGGCCGGCACCGATCACACCAGCGATGGACAACATGGTCACATGGCGCGGTTTGAGCGCCGGGGAGAGGCTGCATTCTGCGTTGGACATAAGGTGTTACCTGACAACGGAAAGCCTCCCAAGTGCAACTTGCGCGCCACCCTCGCTGAAATCGGCACAAAACGAACTCAAAGGGTGCAAGAATTCGCGCAAAGCGGCGAAAAAGCGGCGTTCTCGCCGGGTATCGCGCTACGCATATGATGTACAAAGCGATTTTTTGCGCCCGTCAGCGTCGCTAGCGCTTGCTTCGTTAGGTATCACTTGGTGCAACTCGCACCGTTATGGTGCTTAACTCGGTGGAACCTTAGGTAACTTTCACCCGCTTCTCGGCTTATTCCCTTGCGCCCCGGCAAGGGAACAAGGGTGATGAAAGCAGGAACGAATCCCACCTGACCGGTACTGACCAGGCCCTTTCGGCGTCTTTGGTGAGCTGTACGGAAGGCCCACCAGAGCCTTTTCACGACCGATGCCCGTCAGACGGGAACTTGCGAGGCTGCCGGGCCTCTGCACAGCTGCGACAAAATGTAACGGCGGCCGGCGGATGTTGGTAATATTCCAACATATTAGCTAGCTAACCATAAGCCCTGCGGTTCCACGTCGGGCACCTGATGAGACCCTGACCATGTCCGCAGACGACTCTGTTCCGGCCCGTCGCGACTTCCTGCGCAAGTCCCTTAGCCTGATTCCCGTGGTGGCCCTGGCGGGCAGTGCCACGCCGAGCCTCGGCCTAGCCGCCTCGACCCCGGTGGACAAGCCCGGCAGCAGCCCGCGTGCCGACCACTATCAGCCGGTGTTCTTCACCGCCGAGGAATGGGCCTTCGTGCAGGCCGCGGTGGCCCGGCTGATCCCGGCGGACGATCTCGGCCCGGGGGCCCTGGAAGCCGGCGCGCCGGAATTCATCGACCGCCAGATGCAGACCGCCTATGCCCGCGGTGGCCTCTGGTACATGCAGGGCCCCTTCGCCGCGGATGCCGCGCCGGAAATGGGCTACCAGAGTCGCCTGGTGCCCCAGGACCTCTATCGCCTGGGCATCGCCGCGGTGGATCGCTGGACGGGTCAGCAGCAGGGCAAGGCCTTCGCCGAACTCGCACCCGCCCAGCAGGACGAGGCGCTCAAGGCCCTGGAAAGCGGTGACGCCCCGCTGGACGGCGTGCCGGCCAAGCTGTTCTTCGCCCAGCTGCTGCAGAACACCAAGGAAGGCTTCTATTGCGATCCGCTGCATGGCGGCAACAAGCAACTGGTCGGCTGGAAGCTGGTGAATTTCCCCGGTGCCCGCGCCGACTTCATGGACTGGGTGGAGCGCGACGAACGCTATCCGCTGCCGCCAGTCTCCATTCGCGGGGAGCGCGGCTGATGGCCAAGGTATTGCCCAGCAAGAACGTGGTGATCGTCGGCTTCGGCTGGACCGGCGCCATCATGGCCAAGGAGCTGACCGAGGCCGGACTGGACGTGGTGGCCCTGGAACGCGGCAGCTACCGGGACACCTATCCCGATGGCTCCTATCCCCAGGTGATCGACGAACTCACCTACAGCATCCGCAAGAAGCTGTTCGTCGACGTCTCCAAGGAAACCGTCACCATCCGCCACAGCGTCAACGACGTCGCCCTGCCCAACCGGCAGCTGGGCGTCTTCCTGCCTGGCGATGGCGTGGGCGGCGCCGGCCTGCACTGGTCCGGCGTGCACTTCCGCGTCGATCCGGTGGAACTGCGCCTGCGCAGCCACTATGAAGAGCGCTACGGCAAGAAATTCATCCCCGAGGGCATGACCATCCAGGACTTCGGCGTCAGCTACGCCGAGCTGGAGCCCTACTTCGACTTCGCCGAGAAGGTGTTCGGTACCTCGGGCACCGCCTGGACGATCAAGGGCCAGGTGGTGGGCGACGGCAAGGGCGGCAATCCCTATGCCGCGGATCGCTCCAGCGACTTCCCGCTGCCGGCGCAGAAGAACACCGTCTCGGCGCAGCTGTTCGAAAAGGCCGCGCGCGACGTGGGCTATCACCCCTACAACCTGCCTTCGGCCAACACCTCGGGGCCCTACACCAACCCCTACGGCTGCCAGATGGGGCCCTGCAACTTCTGCGGCTACTGCAGCGGCTACGTCTGCTACATGTATTCCAAGGCCTCGCCAAATCTGAACATCCTGCCGGCGCTCAAGCAGGAGCCGCGCTTCGAGTTGCGCAGCCGGGCCCATGTGCTGAAGGTGAACCTGGACAGTACCGGCAAGAAGGCCACCGGGGTGACCTACCTGGATGCCCAGGGCCAGGAGCTGGAACAGCCGGCCGATATCGTCATCCTCGCCGCCTTCCAGTTCAACAACGTGCGCCTGATGCTGCTCTCGGGCATCGGCCAGCCCTATGATCCCAAGACCGGCGAGGGCGTGGTCGGCCGCAACTTCGCCTACCAGAACATGGCCACCATCAAGGCCTTCTTCCGCAAGGATCAGCACCACACAAATCCCTTCATCGGCGCCGGCGGCAATGGCGTGGCGGTGGACGATTTCAACGCCGACAACTTCGACCACGGCCCCCACGGCTTCGTCGGCGGCTCGCCCATGTGGGTCAACCAGGCCGGCACCCGGCCCATCGCCGGGGCGGCCAATCCGCCCGGCACGCCGCAGTGGGGCAGCGCCTGGAAAAAGGCCCAGGCCGGCTACTACAACCACCAGCTGTCGATGGACGCCCATGGTGCGCACCAGTCCTATCGCGACAACTACCTGGACCTGGACCCCACCTACAGGGACGCCTACGGCCAGCCGCTGCTGCGCATGACCTTCGACTGGAAGGACAACGACATCCGCATGACCCGCTTCATGGCGGCCAAGATGAAGAAGATCGCCGAGGCCATGAGTCCCGAGCACATCAGCGTCGCGGTCAAGGATTTCGGCGGCCACTTCAACACCGCCAGCTACCAGACCACCCACCTGAACGGTGGCGCCATCATGGGCACCGATCCCAAGACCAGCGCGGTGAATCGCTACCTGCAGAGCTGGGACGTGCACAACGTCTTCGTGCCGGGTGCCTCGGCCTTTCCCCAGGGCCTGGGCTACAACCCCACCGGCCTGGTGGCGGCCCTGACCTACTGGTCGGCGCGGGCCATCCGCGAACAGTACCTGAAGAACCCCGGCCCGCTGGTGCAGGTATGAGAGGCGCGCCCATGATCTTCCGTACCCTCGCGACCCTGCTGCTGGGCGCCGGCCTGACCCTGGGCGTCCAGGCCGCCGACGACACTGACCCGGCATTGATCAAGAAAGGCGAATACCTGGCGCGTGCCGGTGACTGCGTGGCCTGCCACACGGCGCCGGGTGGCCAGCCCTTCGCCGGCGGCCTGCCCATGCAGACGCCCATCGGCACCCTCTATTCCACCAACATCACCCCGGATCGGCAGACCGGCATCGGCGACTACAGCTTCGCCGACTTCGACGCCGCCATCCGCCAGGGCATCGCCAGGGAGGGCCATACCCTCTACCCGGCCATGCCCTACCCCTCCTACGCCCGGGTCAGCGAGGGCGACATGCACGCCCTCTATGCCTACTTCATGCACGGCGTGACCCCGGTGGCTCAGGCCAATCGCGACAGCGACATCCCCTGGCCGCTGTCCATGCGCTGGCCCCTGGCGATCTGGCGCCAGCTGTTCGCCCCCGCGGTGGTGCAATTCCAGCCGGCCCCGGACCAGGACCCGGTGGTGGCGCGTGGCGCCTACCTGGTGGAAGGCCTCGGCCATTGCGGCGCCTGCCATACCCCGCGCGCCCTCACCATGCAGGAGAAGGCGCTCTCCCCCGCCGATGGCAAGGACTTCCTCGCGGGCAGCGCGCCCCTGGAAGGCTGGATCGCCAAGAACCTGCGCGGCGACCAGCGCGACGGCCTGGGCCGCTGGAGCGAGGAGCAGCTGGTGCAGTTCCTCAAGACCGGTCGCTCCGCCGACAGCGCCGTGTTCGGCGGCATGACCGAGGTGGTACAGCACAGCCTGCAGTACCTGAGCGACGCCGACCTGCTCGCCATCGCCCGCTACCTCAAGACCCTGCCGCCGAAGGATCCGCAGGATGCGCCCTTCCAGGCCGACGGTCGCGCCGCCGCGGCGCTCTGGCGCGGCGACGACAGCGCCCGCGGTGCCCAGGTCTATGTCGATAACTGCGCCGCCTGCCACCGCACCGACGGCCAGGGCTACGACCGGGTGTTCCCGGCGCTGGCCGGCAATCCGGTGTTGCGCACCGCCGATGCCAGCTCGCTGATCAACATAGTGCTCAAGGGCGGCACCCTGCCCGGTCTGCACACCGCGCCCTCGATGATCGTCATGCCGCCCTTCGGCTGGCGCCTGGACGATGCCCAGGTGGCCGACGTGGTCAGCTTCATCCGCGCCAGCTGGGGCAACGACGCCCCACCAGTCAGCGCCGCCGACGTCGCCAAATGGCGCACCGACGACAATCGCACCACCTCGGGCGACGACCTCGGCCAGGCCTTCGGCCATCGGCAACCGGTACCCGCGACCGCCGGCGGCGATACCCCGGCCGGGGCTCACTGATCCCGCACCCGGCGACCTGCCGCAGGCGCCCGACGCGGCGGCGGGCGCCTGGCGGGTTCTGCAGCGACTGACCGCGACCGACGGGTGGTCGCGACTAACCCGCTGCTTTCCGTCCACGGCTGGCAGGCCGTCGCTCCCGGCCTGGGGCCACCCCCTAGGCCCCGCCCTAGACCGCCGGCACCCTTTCACCAGGTTCCTTAGGCCGGATGCTTTCGGCGCTCCCGGGTAGTCATCGCGCGCACAGGCGCATCTCGTACTTGTCCGTTTCGCGCTATGCCTTGGGCTTTTGGCGTGAGTCCGACGGACTTCGCGGGTGCTACTTTCTGGAAAAGCCGGCCGACGCGACCCCCCAGTCTTCGCAGTCGTAGCCCATAACGATGATCGCTGCATCCCTTGCCATCCTGCCCTCACTCGTCTTGCCCTGACAGGATTGCACCCGATGACCACCAAGCCGCTCATCGCGACCTCGACCCCCGTCGTCTCCGCTACCTCGCGCTGGTTCCAGCTGTGCGCCGGCGTCCTCTGCATGATGGCGATTTCCAGCCCCCAGTACGTCTGGACGCTGTTCACCGGCCCGCTGAGCGCCAAGCTCGGCTCCGGCCTGGCCTCGCTGCAGGTCACCTTCTCACTGCTGATCGTCCTGCAGACCTTCTTCTCGCCGGTCCAGGGCTTCCTGGTCGACCGCTTCGGCATCCGCAAGCTGATCGCCTGCGGCTGCGCCCTCAGCGGCCTGAGCTGGATCCTGGCCAGTCGCGCCGACAGCCTCGCCAGTCTCTACCTGACCTACGGCGTGCTCGGTGGCCTCGGCACCGGCATCGTCTACGTCGGCGTCGTCGGGCTAATGGTGCGCTGGTTTCCCGATCGCCGCGGCCTCGCCGCCGGCGCCGTGGCGGCCGGTTACGGCATGGGCGCCATGGTCACCACCTTTCCCATCGCCAACAGCCTGAAGAGCCTGGGGCTGGAAACCACCCTGGTCACCTTCGGCGTGGTGCTGGGCATCGTCGGCCTGCTCGCCGCCCAGTTCCTGCGCCAGCCGCCGGCGCCGGCCAAGGTCCTGGCAGCCGAGGTCGGCACGGCTCCGGACATCGCGCCCAAGGCCATGCTCAAGACGCCGCTGTTCTGGCTGATGTTCCTCATGTTCACCCTGATGTCCACCTCGGGCCTGATGGTCACCTCGCAGATGGCCAGCTTCGCCAAGGATTTCGGCATGACCGAGGTGATGGTGTTCGGCATGGCCGCCCTGCCGCTGGCCATGACCATCGACCGCGTCTGCAATGGCCTGACCCGCCCGCTGTTCGGCTGGATCTCCGATCGCTGGGGTCGCGAGAACACCATGGCCTTCGCCTTCTGCTTCGAAGGCATCGCCATGACCCTCTGGCTGCTGACCAGCGACAACCCGGTGCTCTTCGTGCTGCTGTCGGGTGTCGTCTTCCTCGGCTGGGGCGAGATCTTCTCGCTGTTCCCCTCGACCCTCACCGACACCTTCGGCACCCGCCACGCCACCACCAACTACGGTTTCCTGTACATGGCCCAGGGCATCGGCTCGATCTTCGGCGGACCGGTCGCGGCGCTGCTGCACCAGTCCAGCGGCAGCTGGCTGCCGGTATTCGCCACCGCCATCGCCTTCGATCTCATCACCGCCGCCCTGGCCCTGCTGGTGCTCAAGCGCCTGCGCCAGCGCTGGCTGGCCCGTCACGCCCGCTAACGAGGGAAACCCCATGCTCAACACCACCGTCGCCGCCCGCGGCATCGCCGTTGCCCCCCACAGCCTGGCGGCGCAGTCCGCCCTGGCGGTCCTGCGCGAAGGCGGCAATGCCGTGGAGGCCATGGTCGCCGCCGCGGCCAGTATCGCCGTGGTCTATCCGCACATGAACGGGCTGGGCGGTGATGGCTTCTGGCTGATCGTGCCGCCCGAGGGCGAGCCCATCGCCCTCGATGCCAGCGGCCCGGCCGGCAGCGGCGCGACCCTGGCCGCCTATGCCGACCTGAACGCCATCCCGACCCGCGGTCCGCGCGCCGCCCTCACCGTGGCCGGGACCGTCGGCGGCTGGCAGGCCGCCCTGGAGGTGGCCGCGGAATTCGGCGGGCGCCTGCCGCTGCCGCGCCTGCTGGCCGATGCCATCCACTACGCCGAGGCCGGCATCCCGGTGACCGGTTCCCAGCACCTGGCGACCCTGGCCAAGCGCGCCGAACTGGAAGCCCTTCCCGGCTTCGCCGCGACCTTCCTGCCCGACGGCGCCGTCCCCGCCGAAGGCGCCCTGTTCACCCAGCCGCGCCTGGCGGCCACCCTGCGCCAGCTGGCGGAGCGCGGCCTGGATGACTTCTATCGCGGCGACCTGGCCGCCCGCATCGCCGCCGATCTGGCTGCGCTGGGCGCCCCGGTCACCGCCGCCGACCTGGCGGCCTACCGCGCCAGGCGGGTCACGCCGCTGCACCTCGCCCACAGCGCGGGCAGTGTCTACAACCTCGCCCCGCCATCCCAGGGCCTGGTCTCCCAGCTGATCCTCGGCCTCGCCGATCACGCCGGCCTCGGCGGCTGCACGGCTGATGGCAGCGCCCACGTCCACACCCTGGTGGAAGCCACCAAGCTGGCGTTCAAGGTGCGCGACGAGCACATCACCGACCCGGCGCACATGACCCTCGATCCCCAGGCCTGCCTGGAGCCCTCCTGGCTCGCCGACCTGGCCGGCCAGATCGACCCGCAGCGGGCCCGCCCCTGGGGCCGCGGCAAGGGGCCGGGCGACACCATCTGGATGGGCGTGATCGACGGCAACGGCCTGGCGGTGTCCTTCATCCAGAGCATCTACCATGAGTTCGGCAGTGGCGTGGTGCTGCCGGACAGCGGCCTCAACTGGCAGAACCGCGGCGCCTCCTTCAGCCTGGACCCCGCGCACATCCTGGCCCTGGCGCCGGGCAAGCAACCCTTCCATACCCTCAACCCCGCCGCCGCCCGCCTGGCCGATGGCCGGACCCTGGTCTACGGCACCATGGGCGGCGACGGCCAGCCCCAGACCCAGGCGGCGGTGTTCAGCCGCTATGCGGTGTTCGGCCAGCGCCTGCAGGAGGCGATCACCGCCCCGCGCTGGTTGCTGGGCCGTACCTGGGGCGAGAGCAGCGACAACCTCAAGCTGGAGAGTCGCTTCCCCGCCACGGTGATCGAGGAATTGCGCGCCCTGGGCCACGAGGTGGAGTTGCTGCCGCCCTTCAGCGAAACCATGGGCCACGCGGGCGCGGCGGTGCGTCATGCCAACGGGCTGTTCGAGGGGGCCTTCGATCCGCGCAGCAACGGGGCGGCGGCGGGCTACTAGCTCAGCGCTGCAACCAGGCTGGATCGACCGCAGTAAATACCTCCTCCAGCCACTCCACCCAGGCCCGCACCCGTGGCGAGGTCTGGCTGGCCAGGGGATAGACCGCCGCCAGCGGCAGGCCCGGCGGACGCTGGTCGGGCAGCACCTCTTGCAGGCGCCCGGCCGCCAGGTGCGCGGCCAGGTGATAGAGCGGCGCCTGGATCAGCCCGAGTCCGGCCAGGGCGGCGCCGACGTAGAGATCGGCACCACTGACCGCCAGGCGACCGCCGGGCTCCAGCCGCCGGATCTCGCCCGCCTGGCAGAATTCGAAGGGCAGTCGGCGGCCGCTGCGCAGCGAGCGGTAGTGCACCAGTTGGTGCCCGCCCAGGTCGTCCAGGCCCTCGGGCAGGCCCTGCCGTTCGAGATAGTCCGGACTGGCGCAGGTGATCTGCACCAGGGCGCCCAGCGCGCGCACCGCCAAGCCCTCGTCGTGCACCGGACCGCCGCGCAGTACGCAATCGATGCCCTCGCCGATGACGTCCACCGGCCGATCGTCGGCGCTGATCACCAACTCCAGGTCCGGATAGCGCTGGCAGAAGTCCGGCAGGGCGGGCATCACCAGCACCCGCCCCAGGCTGCTCGGCAGGTCGATACGCAGTCGTCCGCGCGGCTGTCGGCGCCGCTGACTGAAGGCCGCCTCGATGTCGTCCAACTCGGCCAGCCACCCGACGCAGCGCTCGTAGTAGGCGGCGCCGTCCAAAGTCGGGCTGACCCGGCGGGTGGTGCGGTGCAGCAGCGTGACGCCCAGGTGGGCTTCCAGCTGTTGCACCAGCAGGGTCGCCATGGCCGGAGACAGGCCCAGGTCGGCCGCGGCCCGGGTGAAGGAACGGCGCTCGACGATGCGGACGAAGCCGCGCATGGCTGCCAGACGATCCAAGATTATTCAGTCCACGCGAATACTGTCTGCCCAGATAGCACCTTTGTTCATCATCGCTCAATACCTAGGCTGACCGGGTCATCCATCGAGAGGAAAACGTCATGCTGCAACGACGACTGGGCCGCGATGGCCCGCTGGTATCCGCCCTGGGCCTGGGCTGCATGGGCATGAGCGAGTTCTATGGCGCGACGGACGAGACCGAGGCCCTCGCCACCCTGGACCTGGCGCTGGAGCAGGGGATGACCCTGCTGGATACCGCCGACGCCTACGGACCGCACCGTAACGAAGAACTGCTCGGCCGGGCCCTGCGCGGGCGCCGCGAGCGGGTGTTCCTGGCGACCAAGTTCGGCCTGGTGCGCAGTGCCGATCCCACTGCCCGCGGGGTGAATGGCCGGCCCGACTATGTGCGCCAGGCGGTGGAAGGCAGTCTGCGCCGGCTGGGGGTCGAGTATCTCGACCTCTACTACCAGCACCGGGTCGACCCGGAGGTGCCCATCGAAGAAACCGTGGGCGCCATGGCCGAGCTGGTGCAGGCCGGCAAGGTGCGTTACCTGGGGCTGAGCGAGGCGTCCAGTGATACCCTCAGGCGTGCCCAGCAAGTCCACCCCATCGCCGCCCTGCAGAGCGAATTCTCGCTGTGGTCACGCGATCCGCTGGAGCACGGCATCCTCGCCACCTGCCGCGAGCTGGGCGTAGCCTTGGTGGCCTACAGTCCCCTGGGCCGGGGCTTTCTCACCGGTGCCCTGAAGTCACCGGAGGATTTCGCCGCGGATGACTATCGCCGGCTGAGTCCGCGCTTCCAGGGCGAGAACTTCCAGCGCAACCTGGAGCTGGTGGAGCGGGTACGGGTCCTGGCCGAGGCCAAGAGGGTGACGCCCGGGCAGGTGGCCCTGGCCTGGGTACTGGCCCAGGGCGAGGACATCGTGCCCATCCCGGGTACCCGGCGGCGACGCTACCTGCTGGAGAATCTCGCCGCGCTCGAGGTGCGATTGAGCGCAGCGGAGAATGCCGAACTGGATCGCCTGTTCACCCCGGAGCAGGTGGCCGGTACCCGCTATCCGGCGGCCTGGATGCAACTCGTCGAGCGTTAGTGACCGCCAAGCCCGTCGCCGACCGACGGGCTTGCACCCTTGGCATCGATCCTGCTAGCTTGAACGGGTTAGTACCAAGCTGACCCCAATCGCCGGACGCCTTTCCGCTCGTAGTAGCAGCGCGAAATCAGCGTCATCCGGATCGTTCCGATCCCCTCGATTGCTCAGGATCTGCCGCCGCGGCCTCTGAATCTCGTGCCCGCCGGTTGCCTGCCTTCCCAAGTACTTACCTGCATGCCTGGGCCTCTCGCCCACACGCTGCCTTCCTCCAGCCAGAGATTCAGCCGTCGGCCGTCATGGGCACGAGGTTGCTGGAGTCATTTCACCGCGCCGACTGAGCGTGGATCCCAAGGATAGTCGTATGAACATTCAAAACCAGGCCATCGCGGCCATGCAACACCTCCAGGCGGCCTTCGCGCCGTTCCAATGCATCACCACCCCGGCTTCGCGCAAGGGCGGCTTCAGCTTCACCGTGGTCGACGAGCGTGGCGTAGCCTGCCGCAGCGAGCGCCTCTATCCCGAGCAGTACAGTGCCGCCGCCGGGCTGGAACGCGTCATCGAGCGCACCCGCCGCGCCCTCGCGGCCTGAGACGCGCTACGAGTGCCGGACGCATCACGGATTCCGTGATGCCCATGCCGGCAGCCTCCATCTGCGGTATGTTTGGCACAGCTTCGCGTAGGCGTGAGCCAAACAATGAATCCCAAGATGGAGGTCGCATGTCGCAAGTCGTATTCATCCGCCATGGCCAGTCGGCGTGGAACCTGGAAAACCGCTTCAGTGGCTGGGCGGACGTGGATCTGACCGAGCAGGGGATCCGCGAGGCCCACGAAGGCGGCCAGGCGCTCAAGGACGCCGGCTTCCTCTTCGACGTGGCCCACGTGTCGGTGCTCAAGCGCGCCGTCCGTACCTTGTGGCACGTCCAGGAAGGCATGGACCAGATGTGGCTGCCGGTGGTGAGCGACTGGCGCCTCAACGAGCGTCACTATGGCGGCCTGACCGGGCTGAACAAGTCCGAGACAGCGGCCAAGTACGGCGAGGAGCAGGTGCTGGTGTGGCGCCGCAGCTACGACGTGCCGCCGCCCGAGCAGAGCGTCGAAGAGCAAAAGGCGCTGGCCGCCGATCCGCGCTACGCCGGTCTGTCGCTGGATCAGGTGCCGCGCACCGAATGCCTCAAGGATTGCGTCGAGCGCGTCCTGCCCTACTGGAACGAAGTCCTGGCCCCGGCCATCCGCAGTGGCCAGCGCGTGCTGGTAGTCGCCCATGGCAACTCCATGCGCGCCCTGATCAAGTACCTGGACAACATCTCCGACAGCGACATCGTCAGCCTCAACATCCCCAACGGCGTGCCGCTGGTGTACGAGTTCGACGATAACCTGAAGCCCACCAAGCACTACTACCTGGCCGACCCGGACGAGGTCGCCGCCAAGATGGCCGCGGTGGCCAATCAGGGCAAGGCGAAGTAAGGCGTTCTTGTCCTGCGTCAATCGCGGCCATGGCGGTCTGCCGATGCGGCCGCTCCTAGGGGCACCGTAGGTTGGGTTGAGCGTAGCGAAGCCCAGCAGGCCTGACCTCGGAGTGGCGGCACCGTTGGGCTTCGACGATGAAGCCGTCTCAGCCCAACCTACGGTCCATTGCGACCATGGCTGCGATAAGACGGCCATGGCGGTCCGCCGATGCGGCCGCTTCTAGGGGTGCCGTAGGTTAGGTTGAGCGTAGCGAAGCCCAACAGGCCTACCTCGGGGTGGCGGCACTGTTGGGCTTCGACGATGAAGCCGTCTCAGCCCAACCTACGGTCCATGGCGACCATGGCTGCGATAAGGCGGCCATGGCGGTCCGCCGATGCGGCCGCTCCTGCGGGGCGCCGTAGGTTGGGTTGAGCGTAGCGAAGCCCAACAGGCCTGACCTCGGGATGGCGGCACTGTTGGGCTTCGACGATGAAGCCGTCTCAGCCCAACCTACGGTCCATGGCGACCATGGCTGCGATAGTCCGAAAGCCCGGACCCGCAGCGTGGAAAACCACCTGGCGTTTTTCACAATAACGGTCGCCGGTAGACGGTGGATAAGGCTGGCGCCGTTATCCACCCTACGTCTCAGGTACGACCGCCGGGTCGTTGCACCACCCGCGCTTCACCCACCACGCCTTCTTCCTCCGCCTGGGCCGCCTGGATTTCCTCGTCGCCTTCCACGCCGCCGTCACCCGGCGTCTTCTCGCCCTTTTCCTTGCCCTCGTCGCTGTGGTGCTCGATCACCGCATTGATCTCCGCGCCGAACAGCAGCACTGCCGAAGACAGGTAGAAATACAGCAGCAGCACGATGATGGCGCCGATGCTGCCGTAGGTGGCGTTGTAGTTGGCGAAGTTCTGCACGTAGTAGCCAAAGCCCAGGGAGGCCAGGATCCAGACCACCACGGCAAGGGCCGAGCCGGGGGTGATGAAGCGGAAACTCTGCTTCACGTCCGGGGTGACGTAGTAGAGCGCGGCCACGGCGATCATCAGGATGAACACCGCCAACGGCCAGCGGATCAGCGCCCAGAGGGTCACCATGTAGTCTTCCAGGCCGACGTAGGCGGCCAACCAGTTCATCACCTGGGGCCCGAGCACCATCAAGGCCGCGGCGCTGAGCAGCAGGCCGGCAAGGCCTATGGTGTGCAGTACCGACAGGGGAATGCGTTTCCAGGCGGGGCGGCTCTCCACTACGTCGTAGGCGCTGTTCATGGCCGTCATCAGCGAGCGGAAACCACCCGAGGCGGACCACAGCGCGACGATGATACTGAAGGACAGCAGGCCGCCCTTCTGCGTCTGCAACTGGTCGATGATGGGGTTGACGGTATCCAGCGCGGTGACCGGCAGCAGGTAGGCGGCCTGTTCCCGCAGGAAGGTGAAGAAGTCCGGCAGGTGCAGGAAACCGATCAGGGCGATGAGGAACAGCAGGAAGGGAAACAGCGAGAACAGCATCTGGTAGGCCAGCGCCGCCGCATAGGTCGGCATGTCGTCGGCGACGAATTCCTGGACGGCACGCTTGATGAGGGTGAACGGCGAAACGCCGCGCAGGCTGAAGGCAAACAAGGACATGGCGGCTCCTGACGAACGTTCCTCGAGACGAATGGCTGGAGGCGATCTGCAGAGGCCTACGCCCGGTGGCTTTGCAGACCAGCCCTACCTTCAGAGTAGCGCTGGCCGGGTTGGTTGCGCCGCGCAGTCAGAAGCCTGACCCGGCGGTGTCCCGGCAGGCGGCGATCTCAGCGGCACTGGGCGTCCTGAGCTCCTCTATCCCGCGGCTCTCATCGAAACGGATGTAGCCAGCGGCGGCAAAGTCGCGCAGCCAGCCGTCCATGGGCCATACGCCCCAGCGCGCCTGGAAGCGCCGGGCGTTCGCCAGGATGCTGGCGAAGTGATTGAGCGGCGGATGGTAGGTGGGGTGGTACTGGTGGAAGGCCCGGGCGTCGGCCTGATATACGGGCACCCCCGCTTCCCGGGCGCGAAAGGCGAAGTCGGTGTCCTCGCCACCATAGCCGCGATAGCCTTCGTCGAAGCCGCCGATGCGCTGGAAGGTGGCGCGGCGGCAGGCGAAGTTCAGCGACCAGAACAGCGGATGGGGAATGGCGGTCCCGGCGGGCCTGTCCCGGTGCAGCGGATGGACCACACCCGTCGCCAGCAACTCCGCGGGCGTCCAGTCGCCTTCGGCGATCCCGGCCGGCAGGTAGTGGACCAGGCCCTGTTGCAGGGCCTCGGGGCGCGCGGCCAGCGCCTGGCGATAGCCGTCGAGCAAGGCGGGCGCGGGAATGCAATCCACGTCGAGAAACACCAGCTCCTCACCGGGCGCGGCGGCCACGGCGGCATTGCGCGCCGCGGCCAGGGGCAGGATGCCGTCGCCGGTGACGCCGAGCACCTGGATCGGAAAGCGCGCGCTGTGCAGCGCGCGCGGCGCCTCGTTCATCTGTACCACCACCAGGGCGGCGGGTGGCGTGGGCGCCAGCTCCAGGCCGCGGATGAGGTTGGCCAGTTGCCGCTCGCGGCCGTGGACCAGGGTCAGGACGATCATGCCAGCACCTCCCGGGCGACGGCCTGGATGCAGGCGGCGGCGCGGCGGGCGCCCTCGCCGTCGCTCACCTGTGCCCAACGCTGCGGATCCAGCTGGCGCGCCGCGCTCAGCAAGCCCGGCCAGTCGCCCGCGGCGGGCCAGGTTTCGCAGGTGATCGCCAGGCCCTGGGCGGCCAGCAGCCGGCCGGTGGACAGTTGCTCGTCGAAGGGGCGGGCGTCCGGCAGGCAGACGAAGCGGCAGCGCAGATCGGCGAGCTCCGCCACCAGGCTGTCGCCGGCGGAGCCGACCACCACCTCGGCCCTGGTCAGCCAGGGCGCGGGGTCGGCGACACTGCCGGCGAAAGTCAGGTTAGCCAGGGCCGGCGTGGCGTCGTCCGCTACCGGGCCCAGGACCGTCCACTGCCAGTCGGGACAGGTCCGCGCGGCGGCGGCCAGGCGCGCGCGGCTGAACGCGGTACCGCCATGGCCGGCGATGACCGTGACCGTCCGGGGCTCGCGCTGCGCCGCGCCTGGCCGCCCGGCGTAGCGCGACAGGCTGCCCGCATAGCAGGTCTTGGCGCGCCAGGCGACGGGTGTGTCAGGTTCTTCGAGGCTTTCCGGATAGGGCGCCAGCAGGCGGCTGGCGGTGGCATAGGCCAGTTCATGGGCCGCATCGAAACGACTGCCGCGCTGGCGCAGATAGAGGGTCGGGACGCCACACAGGCGCGCCAGCAAGGCCACCTCGACCGAGACGTCGACCACCAGCAGGCAGGGCCAGGCGCGGCGGAACCAGTCTACCAGCGCACCCATGCGCTCGCGCAGGCCCGCCACCCCGAGCGGGGCATAGTGCAGACAGGCGAAGGCCTCGCCCTCCACACCGGGCGCCACATCGGCCGGCAGCGGGCAGAGTTCGACGTTGGTCAGGTCCACGGACGCAGGCAAGCGACTGCCGAACAGGGTCAGGGGGCCGTCGCAGGCCGCGGCAATGGCCAGGGCGCGGGTCACATGACCGGCGCCGTGATGGTGGGCGTAGTAACCGATGCTTAGCTCAGCCACGGGCTACCCGCCCGGCGGCGACAGCGGCGAGCAGGGACTCGTAGCGATCGATCATCAGGTGTTGGCTCCACTGGGCCTCGGCGCGCGCCCTGCAGGCCTCACGCGACAGCGACAAGGCCTCGCGCAGCGCCGCCGCCAGGGCGGGCACGTCGCCAGGTGGCGCCAGGGCACCGGTCTCGGCGCTGAGCAGTTCCGGCAGGGCGCCGCGGGCGAAGGCGGCCACCGGCGTGCCACAGGCCAGGGATTCGGCGACGATGAGGCCGAAGGGTTCGTCCCAGCAGGGCGTGACCAGGCAGGCGCGCGCCTGGGCCACTTCGGCGGCCAGGGCGGTACGGTCCAGGTGGCCGAGATAGACCGCCTGCTCACCCAGCCGCGGCTCGATCTCCTGGCGGAAATAGCGTTCGTCGGTGGCCTGGCCGGCCAGGCGCAAGGGCACCCCCGCTTCCCGCGCGGCATCCAGCGCCAGGTGCGGCCCCTTGTCGGGCACCAGCCGACCGAACCAGAGCGCATGGTTACCCACCGGCGCCGTGCCCGGGCGCCAGGCGTCGAGATCTATGCCGTTGGGGATCACATGGCAGGCCGGCGCCAGGTGCGCCCAGCTGTCGGCATTGGCCTGGGATACGGTGCAGTAATGGCCGCCTCCGCGCCTGTGCAGCTCACCGATGGCGTTGATCAGCTCGAAGAACGGCGGGGTGTGCAGCACGGTGAGCATGGGCGTGCGAATCAGCCCGGACATGGTGATCGGCACATAGTGCAGGGCGTTGTTGAAGATGACGTCGAAGCCGTAGCTGTCGATTCGCTGCAGGCAGTCGAGATAGCCATGGTGCTCGTCGAGATACTCGGAACTCAGCACGTTGCGCTTGCGGCGGCAGCCATCCGCGCCGTAGTTTCCATCGTCGAGGATGGGCACCACGTTCAGCTCGGGTGCCGAAGCCGAGCTGGCGAACAGCGTCACGTCATGGCCGCGCTCGCGTAGTTGCAGGGTGATGTCGTAGGTGAAGGCCTCCAGGCCGCCGGCGAAAGGCTGGCGTACCGGGTGTTTCACGTGGGTGAGAATACCTATGTGCATGGAACCGTCCGCCTGCTGGTGCCCCGTCATCCCACCGTCCTCAGAGCTTGCTCAAAGTCTGCTGCGCGTCGGCCAAACCGCGTTGAAGAGGCCCTGGAAGGCCAGCCCCGCCTAGGCGGCCCCGTCGCAATGCTCATTTACCACTCGTAAACTCGCACGCGAGCCCGGTCCGCTTCCTCAGGTGTCTTCGCGGGGCCGCCCAGGCCTTGTTTGGCTCTAGCTCGCCAGCCTTTGAACAGGCTCTTATCGCTAGTCGCTGGTTGATAGGAGTCTCAGCGACAGGAATTGGTTGTGCGCTTCGTCGTGAAAGCTGCAGGTGGGGCAAACCTTCGAACCCGGGCAGGAGTCAGCCCTCCAGGATCGAACAACCTGCAGACGATGGAGGTGCCCATGCGTTACGAACTGCACTACTGGCCCAGCATCCAGGGCCGCGGCGAATTCGTCCGGCTGGCGCTCGAGGAGGCCGGCGCGGACTACCTCGACGTCGGCAATGCGCCGGAAGCCGAGAGGCTCGGCGTTCCTGCCATGGATGCCTACCTGCAGGGCGGCAAGACCCGCCGTCCGCCCTTCGCCCCGCCCTTCCTGAAGGCCGGCGACGAGGTCATCTCCCATGTCGCAAACATCCTCCAGTACCTGGGGCCGCGGCTGGACCTGGTACCGGCCGACGAGGAGTCCCAGTTCTGGGTGCACGGCCTGCAGCTGACCATCACCGACCTCACCGCCGAGGCCCATGACGTCCATCATCCGGTAGCCATCGCCCTGACCTACGAAGAGCAGCAGGCCGAGGCACAACGTCGCGCCAAGGCGTTCGCCGGGGAACGCATCCGTACCTACCTGAGTTATTTCGAGCGGGTGCTGGGTTACAACCCGGCCGGTGACACCTGGCTGGTAGGCGACCGCCGCTCCTATGTCGACCTGTCGCTGTTCCAGGTGGTGGCCGGGCTGACCTACGCCTTCCCCAATGCCATGCGGCGCCTGGCGCCGGACATCCCGCGGGTGCTGGCCGTGGCCGAGCGGGTGGCCGCCCTGCCCCGCATCGCCGCCTATCTCGTCTCGCCCCGGCGCCTGCCGTTCAGCGAGAACGGGATCTTCCGTCACTATCCGGAGCTGGACCCGGCCTGACCGGCAAAAGAAAAGGCCGCCCGAGGGCGGCCTTTTCCAGCAGAGTCAGGACTTAGGCGCGGTCGATGGTGTTCTTGACCGCTTCCTTGCCCTTGCCGACGTTCTTTTGCAGTTTGCCTTCGGCTTCCTGGGCACGGCCCTCGCCTTTCATGCGGGAGTTGTCGGTGGCTTCGCCAACGCCTTGCTTGACCTTGCCGGCCACTTCTTTGGCGGTACCCTTGATCTTGTCGCTGGTGCTGCTCATATCAGTCTCCTTGGGATCGCACAGGCAGTGCGCTTACCAAATCCGACTGCTGCTCTAGCGCTGCGGTTTCGACCATTCGTCGCAGAGCGCAGCGGCAACGGCGATCAAGGTGGGTTTGGGAAAGGCTAGCTGGAGCCTTTAGACTTCCTGCCTTTTTCGTGAGCGACCGCCGGCGGCGCCCCTCCCTGCGGGAACGTTACGCGGGGTGGTCTCTCCAATTTCCACACCCTCACCGGAGAATCCTGATGTCGCTGAGCCAATTCGATAACCTGCCGGGCGTTACCGCCCAGCCGGACGCCGCCACCCGCGAGTTCGTCTTCAACCACACCATGCTGAGGGTCAAGAATCTCGAAACCTCGCTGGACTTCTATACTCGCGTCCTGGGGTTCACCGTGGTCGATCACCGCGACTTCCCCGATGCCAAGTTCAGCCTGACCTTCCTCGCCTTGGTCGATCGCAGCCAGGTACCGGAAGATCCGCAAGCCTTCCAGCGCTGGCGCCGGTCCACCCCCGGCATCCTCGAGCTGACCCACAACCACGGCACCGAGAACGACGCCGACTTCAGCTACCACGATGGCAACAGCGATCCGCGCGGCTTCGGCCACACCTGCGTGGCGGTCCCGGACATCCGCGCCGCCTGCGAGCGCTTCGAGCAACTGGGCGTGACCTTCCAGAAGCGCCTGACCGACGGCAGCATGAAGGAAATCGCCTTCATCAAGGACCCCGACGGCTACTGGGTCGAAATCATCCAGTTCACCCCGCTGTCCTGATCCCCCCGGGCCCGACGTCCGTCGGGCCTACCCTCCCGCACACACATCCGACGACTTCTCGGCGCGCAACTGGTACCGACTGGCTCCTTGCCATCGACGCTGGTTAAAGCTTTGGCGTACAGCTGGCGAAAAGCTATACGAAAGGCGTACTGCACCCCTGCCGTATGCCGCCATAAGGAAGCCGGCAATGCCTAGAACAACAAGAATTCGTACCGGGATGTACAGTGTGCTCAGCCTGTTCGTCGCCTGCCTGTTACTGGCGTGTGTCTATGGCTGGGTCAGCGCGCGCACCAGTGCCCAACAGCTTCGCGAGCTGGATAGTCTGACCATGGACCAGCTCGACAAGGTCAACAACGCGGCCACCTGGATCAGCCGGGCGAGTGCCAACTCCCATACCGCCATGCTCGACCGCGTCAATGGCGAGACTGCCAAGGCCGAGAAGGGGACGGTACTGGCGCTGGAGCGCCTGGACATCGCCCGTACGCTGATCACCGAGATGCTGGCGAGTGCCCAGGAACCCAAGCTGCGCGGGCAGATCGAGGCCATGCTCAAGGCCTTCGATGCCTACAAGCTCATCGTCGAAAATCAGATCAAGGCCTGTCGCGCCGGCGACCTGCCGGGCTACATCCGTATCAGCGATGGAGCCAAGGACGCCAGCACCGCCTTCGCCGATACGCGCAAGGTCTTCACCGACGAGATCAACGGGCGCATCGACGCCACCCTGGCCGCCTCGGACAGCCGGGTATTGCAGGCCGAGCTGGGCACCCTGTTGCTGGTCGGCCTGACTCTGCTGCTGGCGGTGCTCTCCGGCTGGTTCATCGCCCGCCGGGTACTGACGCCGCTGCGCGAGGCTGGCGAGCACTTCGCCGCCATGAGCGAGGGCGACCTGACCCGCCACATCCAGGTGCGCAGCCAGGACGAGATCGGCCAGCTGTTCGCCGGCCTCGCCATCCTGCAGACCCGCCAGCGCGACACCCTGACCCAGCTCAACCGCACCGCCGAGCGGCTCGATGCCGCGGCCCAGGAACTCGGCCAGGTGACCGCCGAGAGCAATCGTACCCTCAACCAGCAGCAGCAGGAGCTGGAGCAGGCCGTGACCGCGGTGACCGAGATGACCACGGCCGTGGAAGAGGTGGCCCGCAACGCGGCCTCCACCTCGGACACCGCGCGCGAATCCGATCGCCTGGCCAGCGGCAATCGCAGCCAGGTGGCCCAGGTGCTCGACGAGCTGCAGAGCATGCAGGGCACGGTCAAGGAGAGTGAAGGGGTCATCGCCAGCCTGGCGCAGCAGGCCAACCAGATCGGCAAGGTGCTGGACGTCATCCGCGCGGTGTCCGAGCAGACCAACCTGCTGGCGCTCAACGCCGCCATCGAGGCGGCCCGGGCCGGCGATGCCGGGCGCGGCTTCGCCGTGGTGGCCGACGAGGTCCGCGGCCTCGCCCAGCGCACCCGCGAGTCGACCCTGGAAATCGAACAGATGATCGGCAACATCCAGGCCGGTACCGGTTCGGCGGTGGCGGCCATCCAGCGCAGCAACAGCCTGGCCAGTACCACCTTGCAGACCACCGAGCGCACCGGCCAGAGCCTGGAACTCATCTTCACCGCCATCGGCGACATCAACGAGCGTAACCTGGTGATCGCCAGTGCCGCCGAGGAGCAGGCCCAGGTGGCCCGCGAGGTGGATCGCAACCTGATCAACATCCGCGAGCTGGCCAGCGTCTCCAAGCGCGGCGCGGACCAGATCGAGAGCTCCAGTCGACAACTGGCCGAGCTGACCCACGAAATCCACGGCCTGGCGGCGCGTTTCCGGGTCTGATCGGCGGGGTCCGGTGTGACGCTTTATCACACCGGGCTTTACGCACCTTTGCGCTTTCTTGACATGACGCTATGCCCTGGCTGGGGGACAATTCCTCCTGCGGAGCCCTGTGGCTCCCGACTCCTTCCCGAGCCTGAGAGAATCGTCATGCCGACCACTCTGCGTCCCGGCGCCGGCAAGGCGCTGTCCCTGTTGCTGTCCGCGGTGCTCACACCGCTCGGCCTGCTGCTGGCGTTGACCGCGGTCCTGCAACTGCTGTCACCGAACTGAAGCCGTGCTCCGGCGGCGGCGCCCCAGGCGCCGCCGCCGTCCACTCGGCGCCTGAGCCAAGGCGGCCGAGCGTCGACCACGCCGCGTTGAAACTGACCTGGATCGCCAGCCGCACCCGAGGGCACCGTCGCCCCTCTCGGCTACCGGGTTAACCCCGGGTGCGACTCCGCTCCGCTTCCGCGACCAGCTTGCCGATGCCGCCAGGGCCTTGCCCGGCGCTAGCGGGCGGGACGGTGGCCCAGCGCCTACAGCCGGAAGCGCGCCACCAGGCCATTGAGGTCGATCGCCAGCCGCGACAGCTCGGCGCTGGCCGCGCTGGATTGCTCGGCACCCGCGGCGGTCTGGATCGACAGCTCACGGATGTTCACCAGGTTACGGTCCACTTCGCGGGCCACCTGGGCCTGCTCTTCCGCAGCGCTGGCGATGACTAGGTTGCGTTCGTTGATGCCGCCGATGGCGCCATGGATACGCTCCAGGGCACTGCCGGCGCCCCGCGCCACCTCCAGGGTGGACTGGGCGCGCTCGGTACTGCTGCGCATGGCCGCCACGGCCTGACCGGTACCCTGCTGGATGGTGCCGATGGAGGTCTCGATCTCGCGGGTCGATTCCTGGGTGCGATGGGCCAGCGCCCGCACCTCGTCGGCCACCACGGCGAAGCCGCGACCGGCCTCGCCGGCCCGCGCGGCCTCGATGGCGGCATTGAGCGCCAGCAGATTGGTCTGCTCGGCCACGCTGCGGATCACGTCCAGCACCTTGCCGATGTCGTTGACCTGCATCGCCAGGTCGCCCACCAGGGTGGCGCCATGCTGGACGTCGTCGCTCATGGCGGCGATGGCGCCCACGGTTTCCTGGACCAGATCGCGACCGTCCCGGGCGGTGC
The DNA here is from genome assembly GCF_054558395.1 of Pseudomonas sp. No.117. Lineage (NCBI taxonomy): Bacteria > Pseudomonadati > Pseudomonadota > Gammaproteobacteria > Pseudomonadales > Pseudomonadaceae > Pseudomonas > Pseudomonas sp. No.117. Next base: position 272,968 of record NZ_BAAJNP010000001.1, read on the forward strand.
CGGCGGACTCCTGGGAAGCCTGGGAGGTATTGACGGCATTGCGCGCCACCTCGTCCACCGCCGACGACATCTGGGTCACCGCCGTGGCGGCCTGCTCGATCTCGGCGTTCTGGCGTTGCAGGCCGCGACTGGATTCATCGGTCACGGCATTGAGCTCTTCCGCCGCCGAAGCGAGCTGAGTGGCCGAACCGAGGATGCCCTGCAGCGTCAGGCGCAGCTGTCCCTGCATGGTCTTCATGGCCTGCAGCAGCCGGGCGGCCTCATCGCGGCCTTCGGCGTGGATGTCCTCGGTGAGGTCGCCCGTGGCGATCACCTCGGCCGCCTTCACCGCCCGGGCGATGGGCTGGGTGATGCTGCGGATCAGCAGCCAGGCGAAGACCAGCGTCAGCAGCGCGGTGGCGGCCAGCAGCAGCACCAGCCACTGGATGGCATGGCGATAGTCCTGGGCCGACAGGGCGTTGGCGGCGGCGGTCTGCTGGTCGACCAGGTCGGTGAGCTGCCGGAGCACGGTGTTCACCGCGTCGGAGTTGGCCAGCAGGTCTTCGTTGAGCAGCTGTCGCAGCGGCTCCAGCTGGTCGGCGGCGGAGAAGGCCAGCATGCGCTGCTGCAGGCCGTCGTACTGGGCGATCAGCTGCCCGTAGCGGGCGTAGGCGGTGCGCTCTTCCGGGGACTGGATCAGGGCTTCGTAACGCTGCTGGGCGGCGCGCATCTGGCCGTTGCGTTGCTGGAACAGCGCCTGGGTCTTGGCGATGATCTCCGGCTCGCGGTTGAGCAGCAGACGATAGGAGAGCACCCGCAGGCGCAGGGTCAGGGCGGTCAGTTCGTCGAGCGCGGCGACGCGGGGCATGGCGCGGTCCTCGATGGCGAGGCCCGAGGCACGGATGTCGTTCATCTTGACCAGGGCGGTGCCGCCCAGCAGGAGCAGCAACAGGCCGATGAAGGCGAAACCGAGCGTGGCGCGGTGGGCGATGGACAGATTGCGAAGGGACATGGAGAGTTTCCGTTGAGCCTGGAAAGCTCCCCCTATCGACCAGCGGGCGCCGATCCTGAGGCCGCACATCGGCGCGACTTTGGTCGGCGCGCGGCGCAGCGGTAGAGCAAAAGCCGCAAACCCCTGTCCTATAGCCCATTGGAGCTATTGAAAGGCAGGCGAAAGTTTTGCACTGCGGCACTGTGCCGCAGCGCACAGACTACAGCGAAAAGGCGGGAAAAGCCGGCAATGTCCGCCAGCGGCATTGCGTTCACATTTTCGAACATCTCTCGCAAGCCCCTGATCGCCAAGGAAATCCTTTTGAGTAGCGCAATTCACGTTTTTTTCACGGCGAACGGCGCGAACCGGCGGCGAACTGCCGGGTTCGTGCCGATAAAAGTGCTAAATTCTTTGATCGTGTAGCGATAATGGCGGGATGATCTCAGTATAAGTTTGAAATATCTTCTCCGTTGTCGGTCACGAGAGATTCTTTCAGCGTGGATTAAGGTTGTTTCCACCAAGCTGCCACACGGGGTGCCAGGACGCCGCCCGAACACGCGATGGATCGCCCGATAACGAAGCGACCGCGTCCACAGAAGACCGGAGCGTATCGAAGCGATGCCTGGGGGCGTCTAGCCACTAACCAGCGCTTGCGCTGCCATTGCGTACTTGAGAAGAGGTCAGAAACAGATGAGCGATAACACGGATACCACCTTCGGCGCACCCGACGAGGCCCTCCTGCAGCTGGTCGATGGTTTCAAGCGTTTCCGCCAAGATGTCTTTCCAGAACAGGAAGCGCTGTTCAAGAAGCTCGCCAGTGCGCAGTCGCCCAAGGCCATGTTCATCACCTGTGCCGACTCGCGGATCGTTCCCGAGCTGATCACCCAGAGCTCGCCGGGCGATCTGTTCGTCACCCGTAACGTCGGCAACGTGGTACCGCCCTACGGCCAGATGAACGGTGGCGTTTCCACCGCCATCGAATATGCGGTCGTGGCCCTGGGCGTGAAGCACATCATCATCTGCGGCCACTCCGATTGCGGCGCCATGAAGGCGGTCCTCAACCCCGATCCGCTGGAAAAGATGCCGACGGTAAAGGTCTGGCTGCGCCATGCCGAGGTCGCCCGCACCGTGGTCGAGGACCACGGCCATTGCGACTGCGGCCACGGCGGCACCCTGGGCTTTTTGACCGAGGAAAACGTCGTCGCCCAGCTGGTCCACCTGCGCACCCACCCGTCCGTGGCCTCGCGCCTGGCCAGCGGCCAGTTGCAGATCCATGGCTGGGTCTATTCCATCGAGACCAGCGAGATCAAGGCGTACGACGCCCAGCAGGAACGCTTCCTGCCGCTGGATGGCGAGAACATGCCGGTCGCCACCCCGCGCCCGCGCCTGCAGCCGGCCTGATCCGCCGCTGCCGTCCGGCCTGCGGACGGCAGCCTGCCGCCGGGTCCAGCGACCCGGCGGCCCATAACAGCGCACCGCGCAGGGCGTACCCACCTGGGGCTCCATCGGGGCCGCCCACCTTTTTCATCGCTGCCTGAAACCGGCCGGTGTCATATGACGTGATATGACGCCTAGGCACCGCTTCATCCCGAGTCGCTGGAGGACTAGGACCATGCTTGCCAATCAACAGCCCCCGGGGCGCAGCCTGTCGCGCGACGCCCTGGCCTCACTCGTGGTGTTTCTGGTCGCCCTGCCGCTGTGCATGGGCATCGCCATCGCGTCCGGCATGCCGCCGGCCAAGGGCATCATCACCGGCATCATCGGTGGCCTGGTGGTCGGCTTCCTCGCCGGCTCGCCGCTGCAGGTCAGCGGTCCGGCCGCCGGCCTGGTGGTGCTGGTGTTCGACCTGATCAACCGGCACGGCATCGAGGCCCTGGGCCCGGTGCTGCTGCTCGCCGGCCTGCTGCAACTCATCGCCGGCTTCACCCGTCTGGGTGCCTGGTTCCGCGTCACCTCGCCCGCGGTGGTCTACGGCATGCTGGCCGGGATCGGCATCCTCATCGTGCTCTCCCAGTTGCACGTGATGCTCGACGCCAAGCCCGCCGCGTCGGGGCTGTCCAACCTGCTGGCCTTCCCCGGCGCCGCCCTGCACGCCGCCAGCCAGAGCGACGGCAGCGGCACGGGGGCCCAGGCGGCGCTGATCGGCCTGCTGACCATCGCCAGCATGTGGCTGTGGGAGAAATTCCGTCCGCCGACCCTGCGCTTCCTGCCCGGTGCCCTGATCGGCGTGACCCTGGCGACCCTGGCCAGTCTCTGGCTGGCGCTGGACATCCGGCGCGTGGAGGTACCCAACAACCTGGCCGACGCCATCGACTGGGTGACCTTCGCCGACCTCGGCATGCTGGCCAACGCCGAACTGGTGGTGGCCGCCCTGGCCCTGGCCTTCATCGCCAGCGCCGAGACCCTGCTCTCCGCCGCCGCGGTGGACCGCATGCATACCGGACCGCGCTCGCATTTCGACCGTGAGCTGGGCGCCCAGGGCGTGGGCAACCTGCTGTGCGGCGCCGTCGGCGCCCTGCCGATGACCGGTGTCATCGTGCGCAGCTCGGCCAATGTCCAGGCCGGCGCTACCAGCCGCGCCTCCACCATTTTCCACGGTCTCTGGCTGCTGGCCTTCGTCGCCGCCCTGCCCTTCGTGCTCAAGCTGGTGCCGGTGGCGAGCCTGGCGGGGGTGCTGGTGTTCACCGGCGTCAAGCTGGCCGATCCCAAGTCGCTGTCCGGCCTCAAGCGCTATGGCCGCTCCCCGATGATCATCTATGCCCTCACCGCGCTGATGATCGTCGCCACCGACCTGCTGACCGGGGTGCTGGTGGGCTTCGGGCTGTCGATCGCCTTCCTGGCGGTCAAGGCGGCGCAACTCAAGATCAGCCTCAATTACCGCGAGGACGATCCGCAACAGGCCGAATTGCGCCTGGTGGGGGCCGCCACCTTCCTGCGCGTACCCCAGCTGACCAAGGTACTGGAGCAGGTCAAGCCCGGTACCACCCTCCACGTGCCACTGGATCGCGTCTCCTACATCGACCATGCCTGCATGGAGCTGCTGGAGGACTGGGGCCGGACCCAGGCCAGCAACGGCATGCGCCTGGTGATCGAACCCAAGGCGCTGGAGCGGCGCCTGGAAGGCCAGGCCCCCGCGAGCCAACCCGTGATGCCGGTCCAGGCACCCGCCTGATCACCGCCACCGGAGCGCCCAGGCGGTGCTCCGGTGGTCTGACCTCTTCCTGCCGGATCCCCGCCTGGGATCATCGCCAGCGTCACCCACATCGGGTCGCCAACAGGTGCCCGCTAGAGCCGCTGGCCACCCCGCCACCCCGCCTCCCCCACCCATCACGTTGCGGACAAAACTGTCCACTGGCGACTAGCAAAATGCCGGGCAGTCGGCGAAGTTCGCGTCAGTCATCCTACGAATAGCTAATAGTCTGCTAATTAACTTTCGCTTGCCTCAGCTTTGCCTTATAACGGCATCTGGTTCGACTTTTGTCGCACCAACGCTCTTTGTGTCGGGCCACCCTCTATCTCGGGGGAATCGCTTTGCCAGGAAAGCCATGCGAGGCCCGCACCGCTAAAAATGACTCCAAGAGAGGTAGCTATGCGCAAGCCTGAACTGGCGAATGTGATCGCTGAAAAAGTCGGACTTCCTAAGGAACAAGCCAACGTCGTGCTCAACACGCTGCTGGACGAGATCGCGAATGCGCTGCACCGCAAGGACAGCGTGACGCTGGTCGGCTTCGGTACCTTCCTGCCGCGTCACCGCGGTGCCCGCATGGGAAAGAATCCCCAGACCGGCGAACCGGTCAAGATTCGTGCGAGCAACACGGTGGCGTTCAAGCCAGGCAAGGCCCTGAAGGACAGCATCGAAGGCTGAGGATCACGCGGCAGGGATGGCCGCTGCAGCCAGAAGGCATCGCTCCTGCGATGCCTTTTTTTTGCCACCCGGGAGCGGCGGCACAGCGGGATCAGGCGATCTCGATCATCTCGAAGTCACCCTTGCCCACGCCACAATCCGGGCACAGCCAATCCTCGGGCACATCTTCCCAGCGCGTTCCCGGGGCGATGCCGTCGTCCGGCCAACCCAAGGCCTCGTCATAGATATAGCCGCACACGATGCACTGCCATTTCCGCATGTTCTTATGTCTCTCAACCGGCTTAAGGTAGCGCGCACGCTACGCGAAAGCCCGGCAAAGGCCAACCGCACGCCCCTGCCATCCGGCAGCCGGTGCTCCCGCGCCAACCGCTCATGGCTGGTTTCATCAGGTAAGCTGCCACACTATGAATGCCTCGTCCTCGCCCATGCCCTGGGCCACCTATTTCGCCGTCCTGGGCAGTGTGATCAGCGTGGGCCTGGCCATCGGCCTGTCGATGCCGCTGGTTTCCCTGCGCCTGGAAAGCTGGGGCTACGGCAGCTTCGCCATCGGTGCCATGGCGGCCTCGCCGGCCCTCGGCATCCTCACCGGCGCCAGCCTGGCCGGGCGCCTGGCCGCGCGAGTCGGCACCCCACGGCTGATGCAGCTCTGCCTGGTGAGCGGCGCCGCCTCCCTGATCCTGCTGTCGCTGCTACCCAGCTACGCGCTTTGGCTGATCCTGCGCCTGGCCCTCGGCGCCATCCTCACCCTGGTCTTCGTGCTCGGCGAAAGCTGGATGAACCAGGTCATCACCGACCGCTGGCGCGGTCGCCTGGTGGCCCTCTATGGCAGCAGCTACGCCCTCAGCCAGCTGGCCGGACCGCTGCTCCTGGGGGTGCTGGGCACTGAAGGCGACCAGGGCTTCTGGCTGGGCGCCCTGCTCATGCTCGGCGGCGCCATCCTGTTGCTCGGCCGCCAGGGGGCACCCGCGGCCGGGAGCCATGGCGCGGCCTGGCGCGCCCTGCTCCACTTCTGCCGCGGCGCACCGGCCATCGCCTGGGCGGTGGCGCTGTTCGCCTGCTTCGAGGCGATGATCCTCACCCTGCTGCCGGTCTATGCCCTGAACCAGGGCTTCGGCCAGCAGCTGGCGCTGTACATGGTCAGCGCCGTGGTGGTGGGCGACGCCCTGTTGCAACTGCCGCTGGGCCTGCTCGCCGACCGCCTCTCGCGCCAGGGGCTGTTCCTCGGCTGCGCCCTGGGTCTGCTGGCGGTCAGCCTGGCCCTGCCACTGCTGCTGCATACCCCGGGTGTCTGGCCCTTGCTGGTGCTATTCGGCGCCACCGCCGGCGGCCTGTTCACCCTGGCCTTGATCCTGGTAGGCGAGCGCTACCGCGATGCCGAACTGGTCGGAGCCAACGCCTGCATCGCCCAGCTCTGGGGCCTCGGCTGCCTGGTCGGCCCGCTGGTCACCGGCGCCGCCAGCCAGTGGCTCACCGGCCACGCCCTGCCACTGCTGATGGCGGCGGGCGCCGTGGTGCTGCTGGTGATCATCGGGCGCCGGGGGAGCGAGCCGGCGGGGATGGAATCGGCGGGCTGATAGCGTCGCTGACCCCATGAAAAACGCCGGCCCTGGGCCGGCGTTTCTCGTGGCGCGAATACCGATCAGAACGCCGGGACCACGGCGCCCTGATATTTCTCTTCGATGAATTGCTTCACCGCCGGGGTGTTCAGCGCCTTGGCCAGCTTCTGCACGGCGTCGCTGTCCTTGTTGTCCGGACGGGCGACCAGGATGTTGGCATAGGGCGATTCCTTGCCTTCCAGCAGCAGGGCGTCCTGGGTCGGGTTGAGCTTGGCTTCCAGGGCGTAGTTGGTGTTGATCAGCGCCAGGTCGACCTGATTCAGCACGCGCGGCAGGGTGGCGGCTTCCAGCTCCTTGAACTTCAGGTGCTTCGGATTCTCGGCGATGTCCTTGGGCGTAGCGAGGATGTTGGCGCTGTCCTTGAGCTTGATCAGCCCGGCCTTTTCCAGCAGCAGGAGGGCGCGGCCGCCGTTGGTGGCGTCGCTGGGGATGGCCACGACGGCGCCGTCGCGGACTTCGGCGAGCTGCTTGATCTTCTGCGAATAGATGCCGAAGGGCTCGACGTGCACCTGGGCGACGGTCACCAGGTCGGTACCGCGGCTCTTGTTGAATTCATCCAGGTAGGGCTGGTGCTGGAAGAAGTTGGCGTCCAGGCGCTTCTGGGCCACCTGCAGGTTGGGCTGCACGTAGTCGGTGAAGACCTTGATCTGCAGGTCCACCCCTTCCTTGGCCAGCTGGGGTTTGACGAATTCGAGGATCTCGGCGTGGGGTACCGGGGTCGCGGCGACGCTGAGGGTCTCGGCGGCGTGGGCGGTCAGGCCGGCGGCCAGCAGGGCGGCGGTGGCGAGCAGTTTCTTCATGGCAGTTTCCTAAGGCGGGGGTGGAACCGCCGGCGCGTCTGGCGCGTGCCGGCGGCGGGTGGAGCTAAGGCGTAGAAGCTGTTCACGGTCTCGCGAGCTAGAGACAAACAAGGCGAAAAGGCCTGAGGAAGCGGAGTTTACGAGTGGTAAATGAGCATTCCGAAGGCATTTTCAACGCCGTTTGACCGACGCGCAGCAGATCGTGAACAGATTCTTAGAACGCGGGAACGACGGCGCCCTGATACTTCTTCTCGATGAATTGCTTCACCTCGGGGGTGGTCAGGGCCTTGGCCAGCTTCTGGATGGCCGGGTCGTTGGCCTTGTCGGCGCGGGTGTAGAGCAGGTTGGCGTAGGGCGACTCACCGCTCTCGATGAAGATGGCGTCCTTGGTCGGCACCAGCTTGGCTTCCAGGGCGTAGTTGGCGTTGATCAGCGCCAGGTCGACCTGGTTGAGCACGCGCGGCAGGGTCGCGGCTTCCAGTTCCTTGAACTTGAGGTGCTTGGGATTTTCGACGATGTCACGCGGGGTGGCGGTGACGTTGCTCGGATCCTTCAGGGTGATCAGGCCCTGCTTGGCGATCAGCAGCAGGGCGCGACCGGAGTTGCTCGGGTCGTTGGGGATGGCCACGGTGGCGCCGTCCTTGAGCTCCTTGATGTCCTTGATCTTCTGCGAGTAGGCACCGAAGGGCTCGACGTGCACCGCCACCACCGGCACCTGGTCGCTGCTCGGGTTGCTCTTCTTGTAGCTGGCGTAATAGGGCTTGGTCTGGAAGTAGTTGGCATCCACCTGCTTCTGATCGGTCTGGCGATCGGGCTGGATGTAGTCGGTGAAGACCTTGATCTTCAGGTCCACTCCTTCCTTGGCCAGCTGCGGCTTGATGAATTCCAGGATCTCCGCGTGGGGAACCGGATTGACCGCGACGGTCAGGGTCTCGGCCTGGGCAGCGGCGGCAACGCTCAGGCCGAAGGCCAGGGACAGCAGGGTACGTTTCAGCGACATCTGGATTTTCCTTGTATGAACCTTCGGGTGGGATCAGCGACGACTGAAATGGGCGACGAGCCTATCGCCGACCATCTGCAGTACCTGGACCAGCACCAGCAGCAAGAGCACCGTGACCACCATGACGTCGGTCTGGAAGCGCTGGTAGCCGAAACGGATGGCCAGATCGCCGAGGCCGCCGCCGCCGATCACCCCGGCCATGGCGGTGTAGGACACCAGGGCGATGGCGGTGACGGTGGTGGCCGCGATCAGCCCGGGCAGGGCCTCGGGCAGCAGGGTGCGGGTGACGATCTGCCAGAGGCTGGCGCCCATGGCCTGGGTGGCCTCGATGATGCCGCGGTCGACCTCGCGCAGGGCGGTCTCCACCAGCCGGGCGAAGAAGGGCGCGGCGCCCACCACCAGCGGCGGGATGGCCCCCTCGACGCCCAGGGAGGTGCCGATCAGCCAGACCGTGATGGGGATCATCAGGATCAAGAGGATGATGAAGGGCACCGAGCGCAGCACGTTGACCACGAAGGACAGGATGCCGTAGACCAGCGGCTGCTCCAGTAGCTGGCGGCGGCTGGTGAGAAACAGCAGCACGCCCAGCGGCAGCCCGAGGATCAGGGTGAAGAGCATGGACCAGCCGAGCATGGCCAGGGTGTCCTGGGTCGCCTGCCAGATCTCGGCCCAGTCGATGTTGGTGAAGAGTTCGTCCATCAGCGCAGGACCTCCACGGTGACGTCGGCGGCCTGGAAGCGAGCCAGGGCGGCGTCCAGGTCACCGCCCACCAGGGCGATGGTGAGCTGGCCATAGGGCTCGTCCCGGATGCGGTCGATGCGACCGCCGAGAATGCTGTAGTCCACACCGGTCTCCCGGGCGACATGGCCCAGCAGGGGTGCATAGGTGGCCTCGCCGCGGAAGGTCAGGCGCAGGATGCGGCCTTCGACATGGGCATAGGCGTCGGCCAGGTCGGCCTCGTCCTGATGCTCGGCCTCGAAGACGAAGCGGCGGGTAGTGGGGTGCTGCGGATGCAGGAAGACATCGGCCACGGTGCCCTGCTCCACCACGGCGCCGCCATCGAGCACGGCGACGCGGTCGCAGACGCGGCGGATCACGTCCATCTCGTGGGTGATCAGCACGATGGTCAGCCCCAGCTCGCGATTGAGCTCGGCCAGCAGTTGCAGTACCTGGGCGGTGGTCTGGGGGTCGAGGGCGCTGGTGGCCTCGTCGCAGAGCAGGATCTTCGGCTCGGTGGCCAGGGCGCGGGCGATGCCGACGCGCTGCTTCTGGCCGCCGGAGAGTTGCGCCGGATACTTGCGTGCCTGGTCGGAGAGGCCGACCCGCGCCAGCAGCTCCTCGACGCGCTGGGCGATCTGCGCCCGCGAGCGCCCGCCGGCCAGTTCCAGTGGCAGGGCCACGTTGGCCGCCACGGTCTTGGACGAGAGCAGGTTGAAGTGCTGGAAGATCATGCCGATGCGGCGGCGAAAATCACGCAGCTCGGTCGAGCCCAGGGTGGTGACCTCGGCGCCATCGACCTGCAAGCGACCGCCACTGGGGGCTTCGAGGCGGTTGATCAGGCGCAGCAGGGTGCTCTTGCCGGCGCCGGAATGGCCGATCAGGCCGAAGATCTCGCCGGCTTCGATCCTCAGGTCGACCGGCTGGAGCGCCGCGACCTCGCGACCGCGCGTGCGGTACGTCTTGTGGACAGCTTGGAATTCGATCAATGGAAGAACCTTGTGGGCATCGTCAGACAACGGGAGGGTGATCCCGGCGCGCAGTTTAACGTGCGCGCTTATATCTGCTTAGCACTTGTTATCGGATGCTCAGCCAATAAAGGCATATGGCCACCGATAAGAACGCTGTCCACGGCCGGCGAAACAGCCCGTCGCTTCGCATCAGCCCAACGGAACACCGAAGCGCACGGGTGAGTCACTACAGGACTGCCTGAATTCGCCCCACATTCCGTAGGGGACGCAAAGAGCGCCCTCCAGGCGCCTGATGAGGACTTTCCATGGCTACGCCCCCCAAGAGTGAACTCGCCGGTACCGACACCCTGGATCGCCAGAACACCTCGAAGAAGCTCGAGCAACTGGAACAATTCCGCTCCGATGCCACCGGCCAGGCACTGCGCACCAACCACGGCGTGAAGATCGCCGACAACCAGAATTCCCTGCGCGCCGGCACCCGCGGTCCTTCCCTGCTCGAAGACTTCATCATGCGGGAGAAGATCACCCACTTCGACCACGAACGCATCCCGGAGCGCATCGTCCATGCCCGGGGCACTGGTGCCTACGGCTACTTCCAGCCCTACCAGGACTGGTCCGACCTGACCAAGGCCGCCCTCTTCCGCGACCCCAACCACCAGACCCCGGTGTTCGTGCGCTTCTCCACCGTGCAGGGCCCGCGCGGCTCCGGCGATACCGTACGCGACGTGCGCGGCTTCGCCATCAAGTTCTACACCGAGGAAGGCAACTGGGACATGGTCGGCAACAACATGCCGGTCTTCTTCATCCAGGACGCCATCAAGTTTCCGGACTTCGTCCATGCGGTGAAACCCGAGCCGCACAACGAGATCCCCACCGGCGGCAGCGCCCACGACACCTTCTGGGACTTCGTCTCCCTGGTGCCCGAGTCGGCGCACATGGTGCTCTGGACCATGACCGACCGCGCCATCCCGGTGAACCTGCGCAGCATGCAGGGCTTCGGCATCCACACCTTCCGCATGATCAACACCGCGGGCAAGGGCGTCTTCGTCAAGATCCACCTGAAGCCCGCCGGTGGCGTGCGCTCCCTGGTGTGGGACGAAGCCCAGAAGCTGGCCGGCAAGGACACCGATGCCCACCGTCGCGACCTCTGGGAAGCCATCGAGGCTGGCGACTATCCCGAGTGGGAATTCGGCGTGCAGATCATTCCCGAGGAAGACGAGCACAAGTTCGACTGGGACATCCTCGACGCCACCAAGATCATTCCCGAAGAGCTGGTGCCCATCACCCCGCTGGGTAAGCTGGTGCTCAACCGCAACCCGGACAACTACTTCGCCGAGACCGAGCAGGTGGCCTTCTGCCCCGGTCATATCGTGCCCGGTATCGACTTCAGCAACGACCCCCTACTGCAGGGCCGGCTGTTTTCCTACACCGACACTCAGATCAGCCGTCTGGGCGGGCCGAACTTCCACGAACTGCCGGTCAACCGCCCGGTGGTGCCGAACCATAATGGCCAGCGTGACGCCAAGTACCGCATGACCATCGACAAGGGTCGCGCCTCCTACGAGCCCAACTCCATCGACGGCGGCTGGCCCAAGGAAACCCCGCCGGCGTCCCAGGATGGTGGCTTCGAGAGCTATTACGAGCGCATCGATGGCTACAAGGTGCGCGAGCGCAGCGAGTCCTTCGGCGACCATTTCTCCCAGGCCACGCTGTTCTACAACAGCCTGTCGGAGGCCGAACAGGCCCACGTCGCCGACGCCTACAGTTTCGAGCTGGGCAAGGTCGAGCGGATGTGGATTCGCGAACGTCAAGTCAACGAGATCCTTGCCAACATCGATCTGGAATTGGCGCAGAAGGTGGCCAAGAAGGTCGGCGTGACCCCGCCCACCGCCCCCACCGTGCAGCCGCGCCAGATCTCCATCGACAAGTCGCCGGCATTGAGCCAGCTCAACCTGCTGTCCGGCAACATCAAGGGCTTCAAGGTGGCGGTGCTGGTGGGTGACGGCGTCATCACCAGCGAAGTGGACGCCATCAAGCAGGCGCTCAAGGCCGAAGGCGCCCACGTCAAGGTGCTCGGCCCCACCGCCGGCCCGGTCAAGGCCGCCGACGGCAGCGAAGTCGCCGTGGACGGCTCGGCCGAGGGCATGCCTTCGGTGGCGCTGGACGCGGTCTATGTCCCGGGCGGCGCCGAGAGCGTCAAGGCCATGCTCGACGACGGCGTGATCAAGCACTACCTGCTGGAAGCCTACAAGCACCTCAAGGCCATCGCCCTCACTGGCGAAGCCGAGCAGTTGCTCAAGGCGGTCTACCTGAGCCCCGACGAGGCGCTGCTGACCGGTAGCGACTTCAAGGCGGTGCAGCAGGACTTCTTCGCCGCCATCGCCAAGCATCGCTGCTGGGCGCGGATGCCGAAGATCAAGTCCATTCCGGCCTAAGCAAGCAGGCATGAAAAAAGCCGACCGTCGCGAGACGGTCGGCTTTTTTCGTTTGGAGCAGGATCGGAGCCGTAGGTTGGGTTGAGACGGCTCCACCGTCGAAGCCCAACAGAGCGGAGCTGGCAACGTGCGCTGTTGTTGGGCTTCGCTGCGCTCAACCCAACCTACGGATCCTGCACCAGACTCGGTTTTGTAGGTTGGGTTGAGACGGCTCCATCTTCGAAGCCCAACAAAACGGAGCTGACAGTGTGCGCTGTTGTTGGGCTTCGCTGCGCTCAACCCAACCTACGGATCCTGCACCAGACTCGGTTTTGTAGGTTGGGTTGAGACGGCTCCATCTTCGAAGCCCAATAAAACGGAGCTGACAGCGTGCGCTGTTGTTGGGCTTCGCTGCGCTCAACCCAACCTACGATTCCTGTGCCGGGATCAACCCAGCACCAGCACCCCGTCCATTTCCACCTGCGAGCCCTTCGGCAGCGCGGCCACGCCGATGGCGGCGCGGGCGGGATAGGGCTGCTGGAAGTAGCGGCCCATGATCTCGTTGACGGTGGCGAAGTGCGCCAGGTCGATCAGGAAGATGTTCAGCTTGACGATATCGGCCAGCGAACCACCAGCGGCTTCGGCAACGGCCTTGAGGTTCTCGAAGACCTGCACCACCTGGGCTTCGAAGCCATCCACCAGCTCCATGCTGGTCGGATTGAGCGGGATCTGCCCGGAGAGATAGACGGTGTCACCGACCTTGATCGCCTGGGAGTAGGTACCAATGGCGGCGGGCGCCTTGTCGGTGTGGATCACTTGCTTGCTCATGGGTCGCTCCTGTGCGGGAAAGGCCCGATTCTGCAAGCCGGTGGTGAGTCGCTGCAACCTCAAAACCTGTTCACGATCGCGCGAGCTAGAGACAAACAAGGCGCAACGACCAACGGGAGTAACAGCCAAAGGCTGGCCCGAAGGGTGAGCGCCAGCGAATCAAATGCCTGAGGAAGCGGATCGGACTCGCGCTCGAGTTTACGAGTGGTAAATGAGCATTGCGACGGGGCCGCCCAGGCGGGGCTGGCCTTCCAGGGCATTTTCAACGCCGTTTGGCCGACGCGCAGCAGATCGTTAGCAGGTTCTCAGCTGCGAACTCGGGTGATACCGGCCACGCCCTTGAGGGTACGCAGCTTCTTGATCACCCGCGCCAGATGGACGCGGTCACGCACGCTGACCACCAGCTGGACCACGCTGACTCGACCATCGCGCTCGTTCATGCCGATCTTCTCGACATTGGCGTCCACCGCGGTGACGTGGTTGGCCAGCATGGCGATCAGGCCGCGCTGGTGCTCCAGCTGGACGCGCAACTCGACGCTGAATTCGCCGGTGACGTCCTTGGCCCAGTTGAGCACGATGCACTTTTCGCTGTTGTGCCGGAATTCGGCGATGTTCCGGCAATTTTCCAGGTGGATGACCATGCCCTTGCCCGCCGAGAGGTGGCCGACGATGGGGTCGCCGGGAATCGGCGTGCAGCACTTGGCGTAGCTGATCACCAGGCCTTCGGTGCCACGGATCGCCAGCGGCCCCTGGGGCGTAGTGCTGGCCTGGGGTTCCAGCGGCTCTTCCTGCTCGCTGCCGGACACCAGGCGCCGCGCCACCACATAGGCCATGCGATTGCCCAGGCCGATCTCTTCGAGCAGGTCTTCCAGCACCACGCCCTTGTATTCGCCGAGCACCGAGAGGATGCGCATCGGCGAGATCTTGGAGAGCTGGGTACCGAAGCCGGACAGCGCCTTGTTCAGCAGGCGCTCGCCGAGGCTGATGGACTCGGAGCGACGCTGCTGCTTGAGTGCATGGCGGATGTTGGTGCGCGCCTTGCCGGTGACCACGAAGTTGAGCCAGGCCGGGTTGGGCCGGGCGCCGGGCGCGGTGACGATCTCCACCGTCTCGCCACTACCCAGCGGTTGCGACAGCGGCGCCAGGCGGCGGTTGATGCGGCAGGCGATGCAGCTGTTGCCGACGTCGGTGTGCACCGCATAGGCGAAGTCCACGGCTGTGGAGCCCTTGGGCAGCTCCATGATGCGACCCTTGGGGGTGAAGACGTAGACCTCGTCGGGGAAGAGGTCGATCTTCACGTTCTCGATGAATTCCAGGGAGTTGCCCGCGCGTTGTTGCAACTCGAGGATGCCCTTGACCCACTGGCGGGCGCGCAGGTGGCTGGCGCGCGGCTCGTCGCCCCCGGCCTTGTACAGGCCATGGGCGGCGATGCCGTTGTTGGCCATCTCTTCCATCTCGCGGGTGCGGATCTGGATCTCGATGGGCACGCCGTGCATGCCGAACAGGGTGGTATGCAGCGACTGGTAGCCGTTGGCCTTGGGGATGGCGATGTAGTCCTTGAAGCGCCCCGGGAACGGCTTGTAGAGATTGTGCACCGCGCCGAGCACCCGGTAGCAGGTGTCGACCTTGTCGACGATGATGCGGAAGCCGTAGACGTCCATGATCTCGTTGAACGACTTCCGCTTGCCGCGCATCTTCTGGTAGATGCTGTGCAGGTGCTTCTCGCGGCCGACCACCTCGCCGTCGAGGCCGTCGCGGGCCAGGCAGTTGGCCAGGGATTCCTGGATCTTGCCGAGGATCTCGCGGCGATTGCCCCGCGCGGTCTTGACCGCCCGCTGGATACGCTCGGCGCGCATCGGGTGCATGGCGCGAAAACCCAGGTCCTCGAATTCCACGTAGAAATCGTGCATGCCCAGCCGGTTGGCGATGGGCGCGTAGATTTCCAGGGTTTCCTTGGCGATGCGCCGGCTCTTGTCCGGCGGCATGGCGTCCAGGGTGCGCATGTTGTGCAGCCGGTCGGCCAGCTTGACCAGGATGACGCGGATGTCCTTGGACATCGCCATGGTCATCTTCTGGAAGTTCTCCGCCTGGGCTTCGGCCTTGGTCTCGAACTTCATCTGGGTCAGCTTGCTGACCCCGTCCACCAGCTCCGCCACCGTCTCGCCGAACTGGCCGGCGAGGGCTTCCTTGGCGATGCCGGTGTCCTCGATCACGTCGTGCAGCATGGCCGCCATCAGGCTCTGATGGTCCATGTGCATGTCGGCGAGGATGTTGGCGACCGCCAGCGGATGGGTGACATAGGGCTCGCCGCTGCGGCGGCGCTGCCCGTCGTGAGCCTGCTCGGCGTAGTAGTAGGCCCGCCTGACCAGATTGACCTGGTCGGGGGTCAGGTAGTCCGCCAGACGCTCGGCCAGCAGGTCGATGCCGGTCGGGCGGACGTCACTACGCGCAGGCTCGGCGGCCATGGCTTAGAGGGCCTCGCCGTCCGCTTCTTCGTTGACTTCGAAGGCGGCGAACAGCGGCTCTTCTTCGACGATGTCGTCCAGACGGATGACTTCTTCGTCGACCAGGCCTTCGGCGATCTCGCGCAGGGCGACGACGGTGGGCTTGTCATTGTCCCACGGTACCTTGGGCTCCTTGCCGCCGGTGGCCAGCTGGCGCGAGCGCTTGGTGGCGAGCATGACCAGCTCGAATCGGTTGTCTACGTTGTCCAGGCAGTCTTCGACAGTAACGCGGGCCATGGTCTTCCTCGTGGCGATGATGATCCCGGGAACGGGGGACCAGATAGTATAAAAATTCGCCAGTGGCAAGGGAAGAGGCGGTGGTCGGGGCACCAGTGGTCAGGCCATCGGCAGAACGGGTTCCCGCCCAGCATGGACGGGAACCCAAGACCACTATCAGGCGCCGGCTTTCTTCTTCAACCGCCAGGCGTGCAGCAGCGGCTCGGTGTAGCCGCTAGGCTGCTCGCGGCCCTTGAAGATGAGGTCGCGGGCGGCGCGGTAGGCGTAGGAGCTATCGAAGTGGCCGGCCATGGGCTCGTAGAGGGCGTCGCCGGCATTCTGGCCGTCGACCACCTTGGCCATGCGCTGCAGCGTCTCGTCCACCTGCTCGGCGCTGACCACGCCATGGTGCAGCCAGTTGGCGATGTGCTGGCTGGAGATGCGCAGGGTGGCGCGGTCTTCCATCAGGCCGACGTCATGGATGTCGGGCACCTTGGAGCAGCCCACGCCCTGGTCGACCCAGCGCACCACGTAGCCGAGGATGCCCTGGCAGTTATTGTCCAGCTCCTGCTGGATGGCCTCGGCGGACCAGTCCGGCGACTCGGCCACCGGCACGCTGAGCAGGCCGGCGAGCAATTCGCCGCGGGCAGCGTCGACGTCGCTGCGTTCCAGCTCCTGCTGTACCTGCTGGACGTTGACCTGGTGGTAATGCAGGGCGTGCAGCACGGCGGCGGTGGGCGACGGTACCCAGGCGGTGTTGGCGCCGGCCTTGGGATGACCGATCTTCTGCTCCAGCATGGCCGCCATCAGGTCGGGCATGGCCCACATGCCCTTGCCGATCTGCGCCTTGCCACGCAGGCCACAGGCCAGGCCGACCAGCACGTTGTTGCGCTCGTAGGCGGTGATCCACTTGGAGGTCTTCATGTCGCCCTTGCGCAGCATGGGCCCGGCCAGCATGGCGGTGTGCATCTCGTCGCCGGTGCGGTCGAGGAAGCCGGTGTTGATGAAGGCCACCCGCGCCGCCGCGGCGGCGATGCAGGCCTTGAGGTTGACGCTGGTGCGGCGCTCCTCGTCCATGATGCCCAGCTTGACGGTGTTGGCCGGCAGCCCCAGCAGGGCCTCGACACGGTCGAACAGCTGGACGGCGAAGGCCACCTCGGCCGGGCCGTGCATCTTGGGTTTGACGATGTACACCGAGCCGCTGCGAGAATTGCCCTGGCGCTTGAGGTCGTGCATCGCGATGGTCACGGTGACCACGGCGTCGAGGATGCCTTCGGGGATCTCGCGCCCGTCGTCCAGCAGCACCGCCGGGTTGGTCATCAGGTGGCCGACGTTGCGGATGAACAGCAGCGAGCGCCCGTGCAGGGTCAGCGGCTGGCCATTGGCGCCCTGGTATTCGCGATCCGGGTTGAGCCGACGGATAAAGGTCTCGCCGCCCTTGCTGACTTCCTCGGCCAGGTCGCCCTTCATCAGGCCCAGCCAGTTGCGATAGGCCAGCACCTTGTCGGCGGCGTCCACCGCGGCGATGGAGTCCTCCAGGTCCATGATGGTGCTGACCGCAGCCTCCATCAGCAGGTCCTTGACCCCGGCGGCGTCGGTCTTGCCGATGGCGCTGTCGCGGTCGATCTGGATCTCCAGGTGCAGGCCGTTGTGGCGCAGCAGCACCGCCGAAGGTGCCGCGGCATCGCCCTGGTAGCCGACGAAGGCGGCCGGATCGGCCAGTTCGCTGGTACCGCTCTTGAGGTCCACCACCAGGCGGCCGTCCTGCACCCGGTAGGCGGTGGCGTCCTTGTGCGAACCGCCGGCCAGGGGCGCCACGCCATCCAGCACCTGGCGGGCGAAGGCCACCACCTTGGCGCCGCGGGCAGGGTTGTAGCCCTTGCCGCGCTCGGCGCCGTCGGTCTCGGGCAGGGCATCGGTGCCGTAGAGGGCGTCGTACAGCGAACCCCAGCGGGCATTGGCGGCGTTCAGGGCGTAGCGGGCGTTGAGCACCGGCACCACCAGCTGCGGACCGGCCTGCTCGGCGATCTCGCGGTCGACGCCGGAGGTCGAGGCCTGCACCTGGCCGGGCACCGGCTGCAGATAGCCGATACCCTCTAGGAAGCTCTGGTAGGCGGCCAGGTCGGTGACCGGGCCGGGATGGGCGCTGTGCCAGTTGTCCAGCTCCACCTGCAGGCGCTCACGCTCGGCCAGCAGCTCGCGATTTCGCGGCGCCAGCTCGTGCACCAGCTGGTCCACGCCCGACCAGAAGGCGGCGATGTCGAGCCCGGTGCCGGGCAGCACTTCCTCGTCGATGAAGCGCTGCAGCTCGGTGGCCACCTGCAGGCGGCCCAGGGTAGTACGGTCGGTCATGATGGCTTTCCTTGATATGAAGCTGTGAATTCAGTTGAGCGCGGCAATGGCCGCTTTGGCGACCTGGGCATCTTCCGGCGCCTTGACGCCCGAGACGCCGACGGCGCCTACCACCTGGCCGTCCACCAGGATGGGCACCCCGCCTTCGAGCATGCCCTGCATCAGTGGCGCGCTGAGGAAGGCGGTGCGGCCGTTGTTGATCATCTCCTCCAGCACCTTGGACTCCTTGCGCGCCAGGGCGGCGCTGCGGGCCTTCTCCGGAGCGATGTAGGCGCTGTTGGGTGCGGCGCCATCCAGGCGCAGCAGGGCCAGCGGATGACCGCCGTCGTCGGCCACGGCGATGCACACGGCCCAGCCCTGGCGCTCGGCTTCGGCGCGGCCGGCGGCCAGCAGGGTGTCGATCTCGGCGAGGGTGAGCACGGCTTTGGTCTTCATGGGGCCTCCAGGGTTCAGGGTTGGGTCGGGGCGGCCAGGGCCGCGTCGAGGATTTCGATCCAGTGGCGCACCGGGGTGCGCCCGGCGCCGTCGAGATGGCTCTGGCAGCCGATGTTGGCGGTGGCGATCACCTCCGGCCGGCCGCTCTCCAGGGCGTCGAGCTTGGCGTCGCGCAGCCGGCGCGACAAGTCCGGCTGGGTCAGCGAATAGGTGCCGGCCGAGCCGCAGCAGAGGTGGCCGTCCGGCACCGGCGCCAGGGGGAAGCCGAGGCGCTGCAGCACGCCCTCCACGGCGCCGCCCAGGCGCTGGGCGTGCTGCAGGGTGCAAGGGCAATGGAAGGCCAGCCGCGGAGTGTTGGCCAGGCGCAGTTCTTCCAGTGGCAGCTCGCGCAGCACCTCCACCAGGTCACGGGTGCGCGCCGAGACTTCCCGCGCCTTGGCGGCATAGGCCGGATCGTCCTTGAGCAGGCTGGCGTACTCCTTGACGAAGGCGCCGCAGCCGCTGGCGGTCTGGATGATGGCCTCGGCACCGGCCTGCAGCGCCGGCCACCAGGCGTCGATGTTACGCCGGGCGCGGTCGAGGCCGGCGTCCTGGGCGTTGAGGTGGTAGTCCACCGCACCGCAGCAGCCGGCGCGGGGCGCGGCTTCCAGGCTGATGCCGAGGCGATCCAGCACCCGTGCGGCGGCGGCATTGGTATTGGGTGACAGCCCCGGCTGCACGCAGCCTTCGAGGATCAGCATGCGCCGGGCATGGCGCGGCGCGGGTCGCTCGCCGGGGGCGGCGATGCGCGTCGGCAACTTGGCCTGGACGCTGGCCGGCAGCAGCGGCTTCAGCGCCTGGCCGCTTTTCAGCAGCGCCCCGAACAGCCGCGGCTGCGGCAGTACCTGGCGCAGGCCGGCGCGCAGCAGGCGCTGGCCCAGCGGCCGCGGCACCCGGCGCTCCACCTCGGCGCGGCCGACATCGAGCAATTCGTGGTAGGACACGCCCGAGGGGCAGGTGGTCTCGCAATTGCGACAGGTCAGGCAGCGGTCGAGGTGCTCGCGGGTCTTCTCGCTGACCTCGCCGCCTTCGAGCATGCCCTTGATCAGGTAGATACGGCCACGCGGACCGTCCAGCTCGTCGCCGAGCAACTGGTAGGTCGGGCAGGTGGCATTGCAGAAGCCACAGTGCACGCAGCTGCGCAGCACCCGCTCGGCGTCGGCGGCGCGGGGCAGTTCACGGGCGGCGGGACTCAGATTGGTTTGCATGACGTCTTCCCCTTACAGCCCGGCGTACAGCCGACCCGGATTGAAGATCCCCTGGGGGTCCAGGCGCGCCTTGAGGCGGCGGTGGTAGTCCAGCAGCGCGGCCGGCAGCGGATGCTGGGCCTCGCGCTCGGCGTCCGGGGCATAGCAGAGCGCCTGGCCGCCAGCCCGCTCGGCGATCTCGCGCACGACCGTGGCCGGGGCATCGCTCTTGAGCCAGTACTGGGCGCCGCCCCAATCCAGCAGGCGGGTGCCGGGCAGCTCGAGCAAGGGGCTGTTGACCGGCACCGACAGCCGCCACAGGGGCGCGGGTCCGGCGAAGAAGGCCAGGCGCTGCTCGTTGAGATCTTCCCAGAAGGACTCGGCGAGGGCGTCACCACCCAGGCGATCGACGGCCGAGCGCACCGAGCCCTCGCCGCCTTCCAGGCGCAGGTGCAGGTGTTGGCCGTCATGGCAGGCGGCGGAGATCGGCAGGGCTTCGCGGCCCCAGACGGCGAGGCGCTGCAGGGCGCGCTCGGCGTCCAGCTCCAGGCTCAGGCTCTGGCTGCAGCGGGGCTTGGGCAGCACCTTGAAGGACACCTCGGTGATCACCCCCAGGCAACCCTGGCTGCCGGCCAGCAGCCGGGAGACGTCGTAGCCGGCGACATTCTTCATCACCTCGCCGCCGAATCTCAGGTGCTCGCCGGTGCCGGTGATCAAGCGGGTGCCCAGGACGAAATCGCGCAGGCTGCCGGACCAGGGCCGCCGCGGACCGGAAAGGCCACAGGCCAGGGTGCCGCCGACGGTGGCGCCCTCCCCCAGCCGTGGCGGTTCGCAGGGCAGCATCTGGCCCTGTTCGGCCAGGGCGGCGTTGAGTTCGGCCAGCGGCGTGCCGGTGCGCACCGTGGCCACCAGCTCGGTGGGGTCGTAGCGCACCAGGCCGCGGTGGCCGCTGACATCCAGCGGCTCGCCGGCTACCGGGCGGCCCAGGTGGGCCTTGGTGTCGCCGCCGTGGATGCGCAGCGGCTGGTGGCGGACCAGGGCCTCGCGGACCTGGTCGAGGAGCAATTCCAGGCTATCCATCAGAAGCGCTCCAGTTCGGGGTGGGGCAACTGGCCGTGGTGCACGTGCAGGCCGCCGAATTCGGCGCAGCGATGCAGGGTCGGCACGTTCTTGCCGGGATTGAGCAGCCCGGGGGCATCGAAGGCGGCCTTCACCGCGTGGAAAAAGGTCAGCTCGCCCGGCTGGAACTGGGTGCACATGGCATTGATCTTCTCGCGACCGACGCCGTGTTCGCCGGTGATGGTGCCGCCCACCGCCA
The DNA here is from genome assembly GCF_054558395.1 of Pseudomonas sp. No.117. Classification (NCBI taxonomy): domain Bacteria; kingdom Pseudomonadati; phylum Pseudomonadota; class Gammaproteobacteria; order Pseudomonadales; family Pseudomonadaceae; genus Pseudomonas; species Pseudomonas sp. No.117. Next base: position 294,200 of record NZ_BAAJNP010000001.1, read on the forward strand.
CGCAGAGGTCGAGGATGCGCCCACCCAGGGCCTCGGCCTGCTCCAGCTCGCCGGGCCGATTGGCATCGAAGAGGATCAGCGGGTGCAGGTTGCCGTCGCCGGCATGGAAGACGTTGCCCACCGCCAGGCCGTATTCCGCCGACAGCGCCTCGATGCCGCGCAGCACCTCGGGCAGGGCGCGGCGGGGAATGGTGCCGTCCATGCAGTAGTAGTCGGGCGACAGCCGCCCCACCGCGGGAAAGGCGTTCTTGCGCCCGGCCCAGAATTTCTGCCGCTCGGCTTCGTCGCGGGCCAGGCGGATCTCGGTGGCGCCGGCGGCGGCCAGCAGGGCGCTGACCCGTTCGATGTCGGCGGCCACGTCGGCCTCCACCCCGTCCAGTTCGCAAAGCAGGATGGCCGCGGCGTCCACCGGGTAGCCGGCGTGGATGAAGTCCTCGGCGGCTCTCAGGGTCAGGTTGTCCATCATCTCCAGGCCGCCGGGGATGATGCCGGCGGCGATGATGTCCGCCACCGCCGCGCCGGCGCGCTCGACATCGGCGAAGCTGGCCATGACCACCCGGGCGCAGGGCGGCTTGGGCAACAGCTTGACGGTCACCTCCACCACCACCCCGAGCAGGCCCTCGGAGCCGGTGAACAGCGCCAGCAGGTCGAAGCCGGGGCTGTCCAGCGCCGCGCTGCCCAGGGTCAGGCGCTCGCCCTCCAGGGTGACGATCTCCACCGCCAGCACGTTGTGCACGGTCAGCCCGTATTTCAGGCAGTGCACGCCGCCGGCGTTCTCGGCCACGTTGCCGCCAATGGAGCAGGCGATCTGCGACGAGGGATCGGGCGCGTAGTAGAGGTCGTGGGGCGCCGCGGCCTGGGAGATGGCCAGATTGCGTACCCCCGGCTGCACCCGGGCGCGGCGGCCATCGGGGTCCACTTCGAGGATACGGTTGAAGCGCGCCATCACCAGCAGTACGCCCTGCTCCAGCGGCAGGGCACCCCCGGAGAGGCCGGTGCCGGCGCCCCGGGCAACCAGCGGCACCTTCAGCTCATGGCAGAGGCGCAGGGTCGCCTGCACCTGTTCCACCGTCTCCGGCAGGACCACCAGCAGCGGCGTGGTGCGATAGGCCGCCAGGCCATCGCATTCGTAGGGCTTGAGGTCTTCCCGGGCGTGCAGCAGGCAGTGCTCGGGCAACTCGGCGCGCAGGCGCTGCAGCAACTGCGCCTTGTCCGGGCGGGGCAAGGCGCCGTCGAGACGTTCATCGTAGACCAGGCTCATCAGGTAACCGCCATTGTTGTTGTTCTGGCTGAAGAGACCTGGTTGTACCCCGACTGCTGCCGATACGTCCATCGCCCAGGGCACTGGTCATACCAGTTTTTGCAGCCTCTTCGACCAAAGGACTAGGCCGCTGCATGAGGCTTGACGGCCACTTCAGCCAGTGGCTCACTAGCCTGAACTCTCGTGGTCATACCAGCAGGAAGCCGCCATGTCCGTCGCCACCGCCCGCCTTCCCGTCGCCGAGAACGTCAGCCAGCAGATCGAACGCCTGGTGGTGGACGGGGTGCTCAAGGTCGGCCAGCCGCTGCCCTCCGAACGCCGCCTGTGCGACAAGCTCGGCGTCTCCCGCACCGCCCTGCGCGAGGGCCTGGGCCTACTGCGCGCCCGCGGCATCATCGAGACGCGCCACGGCCAGGGCAGCTTCGTCGCCCGCCTGGCCGCACCGGCGGCGGAGAATCCCCTGCTGCACCTGTTCAGCAGCCAGCCACGCACCCTCTACGACCTGCTGGAGGTACGCGCCCTGCTGGAAGGCGAGGCGGCGCGCCTGGCCGCGCTGCGCGCCACCACCGCCGACCTGGTGCTGATCGGCCGGCGCTACGAGGAGCTCTGCGCCGCTGCCCAGGACCTGGCCAACCTGTCCGCAGAAGCCCACGCCCGCCTCGACCACGCCTTCCACCTGGCGATCAGCGAGGCCTCGCACAACCCGGTGCTGGTGCACACCCTGCAATCGCTCAACGAGCTGCTGCTGGGGTCGGTGTTCGCCTGCATCGCCAACCTCTACCATCGCCCGCCGCAGCGCCAGGAGATCGATGCCCAGCACGCCCGCCTCTATGCGGCCGTGAGCCAGCGCCTGCCCGACGAGGCCCACGCCGCCGCCCGCGAGCACATCCACAGCGTTCGCGACAGCCTGCGCGAGATCGAGCAGGAGGAGCAGCGCCTAGTGCGGGCGACCATGCGTCTGGAGGGCTGGACCTAGCGGCGCAGCCCGCGCGGCGGTGGCCCGCGCCAGAGCGCCTGGCGGGCCGCACGTCCGACGACCTGCTCCGCCGGCGGACGCAACATCTTGCAACTGCCCTGCCCCGCCCCCATGCTTAGGCGACCTTTTTCCAGTTCCCGGCCCTAATGGACCCTTCCACCAGTTTTTCCTCGACGTTGATCGCCGATCTCGGCCTCGTGTTCTTCGCTTTCTTCCTCGTGCTGCTCAACGGCTTCTTCGTCGCCGCCGAGTTCGCCATGGTCAAGCTGCGCGCCACCCGCGTGGAGGCCATCGCCAAGAAGCACGGCTGGCGCGGGCGCATCCTCAAGAAGGTGCACCACCAGCTCGACGCCTACCTGTCCGCCTGCCAGCTCGGCATCACCCTGGCCTCCCTGGGCCTGGGCTGGGTCGGTGAGCCGGCCTTCGCCGAACTGCTCGAACCCCTGCTCACCGCCGTCGGCGTCAGCAGCCCCGAGGTGATCCACGGCATCGCCTTCTTCACCGCCTTCTTCATCATCTCCTACCTGCACATCGTGGTCGGCGAGCTGGCGCCCAAGTCCTGGGCCATCCGCAAGCCCGACCTGCTGTCGCTGTGGACGGCGGTGCCGCTGTATCTCTTCTACTGGCTGATGTACCCGGCCATCTGGCTGCTCAACGCCAGCGCCAACGGCATCCTGCGCATCGCCGGCCAGGGCGAGCCGGGCGCCCACCACGAGCACCACTACAGCCGCGACGAACTCAAGCTGATCCTGCACTCCAACCGCGCCACCGATCCGGACAGCCGGGTGCTGGCCTCGGCCGTGGAGCTGGGCGAACTGGAAGTGGTGGACTGGGCCAATTCCCGCGAAGACCTCATCTACCTGGACAGCAAGGCCAGCCTGGACGAGATCCTCACCCAGATCCGCCGCTCCAAGTACAGCCGCTACCCGGTCTACGACGAAGACAGCGAGACCTTCACCGGGGTGCTGCACATCAAGGACCTGCTGCTGGCCATCGCCGGCCTGGACAGCGAAGCCGCCTCCTTCGACCTCGACGACCTGGTGCATCCGCTGGAGCGGGTGACCAAGCACATGCCGCTGTCCGAGTTGCTGGAGCAGTTCCGCCGTGGCGGCGCGCACTTCGTGCTGGTGGAGGAAGCCGACCACAAGGTGATCGGCTTCCTGACCATGGAGGACGTGCTCGAGGTGCTGGTGGGCGACATCCAGGACGAGCACCGTAAGACCGAGCGCGGCGTGGTCGCCTACCAGCCGGGCAAGCTGCTGGTGCGGGGCGACACCCCGCTGTTCAAGGTCGAGCGACTGCTCGGCATCGATCTGGACCACGTCGAGGCCGAGACCCTGGCCGGCCTGATCTACGACAGCCTGAAGCGCGTCCCCGAAGAGGAGACGGTGCTGGAGGCCGAGGGCCTGCGTATCATCGTCAAGAAGATGAAGGGGCCGAAGATCGTGCTGGCCAAGGTCATCAAGCTGGACCCCAGGGACGCCCGCCGGCGCCAGCCGGAAGAGCGCTGACCGGGCGCGGCCTCAGCCGCGTCCGCTCCACAGCCCCGGCAGGCCATCGCTCAGGCAGACCCGGTTGCGCCCCGCGCGCTTGGCCGCGTAGAGCGCCCGGTCGGCGTCCTCCAGCAGGCCCAGGCCATGTTCGAGGTTGCTCGGCACGGCCACCGCCACGCCGATGCTGACGGTCGGCCGCAACAGTCCCTGCTCGCTCTGCAACTCCAGCTCGGCCACCTCCTGGCGGATCCGCTCCGCCAGCGCCTGGGCCGCCAGCAGGGCGCTGCCCGGCAGGGCGATGACGAATTCCTCGCCGCCGTAGCGCGCCGCCACCTCCCCCGCGCGCTGGGCGTGTCGCCGCAGCAACTCGGCCACGCACCTCAGGCATTCGTCGCCCAGGGTATGGCCATGGGTATCGTTAACCGTCTTGAAGTGATCGACGTCCACCAGCAGCACCGCCAGCGGCACCTCGGCCCGGGTGGCGCGCCGGATCTCCTGCTGGAAGACGCGCTCGAAGTGGCGGCGATTGCTGAGGCCGGTCAGGGGATCGGTCTGGCTCTGGTGCAGCAGCTCGTGGTTCAGTCGCTCCAGGGCGGCCTTGGCCTGCTGCAGTTCCACGGTGCGCAGCGCTACCCGCAGTTCCAGCTCGACGAAGGAGGCTTCGCGCTCCCGCGCCAGGGCGCTGGAGGCTTCCAGCGCCTGGCGCTGCGCCTCGATCCGTTCGCGCCGCTGCCGGCTGAGGCCTTCGGTGAGGCCGAAGGAGAGCATCAGGAAACCCAGGACGAAGCCGAGCATCTGGCCGTGGAAGGCCGGGCTGCCCGGGGACAGCCAGCCGGCGACCGCCAGCAACTGCACCAGGCTGCCCAGCAGCAGCAGGCCCCAGGCCACGCTGAACCACCGGGCCATGCGACTGCCGCGCAGCGCCAGGTGGGTGGTGGTACCCAGCAGGACCAGGCAACTCAGGGCCATCATGCCGAGCAGCCCCTGGAAACTCAGCAGTTGCGGCCAGGCCAGCGCGATGACCAGGTTCAGGCTCCAGTAGCCGATCAACAGGCGATTGCCGAGGTCGATCCAGGGCTCGCTGTGGTAAAGACTGAGCAGGTAGCGGACGAACAGCCCCGCGCTGAGGAAGCACAGCGCAGCGAAGGCCACATGGGCGCGCAGGGCGAAGGCCGGGCTGTCCGGCCAGAGCAGCCAGCCCCCATAGCCGGTGGTCACCGCCTGGTAGCCGATGACGCTCAGCAGATAGAGGGCGTACCAGCCGAAGCCCGAGCGCCGGCCGAAGCTCCACAGGCTCAGGGTCAGCAGCAGGATGGTGAACAGGCAGCCGAAGAAGCCGCCGATCAGCCAGGCATCCCGCTGCGCCTGGACCAGATAGGTGGCGGGCGTCATCAGCCGCAGGGGCAGCACGAAGCTCTCGCGGGAGTCCAGCCGCAGATAGACCTCCTCCACCGCTCCGGCGGCGGGTGCCAGGGCGAACATCAGCTGACGCCCGGGCAGCGCCCGCTGTGCCACCGGCAGCGCCAGGCCGCTCTGTTGCAGGGCCCCCCAGGTACCATCGGCGCCACGCGTGCGCAGGTCGAGGTTATCCAGCACCGGCCACCGGGGAATCAGCCACCAGGCCTGGTCGCCGCGACCCTGGACGCGAAAGCGCAGCCAGAGCCCCTGGCGCCCATCGTGGAGCAGCGTTTCCAGGACGCCGGGAGCGTGCCAACCCTGGTCCGCATCGCGCGGCCGGGCGGCGGCCTCGGCGAAGCTCAGGCTGGCCGGCGCCTTGAGGATCTCCAGCACCGGCCGCGGATCGTAGGTGTGGGTCGGATCCTCGAGCTGCAGCGCCTGTGCCCGGCAGTCGAGGGCGACCAGCAGCAGTACCAGCAGGCAGAACAGCCGGTTACGCCCACAGGCGCGCAAGGCGGCTAAGAGTCCATTCATGGGACGGCATCCACGGCCTGGAGAGAGGGGTAGGCAGCTGAGGAACCAGCGGGCTAGACGAGACGACAGGTGATAGCATAACGCCACCCGCCCCATTCCTGGCAATGGCTTTCTGACCGCGACAAGGCGTGCGGTCGCCGACCGGATAGGCGGCGACGCTGCAGCGGCGAAGCGGTCGGCTCAGGACTCAGCGGTCGCGCAGCGCCATGTTGGGCAGTGCCGCCAGCGGACGGGCGAAGCGGAAGGGAATGGACACCATTTCGCCCCCCTCGTGGGCCTGCACCACGAAGTGCAAATGGGGGCCGGTGCTGCGCCCGGTATTGCCCGATTCCGCCAGCGGGGTGCCCACTTCCACGCGCTCGCCGGGGCGGACCTTCACCGAGCCGCGACGCAGGTGCAGGTAGGCGCTCTGGCTACCGTCCTCGTGGGCGATGCGCACGAAGTTGCCCGAAGGATTGGGACCGTGGCCGAACTGGCCGTTCTCCACGTCGACCACGGTACCGGCCCGCGCTGCGCTGATCGGCGTGCCCTCGGGCATGGCGATGTCCACCGCATAGCGGCCCTTGGGCGTGTTGTGGCTGAAGTCGCCACCCGCACCCTGGGTCACGTAGTAGATCCCCTGGCGCCAGGGCCAGGCATAGCCGTAGCCAGCACCGCTGCTGGTACCGTCCGCCACGCTGTCGGCCAACGGCGGCAGGGGGCCGGCCGGCAACTGCGGGCTGTAGCTGAACGCCTGGTCGAAGTGCATGGGGAAGCCCTGCTGGCGCTTGCGGATCACCGCCAGCTGCACGGTGGAGCGCGGCGCCACCACCTGGCGGATCGGCCGTTCGGCACCGGCCACGTTGACGGTACGCTGCAGACGCAGCTCGACCCGCACGGGCACGTCGAAATCGTTGCGTACCTCGAAGACGCGGCCTTCGCTGGCATTGCGCACCTTGAGCTTGACCTGCCCCTTGCGGGCCTGGCTCTTGGTGGAGGCGTTGGTCAGGGTCGCCGCCTCGGCCGCGGGCAGGGCGACGGGCAAGGCCAGGGCGAGGGTCAGGCAGGAGATCAGGGCGGTCAGGCGTCGGTCCATGGCATAGGGCCACCATGATGGGCAAGGACCGAAACTAACAAAGCCGTGCTGGCTGGGCGATGCCCAAACCGCGGCTTTGTGAAGCCGCTGGCAAAGCGCCGTGCGAATAAAAAAGCGTGGTACTCAAATCCCTGTACCACGCTGCCACCGATCGGACGGTAGTTCAAATTCAAGCCTGACGGTTCAGGCGGGTCAGCCAAGCGGCAGGTGTTCTGTGCGACACTCCCGCAAGAGGCAGGTTTTCGGCGCGTAGAAGGATCACTCCTGGGCGCGCCCGATGCTCCGGCCATAGTGCTGCAGGTTAGGCGCTAGCACCTTGACCCTGCCCAACCGAAACGGACAGCTGTTATGCAGGAACAGACAATAGACCCGTCGCGGAGCGTGGCTGCGGATGCGCCCGTCCCGCCCGCCGGGCCGCTGGTGTCCCAGCTCAACACCTTCGCTCATGGCCAGGTGTGGCCGCCGCATGTGCATGACCAGGCGCACCTGATGTACACGGTCAACGGCGTGCTGGAGGTCACCACCCAGGAAGGGGTCTGGTACGTTCCGCCCAAGCAGGCGATCTGGATTCCGCCGCGCATCGAACACCAGGCCCGGGCCAATGGCGAGGCCACCCTGCAGGTGGTGATCATCGACTTGCCGAGCGACCTGCCCTACCCCCAGGCGGCCACCAGCATGGTGCTCATCTCGCCACTGCTGCGCGAATTGCTGCGGTGCCTGCGGCGGGGCGGCGCTTCCTATGGCGCGGCCGAACTGGGCGGCCATGTGCGGGCGCTGATGCTGGCGGAACTGGTGTTTCTCGAAGAGACCGCCCTGCACCTGCCGGCGTTGGCCGACCGCCGCCTGCGGGCCATCCAGACCAGCCTGCACGCCGATCCGGCCGACGATACGGCGCTGGCGACCTGGGCGCAGCAGCTGCATCTCTGCTCGCGCAGCCTGGCGCGGCTGTTTCTCAAGGAGACCGGCACCAGCTTCTCCACCTGGCGCCAGCACACCCGGCTGATGCTGGCGCTGCCACGGCTGGCCGCCGGTGAACCGGTCACCCGGGTGGCGCTGGACCTGGGCTACGCCTCGCCCTCGGCCTTCACCCGGATGTTTCGCCGGGTGCTGGGCGTCTCGCCCAGCGAGTATCTCGACGCCCAGGGCTGAAACCAGGCAAGGGCAAGCGCCTGCTCGAAGGCGCGCGAGCTAGAGCCAAACAAGGCCCAGGCGGCCCCACGAAAAGCGCTGAGGAAGCGGATCAGACTCGCGCTCGACCGGGCTCGCGCGCGAGTCTACAGAGGGTAAAGGGGCTGGCCTTCCAGGGGCTTTTCGACGCCGCTTGGCCGACGCGCAGCAGCCTTTGAACAGGCTCTCAAGGTCCGCCGACGGCGAAGTTGGGCAGGCTGTCCACCGCCTGGGCGAAGCGGAAGGGTATGGATTCGACGGCCTCGCCGGTGTTGCGCTGGACCACGAAGTGCAGGTGCGGCCCGGTGCTGCGCCCGGTGTTGCCCGAGGACGCCAGGGCCTGGCCGGGGCGTACCCACTGGCCTTCACTGACCTTGATCGAGCCCCGCTGCAGGTGCAGGTAGACGCTCATGGTGCCGTCGTCGTGGAGGATCCGCACGAAGTTGCCGGAGGGGTGGTTGCCGCGGCCATCCTGGGCGTTCTCCACCTCCACCACCTGGCCCGCGCGGGAGACCACGATGGGCGTGCCCTCGGGCATGGCGATGTCCACCGCATAGCGGCTCTTGGGCGTGTTGTGGCTGAAGCCGCCGCCGGCGCCCTGGCTGACGTTGAAGGGCCCGCCGAGCCAGGGCAGCGGATAGGCGAAGCCGGAGGCGAAGACCGGGGTGGCACTGCCCATCAGGGTGGTGAGCTGGGGGGTGTAGCGCTGCGGCCGGCTCGGATCGGGCGCGATCAGGGTCGCCAGGCGCGTCAGGCTGCGCGCCGGCAACACCTTGCGGATGGGCGCCTCGCCCACGCCGCTGACATTCTGCAGGGCGGACAGGCGCAGGGTGACGGTCACCGGCAGGAAGCTGTCGTTGCGCACCTCCAGCACCGTGCCGCCGGCATAGTGGCGCGGCTGCAGCTTGACCCGCTGGTCCAGCCGCTCGATGGGATCGTCGCTGAAAGTCATCACCTTGGCGCCCTTCTGCGCCTTGTCGGTGTAGGTGACCACGCCGTGGGCATCCACGTACTTGTAGATGGGCGCCGCCAAGGCGGGGCCGGCCAGGGCGAAGGTGAGCAGCAGCAGGTGACGGACGAAGGGCATGGGCAGGGCGTCAGGAATCCGCGGTAAGGCGCAGCGAAGCAGTCTCCGTGCCAGCCCCAGCATGGCCGCCGTTCCTCAGGCGCCCGGCACGTAGTGCCGCTGGGCGGTGCCCTTGGCGATCAGCCGCGACAGGTAGTCGAGCTTGGCCGGGTCACGGTCGATGAAGCGGAAGTTGACCTGCACCCACTCGCTGGCCGGCGTCGCTTCCACCGCGCTGAGCGAGTGCAGGTAGCCGTTGAGGCGCGCCACGTCGCTGCCGTCTTCGCCCTGCTCCAGGTCGAGCACGGCGGTTTCCAGGATCTGCGGCAGCGGGTCGCCACGGCGCACCACCAGCAGGGCTTCCTTGATGCTGATCGCCTTGATCAGGCAGGCCATGCTGGCCTCGGGCAGGCGCAGCTGGCCCTGGCCGAAGTTGGCGGCCGCGGCCTTGCCCCGGGCCGGCGGAGGCGGCGCGGCGCCGGTCAGCAGGGCGGCGCTGGAGCTGGCAGCCGGCGACGGCGCCGGGGATGCCGTCGGCGTTGGCTGGACCACGTCGGCACGGTTGCCGGTCAGGGCGCCCAGGGAATCGTTGGCGAACCCGGTGGCCGGACGGGGCTGGGCGCCGGCCTGCAGCTCGGCGAGCTTGCCGGTGCGTTGCAGGGCCTTCTTGACCTTGGCGGCCAGTTGCTCGTTGGAGAACGGCTTGCCCATGTAGTCGGAGACGCCGGCCTGGATGGCCTGGACGACGTTTTCCTTGTCACCGCGGCTGGTGACCATGATGAAGGGCACGCCCTGGTGGGCCGGCTGGGCACGGAACCAGGACAGCAGTTCCAGGCCGGTCATGCCGGGCATCTCCCAGTCACAGAGGATGAGGTCGAAGCGCTGCTTGCCGAGCATCGTCTGGGCGCGACGACCATCGGCCGCCTCGTCCACCACGAGCCCGGGAAACAGGTTGCGCAGGCCTTTCTTGATCAGATCGCGGATGAAGGGGGCGTCGTCCACCACCAGTACGTTCAACTTGCTCATCGGTCACTCCATGCCAAGTCTTGCAGCATAGCAGGCGGCTCCGGGACGCCACCCGGGGAGCGACCGGACGGATCATTCGCGCGACCGGTTGACCTCTTCGGCCATGCGCTTGAGGCCCATGTGGCGAACGTCGGTGCCCTGCACCAGGTAGATCACCAGCTCGGCGATGTTGCGCGCATGGTCGCCGACCCGCTCCAGGGAACGCAGCACCCAGATGATGCTCAGCACCCGGGAAATGGAACGCGGGTCTTCCATCATGTAGGTGGCCAGCTCGCGCAGGGCCGACTTGTATTCGCGGTCGATCAGCTTGTCGTACTGGGCCACCGAGAGCGCCAGCTCGGCATCGAAGCGGGCGAAGGCGTCCAGCGCCTGGTGGACCATCTTGCGCACCTGCTCGCCGATGTGGCGCACCTCGACGTAGCCACGCGGGGCCTCGCCGTCCTCGGTCAGCTCGATGGCGCGGCGGGCGATCTTGGAGGCTTCGTCGCCGATGCGCTCCAGGTCGATCACCGACTTGGAGATGCTGATGATCAGCCGCAGGTCGGAGGCCGCCGGCTGGCGCCGGGCGAGGATGCGCAGGCATTCCTCGTCGATGCCGCGCTCCATGATGTCGATCTGGTCGTCGATGGTGCGCACCTGGCGCGCGAGGCCGGCGTCGGCGTCGATCACCGCGCGCACGGCGTCGCTGACCTGCTTTTCCACCAGACCGCCCATGGCCAGCAGGTGGCTGCGGACCTCTTCCAGTTCGACGTTGTATTGCTGGGAGATGTGCTGCGTGTGACCGTCTTTGTTGATCATGCTGTCAGTCCTGCCTGAGAGGAGCGAGTCGCCGGGTGGGGCACCGGCCTGCCTGGAACTAGCCGTAGCGGCCGGTGATGTAGTCTTCGGTCTGCCGCTTCGCCGGGTTGGTGAAGAGGGTGTCGGTGTCGCCGTGTTCGACCAGCTGGCCCATGTACATGAAGGCGGTGTAGTCGGAGACCCGCGCCGCCTGCTGCATGTTGTGGGTGACGATGACGATGGTGTAGCGCTGTTTCAGCTCGTGGATCAGCTCTTCCACCTTGAGGGTGGAGATGGGATCCAGCGCCGAGCAGGGTTCGTCGAGCAGCAGCACGTCGGGCTGCACGGCGATGGTGCGGGCGATCACCAGGCGCTGCTGCTGGCCGCCGGAGAGGCCCAGGGCCGACTCGTGCAGGCGATCCTTGACCTCGGCCCACAGCGCCGCGGCCTGCAGCGCCCATTCCACCGCCTCGTCGAGCACCCGCTTCTGCTTGATGCCCTGGATGCGCAGGCCGTAGACCACGTTCTCGTAGATGCTCTTGGGAAAGGGATTGGGCTTCTGGAACACCATGCCCACCCGCCGGCGCAATTCGGCGATCTCGGTGCCGCGGGCGTAGATGTTCTGGCCGTCGAGTAGGATCTCGCCGTCGATGCGGCAGTCTTCGACCAGGTCGTTGAGGCGATTGAAGCAGCGCAGCAGGGTCGACTTGCCACAGCCGCTGGGGCCGATGAAGGCGGTGACCCGCTGGCGCGGGATCTCCAGGGCGATGTCCTGCAACACCTGCTTCTTGCCATAGAACAGGTTGAGCCGTGGCACCGACAGCGCCACGCCACCTTCGCTCGCCGCGGACGTGGCGCTGGCCGCGTAGGCGGCGGCGGTTCTGAAGATGGAGGAATCGGAAGGCATGGGTTCTCCTCGGCGCTAGTATGGTGCTTCAGAAGTTCGCACGAGATTTGGCGAGTGATTTTTGGCGATTCGGCGCTCCGATGGGGGCCAGGCGCCGCGACGAGTCATAGCAGGGCTATGGTGAGGAGTGGCAACGCCGTCCACGCCGAAAAAGCGCCGCCAAAATCGTGTAGTTAACTTCTGAAGCACCATACTAGTCTTCCAGTAGCCGATACTTTTCGCGCAACCGGTTGCGCAGGAACACGGCGGACAGGTTCAGCCCGGCGATCACCAGCACCAGCAGCAGGGCGGTGGCGTAGACCAGCGGGCGGGCGGCTTCCACGTTGGGGCTCTGGAAGCCGACGTCGTAGATGTGGAAGCCGAGGTGCATGATCTTCTGCTCCAGGTGCAGATAGGGGTAGTTGCCGTCCAGCGGCAGCGCCGGTGCCAGCTTGACCACCCCCACCAGCATCAGCGGCGCCACCTCGCCGGCGGCGCGGGCCACGGCCAGGATCAGTCCGGTCAGCATCGCCGGGCTGGCCAGCGGCAGCACCACCTTCCACAGGGTCTCGGCCTGGGTCGCGCCCAGCGCCAGGGAGCCCTCGCGGATGCTGCGGGGAATCCGCGCCAGCCCCTCTTCGGTGGCGACGATCACCACCGGCACGGCGAGGATCGCCAGGGTCAGCGAGGCCCACAGCAGGCCCGGGGTGCCGAAGGTTGGCGTGGGCAGGCTGGCGCGGAAGAACAGCTGGTCCAGGGAGCCGCCCAGCACATAGACGAAGAAACCGAGGCCGAAGACGCCGTAGACGATGGCCGGCACCCCGGCGAGGTTGTTGACCGCGATGCGGATGATGCGGGTCAACAGGCCTTGCCGGGCATATTCACGCAGGTAGATGGCGGCGATGACGCCGAAGGGGGTGACGATCACCGCCATCAGCAGGGTCATCATCACGGTGCCGAAGATGGCCGGGAAGACGCCGCCCTCGGTATTGGCCTCGCGCGGATCGGCGCTGAGGAATTCCCAGAGCTTGGTGCCGTAGAAGCCCAGCTTGGCGTCCAGGCCCATGGCGTTGGGCTGGTAGGCGCGCACCACGCGGGCGAGGTTGAGTTCCAGGGTGCGGCCCTCGACGTCACGCACCACCACGCTGTCGCGCCGCTGCTCCTGGCGCAGGCTGGCCAGCTGGTCTTCCAGCTCGCCATAGCGCGCCTCCAGCTCGGCGCGGCGGGCGGCGAGATCGGCCTGGGCGGCGGCGTCGAGCCGGCCTTCCAGCTGCAGGGAGCGGCCTTCCAGGCGCAACCGTTCCAGGGCGTAGTTGACGCCACCGATGTCCTGTTTCTCCAACCGTTCCAGCCGCTCGCTCAGCGCCTGGGTGCGCTGCAGCCGGCGTTGCAGCTCGGGCAGGGCCGCGGCGCCCCTGGCGACCTGGCGTCCCTCTTCGCGCACCTCCACCGCATAGCCGTAGAAGTTGCCCCACTCGCGGCGTTCCAGGACCAGGACGTCGCGGGGGACGCGGCGATCCTGCAGCCAGTCGCCGATCAGCCAGACGAAGTCGCTGCCGTAGAGGTCGCGGTTGCCCAGCTTGAAGAGTTCGCGGCTCAGGCTGTCGCCGGTGCCGGCCGGCAGCGCTACCCCGACGCCGCGCAGGCGCTCCGCCGGTACCCTTTCCCGCTGCACCACCTCGCCCAGCACCAGCCGTGCCTCCAGCCCCGGCGGCGCATAACGCCCCTGCACCACCTCGGCCGGCCAGAAGTGCGCCAGGCCGCGGACGGCGATGATGCCGATCAGGCCCAGGGTCATGAGCACGGCGATGGCCACGGCGCCCGCGCTCAACCAGACGCCGGGGATGCCGGCGCGCAGCCACGGCTGCAGGGCGCGCCGGGGCGCGCTGCCCTGCCCTGGCGGTAGCCCCCGCTCAGAGCGCCGCATATCTTTTCCTCAGCCGCTGGCGAATCAGCTCGGCCAGGGTGTTCAGCAGGAAGGTGAAGCTGAGCAGTACCAGCGCGGCCAGGAACAGCAGCCGGTAATGGGTACCGCCCACCTCGGATTCGGGCATCTCCACGGCGATGTTGGCCGCCAGGGTCCGCATGCCCTCGAACAGGTTGGCGTCCATGATCGGGGTGTTGCCGGTGGCCATGAGCACGATCATGGTCTCGCCCACGGCGCGGCCCAGGCCGATCATCAGCGCCGAGAAGATGCCCGGGCTGGCGGTGAGCAGCACCACCCGCGTCAGGGTCTGCCAGGGCGTGGCGCCGAGCGCCAGCGAGCCCAGGGTCAGGCTGCGCGGCACGCTGTAGATGGCGTCCTCGGCGATGGAGAAGATGTTGGGAATGACGGCGAAGCCCATGGCCAGGCCGACGATCAGGGCATTGCGCTGGTCGTAGGCGATGCCCAGTTCCTGGCTCAGCCAGAGGCGCAGGTCGCCGGCGAACAGCAGGCTCTCCAGCCAGGGGCTGAGCGCCAGGGCGGAGGCCGTGGTCAGCAGCACCACCGGCAGCAGCAGCAGGCTTTCCCAGCCCTCGGGCAGCCGCTCGCGCAGGGTCAGCGGCAGCCGCGACCAGCCGTAGCCGGCGCCCAGGATGGCCAGCGGCAGGAGCAGCAACAGGCTGAACAGCCCGGGCAGGTGATTTTCCACGAAGGGCGCGAGGAACAACCCGGCGAAGAAGCCGAGGATCACCGTGGGCAGGGCCTCCATCAACTCGATCACCGGCTTGACCGTGCGCCTCATGCGCGGCGCCATGAAGTAGGCGGTGTAGATGGCCGCGGCGATGGCCAGGGGCGCGGCGAACAGCATGGCGTAGAAGGCCGCCTTGAGGGTACCGAAGGTCAGCGGCGCCAGGCTCAGCTTGGGCTCGAAATCGGCGGTCGCCGCACTGGACTGCCAGACCCGCGCCGGCGCCTCGTAGTTCTCGTACCAGACCTTCTCCCACAGCGCCGCCCAGGAGACTTCCGGGTGCGGATTGTCCAGGGTGAAGCCGAGCAGGCGACCGTCGGCTTCCAGCAGCAGCCGATCGGCGCGCGGCGACAGCGCCAGCATCCCGGGCCCCGCCGCGATCTGCGTGCGCAGCAGGGTGCGTCCGGCGGTGCTGTGGAAGACCCCCAGCTCGCCGGCGGCGTCCAGCGCCAGGAAGCCCTTGCGCCGCTGTTCGGGAACCAGCTGCACGATGGGGGCCGCGCCCAGCTGGAAGCTGCGGATATGTCTCAGCACCGGCTCGCCATCCTGGCCGCGGACCAGGAACCACTGGGCGATCCCGCCCTTGGCGGTACCCACCAGCAGCGACACGCCACCGAGCAGCTGGGCGCTGGCGGTGACCTCGTCGTCGGCCGCCTCGAGCAGCTTGTAGTGACCGTTGAGGCTGCCATCGCGCAGGTCGAAGACATCCACCTGGGCGCGCCCGTTGAGGGCATAGAGCCAGCGGCCGCGGCCATCGAGGTAGATCGCCTTGGCCGCGGCGTTGAGCGGACCGAGCACGGTCGAGGTGCGTACTCGGGTGGTTTCGCCACCGCTCACCGCGGGCGCCAGGCCGGCGAGGCGCAGGGCCGTCACCCGATTGCCCTGGGCGCCGGCCAGCACCAGCTGGTCGTCGTCGCCGACGATGGCCACGCGATCGAGGGCGACGGGCTCGGCGCCCAGGTCGAGGGGCGCCCGTCCATAGGGGAAGTCCAGCTCCGGGGTGATGACCCGGGTGCCCTGGGGATAGCGGGACACGTAGCGCTTGTGCGCCACCAGCACGCGCCCGTCGGAGAGGCCCAGGGCGAGCAACCCGCGCGGGGCATCCTGGGCCTGGCTGGTGATGGTCACCCCGGGCGGCAGCGGCAGGCGTTCGCGCATCACCGGCTGGCCGTCGGTCAGGGTGAAGAACACCGCCTCGCCGGACTGGGAGAGGTGCAGGCCGAGGCGATTCTGCTCGTCGATGCCCAGCAGCAGCGGGGCACCGGCCGCGGCCAGCCAGGTGGGCTGGGGCAAGGGCTGCGCCTGGAGGCTGGCGCCCCGCAGCAAGGGCAGCACCACATAGGCGAGGTAGAAGAAGATCAGGGTGATGGTCGCCAGCACGGCGAGCCCCCCGACCAGCACCGAGGAGCGTACCAGCCGGTCCTGCAGGGCCCGCCACCGGCGCCGCCGGCGTAGCGCAGGCGTGTTGAAGTCCAGCCGAGCGGGGCCGCGAGGATCGGGCGGGGACGGGGGTACCGGGGGTTTCATGGCGCAGAGCCTAATCACGTCGTGTGACAGAAAGGTTACAGCGAATGGGCAGCCGCCGGCGCTACGCCGGCGACGGGCGCAGGGCGCCTGCCGCTCAGTAGCCCAGGGTCTTCAGCGACTGCTGCACCACCGCGGTCGGCAAGGGGATATAGCCGTCCTTGATCACCGCCTCCTGGCCGCTGCGCGAGAGGATTAGCCGCAGGAATTCGCCTTCCAGCGGATTGAGCGGCCGGTTGGGGGCCTTGTTCACATAGACGTAGAGGTAACGTGCCAGGGGATAACGGCCGGACAGGGTGTTCTCCTGGTTGTCCTCGACGTAGTCGGTGGTGCCCTGGCGGGCCAGGGCCAGAGTATGAACACTGGCGGTCTGGTAGCCGATGCCGGAGTAGCCGATGCCGCCCAGGGACTGGCTGATGGCCTGGACCACCGAGGCCGAACCCGGCTGCTCGCTGACGTTGGCGCGGAAGTCGCCGCGGCAGAGCGCCGCCTCCTTGAAGTAGCCGTAAGTACCCGATACCGAATTGCGGCCGAATCTCTGGATCGGGCGCCTGGCCCAGTCGCCGGTCAGGCCCAGGTCGCCCCAGGTCTTGAGTTCGTGCGGGCCGCCGCACAGCCGGGTGCTGGAGAAGATCGCATCGACCTGTTCCAGGGTCAGGCGCTGCAACGGATTGTCCTTGTGCACGAAGATCGCCAGGGCGTCGATGGCCACCGGTACGGCGGTGGGCGGGTAGCCGAAGCGCTGCTCGAAGGCCTGCAGCTCGGCATCCTTCATCTTGCGACTCATGGGCCCGATGCTGGCGGTGCCCTCGGTGAGCGCCGGTGGCGCGGTAGACGAGCCGGCCGCCTGGATCTGGATGTTGAGATTGGGGTAGGCGCGCTTGTAGCGCTCGGCCCAGAGCGTCATCAGGTTGGCCAGGGTGTCGGAGCCCACGCTCGACAGGTTGCCGGAGACCCCGCTCACCGGCTGATACTCGGGGATGGCCGGGTCGACGCCTGCGGCGCGGGCGGTCGGGCCGCCCAGGGCCAGGACGAGCGCCAGCGCGGTCAGCGGGCCTTTGAGATGCATGCCGGATTCCTCGCGGGATGGAAAAGACGGGCCTGGCCGGCGACGCTCAGGCGCGAGCTGGCACTTTAGGCGGGCATTGTGACGGATTTATGAAGGCTCGCCAGCCGCGGGAAGGCGTTCAGTCAGGCGGCAGACAGGAGCGCCGTGCACTAGGCTGGCGCAAGGACCCGCCACTCGTTGCCTCCCGACGCCTCTGGCACAGGGACTGGCCGGGCCGGACCACTACTTGCATAGCTAAGCATTCACCTGAACCAGAGGAACGCACCATGGCCCAGGCCCTTCCGACGTCCGCCACCCCGACCGCCGCGCCGGTCGCCGCGCCCTCGCGCGCCCGGCTGATCGCCGCCGCCAGCCTCGGCAACGGTCTGGAGATGTTCGATTTCACCGTGTTCAGCTTCTTCGCCGCCATCATTGGCCAGCTGTACTTCCCCTCGGATACGCCCTATGGCTCGCTGCTGATGGCGGTCGGGGTGTTCGGCGTCGGCTTCGTCATGCGGCCCCTGGGCAGCATGGTGCTGGGCGCCTACGCCGACCGTCACGGCCGCAAGCAGGCCATGCTGCTGACCATCTCGCTGATGGGCCTGGGCAGCGCCCTGATCGCCCTCACCCCGACCCACGCCCAGATCGGCCTGGCCGCGCCCTTGATCCTGCTGCTGGGCCGCTTGCTGCAGGGCTTCTCGGCGGGTGGCGAGATCGGCGCTGCCACCACCCTACTGCTGGAAGCGGCCAGCCCCGGCCGCCGCGGCTTCCACGTCAGCTGGCAGGTCATCAGCCAGGGCGGCAGCGCCCTGCTCGGCGCGGCGCTGGGCGCCCTGCTCACCCGCAGCCTGTCCGAAGCCGACCTGCACGCCTGGGGCTGGCGCATCCCCTTCCTGGTCGGCCTGCTGATCATCCCGGTCGGCCTCTATATCCGCCGCCAGGTGGACGAGACCTGGAGCGGCGCCGGCGCGGCCGAAGGCGGTCCGGTGCGGGCCTTCCTGCGCGAGCACCCGCGGCGCTTCGGCCTGGGGCTGTTGATCGTGATGTCGGCCACCCTGCTGACCTACCTGATGCAGTTCTACATGCCCACCTACATGACCCGCATCGTCGGCCTGCCGGCCACCAGCGCCTACCTCGCCGGGGTGGCCTCCAGCGCCGTGCAGATGGTCGCCGCCCTGGCCGCCGGGCTGCTGCTGGACCGCTACGGGCGCTACAAGCCGGTGGCCCTGGTCAGCCTGGCGGTGGCCGTGCTGGGCATCTATCCGGCCTTCGTCTGGCTGAACGACCCCACCACCCAGGGCCTGGCCTTCGCCGCCCGCTTCGTGGTGATCACCGCCATGAGCGTCAACATGACCGCCGGGCTGCTGCTGATCCTCGCCGGCCTGCCGCGCCCGGTGCGCGCCACCGGCCTCGCCATGACCTACGCCCTGGCGGTGACGCTATTCGGCGGCACCGCCCAGTTCATCGCCACCTGGCTGATCCAGGCCAGCGGCAGTCCGCTCGCCCCGGCCTGGTACCTGATCGCCATGCTGCTGATAGGATGGTTGGCCCTGATGAGTTATCCCGAACGCCACCTGGATTGAGAGAGACCGCCATGAGTTTCGCCACCGCTGCGGATCAAGACGCCACCGCCCGTCATATCGCCGGCTACCTGCCGGAAATGGTCGCCCTGCGCCGCGACATCCATCGCCATCCCGAACTGGGTTACCAGGAACAGCGCACCAGCGACCTGGTGGCCGCCGCCCTCGCCGGCTGGGGCTACGAGGTCCATCGCGGCCTGGGCGGCACCGGGGTGGTCGGCACCCTGCGCGCCGGCAGTGGCAGCAAGGTGCTGGGCATCCGCGCCGACATGGACGCCCTGCCGATCCTGGAGACCACCGGGCTCGACTACGCCAGCCAGCATCCCGGCCGTATGCACGCCTGTGGTCATGACGGCCATACCACCACCCTGCTCACCGCCGCTCGCTGCCTGGCCGAGACCCGTGCCTTCGACGGCACCCTGCACCTGATCTTCCAGCCGGCCGAGGAAGGCCTGGGCGGCGCCCTGAAGATGATGCAGGACGGCCTATTCGAGCTGTTTCCCTGCGACCAGGTGTTCGGCCTGCACAACATGCCCGGCGTGCCGACGGGCAAGTTCTGCTTTGTCGACGGCGCCGCCATGGCCTCGTCCGACACCGCCCTCCTGCGCATCCGCGGCCAGGGCGGCCACGGCGCAGTGCCGGACAAGGCGGTCGATCCCATCGTCGCCAGCGCGGCCACGGTGATGGCGCTGCAGACCGTTGTCTCGCGCAACGTGGCGCCGCTGGATACGGCGGTGATCACCGTGGGCAGCATCCACGGCGGCGAGGCCTCCAACGTCATCCCCGACACGGTGGAGATGAAACTGACCATCCGCGCCTTCCAGGACAGCACCCGCGACCTGCTGGAGCAGCGCATCGGCGCCCTGGTCCGCGCCCAGGCGGAAAGCTTCGGCGCCACCGCCGAGCTGGACTACCAGCGCGGCTATCCGGTACTGGTCAACCACGACGGCCCCACCGCCTTCGCCCGCCAGGTGGCCATCGACCACTTCGGCGCCGACGCCCTGTACCCCTTCGCGCCCATCCCGGCCAGCGAGGACTTCGCCTACATGCTGCAGCAGGTACCCGGCTGCTACCTGTTCGTCGGCAATGGCCCGAGCGCCAACCTGCACAACCCGGCCTATGACTTCAACGACGCCCTGCTGCCGGTCGGCGCGCGCTACTGGGTCAAGCTGACCGAGGCCTTCCTCATCGCCTGATGGCGCTGCCCTGCCCCGCTGGCCGCCCTGCCGAGGGCGCGCCAGTGACGGAATCTTCACGCGCCGCCGGTTAGGCTGCGCGGCTGTCTCCTTAGGTCAAAGAGGTCGCCATGCGACGTATTCCGCGCCCAGGCTGGCGCCAGGGCCTGGCGCTGGGCGTCGCCGTGGTCGCGTTCGGCTTCGCCTATCCGGCCTGGCGGCACTTCCACCCGGTCAGCGCCGCCGAGGGCTGGGGTTATCGCGAGTTCGCCACGGACATCCCCATGGTCAGCGCCCTGGCCCTGGCGGCCGATGGCAGCCTGTTCGTCACCGAGGAATTCTCCAGCCGCCGCGGCAGCCTGCTGCGGCTACTGCCCACGGGCGAACGCCAGCCGGTGCTGGGCGAACTGTCCAAGCCGGATGGCCTGGTGCTGTTCGACGGCGGGCTGGTGGTCAGCCAGGAAGGCGGTAGCTTCCCGGTCTTCTGGCTGCGCGATGGTCATGCCGAGCCGCTGTTCGACGGCAATGACGTCGAGGGTGTGGCCACCGACGGCCAGACCCTCTATGCCATCGAGGACCTGCCCCGCGGCCGCCTGCTCAGCTACCAGCCGGAACGTCGGGAACTGCAGGTGTTGCGCGAGGGCCTGGAGGAAGGCGAAGGGGTGGCGCGCTGCCCGGATGGCCGGTTGTTCTACACCGAAAAGGCCAAGGGCTGGGTCAGGCAGTGGCAGCCCGGAGGGACCGATACCCTGGTCGCTTCGGGTCTCGACGCGCCGGGCTTCGTGCAGTGCTCGGCCGACGGCCTGTGGATCACCGAGGACGCCACCCACGGCGCCCGCGTCCTGCTGCTGCAACCCAACGGGCGCCTGGTCACGGTGCTCGCGCACCTGCGCTCGGCGCAGACCCTGATCGCCCGCGGCGACGGTCACTATCTGGTCGCCGAACAGGGGCGCAAGCGGATTCTCGAACTCTATCGGCAACCCGGGGCCGACCGCTGACAGCGGTCGGCCCCGGAGTCGTCACGGCAGCTGGTACACCAGGCAGGGGTTGCCGTTGAGGCGGCGTTCCAGCACCGGTTGCCGATCGGCCAAGGGCGTGCCGGCCAGCAGGCCACGGTCTTCGCGGGCCAGGATGACCCAGGCACCGGCCGGCAGGTGGGCCAGGTCGGCGGCCTGCGGCCGGGCGACGAAGAGCGGCTGCTCGTCGTGGTCCAGGTTCATCATGTAGCGGATCGCCCAGCTGTCCTGGCCGAGGCCGAAGAACACCAGCGGTCCCGGCTGCGCCTGGCGCAGCCCTTCCACCTGCTGGACGAAGCCACGGGTGTCGTACTGCAGGTCCTGGGCCGGCTCCACCACCGCCATCAGCATCAGCCACTGGGCCGCCAGCGCCAGGGCGCTCAGGGTCAGCAGCCGGCGGGTGCCGGTCAGGCGCCGCCAGCCGACCAGGGCGGCGAGCTGCAGGGCGACGAAGAGCGGCACCAGCAGCGCCAGGGAAACGTCCGGCCAGTAGCCGTGGCGCTCCCAGAGGTGCCGGCAGACCAGCAGGGCCACCAGGGCCAACCCGGGCAGCGCCAGTACCAGCCCCGTATAGACCGGAACGACCCGGCGGAACCAGCCTTGCGCGCGCAGCAGGCCATGGGCGGCGATGGCGGCCAGGAAGGGCACCATGGGCACCACGTAGTAGGCGCGCTTGAAGTGCGGGATCGACAGCCCGACCAGGATCAGCAGGCCGCTGCCGGCCAGGCCCAGCAGCAGGCGGCGCTGGGCGGTGTGCGGCCAGGCCAGCAGGTGGCGGCGCTCGGCCACCAGCACCAGCAGTGCCAGCGGCAGCACCGGCAGGTAGCGATACAGCCCCAGCTGCAGATAGAACCAGAACGGCTTGCCGCTCTCGTCCAGGCGCCCGGTGACCTGCATGTGCCAGACCTCGGCGGCGAAGTCCGCCCCGCCCTCGTAATGCGCCAGCTGCATCAGCGACCACCAGCTGAGGGCGAGCAGCGCCAGGCCGGCCAGGCCATAGCCGACCAGCCGTTGCAGGGCGAAGGCGCGGCGCGCCGGCTCGCCCCAGGCGACCACCAGCCAGTAGAGGCAGACCACCCCGCAGGGTTCGATCAGGCCCAGCGGGCCGCGGATGGCGAAGCCCAGGGCGAACAGCGGCAGCACCAGCAGGCGGCGCAGCGGGCGAGCGTCGCGATCGGCGCTGTACAACAGGTAGAAGCACAGCAGCACCACCAGGGCGACCAGCTGGTCCAGGCAGACCGCGCGGGCCTTTTCCAGCCACTGCGGGGTCAGGGCCACCAGCAGCACCGTGAGCAGCGCCCAGGCGCGGCGGGTGTCGGCCAACAGCCGGTAGGTCAGCGCCAGCACCGCGGCCGAGGCCAGGGCGGTGGGCAGGACATTGGCCAGGTGGTTGGGCGCGCCGATCACCCGCGCCGCCAGCCAGCTCAGCCAGGTGGCGGTGCCGGGATAGTCCGGGTAGGGCTGGCCATAGGTGGTAGCGAAGAAGCTCGGGCCATGGCGGAACATTTCATTGAGGAACACCGCCCAGCGGCCGTCGAAGCCCTGGGGCGCCTGGTTCCAGATGCCGAGGGTGAACAGCAGCGTGGCGACCAGGCCGAGCAGCAGGCTTTCCCGGCGCAACCGGTTGGCCGCCGGGAGGGCGGCCAGCGGCGTGCTGCGCGGGGCCAGGGGCATGGGCGAGACCATCAGGCGGCGTCCACGCGGCGGGTGACCTGGGGACCGCTCAGGGCGGCGCCGCGGCCGATGGCGAAATACTCGAAGCCGCGGCGCTCCATGCGCTCGGGATCGAACAGGTTGCGACCGTCGAAGATCACCGGCTGGTTGAGCTGGCGGGCGATGAGGTCGAAGTCCGGCGCCTTGAACTGCTGCCACTCGGTGCAGATCACCAGGGCATCGGCCCCGACCAGGGCGGCCTCGGGCGTGCCCATCAGCGCCAGGCGCTCGTCGTGGCCATAGAGGCGCTGGGCCTCGGCCATGGCCACCGGGTCGAAGGCCCGGACCTTGGCCCCGGCCGCCCAAAGGGCTTCCATCAGCACCCGGCTGGGCGCATCGCGCATGTCATCGGTGTTGGGCTTGAACGCCAGGCCCCAAAGGGCGAAGGTGCGGCCCTTGAGATCGCCGTCGAAGTAGGTGTGGATGCGCTCGAACAGCTTGGTCTTCTGGCGCACGTTGATGGCTTCCACGGCGCGCAGCAGGTCCAGCTCCACGGCGTTTTCCTCGCCGGTGCGGATCAGCGCCTGCAGGTCCTTGGGGAAGCAGGAGCCGCCGTAGCCGCAACCCGGGTAGATGAAGTGGTGGCCGATGCGTGGATCGGCGCCGATGGCCTGGCGCACCGCCTCGATGTCGGCACCGACGCGCTCGGCCAGCTCGGCGATCTGGTTGATGAAGCTGATCTTCACCGCCAGCAGGCTGTTGGCGGCGTACTTGGCCAGCTCGGCGCTGCGCAGGTCCATGCACTGGATGCGGTCATGGTTGCGGTTGAAGGGCGCATAGAGTTCGCGCATCACGTCGCGCGCCACCGGCGAGTCGGTGCCCACCACGATGCGGTCGGGCTTCTTGCAGTCGGCGATGGCGGCGCCTTCCTTGAGGAATTCCGGGTTGGAGACCACCTCCACGTGCAGGGTCCGGCCCTCTTCCGCCAGCACCTCGTGGATCAGCGCGCGGACGCGGTCGCCGGTGCCCACCGGCACGGTGGACTTGTTCACCACCAGCAGCGGATCGCGCGACACCGGCTGGCCGATCAGCGGCTCGCGCCGCAGCCGGGCGATGCTCTCGGCCACGGCGAAGACGGCGGACAGATCGGCCGAGCCATCGGCGGCCGGCGGCGTGCCCACGGCGATGAACTGCACGGCGCCATGGGCCACGGCCTCGGCGGCGTCATGGGTGAACACCAGGCGGCCGGCGGCCAGGTTGCTGAGCACCAGTTCTTCCAGGCCCGGCTCGTAGAGGGTCACCTCGCCACGCTTGAGCTTCTCGATCTTGGCGTGATCGATGTCCATGCACACCACCTGGTGACCGACTTCCGCCAGCACGGCGGCTTGCACCAGGCCCACGTAGCCGATGCCGAAAACGCTGATGTTCATAGGGTATTCCTCAAGGTGGGAGCAGCGGTGGGCCGGGGCCCGCCGACGAGGGCGACGCCGGCCACGACCAGCGCGACGCCCAGGGTTTTCCAGGGGGTGAAGGATTCGGCGGCGCCCGGGAGCCAGGCCGCGCCGAGGTGGACGAAGACGTAGGAAAGGCCGAGCGCCGCATAGGCGCGACCTAGCGGCAGGCGCGCCAGGGCGGCCAGCCAGGCCAGCAGCGACAACCCGTAGCAGGCGATGCCCAGGCCCAGCAGCAGGCCGGCCGTACTCAGCAGCGACTCGGGCGCGCCGATCCAGCTGGCCATGGCCGGCAGCCGCACCAGGGCGGCGCGCAGGGAAAGTTGCGCCAGGGTGGTGAGCAGGATGCTCAGGCCGAGCGGGAACAGGCCGTTCATAGCTGGCCGCCCAGCAGCGCCGCGCCGGCGACGATGCACAGGCAGCCGCACCAGGCGCGGCCGTCCACCACTTCGCCGAACACCAGCCGGGCCAGCAGGGTCACCGCCAGGGTGTTGAGCGACAGCAAGGGATAGGCGACGCCCACCGGCACCCGCTGCAGCACCGCGCACCACACCAGCAGAGCCAGCCCCAGGCAGACCAGGGCACCCCACAGCCAGGGCGAGCGCAGGCGCGCGGCCAGGGCGTTGCCGGCGGCCACCGCGCGCTTCTGGCCCAGTTGGCCGGCGCTGGTGAGCAGGATCACCAGGGCGATCAGCAGCCCGTCGACGGCGCTCACGGTGTCAGCCTCGGATAGACCAGCAGCACCAGCCGCTCGCTGGCGATGCTCTCGCCGGGCTCGGGCAGGCTGTCGAGCAGCTGGCGATCGCTGGGACCGTCCACCCGCAGCAGGATGGCGACCGGGCCGGCGTCGCGGTGGGCGGCGAGCCAGGCGGCCAGGTCGCGTTCCTCGATCAGGCGACCGCTGGCGGGCTCGCGGGCGAAGCCGTACTTGAGTTCGCCCGGACCGCCGACCAGCACCACGTCGTCGCGGTGGGTGGCCCAGGCCAGGCTGGCGGCCACGCCGAGGTCGTTGCTGACCAGCAGGCCGGCGCTCTTGAAATGACCGAGCTGGGCCTGGATGAAGGTGCTCGGCAGCTTGTTGTCGACCATGCCGTTGGGCAGGGCGATGGACAGCAGCGGCAGCAGCACCCAGAGCGCCAGGGCCGGTGCCAGCAGGGTACGGCGCGGCCAGACCAAGGCGGCCAGCCCGGCCAGCAGCAGGGCCAGGGGTGCCAGCAGGGCCAGGGCGCGAGTCAGGCCCTCGCCGGCCTCATAGAGTCGGCCGCCATAGACCAGCAGGGCCGTCAGGCCGGCCAGGCCCAGCAGCAGGTTGCACAGGCCGTTCAGGCGCAGGGCACCGGTGGCGCCGCGGCGCTGGGCCTCCAGCAGGGTGCGCGCCAGCAGCGGCACCAGCGCCGCCAGGGTCGGCAGCAGGTAGGTGGGCAGCTTGCCGCGGCTGAGGCTGAAGAACAGCAGCTGGCCGACCACGGCGATGCCGAGGAAGGCGGTCCCGCGGTGACGCCGCTCCTGCCAGGTGCGCCCCAGGGTGCGCGGCAGGAGCCCCGCCCAGGGCAGGATGGCCAGCAGCAGCACCGGGCCGTAGAACCAGAACGGCCGCTCGTGCTGGGCGTCCTGGCCGGCGAAACGCTGGATGTGCTCGTGCCAGAAGAAGAAATTCCAGAAGTCCGGATCGCGATGGGCCACCAGCAGCGCCCAGGGCGCCACTACCAGCACCGCCACCAGCACCGCCAGGGGGCCACGGCAGAGCAATTCGCCCAGGCGGCCTTGCAGGATGAAGAAGGGCACGGCCAGCAGCACCGGCAACACCAGGGCGAGAAAGCCCTTGGTCAGCAGGCCGCACCCGCAGGCCAGCCCCAGCAGTGCCCACTGGCCCAGGGCTGCGCCCCGGCTCTCGGCGGCCTGGGCCTGCCAGAGGGCGAGCAGCGCTAGGGCCATCCAGAAGGCGAACTGGGCATCCAGGGTCACGTAAGTGGCCAGGCCGGCCACGGCCACGCAGGAGAGATAGAGCACCCCGGCCAGCAGCGCCAGGGGGCGGTCCTGCCAGATCAGCCGGGTCAGGCGCACCACCAGGGCGGCGGTGGCGAGGCTGGCCAGCAGCGGCACCAGGCGCACGCTGAGCAGGGAATCGCCGAGCCAGGCCTGGGCGATGGCCTGCGTCCAGTAGCCACCGATGGGCTTCTCGAAATAGGGCAGGCCAAGGAAGTGCGGCACCACCCAATCGCCGCGGCGCCAGAGTTCCTGGGCGATCTGCGCGTAGCGCGACTCGTCCGGGATCCACAGGCCGCGCCAGCCCAGCGGCAGCACATAGGCCAGCAGCGCCAGCGGCAACAGCATCAGCAGGCGGCGCCTGGTCATGCTTGCACGCCCAGCCAACCCTGGCGCCCGGCCAGGCTGCCGCGGACCAGATTGCCCGCCGGCAGTTGCCGCGGATCGGTCGGCAGGCGATCGCCGAGGGTCAGGAAGAGCACGCCCTGCTCCTGCGCGGCCTTGAGCAGGCGGCGGAAGTCCTCGGCGAAGGCGATGCCTTCCACCTCGGCGTGCAGGGTGTAGACATTCAGCGCGCCGGGGCGGAACAGCTTGAGCAGGTAGTCGTTCCAGTTGGCGGCGGCGAGCTCGGGGCCGACCACCTCGTCGAAGGTCGGCATGTCCACCGGCACCTGGGGAGTGCCATGGCCGCCGTTGCCCAGCCGCGGGCGGAACAGGGCGCTGCCGCGACAATCGCTGTTGTAGCGCAGGCCGAAGGTTTCCTTGGCCAGCACCACCCGCGGATCGGCGCGCCAGCCGGCGGCGGCGGAGCAGTCGACCTTGGCGCCGAGGATGTCTTCCAGCGCCTGCAGGCCGCGGCCGAATTCCTCGCCCAGGCGCTCCAGACTCCAGCTGCCGGTGTGGGCTTGCCAGGCGTGGTGATCCCAGGCGTGCAGGCCGACCTCATGGCCACGCGCGCGGGTCTCGCGCATCAGGTGGCCGAGGTCGCGACCGATGGGCCGACCCGGCCAGGCGGTGCCGGCCAGCAGGATGTCCCAGCCATAGAGGCTGGCGGCCTTGGAACGGAGCATCTTCCACAGGAAGGTGGGCTTCACCAGGCGCCACAGGTGGCGCCCCATGTTGTCCGGACCGACGCTGAAGAAGAAGGTGGCCTTGACCCCGGCTTCGTCCAGCAGGTCGAGCAGCCGCGGTACCCCTTCGCGGGTACCGCGATAGGTGTCCACGTCGATGCGCAGGCTGGCCGGGATCAGGGCTTTCATCAGGCCTCCCGCTGCGCCATGGCTTCGCGCAGGAAGAAGTCCAGCGTCTTGCCGACGGTGGCGGCCATGGCGGTGGTCGGCTGCCAGTCGATCAGGCGGCGGGCGTTCTCCACGCTGGGCTTGCGGTGGGCCACGTCCTGGTAGCCGTCGCCATAGAAGCTCTTGCTCTCCACCTCGCGGAAGCCGGCGAAGGGCGGGAACTCGTGGCGCAGCGGATGGGCCTCGAACTGGGCCAGCAGCTCCTCGGCCAGCTCGCGGATGCTCGCTTCGTTGTCCGGGTTGCCGATGTTGACGATCTGGCCGTCGCAGCGACCGCCCTGGTTCTCGATGATGCGGAACAGCGCCTCGATGCCGTCGTCGACGTCGGTGAAGCAGCGCTTCTGGGCGCCACCGTCGACCAGCTTGATCGGGGTGCCTTCCACCAGGTTGAGGATCAGCTGGGTAATGGCGCGGGAGCTGCCGATGCGCGCGGAATCCAGGCGGTCCAGGCGCGGGCCCATCCAGTTGAAGGGACGGAACAGGGTGAATTTCAGGCCCTTGGCGCCATAGGCCCAGATGACCCGGTCGAGCAGCTGCTTGGAGACCGAATAGATCCAGCGCTGCTTGTTGATCGGGCCGACCACCAGGTTGGAGCGGTCTTCGTCGAAGCGCTCGTCCTGGCACATGCCGTACACCTCGGAGGTGGACGGGAAGATCACGCGCTTTCCGTACTTCACGCAGTGGCGAACGATCTTGAGGTTTTCCTCGAAATCCAGCTCGAACACGCGCAGCGGGTTGCGGGTGTATTCGATGGGAGTGGCGATGGCCACCAGCGGCAGCACCACGTCGCACTTCTTGATGTGGTATTCCAGCCACTCGGTATGGATGGAGATGTCGCCTTCCACATAGTGGAAATGCGGGTTGGTCTTGAGCCGCTCGATGGCATCGGAGCCGATGTCCAGGCCATGGACCTCGTAGTTGCCGTCAGCCAGCAGGCGCTCGGAGAGGTGGTTGCCGATAAAGCCGTTGACGCCGAGGATCAGCACCCGGGTGCGGCGCTTGGCGCGGCGATCCTGGCGATGCAGGCGGGCACCGGCCACCAGGCCGGCTTCGCGGGCCAGCTGAGGACCGGCGAGATACAGGCCGTTGTCGCCCAGCTGGCCGGCCTGGATTTCCAGGACTCCCTCGCCGCAGGCGATGCGCAGGGGTTCCAGGCTCAGCACGCTGCCCGGGGTCTGGGCATGGCTTTCCTGGCGCGCCTGGGCGCTCCAGACGATCAGCTTGCGATCGCCGATCCAGCCGAAGGCGCCCGGATAGGGCTGGGTCACGGCGCGCACCAGGTTGCCCAGTTCCACGGCCGGACGGCTCCACTCCAGCTCGCCATCGGCGGCGCTGCGGCGGCCGAAGGTGGTGGCCTGGCTTTCGTCCTGCTCGCGCTCCTCCAGGGTACCGGCGGCCAGCGCCGGCAGGGCATCGCGTAGGAGCTCCTGGCTGGCTTCGCGCAGCTTGGCATGCAGGGTCAGGGCGGTGTCATCGGCAGCGATGGCGACGCGCTGCTGGGCGACGATGGCGCCGGCGTCGGCACGCTTGACCATGCGGTGCAGGGTCACGCCGGTCTCGCTCTCGCCGTTGACCAGCACCCAGTTGGCCGGGGCGCGACCGCGGTAGCGCGGCAGCAGCGAGCCGTGCAGGTTGTAGGCGCCACGCTTGGCGCAGGCCAGCACGTCCTCGGACAGCAGGTTGCGGTAGTAGAAGGAGAAGATGAAGTCCGGCTCCAGGGCGCGGATGCGCTCTACCCACAGCGGGTGGTTGACGTCTTCCGGAGCGTGCACCGGGATGCCGTGGCGGGCGCAGAGCTGGGCCACCGAGCCGAAGAAGCGGTTCTCGCCCGGATCGTCGGGATGGGTGAAGACGGCGGCGATGGGATAGCCGGCCTGGATCAGCGCGGCGAGGCCGGCGCAGCCGATGTCGTGGTAGGCGAAGACGATGGCGGTTTTCATCAGGGGCTTTCCTGTTACTGGACCTGGCGCAGCGGCGCCGGCGAAGGGGAAACGGTAGCGGCGCTCACCACTTGTTCCACGTGGAACCGGGGGCGGGCACGGACGTCGTGGTACACCCGGCCGAGGTACTCGCCGAGCAGACCGAGGCCGACGAACTGGGCGCCAGTGAAGATGAACAAGATGGCGAACAGCGAGAACACGCCGTCGGCCGCCCACTCGGCGCCATGGGTCAGGCGCAGGAACAGCAGCAGGGCGGCGAAGGCGAAGCCGAACAGCGCCAGGCCACCGCCGAACAGGCTGAGCAGCCGCAGCGGGGTGGTGGTCATGCAGGTCAGCAGGTCGAACATCAGGTTGATCAGCTTGAGGAAGCCGTACTTGGAATCCCCGTGCTCGCGCTCGGCGTGGGCCACCTCGATCTCGGTGGTGTGGCGGGCGAAGCTGTTGGCCAGGATCGGGATGAAGGTGCTGCGCTCATGGCAGGCCAGCATCGACTGCACCACCTGGCGGCGATAGGCGCGCAGCATGCAGCCGTAGTCGCGCATGGCGACGCCGGTGGAGCGCTGCACGGCGCGATTGATCAGCCGCGACGGCAAGGTGCGCAGGTAGGAATCCTGGCGCTGCTGGCGCACGGTACCGACCACGTCGTAGCCCTGGGCGGCGGTATGCACCAGGCGCGGGATCTCTTCCGGCGGATTCTGCAGATCGGCGTCCAGGGTGATGATCAGGTCGCCTCTGGCCTGCTCGAAGCCGGCGAGGATCGCCGAGTGCTGGCCGTAGTTGCGATTGAGCAGCACCGCGACGACGGGACTGTCCGGCTCGCTGGCGGCCTGGCGCAGCAGGTCGGCGCTGCGATCGCGGCTGCCGTCGTCGACCAGGATGATCTCCACCTGGCAATCCAGCAGGCGGCAGGCGGCGCGGGTACGCCGCAGCAGTTCCGGCAGGCTGGCTTCTTCGTTGTAGACGGGGATCACCACGGATACCCGGTCGATGGCATAGGGCTTCATGCGCCTTTCTCCAGCAGGTCTTCGATGGCGCCGACCACGCGGTCGACGTCGGCGAGGGTCATGTCGGGGAACAGCGGGATGGAGCACAGCCGTGCCGAATTCCATTCGCTGTTGGGCAGCGCCAGCTCGGGCCAGCGCTCGCGGTACCAGGGGTGCAGGTGGGTGGCGGTGAAATGGATGCCGGTGCCGATGCCGCGCGCCTTGAGGCCGGCCATGAAGGCCTCGCGATCCAGCCCGCAGCGCTCGGGGCAGATGCGCAGGATGTAGAGGTGCCAAGCGTGGGTCTGGGCGTAGTCGGGCAGCGCCAGAGGCGCGACCGGCAGGGCGGCCAGGCGCTGGGTGTAGGCCTGGGCCAGCAGCCGGCGGCGGCTGTTGATGTCGCCCAGGCGGTCCAGCTGCACCAGCGCCAGGACGGCATGGATGTCCGAGAGGTTGTACTTGAAGCCGGGCTCCTGCACCTGCGCCTGGGGCTTGCGGCCCAGGGCATGACGGTCGAAGGCATCCACCGCCAGGCCGTGGAATTTCAGCCGGCGTACCCGCTCGGCCAGGGTGGCGTCGTCGGTCACCAGCATGCCGCCTTCGGCGCAGGTCAGATTCTTGATGGCGTGGAAGCTGAAGATGGCCGTGCCGCGCTGGCCGATGGGCTCGCCCTGGTAGCGGGTGCCGGCGGCGTGGGCGGCGTCCTCGATCAGCGCCACGCCATGCTTGCGGGCCAGGGCGCGCAGCGGCGCCAGGTCGCAACTGGCGCCGGCGTAGTGCACCGGGACGATGGCCTTGGTGCGCGGGGTGATGGCGGCGGCCACCTGATCGGCCGAGACCATCAGGGTATCGCGGTCGACATCGACGAACACCGGCGTGGCACCGATCAGGGTGATCATGTTGGCGGTCGACACCCAGGTCAGCGAGGGGGTGATCACCTCGTCGCCCGGGCCGATGTCCAGCGCCAGCAGGGTCACGTGCATGGCGGCGGTGGCCGAGCACAGGGCCACCGCATGGGCGGCGCCCACCGAGGCGGCGAAGCGCTCTTCCAGCAGGTTGGCCTGGGGCCCGGTGGTGATCCAGCCCGAGGTGAGCACCTGGCTCACCGCGGCGACTTCCTCGGCACCGATGCTCGGGCGGGAGAACGGCAGGAAAGGCTCATCCAGCTGACGCGGGGCGGAGCTCTGGGACAGATCGGTCATGGCGGCTCATCCGGAGAGGGGGCGCCGGCATGGACACCCGACGCGATGAGCCCAGGCTAAGGGGGACTGCCTTACGGCCCCCTTAGCGCAACCTGACAACTGCCTGACAGCCGGTCGGCTCACCGGTCACCCTCGTGAACCCCTTGGCAAAACAACGGGTTAGCGCGCGACGTAGGGGGTGCCGATGGTCGCCCGGCAGCCTAGAATGCAGCCCCTGCCGCCCGCGGCAGCCCCGAACCTGACACGAGAGACGACCGCGCCCATGCTGGACAAGACCCTGAGCGAACTGGAAACCGCGATCCGCGACCTGCTGCAACGCAACCAGCGCCTGACCGCCCGGACCCAGGAACTGGAACAGGCCCTGCAAGCCGCGCGCGAAGAAAACGACACCCTGCAACTGGGCCTGATGGAACAGGAAGAGGCTGGCGCCAGTACCCGTCAGCGGGTGGAAAGCCTGCTGGCCCTGCTGTCCGCCGGAGCGCCGGCCGCACCGTCCGCCGAGCAGGCGGTGGCCGCTGACGCCGCGCAGCGCCACGCGGCCAGCGTCGAGTGAAGACCGCCAGCCCGGGCGCCGACGACGAGGTGGAGGTGCTCGGTCGCCGCTACCGCTTCAAGGTGGCCGAAGGCGACCGCGCGGCCCTGCAACAGGCCGCCGCCCGCCTGCGCGACGAACTGGTGACCATCCAGGGCGACCGCCGCCGCGGTGACGCCACCGAACTGCTGGTCCTCGCCGCCCTGCGCCTGAGCCTGGACACCGCCGCCGACGCCGGCGCCCTGAGCGCCCTCGACACCCGCCTCCAGGCCCTCACCGCCGAAGTCCGCGCGGCGCAGGACGCTTAGCGGCTCCTGGCCCCTCTCCCCCGGGAGAGGCCTGGGTGAGGGAAGCGCTCCCAACTCCCCCACCACTCCGTTCCCCCCCTCGGGAGCCGTAGGGTGGATGACGGCGTAGCCTCATCCACGGCGGCACGGCACCCGCACCGCTCCACCCCCTCTCCCCTTGGGAGAGGGCTGGGGTGAGGGGACCACTCCGCTCGCGCCCACCAGCATGCATTCGACTCCCCTACGTTGGGCTTCGACGATGAAGCCGTCTCAACCCAACCTACGTCCGCATCCCCACGCCACACCGCTCCGCCCCCTCTCCCTTCGGGAGAGGGCTGGCGCTCCGCTCGCGCCCACCAGCATGCATTCGGCTCCCCTACGTTGGGCTTCGACGATAGAGCCGTCTCAACCCAACCTACCCCCGCATCCCCATGCCACACCTCTCCGCCCCCTCTCCCTTTGGGAGAGGGCTGGGGTGAGGGTACCGCTCCGCTCGCGCCCACCAGCATGCATTCGGCTCCCCTACGTTGGGCTTCGACGATAGAGCCGTCTCAACCCAACCTACCCCCGCATCCCCATGCCACACCGCTCCTCCCCCTCTCCCCTTGGGAGAGGGTTGGGGTGAGGGGACCACCCTGCTTGAAACCGCCCACGTGCATTCGCCTCCACTGCCTTGGGCTTCGACGCTGGAGCCGTCTCCACCCACCTACACCGCGCCCACCCCACACCACCCAACCAACCGCCCTGCCCCGGCCATCTTGACCCCTTCGCCGCCCCGTGCGAGCTTCGGAACCCTTTCCCCTGCCCTGGAGCTCGTCATGTCGGGTGTTCGCTGGCTCGCCATTCCGCTGTTCGGTCTCGCCCTGGGTGCCCAGGCCGCCCCGGCGCCCCTGCCCGCGCTGCTGGATGCCATGGCCCAGCGGCTGGCGGTGGCCGACCAGGTCGCCCGCAGCAAGCACGACTCGGGCAAGCCGGTGCTGGACGAGGTCCGCGAGCGCCAGGTGCTCGACAGCGTCGGCCAGGCCGCCCAGGGTGCCGCCCTCGATCCAGCCACCGCCCAGACCTTCTTCGCCGCCCAGATGGAAGCCAACAAGCTGGTGCAATACGGCCTGCTCGACGCCTGGCGCCGCGGTACCCGACCGCTACCGGCCACCACGCCGGACCTGGCCGGACTCAGGACCCGCCTCGACACCCTGCAGACCCAGCTGCTCGCCGGGCTCGCCGCCACCGGCGACCTGCGTGCGGCCAAGGACTGCCCCGCCCAGCTCGACCGCGCCCTGAGCGCTCACCTCGTCACGGCCAAGCCCGACGACCTCCACCGCCTGGCGCTGCTGCGGGCGCTGGGCGATTTCTGCGCCCTGCCCCACTGAGCGTCGGTACCTAATCGGCTGCGCATCGGCCACACTGCATTGCAACTGACCTGGATCGCCAGGCGCTAAGGACACTCCCATGCACATCCTGCTCGTCGAGGACGATGCCACCCTGGCCGATGGCATCCGCCGCGTACTGGAAGGCCATGGCATGCAGGTCGACCTGCTGCGCAGCGGCGCCGAGGCCGACGCCTGGCTGCGTACCACCCGCTTCGCCGTGGTGGTGCTGGACATCGGCCTGCCCGGTGGGCTGGACGGTTTCGAGGTGGTGCGGCGCCTGCGCCAGCGCGGCAGCGACCAGCCGGTGCTGCTGCTCACCGCCCGCGACGCCATCGACGACCGGGTGCACGGTTTCGAGGTGGGCGCCGACGACTATCTGGTCAAGCCCTTCGCCGTGCCCGAGCTGGTGGCGCGGATCAAGGCGCTGGCCCGTCGCGCCGGTGGCCAGAACACCGCCGACTTGGCCCTCGGCACGCTGCGCCTCGACACCGCCGCCCACCAGGCGCGCCTCGGCGAAACCCCGCTGGACCTCTCGGCCCGCGAGTGGGCGGTACTCGAACACCTGCTGCGCCAGGCCGGCAAGGTGGTCTCCAAGCAGCAGATCATCGACGCCCTGGCCCCCTGGGGCAGCGAGGACCTGACCCATAACGCCGTGGAGGTCTATGTCTCGCGCCTGCGCCTGAAACTGGCCGACTCCGGCGTCGGCATCCGCACCGTGCGCGGCTTCGGCTATCGCCTGGAGGAGGCGGCGCCATGACGCCGACCGCGCCCAGCCTGCGCCGGCGTCTGCTGAAATGGCTGGTGCTGCCGGTGCTCCTGGTCAACCTCGGCGGCGCGGTGATCAGCTATCAGTTCGCCCGCAAGCCGGCGTTCAGCGCCCTGGATGGCGACCTCACCGACTCCGCGATCCTGCTGCTGGAACAGCTGTACATGGATGGCAACGGCAAGCTGTGGCTGCCCACCGAGGTGGACTACCTGCTGCGCCACAACAGCCATGACCACGTCTGGCTGGCCGTCCGCACCCTCGACGGCCGGCTGCTGTTCGGCGATGCCGCCATGCCGGTCCAGGAGATCACCGAGGAGATGCGTGACGGCCACACCACCGCCCTGCGCAGCCGCATCAACGACCGCTCGGTGTTCATGGTCGGCCGCCTGGGCAACGTCGCCGGCCAGCCCGTGGTGGCCAGCGTCGCCCAGACCCTGAGTCGCCACACCGCAGCCCTGCAGCGCATGGTGCTGACTCTGGTGGTGGTACAGATCCTCGTCGCCCTGCTCATCGCCGCCCAGCTGCTGTGGGCGGTGCGGCGCGGCCTGAGACCCCTGGAGCGCCTGGAGCGCCAGCTCGACAGCCGTCATTACGATGACCTCGCCCCCCTGCGTGAAGAAGGCGCGCCGCGTGAGCTGGGCACCTTCGTCACCGCACTCAACGGCCTGCTGCTGCGTATCCGCGAGGGCGCGCGCAACCAGCGAGCCTTCCTCGACGACATGGCCCACCAGCTGCGCACCCCGCTGGCAGGTATCAGCACCCTGACCCAATGGCTGCGCCAGCGCCACGCCGGCGATGCCGAAAGCGCCGCCGCCCTGGCGCAACTCCAGGCCGCTACCGAGCGCATGACGCGCCAGACCAACCAGCTGCTGACCCTGGCCCGCGCCGCCACCGCCCGGCTGGAAAGTCCACCCCGTGCGCCCATGCGCCTGGACGAATTGATCGGCGAAGCCATCCCCAGCCAGCTGGCCGAGGCCGACCGCCACGGCATCGACCTGGGCTACGAGCTGCAGCCGCAGACGGTACTGGGCAACGCCTTCCAGCTGCGCGACCTGCTCGACAACCTGGTGGACAACGCCCTGAGGTATACCCCCAGGGGCGGCCAGGTCACGGTACGGCTGCACGGCCAGGCCGGCGCGACCGTCCTCGAAGTCGAAGACGATGGTCCGGGAATCCCCGAGGCCGAGCGCGAACGCATCTTCGAGCGCTTCTACCGTCTCGACAGCGGCATCCACGGTACCGGCCTGGGCCTGGCCATCGTCCGCGACATCGCCACCGCCCACGACGCCGGCATCGAGTTGGCGACTGCCACCAGCGGGCGCGGCCTGCGCGTGGCCATCCATTTCCCGCCGCTGGCCGTGCCGCCGGCGGAGGCCTCGTAGGTTGGCGCTGAACGCAGCGAAGCCCAACAGGCTGCGGCCAGACCTGCGCACCACCCTCACCCCAACCCTCTCCCCAAGGGAGAGGGGGTAATCCGGCGCACCCTGCCCCCCCGTAGGTTGGGCTGAGCACAGCGAAGCCCAACAGGCCCAGCCTCCCCCCTAACGCCCCGGATTCTCCAGCAACACCGCCATGCCTTGCCCGCCGCCGATGCACACCGCCGCCACCCCATACCTGAGCCCCTCGGCGCGCAGCTGCCGGGCCAGGGTGATGGCCAGGCGCAGGCCGGTAGCCGCCAGCGGATGGCCGAGGGCGATGGACCCGCCATGTACGTTCAACCGTGCCGGGTCCAGCTCCAGGGTACGTTGCACCGCCAGCAGCTGGGCGCCCTGGGCCTCGTTGATCTCCAGGCGGTCGATGGCCGCCAGCGGCAGGCCGGCGCGGTCGAGCAGGCCCTGGATGGCCGGCACCGGACCGCTGCCCATGAATTCGGGCGCCACCCCCACCACGCAGCTCCCCCGCACCCAGGCCAGCGCCCGCTCCGGTGCGGCGTCCGTACCCCGCGCCAGCAGCACGGCCGCTGCCCCATCGGCGACCGCGCAGCTGTTGCCAGCGGTCTGGACGCCACCCTCGTGTACCGGCGTCAGGCGCGCCAGGGCGTCCCGCGAGGTCTCGCGGGGATGGCTGTCGCGCTCGACCACCGCGCAGCCCCGCGGCAGGCGCAACTCCCGTGGGGCCAGGCCGGCGGGTGCGAAACGCGCTGCCGCCACCGGCACGATTTCCTCGCGAAACCAGCCCTGGCGCTGGGCCGCCAGCGCGCGCTCGAAACTGCGCAGCGCCCAGGCATCCACGGCCTCCCGGTCCAGGCCATGCCGCTGCGCCAGCCGCTCGGCGGTACCGAGCATGTCCAGCCCGGCCGCCGGATCCTTCAGTGCCTCCCAGAGGAAATCGTGGAACTCCACCGGTGCGCCGAGGCGAAAGCCGTTGCGGTGGGTGTAGGCGGCGATGGGGTTGCGGGTCATGGACTCGGCCGCCACGCACAGCACCCGACTGGCCTGGCCGCTCTGCAACTGGTCACTGGCCTGGCGCAGCAGCTCCAGGCCGGTACCGCAGACGCGCTGCACCAGCAGCGCCGGCACCGACTCGGGCACCCCGGCATAGAGGCCGATGTGGCGCGGCAGCAGATAGGCATCGAAGCTGGCCTGGGCCACGCAGCCGGCCAGCACCGAGTCCACCGCCGCGGCCTCGTGCCCCCGCGCCAGCAGCGCCCGGGCCACGACGATGCCCAGGTCGGTGGGCGACACCTGGCCCAGGGCGCCATTCAGGTCGGTCCAGGGCGTGCGCACGCCGTCCAGCAGCAGCACGTCCTCGTACAAGGCACTCATTCCAATCGGCATCGGGCGCTCCGCTAGTGCAACAGATAGGCGTCGTAGACCACCGCCTTGCCCAGGCGCATGGCGCTGCCCACGCCCAGGGCGCGGTTGAGCCAGGCATAGGCCGGGGCGGCGGTCTCGAAGGTCAGGGTGACGCGGAAGAAGTAGCGCCGCGGATCCACCGGCTTGCCGGCGGCCAGCTCGCGCATCACCTCCGGCGGGCCGTAGCGATAGCCCTTGGTCTGCAGGTAGATCAGGGCACCGTCGTCGGTCTGCAGCAGGTAGCGGGTGTCGATGATGGCCAGGCCATCGGCGGTCACCACCTGCCAGTCGGCACCGTTGTTGAGGATCCGCCCGCGCAGGCGCTGGCCGTCGAAGCGACCGCCGGTGATGGGGATGATGCGTCGCTTGCCCAGGTCGCTGGTCTGGCCCAATTCCCACACCGGGGCGTCGAGGGCCACCTCGAAGCGCGCCAACGGCTCCAGTTGCAGCGGTGGCGGCGTGGCGGTGGCCGGATCACCGTCCACCGCGGCCGCCCGGGCCAGGCCGCTCAGCAGCCACAGGGTGACGAGCAGCAGACTACGCATGGCCGGGTGCCTCCGCGTTGGGCGTGGCCGCCGGGGCCGGCGCGCGGCGTTGCAGCAGGGCCAGCACCGCGCCCGCTGCCACCAGCACCGCCGGGGTAGTGGCCACCACCAGGGTCGCCGCGCCACCGCCCAGGGCCAGCACCTGGCCGGCCAGCAGGGGACCGGCCATGGCACCCAGGCGACCCACGGCCACCGCCGCGCCGGTGCCGGTGGCCCGCACCGCCGCCGGATAGAGTTGCGGCGCCAGGGCATAGAGCACCAGCTGACCGCCGACCACGAACAGCCCGGCGGCGAAACCGGCCAGGGCCACCAGCGGATAGGCCTTGGCCAAGCCCAGCCCGGCGAGGCCGAGCAGGATGCCCAAGTAGATGGCCAGCACCGTCAGCCGCGGCCGCCAGCGGTCCATGAGCAGGCCGAACAGCACCGAGCCGATGCCGCCGCCGAGGTTGAAAAGGATCTGCACCCCTACCGCCTGGCCGCGGCTGAAGCCCTGCCCCACCAGCAGCGAGGGCAGCCAGTTGAGCAGCATGTACATCACCGTGAGGGTGAAGAAATAGCCCAGCCACAACAGCAGGGTAGTCGACAGCGGCACCGCGTCCAGCCAGGCCCTGCCCGCTCCACCCGCCGGTGCGGCGCCACGGCCACGGAGAAAGCCGGCGGTCTCCACCAGGTAGCGGCCGAGCAGCGGCGCCACCAGCAGCGGCGCCAGGCCGCCGACATAGAACACCGTCTGCCAGCGGCCGACGTCCAGCAGCCCCACCACCGCCGCCAGGGCGCCGCCCAGGGGCACGCCGCAGTACATCAGGCTGACCGCCGTGGCCCGGGCGCGCTCGTCCACCGATTCGGCGGATAGCGCGATCAAATTCGGCAAGGCGCCACCCAGGCCGATACCGGTGAGCAGCCGCGCCAGCAGCAGGCTCTCCAGACTCCAGACGTGGGCGGTGGCCACCGAGAAGACGCCGAAGATCAGCACGCAGGCGATCAGCACCTTCTTGCGACCGATGCGATCGGCGCACCAGCCGCCGATGAAGGCCCCGGGCAGCAGGCCGAGGATGCTGGCGCTGAACACCAGGCCCATCTGTCCCGGCTGGAAGCCGAAGACCTTGGCCATGGCCGGGGCGGCGATGCCCATGGCCTGGAGGTCCATGCCTTCCAGCAGGGCGACGATGAAGCACAGCACGAGGGTCAGGCGGGCCCCGGGCGGGGCGGTCGAAAGCAGGCGCATGGCGGACTCCTCAGAAGCGGAAGGTAGTGGCGACCATCAGGAAGCTGGTGTCGTCGCCATCGGCCTGGCGCACGGCGGCGCCAGCCTCGAAGTAGCTGTACTCCAGGTCCAGGGTCAGGTTGGCGGTGGGCATCCAGCGCAGGTTGTTGCGCCAGAGGGTACCGGTCTTGCGCGCCGAACTGGCGACGGTGCCCGGCACCGTGGTCATGCCCGGCAGGTAGACGCCATCCTCGGTGCTCTGCCGCCAGACGCCGAATAGGCCGCTCTCCAGCTGCAGGGTCGGCCGTGGCGCCAGGGTCAGCAAGGGGCCGACCAGATAGAGGTTGGCCAGGGTGGTGAGGCCGGAGTCGCCATAGAAGCCGTTCTTCGGATAGAGCGGATCGAAGGTGCCGACGCGGTCATCGCCCAGGCCGTGGTCACCGCTGGCCGCGTCCACCCGCAGCGCCAGCCGGGGTTTCCAGGCGCCACCCAGGCGATAGCCGGTCTCGCTGCTCAGGCCCCAGGCGCGGATCTGCGCCCCGGCCAGATGACCACCCTGCCCGGCCAGGTCCCAGGTCCAGTCCCAGTTGCCGGCGCTGCCGAACAGGCGGATGCCGGCGGTATAGCGCTTTTCCGCACCGGTCAGGCCATCGAGGGTGCGCTGGTCGGTCTCCAGGCCGAAGCCGTAGACATCCAGCTTGAGCGGCCCGGCCAGCGGCAGGGTGCCATAGAGGCCGTAGAACTTGACCGCGTTGTTGGAACCATCGTCGAAGCTGTCCTCGCCGGTCACCACGGGTCTCAGGCCGAAGGCATCCAGTCGGTAGCCGTCCGGCCGGGTCCAGGCCAGGCGTACCCCGTCGAAGTTGAGGCGGATGTTGCGGGCGTCGCGGTAGGTGACGAAGGCCTGGTTGCCATAGCCCAGTTCCTGCCGCCCGACCCGGGTCATCAGCTTGCCGCCGGCCAGCGGCGTGTTGAGGTCGATGAAGGCCTGGTGCAGCTCGGTGCGGCTCTGGTCATAGGGGCCATAGAGCGCCTTGTTCCAGGCGCGGGTGTTCTCCAGCTGGACGAAGGTACGCAGGGCGTCGTCGAACAGGTGCAGGTCGGCGTGCAGCTGCAGGCGCTGCTGGATGTAGTGATCGGTATTCACCCCGCGCCGGCCGAAGACCGGATTGCGGATGGTGTCGAAGCGATAGCGCGCCTCGCCACCGGTCTGCAGCCAGGCCGAATCCCCCAGGCGCTGGTAGCGCAACTCA
Source organism: Pseudomonas sp. No.117 (assembly GCF_054558395.1). NCBI lineage: Bacteria > Pseudomonadati > Pseudomonadota > Gammaproteobacteria > Pseudomonadales > Pseudomonadaceae > Pseudomonas > Pseudomonas sp. No.117. The sequence continues at coordinate 334,139 of NZ_BAAJNP010000001.1, forward strand.
TCGAAGGGATCGGTGCGCTTTTGCGGATCGTCGAGGAAGCGATAGTCCTCAGCCCAGCGCGGTGGCCCCGGCGGCAAGGGACGGGCCGCCTCCAGGCTGTTGAGCGGCTTGGGCCGGGCGCTTTCCAGGGTGGTGGAAGGCGCGGCGAGCACCTCCTGGCTGGCCAGCAGGGAGGCAAGGGAAGCGAAGGCGAGGCACGAGCGAGCCCGTGCGCAGGCCTGGGGCGAGCGCGAAAGAGACATGGAGTGACCGTCCTGGCAAAGAGGAAAAAGGCGCCTCGGGGCGCGGGGATCAGTGCTGAATGGGCGCGGATCGGACGGTCGGTGGGGAGCTGGGGGCGTGCGGGTAGCGCAAGGAGCGAGAAGTCATGACAGGTGTTCCTTTCTTGTTGTTGTCGTCACCGTGGGAGGCCATGCGGCCCTGGTCCGATGATGGTCCATGGCCAAAATGGATCAAGCCTCCCCACCCGGATTTGGCCGATTACCGAACGTTATAGTTGTTAACTTTGTTGTCGAACTACAGCTGGTCGTCTTCGACCACCAAGGTCGGCTGGCTCGCGATTTGTAACAATGCCCGCCCTTGAGGGGTCCATGCAGAGGCCCGTACGGGTTAAGGTTCCTCCTCTCACGATCGATAAGGCGAACTCATGAGCTTCAAGACCCCTTTCCTGCTGGCCGGCGCCGCCCTCTTCACCCTGCTGGCCGGCTGCGGCTCGCACGAAACCCAGGACAGTCCGGCCGCGGCTCCCTCGACCTCGAGTGGCGCCGTCAGCAGCAGCGGCCGTTGCAACTCCGATGCGGTCCAGGATCTGGTCGGCAAGGCGCTCTCCCCGGCGCTGGCCGAGGAAGGCCGTCAGCGTGCCGGCGCCCAGGTCGTTCGCGTGGTCCGTCCGCAGGACCCCATGACCATGGACTTCAATTCCCAGCGCCTGACCATCACCACCAGCGCCAGCCTGGTCGTCCAGACCGCTACCTGCGGCTGATCCAGTCCATGCCCGGTGCCGCGACGAGCTGATGGCCTGCACTTATCGCTCGTCGCGTCCCTAGACCTACCCAGTTACCGAGCCAGTCGCACCGTCCTAGCAGGTGATCGAAAGGCAGGCGCCGCGGTGGTCTCTCCTTTCTTGGCCAGCAATTGAAACGCTTAACGTTACTCGTTAAGATGCCTTTCGATGAGTCGCGCAAGGAGGCGAGATGATTCGAAGTTTTCGCTGCGGCGATACCGAAGAGCTGTTTACGACAGGGCAAAATCGGCAGTGGAGCCAGATAGCCAAGGTAGCGACGCGCAAGCTGGCGATGCTGAATGAGGCGTTAGCGCTGCAAGACCTCAGGTCACCGCCTGGCAATCGCTTGGAGCAGTTGGATGGCAACCGCAAAGGCCAGTACAGCATCCGTATCAACGACCAGTGGCGCCTCTGTTTCGAGTGGACCGCGCAGGGGCCGATCAATGTGGAAATAGTCGACTATCACTAGGATCGTCGGCCACGTGCCGGCTAAGGGTGCAAGCAGATGCAAGCGTCACAAGCCGCTCTCGCTAACAATGAATGGAGGTAACGTCATGCTGACCAACGGAATGCGCCCGGTTCATCCCGGCGAGATCCTGCGGGAAGAGTACTTGGCTCCCTTGGGTATCAGCGCATCCGCCCTGGCTCGAGCCCTCGGCGTCTCGGCTCCCACGGTGAATGACGTCGTGCTTGAACGTCGCGGGGTGACTGCCGATATGGCCCTAAGGCTCGCCGCGGCCTTCGAGACTACCCCTGGTTTCTGGGTAGGCCTGCAGGCTACCTATGAATTGCGCGTGGCGGAGATCGCGAAGGGGGAGCAGATTCGTGCGCAGGTAAAACCCCTGAAGGTCGCCTGACCGAGGGCCGGTTGATCTTGCCGCGAAGACACCTCGCCAGTATGGCGACCACGGGCGGAGCCCGGTAGGCTGCTTGGTCTACCTGGAATGAGTCTTGTTCGCCGATGTCCCTGCTGTCGCTCTCGCTCCGCCTCATGTCCCTGCCTGCCTGGCTGGCCCTGCCGCTGCTGCTGGCCCTGGCCGCTCCAGGCCAGGCCCGCCCCATCGATCAGCCGATGGACGCCAGCGTCCTCGAGCACCCCGGCCACAGCTATGCCTTCAGCGAAGTACAGCTGGACTCCGTCGATGGCGCCCGCCACTACCAGGTATGGATCGCCCGGCCCGCCACCCCGGCACCGGCGGCGGGCTATCCGGTGCTCTACCTGCTCGACGGCAATGCCGCCCTGGGTGGCCTGAACGCCGAATTGCTCGACGAACTGGCCCGCCGCCCGCGTCCGCCGGTATTGGTGGCGGTGGGCTATGCCGGCGGCAAGCGCATCTATGGTCCGGGACGGGTCCTCGACTACACGGCCACGCGGCCCACCAGCGAACGCTTTCGGGAGATGCCCACCGGCGGCGCCGACGTCTTCCTCGCCTGGCTGCTCGACCGCCTGGAGCCGGCGGTGGCGCGCCAGGTACCCCTCGACCGCCGCCAGCGCGCGCTCTGGGGACACTCCCTGGGTGGCCTGTTCGTGCTCCACGCCCTGCTCAACCGGCCGGACGCCTTCGCCCGCGGCTATGCCGTCAGCCCCTCGCTGTGGTGGAGTCCCGACGCCCTGCCCCAGGACGACCAGGCCCTGGCGCAACGCCTGCGCGGCCACCCCGCCGAACTCACCCTGCTGCAAGGCGGCAACGAGCACGACCTGCCCGCGCAATTCCAGAGCGAGGTCCCGGCCGACGCCACCCCGCGCCTGGCCGAGCGCCTGGCCCGCGTTCCAGGCCTAAAGGTGCGCTTCGAGACCCTCCCGGGCCTCGGCCACGGCCCCATGCTGCCGGCCTCGTTGCGCTGGGTGGTGGAGCACGGGACCTTCTGAGGTCCGCTTATCCCAGCATTACGCATCTTTATCCAGCGCCGCGGCAAAGCTTGGCAGTATCCCTGAACAGGGGCGCCACTTCCGGCACCCTCCTTCAGGAGCAGCACCATGCCGCAACGCCGGATCCGGGCGCGCCTCAGCTGGCTCGCCATCGCCCTCTCCACCACCCTGGGTCTGCTCGACCTGCAGAGCGCCTCCGCCGCCCGCGCCCTGCGCTTGGCCCACGCCTCCAGCAGCGACAGCCTGATCAACCAGGCGGTGCAGCGCTTCGCCGAAGAGCTCAAGACCGAGTCCAAGGGCGAGTTGACCGTCAAGGTCTTCCCCGATGGCCAGCTCGGCGACGAAGGTCCCATCGCCGAAGGTGTCGGCAACGGCTCCATCGACATCGGCCTGGGCGGTGCGGTGGATGCCATCGATCCACGCCTCAACGTGGTCTCCCTGCCCTTCCTGTTCCGCGACGCGGCCAACGTCCACGCCTTCCTCGATGGTGCCCAGGGCAAGGCCCTGCTAGACCTCGGCCAGGACCACGGCTACGTGCTGCTGGGCGCCCTGGATTCGGGCTTCCGCCAGTTCGCCAACAGCAAGCATCCCATCGTCGCCCCGGCCGACCTCGCCGGCCTGAAGATCCGCACGCCGCCGAATCCGGTGATCCTCGCCACCCTCAAGCAACTCGGCGCCCTGGCCCAGTCGATCCCCTTCGGCGAGGTCTACAGCGCCCTGCAGTCCGGCGTGGTGGATGGCGTCGAGCCGGAAATGCGCGACTTCTACGACCAGAAGTGGTTCGAGGTGGCCAAGTACCTGTCACTGTCCAACTACATCTGGTCGGCCAACTACTGGTTCATGAACAGGGACACCTACGACGGCCTGAGCGAGCCCCAGCGCGCGGCGCTGCGCAAGGCGGCGCAGGACACCGTGACCTGGTATCGCGGCCAGCTGGACGCCACCTACGCCAAGGTCCTCGCCGAACTCAAGGCCAAGGGCGTGCAGGTCAACAGCGTCGACGGCGCGCCCTTCCAGGCCCTGGTCGATCCGGTCTACACCCGCTTCGCCGGTGAATGGGGCCAGGCCTTCGTCGACCAGACCCGCAGCGCCGCGCGCGAGGCCCGCTGAGTCATGAGCGATCCGACCCACGTCCCGCACCGTCCCTCGCGGCCCGAGCGCCTGTTGCAGGCCGTGGGCGTCCTCTTGTTCCTCGCTACTTTCGGCGCCATCACCGGCGGGGTTGTGGCGCGCTACTTCCACCTGCCCGGCTTCGAGTGGTCGTTCGAGATCGCCGCCCTGAGCTTCGTCTGGGTCACCTTCATCGGCTGCGTGCTGGCCGAGCTGCGTGGCGAGAACGTGCGCTTCGTCGGCGTCCTGCTGCTCCTGCCGCCGGCCGGCCAGCGCGCCCTGCAGGTATTCGGCTGCCTGGTGCTGCTGGGGGTCAGCCTCTGGCTGCTGACCAGCGGCTGGGCGGTGCTGGAGCGCTCCGGACGGGTACCGACTCCGGTGCTGCGCTGGCCCTCCGGCCTGATGACCCTGGCGCTGGTCAGCGCCGCCGCCCTGCTCGTCGTCATCGCCCTGCTCCGGCTATGGCGCGTTCTCGTCCGTCGGGAGCCCCAGGCATGACCGTCCTTGCGCTGTTCCTCGCCTTCATCGTGCTGCTACTGACCGGCATCCCCATCGTCTGGGCCATGGCCGGCGCCAGCATCGTCGCCCTGCTGGTGGGCGACCTGAGCATGCCCCTGGCCTGGCTCGCCCAGCAGACCATCCGCGGCGCCGACTCCGCCACCCTGAGCTCCATCCCGCTGTTCCTGCTGGCCGGCGAGCTGATGAACCGCGGCGGCCTGACCCGGCGCATCATGCGCATCGCCGAACACTTCCTCGGCCGCTTCCGCGGCGGCCTGGGCCTGGTCAACGTGGCCACCGCCTTCGTCTACGGCGGCCTGACCGGCTCCGCCACCGCCGACACCGGCGCGGTGGCCAAGGTGATGATTCCGGCCATGGAAGAACGTGGCTATCCCCGCGCCTTCGCCGCTGCGGTCACCGCCGCCTCCGGCACCCTGGGCATCATCGTGCCACCCAGCGTCATCCTCATCCTCTATGGCGTGCTGACCAACACCTCCATCGGCGGCCTGTTCGTCGCCGGCCTGATCCCTGGGGTGCTGCTGGCACTGACCTTCATGGTCACCGCCTATGTGGTCGGGGTGCGCGAGAACTTCCCCAAGGTCGACGAGCGCCTGCCGCTGCGCGAGCTGCTGCGCGACCTCGGCTACGCCCTGCCGGCGCTGTTGATGCCGGTGCTGGTGCTCGGCGCCATCGTCAGCGGCTTCGCCACCGCCACCGAGGCCGCCGCCGTCTCGGTGCTCTACGCCCTGGCCGCCGGCGCCCTGGTCTATCGCGAACTGCGCTGGCGCGATCTGTTGCCGGCGCTCCACGAAGCGGTGATCACCACCGGCTCGGTGATGATCATCATGGCGGTGGCCATGCCCTTCGGCTGGATCCTCACCGTCGAGCAGGTCCCCCACACCGTGGCCGGCTGGATCGTCGACCTCCACACCGGCCCCTTGCTGACCATGCTGCTGATCGTGCTGGCGCTCAAGGTGGTGGGCTTCTGGCTCGACCTCGGCCCGGCCATGATCATCCTCGCGCCCATCCTGGTACCCATCGCCAAGGCCGCCGGCTTCGAGCCCTATCAGATCGGCCTGATCTTCACCGTGACCCTCGGCTGGGGCCTGTTCACCCCGCCGATCGGCACCAATATCTTCGTGGTCTGCAACGTCGCCCGGCTGTCCATCGGCGAGGTGTCCTGGCGCCTGGTGCCCTTCTGGATCGCCACCGCCGTGGCCGTCGCTCTGCTCGTGCTCTTCCCTTCCCTGAGCGGCTGGTTGCCCCGCCTGCTCGGTTACTGATCAACCCGCAATCCGAGTACCCCTGTCATGACCTTTCTCGTGGGTGGCATCTCCAGCGCAGGACGCGCCCTGCCCGATCTCCAGGGCCACGCCTTCCGGGTCACCCGCTCCGCGGGTGCCTACCTTTGGGACGACCGCGGCCAACGCTATCTCGACACCGCCATGGGCTTTGGCGCCACCCTGCTCGGCCATGCCCCGCCCCCGGTACTGGAGGCGGTCGCCCAGGCCCAGGCCGAAGGCCCCATGCCCTCCTTCGCCCATGCCCGCGAGGAAGCAGCAGCCGCCGCCCTGGCCGCTCGCTGCGGTGACCTGTCGCAGGTAATCTTCCTCAATACCGGCAGCGAGGCCGTGCACCTGGCCTGCCGCACCGCGCGCATCGCCACCGGCCGCGGCCGCATCGTCAAGTTCGCCGCGGCTTACGACGGCTGGTACGACCCGGTGGCCTTCGGCAACACCCAGTCACCGGCCGCGCGCATGACCGGCGCCCGTCCCGAGCGCGACGGCATGCTGCTGCTGCGCTACAACGACTTCGCCGACGTGGAGCGACTGTTCGCCGAATACGACGACATCGCCGCCATCCTCATGGAACCGGTGCTGGCCAACGCCGGCTGCCTGGAACCAGCCCCCGGCTATCTGCAGTACGTCACCGACCGCGCCCATCGCCATGGCGCCCTGGTGATCCTCGACGAGGTGCTGATGGGCTTCCGCCTGCACGCCGGCCTCACCGGGCATTACCTGGGCGTGGACGCCGACCTAGCGGCGGTGGGCAAGGCCATCGGCAGCGGTATCCCGGTCGCCGCCCTGCTCGGCAAGCCGGCCATCATGGCGCTGTTCGAGCGTGGCCAGGTGATACGTGCCGGTACCTACAGCGGCAATCCGCCGGCCTGCGCCGCAGTGCTCGCCACCCTGGAGCTGCTGGTCCAGCAGGACTACTTCGCCCTGCTGGCCCGCGGCGACGCCCTGCGCGCCCGGCTGGCCAGTACCTTCGCCGCCCAGGGTCTGACCTTTTCCAGCAGCGGCTATGGCAGCGTCTTCACTCCTTGGGATTGCGACCAGGCGCCCAGCGACTACGCCCAGGCAGAGGTCAGCGTCGATGCCGAATGGACCCGCGCCCTGCACTTCGCCCTGCGTGCCCGCGGCGTCCTGATGATGCCGGTCGCCTACGGCCGCCTGTACCTGACGTTCGCCCACGACGATGAGGTCCTGGCGGAACTGGAAGCGGCCTTTACGGAGGTGGCCCAGACCTGGGCATAGGGATGGGACTTGTCCGAACGGTGCCTGCGCCCGGCGACTGTTCGGACAACGCCTAGGCGATCGCAGCGCGCTGCCGCTCCTGATAGCGATCGCGGATGAAATTGGCCAGCCGCCGGGTGCTCAGCCGCGCCCCGGACGGTACCAGCAGCGCCAGCTCCAGGTGCGGTAGCAGCGGCAAGTCCTCGAACGCCCCCAGCACCCGCCAGCCCTCGGGAACCACCGACGCTGGCAGCACCGTCACCGCCGCGCCCAGGCGCACCGCGGCGAGCACCCCGGGCAGGTGCGACGAAGACGAGACGATGCGCCAGGGTCGCCCGGCCTCGTCCAGCGCCGCGAGGATGCCCGGTCGGGCGCGACAGCTGTCGGCAAATAGCGACAGCGGCAACACCTGCTCCCGTTCCGGACGTTTTCCCACCACGCTGCACCATACCTGGGCTTCTGCGCAGAGCAGTTCGCCCACGGGGCGACCCGCTTCCCGGGTGACGATGGCCAGATCCAGATCCCCTACCTGCACCTGGGGCTCCAGGCGCTTGGAAAAATCGCAGAGGATCTCCACCTGGATTTCCGGGTGCTGCGCGGCGAAGGTCTGCAGCAGCCAGGCGCCGAGGCTGTCCAGGTAGTCGTCGGGCATGCCGATGCGCACCCGCGTCGCCTCCAGCTTGCACTCCAGGGCGCACAGCGCCTCGTCTTCCAGGATCAGCATCCGCCGCGCATAGCCCATCAGGATCTCGCCGTGGGCGGTCAGGCTCACCCCCTTGCGACTACGTTCCAGCAGCCGCTTGCCCACCCGCTCCTCCAGCCGGCTGACGATCAGACTCACCGCCGCCTGGGTCTTGCCGATCCGCTCGGCCGCCGCCGTGAAGCCGCCGTGATCGATCACCGCGATAAAGGTAGCGAGGGCATCGGTATCGAAATGGCGCATGGCGCTAACTCGTGATAACGGGGCGATAGGCTCTGTCAGGCAAATTGCGTTCCGTTGTGACGCGCCGTCGTCAGTCCAGCCAGCGATACATCACATAGCAATCCACCAGCCCCAGGCTCCTATGCCGATAGGCCTTGGGCAGGGTGCCGACGATCTCGAAGCCATGCTTCTGCCACAGCCGTACCGCCACGCTGTTGCTGGCCACCACCGAGTTGAACTGCATGGCCTGAAAGCCCAGCTCGCGGGCCACCTGCAGCGAGTGCTCGCAAAGGGCGCCGGCCACGCCCTGGCCGCGGGCGGCGGGGGCGACCATGTAGCCACAGTTGCAGACGTGGTCGCCTGGGCCCATGGCATTGGCTTTGAGGTAGTAGCTGCCGAGGATCTGGCCGTCGCGCTCGGCGACGAAGGTCGCCCGCGGCAGCTCCACCCAGAGGCGCCAGGCATCGTCGCGGGTCATATCGGGATCGTAGGCATAGGTTTCCTGCGCCTGGACGACCTGCTGGATCAGCGGCCAGACCTGGTCGAAATCGGCGGCTGCCAAGGGGCGAATCTGCATGGGTGACTCCGGCTGAGAGGCGAGGTACCAGTGTCGCCTAGCCCGCCGAGCCTGCCAAATCCACGTCGGCGGCCAGCACGTCGTGAGCCCCCTGGCGACAGGCCGCCAGCAGCTCCTCGGCGAAGCCCTCGTCATTAAGCACCCGTGCCAGGGCCACGCCGCCGATCAGCGTGGTGGCCAGCTGTAGCGCCCGGCTGCGGCGCTGTACCGATGAGCCGGGCAGATCCTGCTCCAGCCGCCGTACGAAGCCTTCGAAAAAGCGCGTGTAGCTGCCGCGGATGGCGACCTCCCGGTGGGTGACGTCCGCCGCCAGAAAGGCCAGCGGACAACGCAGCGCTTCGCCCTCGGTATGCTCGCGACTCAGGTAATGCTCGACCAGTTGCCCGAGGCCTTCGCTACCCAGACCTTCGAGCCGGGCACTGCCTACCCGCGCGGCGTGGCCGATGGCCTGGTCGTAGACGTCGGTCTTGGTGCGAAAGTGATGATAGAAGGCGCCGCGCGTCAGACCGGCGTCGGCCATCAGCTCGTCGAGCCCGACGGCATCGAAGCCTTTCAGGGCGAACAGGCGGGCGGCACTGTCGAGAATGCGTTGGCGGGTCTGCTCGCGTTGATCAAGGGGCCAGGCCATGGCTGCTCCAGATTATGTTCTTGAACATAAGGTCCCCTTTGCCAGCATGCAGCCTTCTTTGCAAGGAGCCTATCCCATGCCACCCTATCTCTTCGGTCCCGCCTTCAGCAGTCTGGTACGCAGCGTGCGCCTCTATAGCCTGGAACGGGGACTGGACCTGCCCTGTGGTCTCGCGCCCGCGGGGCAACCGGTCGCCTGGCGCAGCGACGCCCATCTGGCGCTGCATCCCTTCGGCCAGGTCCCGGTGCTGCTGCACGGTGAACGCCGTGTCTTCGAGACCCTTGCCATCTGCCACTACCTCGACCGGCACCTGCTATCCACAGCCGATACCCTCGATGATCCCGAACAAGACGCCTGGGCCAGTGCTCTGCTTACCACGGTGGATACCCGGCTGATCCGCCGCTATCTGCTGCGTGTCGCCGGGCCCCGGCCGGATCCCCAGTTCACGGATGCAGAACATGAACGCGCCGCCGCCGAGGTCAGCGCGACCCTGGCGGTGCTCGATCGCCAGCTGGGCGGCAGCGCCTTTCTGTGTGGGCCCGACTTCTGCCTCGCCGATGCCCTACTGGCACCGATGCTGGACTACCTGGAGCGCCTGCCGGAACCTCGCTGGCTAGCCGCCTGGCCACGCCTCACCGCCTACCTCATCCGCCTGCGGGAGCGACCGTCCGGCCAGGCAATCCTGGTACCGGCCGACTTCACGCTACGTTGAGGCAGTCGAACCCTGTCCTTGCGGCAATCACTTCGCGCTGCCGCTGGCAAGACTATCGACGCGCCATATTCCCCGCCCGATTACCAACCTTACCCTGAACACCCTAACCATCCCCTCTCCCCCCTGGGAGAGGGCTAGGGTGAGGGCCACCCAAGACTCCGGCCAGACGCCTGCCTCATCTCCTCCCGACCTGCTAGCCTTGAGGCACCCCATCCGCCACCAGGATCGCCCATGACCACCGCCCGCCCCATCGCCCTCGTCACCGGTGCCTCCCAGGGTATCGGTCGCGCCGTCGCCCTCGGCCTGCTGCAGGACGGCTTTCGCGTGGTCCTGGCTGCCCGCCGCGCCGAGCCCTTGGAGGCCCTGGTGAAAGAAGCCCGCCAGCAGGGCGGTGAAGCCCTGGCGGTCCCTTGCGATGTCACCGATGCCGCTAGCGTCGAGGCGCTCTTCGACCGCATCCGCGCCACCTACGGACGCCTCGACCTGCTGTTCAACAATGCCGGCGTTGGCGCTCCGGCGGTGCCCATCGATGAACTGGAACTGGACGCCTGGCACCGGGCGGTCAACACCAATCTCACCGGCGTCTTTCTCTGCAGCCGCGCCGCCTTCGCCCTGATGCGCGAGCAGTCCCCGCGCGGCGGTCGCATCATCAACAACGGCTCCATCTCGGCCCATACGCCAAGACCCTTCAGCGCGCCCTACACCGCCACCAAGCACGCCGTGGCTGGCCTGACCAAGGCCCTGGCCCTGGACGGCCGCGCCTTCGATATCGCCTGCGGTCAGATCGACATCGGCAACGCCGCCACCGAGATGACCGAACGCATGGCCAACGGCGTCCTGCAGGCCGACGGCAGCACCGCGGTGGAACCGCGCATGGACGTCAAACATGTCGCCGACGCCGTCCGCTACATGGCCAGCCTGCCGCTGGACGCCAACGTCCAGACCCTGACGGTGATGGCGACCAAGATGCCGTTTGTGGGGCGTGGATAGGTTTCACGTGGAACGGCCGTAGGCCATGGGGTACAAAAAAATTGGTAAGACCGCGCGCGCAAAGCAGCTCAGAAAGGTAGCGTCTGCATCGCACCGGCGAGCCCAGTGCTCACTATGTGTAGCGGCTTAGAAATCCCAGCATTCCACATTTATCTACGACATCTACTTACTGCCGCTTAGGCAGTTCAAACCCAGCGGCGACGGACTAAGCCCCCAGCGCCGCCAGTACATGCACAGGGTCGTTCTTGAGCGCCACTAACAGGGCCTTCGCCGGCCCAGTGGGTTCACGCCGGCTCTGCTCCCAGTTACGCAGCGTACCGACGTCGATATTAAGTTTCTTGGCGAACTGCGCCTGGCTCAGTCCGGTGTTCTTGCGGATCTGCTTGATCTGCAGGGCATCGACGTGGAACTCACGGGAAGGTTGCCGCTCACCCCGGACGATCTCGTCCATTTGGGTAACGCTTTCCATGAGGTCATCTAGGAACTTGGTCATGCTGTTTATCTCCACCTTTCGATCATGGCCTTCAAGGCTTTTCGGTCCTCGACGGAGAGGTCGTCCTTCTCGCTCTTGGGGTAGATCAGTAGCAGGGCAATCCGAGCATCGGCAGCGAAGTGATAGTAGATCACCCGAGAGCCGCCACGCTTGCCATGGCCACCGCTGGCGACACGGATTTTGCGTAGGCCGCCGGTATCCCTGATGACATCGCCTGCCGCCGGGTTCTGCGCCAGCTCGCGTTGGAAGGCAGCGTAGGCATCATCCTCAAGCAACTCTTTGACGAGCCTCGTGAACACCGGGGTTTCGATGAAGATCATGTCGCGATCCCTGCGCCATTGACGTACTGCGATCATACAGCGCTGGCCATATGAGTCAATGACGTACCCTCTTCGCTCGCAAGCCGTTCTCAAACCGCCGTACCCGAATGCACGGGAGCTGGCCGAGCTGCTGATAGATTTCTTGAGAAATCCGAAACGTATGGCTTCTAGCTTTTGGAAACGCCGCGACGACAGCCTGGCTCTTTTATCTAGGCTTTGACATAGGGCTGTACCGCCGCCCAGGCACTATTGGATCGACTGGAGAAAGACACCATGCAACCACAGGAACTCGTGACCTTCTGGCGCGCCGCCGGCCGCCGTAAGTGGTTCAAGGGCGGCCCCGCCTTCGACACCGAATGCCGCACGCGCTTCGAAGCCGCACATTTCGCCGCCAGTCGCCGCGAGTTCGAGAATTGGCTGGATAGTGCCGAAGGGGCCCTGGCGCTGTGCCTGCTGCTCGACCAGATCCCGCGCAATATCTTTCGCCACAGCGGTCACGCCTTCGCCAGCGATGGCCTGGCCCTGCACTATGCCCACCAGGCGATCGAGGCCGGCCTGGACCTGGAGATCGACCCCGAGCTGCGTGCCTTCTTCTATCTGCCCCTCGAGCACTCCGAAGTCCTGGCCGATCAGCAGCGCTCTCTCGCCCTGTTCGAGGCCTTGGGCGTCGAGCACTACCGCCGCTATGCCCAGGCGCACTTGGAGGTCATCGTTCGCTTCGGGCGCTTTCCCCATCGGAACCGGGCACTGGGCAGACTGGATACGCCGGACGAGCAGGCCTGGCTGGAGGCGGGCGGCGGTTTTTAGACAGACCAGCGGAGCGATGCCCGCCGTTCAGGCCAGGCGGCGGGCATCGCGGCGGATCATCTGGGGCGGCACGCCGAAGCCGCGCACGAACACCTCGCGCAGGTGGCGACGATCGCGAAAGCCGGTCTCGCGGGCGACCGTTTCCAGCGAATGACGGGTCTGCTCGATCATCAGCCGCGCCGCCTCCAGGCGCAGTCCCTCGATGGCCTTGGCCGGTGACTGCCCCGTCTCCGCGGTAAATACCCGGCTGAATTGCCGCGGACTCAGATGAGCCACCTCGGCCAGCTCCTCGACGCTCAGGGCACGGTTCAGGTGCTGGCGGGCATAGGCCAGGGCCGTCTGGATGCGATCCGACTTGGGCGCCAGGGCCAGCAGCTCCGAATGCTGGGTCTGGCCGCCCGAGCGGAATTGCTGCATGACCAGCCGGTGCGCCACCGAGCGCGCCACCTCCATGCCCAGGTCCTTTTCCACCATGCCTAGCGCCAGGTCCAGGCCGGCGGTCATGCCCGCGGAGGTCCATACCGGGCCATCGACGATGAAGATGCGGTCTTCCTCGACGCGGATCTGTGGATAGCGCTCCTGCATAGCCCGGGCGAAGGACCAGTGGGTGGTGGCCCGGCGCCCATCGAGGAGGCCGGCCGCGGCCAGGGCGAAGCCACCGGTACAGATCCCCGCGGTGCGGCGCGCCTGGGCGCCGGCCTGGCGCACGAAGTCCAGCAGCGTCGGCGATGGCTCGGTGGCCAGCGGCGTCAGGTTGCCGACGATGAACCAGGTATCGGCGCGGCCCGGCGTGCCCAGGGCTTCGGTCTCCACCAGCAGCTGCTGCGAGGAGCGCACCGGACCGCCCCGTTCGGAAAAGATCGCCTGGGTATAGAAGGGCTCGCCCAAGACCAGATTGGCGAACTCGAAGACGCTCTGGGTCGCCAGCGCCATCACCTGGAAGCGCTCGCCCAATACATAGCCGATCCGATGCATGACCCGGTCTCATGTCCTAAAACATGACTATAAGCGTCATTTGCGCCATCGACCAGCGCGCTCATCATGGCCTCACACCCACCCCGGAGACCTGATGATGACCCGCTCCCCGCAAGGTACTGCCCTGATCACCGGCGCCTCGTCCGGCATCGGTGCCCACTACGCCGAACAACTGGCCCAGCGTGGCTACGACCTGATCCTGGTCGCCCGGGATCGCCAGCGCCTGGACGCCCTCGCCCAGCGCCTGACCGACGCCACCCGCCAGAGTGTCCAGGTCCTGCCGGCCGACCTGGCCAACCCCGCCGCCCTCGCCGAGGTCGAGCGCACCCTGCGCGAAGACGCCAGCCTCACCCTGGTGGTCAACAACGCCGGGATGGGCACCCACACGCCGCTGCTGCAGAGCGATCCGGCGCAGATGCAGCGGATGATCGCCCTCAACGTCACCGCCCTCACCCAGTTGACCTATGCCGCCGTACCGGCCTTCGTCGCCCGCGGTCACGGCGCCATCATCAACATCTCCTCCATCGTCAGCCTGGCGCCGGAGTTGCTCAACGGCGTCTACGGCGGCAGCAAGGCCTATGTCACGGCCTTTACCCAATCCCTGCAGCGCGAGCTGGCCGGGACCGGCGTGCGCGCCCAGGCCGTGCTGCCCGGCGCCACCGCCACCGACTTCTGGGAGCGCGGCGGCCTGCCGCTGGAGCACCTCGATCCCGCCATCGTCATGAGCCCGGCCGACCTGGTCGCCGCCGCCCTGGCCGATTTCGAGCGCGAGGTCGCCATCTCGATCCCCTCGCTGCACGACCTGTCTCGCTGGGAGACCTACGAAGCCAGTCGCCTGGCCATGGCCGACCAGTTGTCCAGCCGCCAGCTCGCCCCCCGTTATCACACCGCCCATTGATCTTGACCCTGAGAGGAGCACACCCCATGAAACTGACCGACAACACCGTCTTCATCACCGGCGGCACCTCCGGCATTGGCCGCGCCCTGGCCGAGGCTCTGCACCGTCGCGGTAACCAGGTGATCGTCGCCGGCCGCCGCCAGGCGTTGCTCGACGAGATCGCCGCCGCCAATCCCGGCCTGGATACCGTGCTGCTCGACATCGGCGACCCGGCGCAGATCAAGGCGGTCGCCGCCGAAGTCATCGCCCGTCACCCCGGTCTGAACGTGGTGATCAACAACGCCGGCATCATGCCCTTCGATGATGCCGGCGCCGGCAACCTGGACGATGCCCAGGCGGTGCAGCTGGTCACCACCAACCTGCTCGGCCCGGTACGAGTGAGCGCCGCCTTCATCGAGCACCTCAAGCGGCAGCCGGAAGCCACCCTGATCAACAACACCTCGGTGCTGGCCTTCCTGCCGCTGGCGGCCACGGCGCTCTACTCGGCCACCAAGGCGGCCCTGCACTCCTACACCCTGTCCCAGCGCTTCCAGCTGCGCGACACCTCGGTGCAGGTGCTGGAGATCGCCCCGCCGTGGGTGGACACCGACCTGGTCCACAAGAGTGGCGACAGCCGCGCCATGCCCCTCGACGACTTCATCGCCGAGACCCTGGACAAGCTGGCTAGCGCCGAGACCGAGGTGCTGGTGGATCGCGTGGTGCCGCTGCGCGCCAACCCCGGTCCCCAGGAGCACGCGCTGATCAACCAGTTCAACCTCTCGCTGGTCGAGAATCCCATCCCCGTCGCCTGACCTCGACACGCCGGCCGCCTCCTGCGGTCGGCGTGCACCCTGGAGCCTCCCATGTCCTCATCTCCTTTGCCCGGGGCCCTGCGGCCCCTGAGCCTGGCCTACTTCGTCCAGGCGGTCGGGGCGCTGTCGGTGGTCGGCTGCCTGCAGGCGATTTCCCGCGAGTGGCAGCTCAGCGACAGCCAGAGTGCCTACCTGCTCAGCCTCTTCGGTGTCACCTTCGCCCTGGCGGCGCCCCTGCTGCAGATGCTGCTGGGCCATTGGGCGCGGCGGACCCAGGTGCTCGGCGGGCTGTTGCTGTTCAGCCTGGCCGCCCTGCTGCTCGCCTGCGCAGCCAATTACCCGATTCTGCTGGTCAGCCGGGTGCTGATGGGCGTGGGCGCCGGCTTCATCGGTCCGGTGCTGGGCGCGCTGGGCGCCGGTCTGGTCAGCCGCGAGCAACAGGGCAGCGCCATCGCCACGGTGCTGCTGGGGCTGAGCCTGGCCAGCCTGGTGGGTCTGCCGCTGAGTGCCTGGGTCGCGACCACCCTTGGCGTGCGCCCGCTGTTCGCCGGCATCGGCGGACTGGGGCTGCTCACCGCCTGGCTGATCTTCCGGCAGGTGCCCGACCGGGTCCCGGGCGAGCGCATCGCCCCGGCCGTGGTCGCGCGACTGCTGACCACCGCCCACTCGCTGCACGCCTTTCTGGTGGTGTTCTTCATCGCCGCCGGGGTGTTTTCCACCTACGCCTTCCTCACCCCCATCGTGCGCCAGGACTTCCACGGCAGCGCCGCCGCTGTCTCCCTGGCACTCGCGGTGCTGGGGGTCGCCGGGGTACTGGGGAACCTGCTGGTGATCCGCGCCGCCCGCCGCTTCAGTGCCGAGCGACTGCTGCTCGGCGGCCTCCTGCTACTGGCCCTGGCGCTCTCGATCCTGGCCCTTGGCCAGGGCCGCTTCGTGGCGCTGCTCCTGGGCCTGGTGGTCTGGGCGTTGGCCACCGACATCCTCTGGCCGTCCCAGCAAAGACGCATCCTCGAACAGCTCGCCGAGGTACGGGGCATCGCCCTGGCGCTGACTGCCTCCTTTATGTTCTGCGGCATCGGCGTCGGCACCTTCGTCGCCGGCCAGGTGTATCCCCGTCACGGCCTCCAAGGGCTGCTGCTGACATCGCTGGGTTTCCTGCTGCTGGCGCTGTTCAGCCTGCAGCGCTCCAATCGAGCCGCGGTCCCTCTTTCGCAGCCGGCATGACCGGCCCAGCCAAAAGGCCCCTGCGTGGGGCCTTTTGGGGTTTCATCCGGCGAGCGGAACGTCTCCCTTGGCCGCCCCATCTCGCCACTCCACCACCAGATCCGCCCGCGCGCGATCCCCGTCGATCAGGCGCGCATTGGGTTCGTCGGTACTCTCCACCCAGGCCTCGGCGTCCGCGCGACTGCGGCCGAAGTGCATGTGCCGCGCAATCAGGCGCTCGCGGCGCTCCTCGGGGTCGACGCGCACGTACCAGCATTCGTCGAACACCTCGGCCACATCGTGCCAAGGTTCCTGGGTCAGCAGCAGGTAGTTGCCCTCGCTGATCACCAGCTGTGTCTCGGCGTGGACCGGAATGGCATTGGCGATGGGCTCTTCGAGCTCGCGGTTGAACAGCGGGGCATAGACGGTCTCTCCCGCTACCGGATCTTTCAGGCGCTGCAGCAGGGCGCGATAGCCGCGGGCGTCGAAGGTATCCGGCGCACCCTTGCGCTGGGCCCGACCCAGGCGGGCCAGCTCCTGGTTGGCCAGGTGATAGCCGTCCATGGGGACCACCACGGCGCGCTCGCCCAAGGCTGCCGCCAGGAGTTCGGCCACCGTCGACTTGCCCGCGCCCGGGGTGCCGGCGATGCCCAGCAGGCGGCGACCACCCTGGGCCAGCAGCGCCTCGGCGCGGGCCAGGAGTTCGGCGGGCAGTTGCAGGCCGGCGACCGGACGCTGACTGCTCATGCCGGCGTCCTCGGCAAGGAACCCAAGGGGCTGGCGGGCGAGCGAACAGGGACGGTCATGGGGCCTTCTCCGGCAGAATGGAATCGCGGCACGCTAGCACCCGCCAGCGCAGCCGTCGACTCGTGACCCGCGGCACCGGAAAGGGGTCACAGTCCGCCACCAGCCACCTGGCCAAGGGCCGGGCACCCCCTCGGCATCCGCCCGGCGCTCTCGTACACTCCGCTTCCGATCCGTCGGGGGCCACCCCGCGATGCCTACAAAGGGACTTGTCGCCATGAAGAAACCGCTACTCACCACCCTCGCCGGCCTGGCCCTGGTGGCCGTCGGCATCGGCGTCGGTGGCGCCTGGTACACCGGCAGCCGGCTGGAGGGCGAGTTGCGCCAGGCCGCCAGCCAGGCGCAGGTGGCCCTGCAGGCGGAATTGCCCGAGTACCCGCTGCAGGTCCAGTTGGCCGACCTGCAGCGCGGGCTGTTCAGCAGCACCGCCACCTTCAGCGTAACCGTGCAGGCCGAGGATCGTCCGCCCGTCGAGGTGCTGCAGGTGCAGGACGCTATCCAGCACGGGCCCTTCCCGCTGACCCGCCTCAGCTCCCTGCAGCTGGCACCCGTCATGGCGGTAAATCGCTTCACCCTGGCGCGCACGCCGCTCACCGCCGACCTCTTCACCCTGGCCAAGGGCGTCGAACCCGTGCGGCTCGACGCCACCCTGGGCTACGATCAGAGCGTCGACGGCCAGTTGGCCCTGGCCGCGCTGCACCTGGACCAGCCCCAGGGGGCCGTGGCCTTCTCCGGGCTGAACGCCACCTTCCGTACCGATCTGGAGGCACGTCAGCTGCGCCTGGACGGCGCGGTGGGACAATTCAGTCTGAATGTCCGTACTCCCGAGGGGTGGGCCAAGCTGGAGACGGAAGGCTTCGCCCTGACCGGCGACAACAGGCGCAACGCCGATGGCTTCTGGCTCGGCCCGGGCCAGCTGCGCCTGGCGCGCCTGCTGGTGGCCATGCCCGGCAAGCCGACGGTCGCGCTGCAGGATCTGCAGTTGCAGAGCGATACCCAGCAGCAAGGCCAGCAGCTGTCCGGCACGCTCGCGGCCAGCCTCGGCAGGGTCGACGTCGCCGGCCAGACCCTGGGCAAGGCCAGCCTGAGCGGACGCTATGCCAACCTCGACAGCCCGGCCCTCGCCCAGCTCAATACCCTGCTGCAGCACCTGCAGGTGGATACCGAAACCGGACTGGATCCGACCACCCAGGCGACCCTGCAGCAGCACCTCAGCGATGTCCTCGCGGCCCGGCCGCAGCTGGTGATCGACGACCTGCGCCTCGACACGCCCAGTGGCAGCAACCATCTGCGCCTGGACCTGACGTTGGACAAGCCCGCGACCTTCGAGCTGACGCCTGAGCAGCTGGGGGCCCAGATGGTGTCCCGTCTCGACGCGCAGCTCTCGGTGGCGCGCAGCAGCCTGGTGGATGCCGTCCTGTTCCAGGCCGGCGCTGGGAGTGCGCAGCCGGCGCTGCAGCAGCAGGCCCGTGCCACCGCCGAAGCCCTGGCCAGCATTGGCCTGAACAGCGGCCTGCTCAAGGCCGAGGGCGACGATCTGGTGGCCACGCTGGCCTACGCGGCGGGCCGCCTGACCCTCAACGGCCAGGAAGTCCCGCCAGAGCGGCTGCTGGCCCTGCTGGAGCGCCCGCAGCCGCCGGCACCCACGCCACCGCAGGGCAAGGCGCCGAAGCGCTAGCGGATGCTGGGGCCGTTGGGCTTCGACGATGGAGCCGTATCAACCCAACCTACGCAGGTCCGTAGGTTGGGTTGAGCGCAGCGAAGCCCAACACGCCTTCCCCGTTGGACTTCGACGATGGAACTGTCTCAACCCAACCTACGCAAGTCCGTAGGTTGGGTTGAGCGCAGCGAAGCCCAACACGCCCTCCCCGTTGGGCTTCGACGATGGAACCGTCTCAACCCAACCTACGCAGGTCCGTAGGTTGGGTTGAGCGCAGCGAAGCCCAACACGCCCTCCCCGTTGGGCTTCGACGGTGGAGCCGTCTCAACCCAAAGCTACGCAGGTCCGTAGGTTGGGTTGAGCGCAGCGAAGCCCAACAACACCCCAACCGCCCTACTTCAGCTCCAGCCCACCACTCGCCTTGTTCAGCTCGCGCAGGTGCTTGCCCAGCAGGTCGAGGTTGGCTTCGGTCAGGTCCAGGCCATCGCGGGCCTCGGGCGAGAGCAACTGGCGGACCTCGTTGTTGAGCGTATCCCTGAGGCTGCGCAGGTGGGCCTGGCGCTTCTGGCTCTCGGCGGTCAGTTGCTCCCATTCGCCCGGCTGTGGCAGGCCGTAGCCCTGGGTGCCGAGCAACTCGGCCGGGCGGCTCAGGTAGCCACTGTCCTTGAGGATCTGCTCCAGGGCGCCACCGGCCTTGCCGAAGCGCGCCTTGTCCACCGCGTCCTGGCCGAGGTAGCGATCCTTGAGCTCGGTCTGCGCCTGCAGCAACGCCCGGCGATAGGCTGCCTGCTCCAGGAGCAGCAACGCCGCGCTGGCGCGCAGGTCGGCGCGCTGGAATTGCTCGCGGCGCTGTTGCGGGGTCAGCGCCAGCCAGGCCTCCACATCGGCCTGGGGCAGGTTCAGGCGCTCCTTGGCCACCTTGAACATCGCCTGGAAGCGCTCGCGGAAGCTGTCGAAGCGATAGCCCAGGCGCAGGGCCTCACGCGGATCGTCGAGTACCGAGGTGTCCACCAGGCCCTTGATCTTCAGGGCATCCATCAGTCCGGTGGGGGTGATGACGTCGAGCTGGGCCTCGGCCAGCCGCGGTACTCCGTCATGCAGGAGCTTGAAGGTCTCCACCGCGCAGTTGTTGGTCACGAAGTAGTACTGGCCGTCATAGCTCCAGTGCACCTGGGCGGTGCGCTCCAGGAAGTCGGCGATCTCCGGACGGGTCAGCTTGAGCGGGACGGATTGCAGGCCGCGCAGCTCCACCTTGGTGTACTCGTCCACCACCTGGGCCAGCGGCAGCACGAACAGCCGCGACGGATAGGAGCCGGTCAGGCCGCGCCAGCTGGAGAGCTGGACGTCGTTGACGAAGGCGCGGAACGACAGCACCAGGTGGTATTGCAAGTCCAACCGGCAATCCGGGCCACGCGGGCGGCCGGGGGCGCAGACCACCAGGCGCAGCATGCTGTGGCCCCAGCGGCTCATGACCTTCTCGTTGCCCTCGGCCAGCAGGTAGTCCACCGCATAGACCCGCTCCGGATCCAGCCAGCCCAGGGGCGCCTCGCCGAAGTCGTTGCCGGCGTTGAGATAGGGGTAACGGCCGGGACAGGCGTCGTGCTTGGGCGACCAGCCGAAATGCTCGGCGAAGTAGCGCTGCAGCGCCGGTCGCCGACAGGCATAGCTGGGATCGAGCAGGAAGTACTCCATGTTCACCGCCACGAATTCCTTCGGGTTGGTGACTTCGTAGAGATCCGGGCTGCGGGCGATGAACAGGTTCTTCGACTCGCGATTGCCGTGCTTGCGGGTCTTCACCTGCCAGCCGGCCAGGTCCAGCAGCCGCGGATCGTCGGACAGGGTATAGCTGCGCCCCGCCTGGCCCTGGCACTTCAGCGGCAACTGGTCGGAGGTCAGGCCCAGGCCGCCACAGGAGAGGATCAGCTGGCGCTGTGCGGGGGTCCAGACGCGCTCGCGATCGTAGAAATGGGTCAGTTCATGGAGCACCGTCGCCAGCAGCTCGCGGTGCTGGGTGCCATGGGGCCGCCCGGTCTGGATCCGGGTGTCGCTGCCGTCCACCAGGCTCGCCAGCAGCTTGCGGTTGAGCAACAGGTCGCGCCGATCCGCCTCGCCGTAGGCTTCTTCCAGCAGCTTGTCGCTCCAGTGCACCGGGATGCGCTCGTCCAGCGCCGCCTTGAATTTGGGCGGCAGCAGGGCCTGGGCTTCGTCCAGCAGCTGCTGGGTCGCCTGGATCTGGGCGGGCGTCAGGCCCTGGGTATCGAGTTCGAGCTGCAGGGCGGCCTGAGCCCCGCCAAGGGTCAGGCCGGCGGCGAGGCCGGCCAGCCATAACCACAGCCGGCCAGCGCGGCCGCTCACAGTGCGAGGATGGCCTGGGCCAGCTGCAGGTCGTTGGCCTGACGGGCGGCCGGGAGCTGGTCGCGCAGGCTGCGGAAGGCTTCTTCCAGCTGGACGCCACGGATGTCGCCGTTGCTGGCGACGAAACTGGCGGCGTCGCCACGGGCCGCCTGGATCATCTTGGCGTCGCGGATGGAGGTGGTGGTATCGGACGTGAAGTCGATGCTGCGTTGCAGCGCCCGCACCACGATGTTGCTGGTGGCCACCAGGGTCTGGGCCTGAGCCAGGCTCGAAAGGCCCAGGGTCAGGGCAGCGGCGATAAGCAGGGAACGGCGCATGGATACTCCAGGGATGTCACGGAATTGAAACGGACTACTGACTCAGAATGGCCTGGGCGAGTTCCCGATCGGAGGCGTGCAGCCCGGGATCGGCCGCGCGCAGGGCCCTCAGGGTTTCTTCCAGCTGCGCGCCACGCAGGGCGCCATCGGTGGCGACGAAGGCCGCCGCATCGTCGCGCGCTGCCAGGACCAGCTTGTTCTGGAAGGGGCCGGTGGTGAGCTGGCTGGTGCTGTAGATGGTCTTGACCAGACCCTCGGTGGTGGAATCGAACGCCAGGACCGGCGTGGCGAGGCAGAGACCGAGCAGCAACCCGGCAGAACGGCGGAAATACATGGATGGCGACCCTCCGGTGGCAGTTGGTCGCCAAGGCTAACGCAGCCCCCCGCTCCGGGCTAGCAGGCACGGCGCGCGGGGTGTTTCACGGCAGGCCGATCTAGAGCGCGACGATGGCCTGCGCCAGCTGCGCATCGCTCGCCTGGCGCAGTTCCGGCGCCTGGCTGCGCAAATGGTCCAGGGCCGCCTCGAGGCGTACCCCGCGGATATCGCCGGCGCTGCCGACGAAACTGGCGGCGTCGTCGCGGGCTTCGAGCACCAGCTTGTCGTTCTTGAAGGATCCGGTGATGGCCGAGGTGGCATCGGACGTCGCGTCGATGGCGTTGACGATGATGTCGGTGGTGACGTAGAAGCTCGACGCCGAGGCGGCGGTGGACAGGCAGAACAGCGCCGCAGCGGCGCCCAGGTGCAGGCTTTTCATGGGTGACTCCCGTCTGGATAGGCTTGAGTGAGACTACCGCCAACGCGAGGAAGTCGCACCTCGCCGCGGAATTTCACTCGCGCCAGAAGGGCTTGCTCCCCTCCCGGTACTGATCCGCCTGGTTGAGCCCCAGGTCGGCCAGCGCTCGGCCATCCAGCTGCTGCAGTTGCCGACGACCCCGCGCGCGCAAATGCCAGCGGACCAACAGGGCGAGCAACCGCACGAGTAGGGAGTGACGTTTACGCAGAGGCTTGGGCAGGGTAACGAGGGAGAGGTGATCCATGGCGATGTCCAGCTGAGCAGCAGGGAGCACCCAGCTTCGCCGTTCACCGGAGGACGGAACACCTACAGACAGGCATTACTGTACCCGTACAAAACAGCTATCAATACATCTGTACCCCTCAGGAGCGAGGGAACCGCTCTGACGCATCCCGCTGCGCCGGTCGCCGACAACCCAGCTGTATCCCTCACGGGCGGCGTACCCCTGAACTGCCCGAATCGCTACAATCGGCTTTTCAGCGCCCATCCGCGAGAGGCACCGCCATGAGCTTCAAAGTTTTCGTCGACGGCCAGGAAGGTACCACCGGCCTGCGCCTGCTGGATTACCTGACCGGCCGTTCGGACATCGAGCTGCTGCGCATCGACGAAAGCAAGCGCAAGGACCCGGCCGAGCGCGCACGCTTCCTCAACGCCGCCGACGTGGCCTTCCTCTGCCTGCCCGACGCGGCCTCCCGCGAAGCGGTCGGCCTGGTGACCAACCCTAACACCTGCATCATCGACGCCAGCACCGCCTTCCGCACCGACAGCGGCTGGACCTACGGCCTGCCCGAGCTGGCCCCGGGTCAGCGCGAGGCCCTCCGCGCCAGCAAGCGCATCGCCAACCCCGGCTGCCACGCCAGCGCCTTCATCCTGCTGGCCCGCCCGCTGGTAGATGCCGGCCTGCTGCCGCCGGAGACGCCCCTCGCGGCCTTTTCCCTGACCGGCTACAGCGGTGGCGGCAAGCAGATGATCGCCGCCTACGAAGCGGGTGGCGATGCGCGCCTGCAGAGCCCGCGCCCCTATGCCATGGGCCAGGGCCACAAGCACCTGCCGGAAATGCGCGTGCAGAGCGGCCTGGCCGCCGCACCCGTATTCAGCCCCATCGTCGGCCCCTTCCTCAAGGGCTTGGCGGTGACCATCCCGTTGCACACCAGCCAGCTGCGCCCGGGTACCACCGCCGCCGACCTGCAGGCCGCCCTGGCCCGTCACTACGAAGGCGAAGCCTTCATTCGCGTCGCGCCGGTCGCGGCCGAGGAAGAACTGGACAACGGCTTCTTCGATGTCCAGGCCAGCAATGACACCAACCGCGCCGACCTCTTCGTCTTCGGCAATGCCGAGCGCCTGACGCTGGTCGCGCGGCTGGATAACCTGGGCAAGGGCGCCGCCGGCGCCGCGGTCCAGTGCATGAACGTGCACCTGGGTGTCGACGAGGGTCTGGGGCTGAACAGCGGCCGCTAGTCAGGGCGCAGGCTTTCTGTTCGGCCGGCGCGAACCTTTTCCAAGGCGCCCCGTCTGAACTGCTGAATGGCTTGGATAGCCGTTCTGCTCCTTTGCTGTTTAGTGTTGGCAGATGCTGGACCCACCTTTGCGGTCCAGTCTTGAACTCCGGACTTCTCCCCTCCCCCGATGGAAGTCCGGAGTTTTTTTATGCCTCGGCAACGGCCTCGTCGAGGCCCAGCCAGGCGGCCAGCACCCGCTGGGCGTCTTCCACGCCCTGGCGCTTGGGCGCCGAGAACAACTGGATGCTGGCCGTCTCGCCCCAGCCCTGGCGCAGGTCTCGCTGGACCTTGAGCAGGGCGTTCTTCTGGGCGCCGAAGGCCAGCTTGTCGGCCTTGGTCAGCAGGATGTGCAGCGGCATGGAGCTAGCCTGGGCCCACTCCAGCATCAGGCGGTCGAACTCGGTCAGCGGGTGGCGGATATCCATCATCAGCACCACGCCACTTAGCGAATGACGGCTGCTCAGATAGGCTTCCAGATGCTCCTGCCAGTGCTGCTTGAGCGGGATCGGCACCTTGGCGTAGCCGTAGCCGGGCAGGTCCACCAGGCGTCGCTCGTCGTCGAGGGAGAAGAAGTTGAGCAACTGGGTGCGCCCCGGCGTCTTGGAGGTACGCGCCAGGTTGGCATGGGTCAGGGTGTTGAGCGCACTGGACTTGCCGGCGTTGGATCGCCCGGCGAAGGCCACCTCGCGGCCGCTGTCGGCCGGGCACTGGTCGACCTTGGCGGCGCTGATGAGAAAGGACGCCTGCTGGCATAGACCGACGATGGGATTCTTGAAGCTGGACATGGGCGTACTCGCGACCGCGCGGCAAAGCCAGCAGTATATCGGATGCGCCGGGTCAGGACCGCGCCCGCCGGCAACCTGAACGAAGCCTGAACATGGCCGGCGTACGACGACCTGGCGACTAGGCGCGGCCCTGCACCCGGCTACAATGCCCGCAATCCGTAACGCCCGGTTGGTGGGCGTGTCATCCTCCAGGAGTAGCCCCATGCGCAACCTGCTTTTCTCCGCCGTGTTCGCCGCCGCCAGTCTGTTCGGCGCGGCTGCCCATGCCGACGACATCCAGGCCGGCAAGCAGTACACCGAACTGAGCAGTCCGGTTCCGGTGTCCGAATCCGGCAAGATCGAAGTGGTTGAGCTGTTCTGGTACGGCTGCCCTCACTGCTACGCCTTCGAGCCCACCCTCAACGCCTGGGCCAAGAAGCTGCCCGACGACGTCGCCTTCAAGCGCGTCCCGGCCATGTTCGGGGGCGTCTGGAACGTCCACGGCCAGCTGTTCGTGACCCTCGAGGCCATGGGCGTGGAAGCCAAGGTGCACGACGCCGTCTTCGCTGCCATCCACAAGGAACACAAGAAGCTGGCCACTCCCGAGGAGATGGCCGACTTCCTCGCCACCCAGGGCGTGGACCGCGACAAGTTCCTCAGCACCTACAACTCCTTCGCCGTGAAGGGCCAGGTGGAAAAGGACAAGAAGCTGGCCATGGCCTACCAGATCACCGGCGTGCCGACCATGGTGGTCAACGGCAAGTACCGCTTCGACCTGGGCTCCGCGGGTGGTCCGGACGAGACCCTGAAGGTCGCCGACTTCCTGATCCAGAAGGAACGCGCTGCCAAGTAAGCCCTCGCCGCCGCCGCGTCCAGCGGCGGCGCCTCCTCAGCTCGTCCCGCCCAAGCGGCCTCCGGTCGTCCTGCTCAAACTTTCCCCACCCCGGCCGATACCCTAGCGACTATCAGGTCGGCTGGCCGCTTCGGCGTGCCTGCCTACCAGCCACCCTCGAGCCTCTGGAGCAGGCGGATGGAGCGCGCGGACGTCGAACGCTGGAAAAACAAGTACCTGGAAAGCCTGGAAACCCTGGAACGCCTGGAAAACCGGTGGGAAAACCGCCTGGACCTGGTGCGCCGCGGCCTGGTGCGCAGCAGTCTGGCCGCCGAAGGCAACGACGTGGCGGTGGACGCCTGCCTGGTCGAATTGCGTGACATCCTCCGCCGTGACGACAGCGACGCCGAGCTCGCCAGGCTGATTCCGCGCCTGGAGCGCACCGTGCTCGACTCCGAGCAGCGCCGCGAAGCGCGCACCCGCCAGGTGGCCGAGGCCTTCACCGAACTCTGCCGCCTGCTGCTGACCCTGGAGTTGCCGCGGGAACAGCGCAAGACACTCAAGGGCTTCGCCAAGCGCGCCCAGGCGGCCGCCGGCCAGCCGGGCGAGCTACCCGCGCTGCTCGGTGAATTCAGCCGCCTGCAGCAACAGGCCCTGGCCCAGCTGCACCCCGAGCAACCGGCCCGCCCCGGCTTGTTGCAGCGCCTGCTCGGTGGGCGCGGCGAGGCCGCGGAAGAGGCTACTCCGGCACCCGGGTCCGCTCAGCCAGCCACCACCTCGGCGGCGGCCGCTGCGCCAGACGCGCTGGAGACGCCCGCCCTGCTGTCGCCACCGGACCCTACCCCCGCGGCACCGGCCGCCGAGGCGCCGGCCACGCCAGCCGATCCGGCCTATGCCCTGCCCCCGGTGCCCGAGCCTGGCTACAGCGCCATCGCGCCGCACCTGGAGGCGACCCTGCTGCGGCTGCTCGACGACCTGGCCCTGCCCGACAGCCACAAGCCCCAGGCCGAACACCTGCGCCAGCGGATCCAGGGCAGCCTGAACTGGTACGAACTGGTCCCGGTGCTCGACGACCTGTCGGTGCTGGTACTGGCCCTCAATCATTCCGGGCAGAGCGAATTCCAGCACTACCTGCGGCGGCTCAACGAGCGCCTCGCCGCCTTCCAGACCGGCCTGCAGGACGTCCACGTACAGCGCGCGGATGGCCAGACCCAGGAACGGGCCTTTGGCGATGCCCTGCGCGGCCAGGTGAACGAGCTGCAGGCGGAGGTGCAGGAGGCGACCGACCTCGACGGCCTCAAGCTGTCGCTGGATGCCCGCCTGGAGGGCCTGCTATCCAGCCTGGCGGAGCAGCAGGCCCAGCGCGAGACCCGCGAACAGGAAGCCAGCGTGCACCTCAGCGCCCTCACCGAGCGGGTAGCGGGCATGGAACGGGAGGCCCAGCAGTATCGCGGTCACCTGGAAGAGCAGCGGCAGAAGGCGCTGTGCGATCCGCTCACCGGCCTGCCCAACCGCGCCGCCTGGAGCGAACGGCTGGACCTGGAGGTGGCGCGCTGGCAACGCCATGGCGGCGACCTGCTCATGGCGGTGCTCGACGTGGACCTGTTCAAGCGCATCAACGACGGCTACGGCCACCTGGCCGGCGACAAGGTGCTCAAGATCATCGCCAGCGAATTGCAGCGGCGGCTGCGCAAGACCGACTTCATCGCCCGTTTCGGCGGCGAGGAATTCGTCCTCCTGCTGGGCGCGACGCCCCTGGCGGGCGGCGCCACCCTGATCGAGCAGCTGCGCGCCGCGGTGGCGGCCTGCCCCTTCCACTTCAAGGGTGAGCGCGTGGTGGTCACCCTGTCCGCCGGTCTTGCGGCCTTTGCGCCGGGCGAGGATGCCGATACCGTGTTCGAGCGTGCCGACCAGGCGCTCTACCGCGCCAAGCGCGCCGGACGCGATCGCCTGGAAGTGACCTGACTCCTTCATCCTCGCGAGGTACCCGTGCGAAACCTGCTCAAGCTCCTCCCCTGGCTACTCTGCGGCCTGCTGCTGGCCGGCTGCGCCAGCGGCCCGCGGATCAACGACGACTACACCTCCCGCGACCAGGACAGCCGCGTGCAGTACATCGTGCTGCACTACACCGCGGCCGGCTCCCAGCAGTCGCTCAAGCTGCTGACCCAGGCCGGCGTCAGCGCCCACTACCTGATCGATACCGACGGCACCATCTACCGTCTGGTGGACGAGAATCGCCGCGCCTGGCACGCCGGCGCCAGTGAATGGGAAGGCCGTACCTGGCTGAATTCAACCTCCATCGGCATCGAGATGGTCAACCTGGGATTCCGCGAGACCCCGGCCGGACGCCAGTGGTACCCCTTCAGCGAAGCCCAGATCCAGGCGCTGATTCCGTTGCTCAAGGACATCGAGCAAAGGCATAGGCTGGATAGACGCGCCATCGTCGGTCACAGCGACATAGCGCCCGGTCGCAAGCAGGATCCGGGGCCGCTGTTCCCCTGGGCACGCCTGGCCGCTGCCGGGCTGATCAACTGGCCGGACCCGGCGGTGGTCGCCCAGCGCCAGGCCAGCCTGGGCGGCGTGTTGCCGCCACCCGCCTGGTTCCAGGATCAACTCGCCCGGATCGGCTACGCGGTACCCCGCACCGGGGCACTCGACCCGGCCACCCGCGACGTGATCGGTGCCTTCCAGATGAAATACCGGCCGGGCCGCTTCGACGGCCAACCGGATCTGCAGACGGCTGCGCTGCTGCTCAGCCTGCCCAGCGGGCGCTAGGCGGCCTGAGGCAGCTTACAGCCGCACGCTGGCGAACGTCGATTCGCCCTGCGCCTGGCTCAAGGCCGCCAGCGCCGAGGAGGCCGGCATCAGCGACAGCTCCTGGGACAGCGGCATTAGCGCGATGGGCTGCTGGATGGTCGGGCCCTGGCGCTCGTCGCGCGGCGGGATGCCGAAGTATTCGCGGTAGCACTTGGAGAAGTGCGGGGTGGAAACGAAACCGCACACCGAGGCTACCTCGATGATCGACAGGGTGGTCTGCTTGAGCAGCTGCCGGGCGCGGATCAGGCGCAGCTTGAGGTAGTAGCGCGACGGCGAGCAGTGCAGGTACTTCTGGAACAGCCGCTCCAGCTGGCGCCGGGACACGTCCACGTAGACCGCCAGCTCGTCGAGGTCGATGGGCTCTTCGAGGTTGGCCTCCATCAAGGCCACGATCTCCTGCAGCTTGGGCTGATTGGTACCGAGCATGTGCTTGAGCGGCACGCGCTGATGATCCTGCTCGTTGCGGATGCGCTCGTAGATGAACATTTCCGAGATGGCGGCCGACAGCTCGCGGCCGTGCTCGCGACCGATCAGGTGCAGCATCATGTCCATCGGCGCGGTGCCGCCAGACGCGGTGCAGCGGTTGCGGTCGATGGTGAACAGCCGGGTGCTGAGCACCACCCGCGGGTAGGCTTCCTGCAACGCCGCCAGGGTTTCCCAGTGCACGCTGCAATCGTAGCCATCAAGCAGCCCGGCACGGGCCAGGGCCCAGCTGCCGGTGCACACCGCGCCCAGCTTGCGCCCCTGGCGCGCCTGGCTCTGCAGCCAGGTGCAGTGCTCGCGCGAGACGCTGCGCTGGATGCCCACGCCGCCGCAGACGATCACCATATCCATCGCCGGGGCGGCGCTGACGGCGCTGTCCGGAGTGATCTGCAGCCCATCGCTCGCCCGTACCGGCCGGCCGTCCAGGCTCAGGGTGCACCAGCGATACAGTTCCCGCCCCGACAACTGGTTGGCCATGCGCAGCGGCTCCACGACCGAAGCCAGGGAGATGAGGGTGAAATTGTCCAGCAGCAGGAAGCCGATGGACTGGATCGCACGGGCCGGTGACGAGGTGGGAATGGGCGACATGGTGGGAATCTCCTTCACGCAGGCTGGAGGCCCTTTTTCTGGGCTCTAATGAAATCCCGCAGACGACACTGAACGAAAAATGTGTCGCGGACACGTAAGTCATGTCGCAATTCCCATGCCGAAACTGTGTGAACCCCGACGCAACCTCGCTGTCTGGGACGCGCCATCCACTCGGTGGCCGCCAATGGCGTTGATTAGATGGGGTTTTTGATTGCGACCTCGCTGATCCGAGACCGACCTGTCGGCCCCGGCCCCGCCCCGGAATCGATCCCGCGGTAACACCTGGACGTAACCGACGCGCGCCAAAATGTGGCAAGGCGACTCAGCCGGCACGGTTGTAGGTCAGTCATGCCGACCGCCCGTCGCCCTTCTGGCCACTTATGGCGAAAAGCCACGACGGCGCCGGCCGAACGGACCGGTACGTGCAACGCGCAGGGCCCCAGCCCGCTCGAACCCTTGGAGTCCAGGATGAAGATCGCCCAAGCGCTGTGGTTGTCCGGCCTGTTGCTGAGCGCGACGGTGCAGGCGGCAGAAGAGCCCGAGAGTTGTCGCCAGGTCCGCCTCGTCGATGTCGGCTGGTCCGACCTAGACGTCACCAACGCCATGACCCGCTACCTGCTCAGCGCCCTGGGCTACGACACCACGGTCCTCAAGCTGCCCCTGCCGGCGACCTACGAAGCCCTGGCCAAGAACGATGCCGACGTCTTCCTCGGCAACTGGATGCCGGCCCAGACCAAGATCAGCCAGCCCTACGTCGAGGCGGGCAGTGTCGAACGACTGCACGTCAACCTGGAGGGTGCCCGCTACACCCTCGCCGTTCCCCAGTACGTCTACGATGCCGGGGTCAAGCGCTTCGCCGACATCGCCACCCATGCGGAGCGCTTCGGCAACACCCTCTACGGCATCGAACCCGGTAACGACGGCAACGCCCTGGTGAAGAAGATGATCGCCACCAACGCCTTCGGCCTGGGCGGTTTCACCCTCAACGAATCCAGCGAGCAAGGCATGCTGACCCAGGTGCGGATGAAGGAACTGCTGGGCAACCAGTGGATCGTCTTCCTGGGCTGGGAGCCGCATCCGATGAACATCCGCCACAAGCTGGCCTACCTCGATGGTGGCGACGACTACTTCGGCCCCAACCAGGGCGGCGCGACGGTCTATACGCTGACCCGCAAGGGCTATGCCCAGCAGTGCGCCAACGTGGGCCGCCTGCTGGGCAACCTGGTGTTTTCCCTGGCTATGGAAAACCAGCTGATGGACCGGGTGCTCAACGAAAAGGACAACCCACGCCGCGCCGCGCGCAACTGGCTCAAGCAACATCCCGAGCAGCTCGAGGCCTGGCTCAAGGGCGTCGCCACCCCCGGCGGAGCCCCGGGCAGCGCCGCGGTCAAGGCCAGTCTGGCCAACTGAGCGCCCGCCTCGGCATCACGCCTCCGGCCCTCTGGCCGGCACCAGCGGGCGCCGGACGAGCCCCGGCCCGCCCGGCCAGGCCGGCACGGCCTACCGCTCGCCGGGGCCTCCCCCGGGCTCACGCTGGATGCGACATTTCCGCTTCTGGTTACGACGCCGCGTACACTGGTAGCGACGCAGGCGGTAGGCGAGCCTGGGGGGATGGGTTACAGATAAATACACGCGGGGCGCACCGAAAGGTACCCCGCCAACCGCAAGGAGAGGTGTCCATGAAAGGTTGTTCCCGTTGGCTCTTGAGTGTTGCGCTGTTGGCTCCGCTCGTTGCTCAGGCAGACGAGCCGGCTTCCTGCGCCAAGGTTCGCTTCGCGGATGTCGGCTGGACCGACATCACGGTGACCACGGCCGTGACCAGCGAGGTGCTGCACGCCCTCGGCTACCAGACCACGACCAACATGATCTCCGTGCCGGTCACCTACAAGTCCTTGCAGAACAAGGATATCGACGTCTTCCTCGGCAACTGGATGCCGAGCATGGCGGCGGACATCAAGCCCTATGCGGACAATGGCAGCGTCGAGACCGTACGCGCCAACCTGGAGGGCGCCAAGTACACCCTGGCCGTGCCCCAGTACGTCTACGACGCCGGGGTCAAGAGCTTCGCCGACCTCGCCAAGCATGCCGACAAGTTCGACGGCAAGATCTACGGGATCGAGCCGGGCAACGACGGCAACCGCCTGATCCAGGGCATGATCGACAAGAACACCTTCGACCTGGGCAAGTTCAAGCTGGTGGAATCCAGCGAGGCGGGGATGCTCTCGCAGATCCAGCGCGCCGAGCGGCGCCAGCAGTGGGTGGTCTTCCTCGGCTGGGAACCCCATCCGATGAACACCCGCTTCAAGATGGCCTATCTCGAGGGCGGCGACGACGTCTTCGGCCCCAACTACGGCGGCGCCACCATCTACACCAACGTGCGCAAGGGCTACGTCCAGGAATGCCCCAACGTGGGCAAGCTGCTGACCAACCTGTCCTTCACCCTGGACATGGAAAACCAGCTGATGGACAAGGTCCTCAACGAAAAACAAGCCGCGAGCGCCGCCGCCAAGGTGTGGCTCAAGGCCCATCCGCAGGTGCTCGACCAGTGGCTGGCCGGCGTGACCACACGCGACGGCAAGCCCGCTGTGGAAGCGGCCAAGGCCGCCCTGGCACCCTGACAGAACAATAACATTCGACTGTCCCGCGCCGGTTCGGGCGGGTACTGCCACAGCCGAAGCACGACTCGGCTTCCGTCGTGCTTCGACCTGTCCACCCCTACCTGACGGGCACCGTTATGTTACTCACAGACCACAAACTCCCTCTCGGCCAGCAGATCGCCGACTTCATCGACTGGTTGACGCTGCATGGCGCCGGGGTCTTCGACAAGATCTCCGACGTGCTGTCCGGCCTCATCCACGGCCTCACCGCCGGCCTGATGTGGTTCAATCCGCTGGCCTTCATCGGCCTGGTCGTGGTGGGGGTCTATCTGTTGCAACGTAGCATCGGCCTCACCCTGTTCGCCCTCGCCTCGCTGCTGCTGATCCTCAACCTGGGTTACTGGCAGGAAACCATGGAAACCCTGGCCCAGGTGGTCTTCGCCACCCTGGTGTGCATCGCCATCGGCGTGCCGCTGGGCATCCTCGCCGCGCACAAGCCCTGGTTCTACACCGGCCTGCGCCCGGTCCTGGACCTGATGCAGACGGTCCCGACCTTCGTCTACCTGATTCCGACCCTGACCCTGTTCGGCCTGGGCGTGGTGCCCGGTCTGATCTCCACGGTGGTCTTCGCCGTGGCCGCACCGATCCGCCTGACCTGCCTGGGCATCCAGGACGTCCCCGCCGAGCTGATGGACGCCGGCAAGGCCTTCGGCTGCTCGCGCTGGCAGCTGCTGACCCGCATCGAGCTGCCCCACGCCATGCCCAGCATCGGCGCCGGCATCACC
The DNA here is from genome assembly GCF_054558395.1 of Pseudomonas sp. No.117. Taxonomy (NCBI): domain Bacteria; kingdom Pseudomonadati; phylum Pseudomonadota; class Gammaproteobacteria; order Pseudomonadales; family Pseudomonadaceae; genus Pseudomonas; species Pseudomonas sp. No.117. The sequence goes on from NZ_BAAJNP010000001.1 coordinate 366,747, forward strand.
CAGTGCATCATGCTCTCGCTGTCCATGGTGGTGATCGCCGCCCTGGTGGGCGCCGATGGCCTCGGCAAGCCGGTGGTGAACGCCCTCAACACCGCGGACATCGCCCTGGGCTTCGAAGCCGGCCTGTCCATCGTCCTGATCGCCATCCTGCTCGACCGGGTGTGCAAGCAACCCGCCCCACGCGAGGTTAACTAAGTCATGACCGCCATACGTTTCGAACACGTCGACGTCATCTTCGGCAAGCAGAACAAGCGTGCCCTGGAGCTGCTCGACCAGGGCAAGGGCCGCAGCGAGATCCTCCAGGAGACCGGCCAGGTGCTGGGCGTCGAGGACGCCTGCCTGGAAGTCCAGAAGGGCGAGATCTGCGTGCTGATGGGCCTCTCCGGCTCCGGCAAGTCCAGCCTGCTGCGCTGCATCAACGGCCTCAACACCGTGAGCCGTGGCAAGCTGCTGATCGAGCACCAGGGTAGCCAGGTGGACATCGCCAACTGCTCGCCCGCCGTGCTCAAGGACATGCGCACCACCCGCATCGCCATGGTGTTCCAGAAGTTCGCCCTGATGCCCTGGCTGACCGTGGCCGAGAACGTCGGCTTCGGCCTGGAGATGCAGGGCCGCTCGGCCGCCGAGCGCAAGAAGCTGGTCGACGAGAAGCTGGAGCTGGTCGGCCTGACCCAGTGGCGCAACAAGAAGCCCGATTCGCTCTCCGGCGGCATGCAGCAGCGCGTCGGCCTGGCCCGCGCCCTGGCCATGGACGCCGACATCCTGCTGATGGACGAGCCCTTCTCCGCCCTCGATCCGCTGATCCGCCAGCAGCTGCAGGACGAACTGCTGCAGTTGCAGGCCAAGGTCAACAAGACCATCGTCTTCGTCAGCCACGACCTCGACGAGGCGCTGAAGATCGGCACCAACATCGCCATCATGAAGGACGGCCGCATCATCCAGCACGGTCGCCCCGAGGACATCGTGCTCAATCCGGCGGACGAATACGTGCGTACCTTCGTCGCCCACACCAACCCGCTCAACGTGCTCAGCGGCTACAGCCTGATGCGCGGGCTGGACAAGTGCGGCCGCGAAGGCAACGAGATCTGCCTGGAGCGCAGCCACGACATCTGGCTGGCCCTGGATGGCCAGACGGTCAAGGCCCTGCGCCGCGGCGGCGAGAGCCTGGCGCTGCAACGCTGGACCCCGGGCATGCCGGTCACCAGCCTGCAACGTCAGCCGACCCTGGCACCGGCCGATATCCGCATGCGCGACGCCCTGGAGATTCGCTATCACACCGGCCACAAGCTGGTGCTGGAAACCGATGGCCGCGCCGTCGGCATCCTCGGTGACAAGGAGCTCTACCACGCCCTGCTGGGCAAGAATCTGGAAAAGGCCGGCGAAGACGTCGCCCCGCCCGCCGCCCGCTCGACGCTGTCCCAGGCGGGCTGATATCACGCCCCGGCACCCCGTCTACTGGAAAGACGCGGGTGCCGGGCCCTCTCTCCTGCCGGCCACCACAACGCCCTGCTCTCGCGCCCACAGCCACGCCCCAGGGTCACGACCCCACCCCCGGCGCTTGCCATATGATCTACCTGTAGTAGCCACTGTCTTTATCGCGGCCATGGCGGTCCGCCGATGCGGCCGCTGCTACGGTTACATCGAGCGCTTAGGAGCGGCCCATGGCCGCGATACGCGATTGAGGCAGATGCTCCTACAGGCGCGCCCCGTAGCCGTAGGAGCGGTCACCGCGACGGACCGTGCCACGGTCGCGCAAGGATAGTAGCTCCCAAGGTGGCGGCACGATGATCGATCATGATCTTGCCGGTGCTGCTGGAGATGAATGCCTGCTCGGCTAGTCCCCTCTCCCCTTGGGATAGGGCTGGGGTGAGGGCGTGCCGCAGGGCCGCCAGTGGAAAAGGCTGCGCCGTTTTCCACGCTACGGTCATGGCAACACCTACCCAGTGGGGGGGACTGCCATGGTCGCGCTAAGAGCCTGTTCAGGATCTCGCGAGCAAGAGCCAAACAAGACGCAACGACCAATGGGAGTAACAGCCAACGGCTGGCCCCTAGGGTGAACGCTAGCGAATCCACTGCCTGAACAAGCGGACCGGACTCGCGCTCGACCGGGCTCGCGCGCGAGTTTACGAGGGGTACAGGAGCATTCCGACCGGGCCGCCCGGCCCAGGCTGGCGATCCAGGGCCTGCTCAACGCCGTTTGGCCGCCGCGCAGCAGATCGTGAACAGATTCCTACAGCACCACCGTGCGCCCGGCATTGAGGAAGACACGTCGATCCAGGTGATAGCCCACGGCCCGCGCCAGGGTCAGGCATTCGATATCCCGCCCTTTGGCGACCAGGTCCTCGGCATAGTGGGCGTGGTCCACGGGTTCGACGCCCTGGGCGATGATCGGGCCTTCGTCGAGGTCGTTGTTGATGTAGTGCGCGGTGGCGCCCACCAGTTTCACGCCCTTGGCATAGGCCTGGTGATAGGGCCGTGCGCCCTTGAAGCCCGGCAGCAGCGAGTGGTGGATGTTGATCGCCCAGCCGTCGAGGCGGCGGCACAGTTCCGGGGACAGCACCTGCATGTAGCGGGCGAGGATCACCAGCTCCGCACCGGTCTCCTGCAGCACCTGCCAGACCTTGGCCTCCTGGGCCGGCTTGTCCTGCGGGTCCAGCGGGAAGTGGTGATAGGGAATGCCATGCCAGGCGGCCAGGGGCTCCAGGTCCGGGTGGTTGGAGATCACCGCGACCACGTCCATGGGCAACTGGCCGATGCGCTGGCGATAGAGCAGGTCGTTGAGGCAATGGTCCGCCTTGGAGACCATGATGGCGACCTTGGCGCGGTAGGCCGGCGGGGTCAGCTCGAAGGTCATGTCGAAGGGCGTGAAGCGCAGGTCCAAACCAACGCGGAACAGGCCCTCGTTGAAGTCGGCAGGGACCTGGAATTCCACCCGGATGAAGAAGCGCTGGGCTTCGCGGTCATCGAAGCTGTGGTGCTGGGTGACGTAGCAGCCCTGCTCGAACAGGTAGCGCGTGACCACGTCCACGGTGCCGAGGCGACTCGGGCTCTGGGCGGTGAGAATCCAGGTATCGGGCGTGCGGCTCATGTTGAATTCCTGTGCATGAAGATGAAGCCAGAACTGCAAAACCCGACCTGCGCATCACGCAGGTCGGGTTCGCTGGAGCGGGACCGAGGCGAGCCGTGATCAGGCTTCGATACGCAGTCCGTACTCGGCACTCGCGTCCTGCAGCCACAGCCAGACGTAGTCGGCGAAGCTGCGGCGCACCACCAGCTCCCAGGTGTCCTCGGCCGTGTGGCGGATCACCAGTTGCGACTTGGCGAATACCGTCCCCACCGCCTTGCCCACCGGGAAGTTGCTCGGGTGGACGTCGTAGGAGGTGGACTTCATCAGCACCTCGCGGACCTTGGGGCCTTTCAGCTCGACCAGGGTCTGGCCGCCACCGACGTTGACGATGGCGACATGGCGCTCGCCCAAGGCCTGGCGCAGCGCCTGCTCGGTGGCGAACTCGGTGCCGCCGGGGACCACCAGCAGCCACTCGTCCGGGCCGAGCCACTGCAGCGAGGTCTCGCCCTTCTGGGTGATCGCCAGCGGACCGGGTACGTCCAGGCCGACCACGCCCTGCACGGCGGCGGTGAAGCCTTCGTCATGGGCGTCGCCCCGCAGCACCAGGTGCCCCAGCAGGGCCCGCTCGCGCAGGGTCACCCCGGCGGTGGCCGGGCCCCGGCCGGCGAGCTTGCTCAGCTCGGCGTGGAACAGCGGGGATTCGGCGCGCGCCTTGGCGGAGTATTGGTCGTACACATTGATGTCGTTCATGGGGCGCTTCCTCGTTAGGCGACGTTCTGCCGCTCACCCTTGGGGTCGTAGAACACCGGCGAGACGATCTCGGCAGCGATGTAGCGGCCATCGGCCAGCGGGGCGTAGACGGTCTGGCCCATGCGGCCCAGGCCACCCTTGACCATGGCCATGGCGATGCCATAACCCAGGGTCGCGCTGTGGTAGCTGGAGGTCACGTGGCCCACCATGTCCATGGGGATCGGCTGGTTGCGTTCGAATACCAGCTGCGAGCCTTCCGGCAGGACATCCCGCGCATCCAGGGGCTTGAGGCCGACCAGCTGCTTGCGGTTCTCTCGTACGCAGTCCTGGCGGTGCATGCCGCGCTTGCCGATGAAGGAGAAGCTCTTGTTCAGGCTCACCGCCCAGCCCATGCCCAGGTCCTGCGGCGTGACCGAACCATCGGTGTCCTGGCCGATGATGATGAAGCCCTTCTCCGCGCGCAGCACGTGCATGGTCTCGGTGCCATAGGGGGTGAGGTCGAACTCCTTGCCCGCGGCGACCACCTGCTCCAGCACGCCCATGGCGTAGTTGGCCGGCACGTTGATCTCGTAGGAGAGCTCGCCGGTGAAGGAGATGCGGAACACCCGTGCCGGCACGCCACCCACCTGGCCTTCCTTCCAGGCCATGAAGGGGAAGGCGGCATTGTCCAGATCGATGTCGGTCAGCTTGGCCAGCAGCTTGCGGCTGTTGGGGCCGGACAGGGTCAGGGTCGCCCAGTGGTCGGTGACCGAGGTGAAGTACACCTCCAGCTCCGGCCATTCGGTCTGGTGGTACAGCTCCAGCCACTCGAAGACGCGTGCCGCGCCGCCGGTGGTGGTGGTCATCAGGAAGTGGTTGTCGGCGAGACAGGCGGTGACGCCGTCATCGAAGACCATGCCGTCTTCCTTGCACATCAGGCCGTAGCGCGCCTTGCCGATGTCCAGCTTGGTCCAGGCGTTGGTGTAGACGCGGTTGAGGAATTCCCGCGCATCCTTGCCCTGGATGTCGATCTTGCCGAGGGTGGAGGCGTCGAGCAGGCCGACGCTGCGGCGTACGGCCAGGCACTCGCGGTTGACCGCGGCATGCAGGTCCTCGCCCGCCTTGGGGAAGTACCAAGGGCGCTTCCACTGGCCGACGTCCTCGAACAGCGCACCCTGCTTCAGGTGCCAGGCGTGCAGCGCGGTGTAGCGCTTGGGTTCGAACAGGGCACCGCAGTGGCGACCGGCGATGGCGCCGAAGGTAACCGGGGTGTAGTTCGGGCGGAACATGGTGGTGCCGACTTCCGGGATGGCCTTGCTCTGCACCCGGGCGGCGATGGCCAGGCCGTTGATGTTGCCCAGCTTGCCCTGGTCGGTACCGAAGCCCATGGCGGTATAGCGCTTGACGTGCTCGATGGACTCGAAGCCCTCGCGGCAGGCCAGCTCGATGCCCGCGGCGGTCACATCGTTCTGCAGGTCGACGAATTGCTTGGGGGCCCGCGACGACGGCTTGTCGTGGGGCACCTGGAACAGGGCCAGGGTCGGCTCTTCCTGGCGGTATTCGGCCTGGGGCAGTTCGCCACTGACCACCTGGGCCCCGGCTTCGGCGGCAGCGGTGGCGCCGGCCTCGAAGCCATCGGCGAGGACGTCGCCCAGGGCGAAGACGCCGTTCACCGCGCCGGCGCAGAGGCGCTTCTGCGGCGCCGGGCCGGGCACGAAGGCCTGGATGTCGTCACGCCAGAGTGGACGACCGCCCAGGTGCGAGGCCAGGTGCACCACCGGGCTGTAGCCGCCGGAGGTGGCGATGAGATCGCAGTCCAGCCACTCGCCGCCGCCCAGGGTACGGAAGGCGGTCAGGTCGATGGTGGCGATCTTGGCGCCGGTCACCCGGGTATTGCCGCGGGCTTCGCTCACGGCGGTACCGCCCATCACGCGCACGCCACGCTTGCGCACTTCCTCGACCCAGGCGCCGCGCGGATTGGGTCGCGCATCGGCGACGGCCACCACTTGGCGACCGGCTTCGAGCCAGTCCAGGGCCACGCGGTAGGCGTAGTCGTTGTTGGTGGACAGCACCAGGCGCTGACCAGGGGCCACCGCATAGCGGCGGATGTAGGTGGAGACGGCACCGGCCACCATGTTGCCCGGCAGGTCGTTGTTGGCGTACACCAGCGGCCGCTCGTGGGCGCCGGTGGCCAGCACCACGCGGGTGGCGCGGACCCGGTGCAGGCGCTGACGCACCTGGCCATGGGGCGCGCGATCACCCAGGTGGTCGGTGAGCCGCTCGTGGATGGTGAGGAAGTTGTGGTCGTGGTAGCCGTTGACCGTGGCGCGCGGCAGCAACACCACGTTGTCCAGGCCCTGCAGCTCGGCCACGGCCTTCGCGGCCCAGTCGGCCGCCGGGGCGCCATCGAGCCGCTCGCGGCTGTCCAGCAGGCTGCCACCGAATTCTTCCTGCTCGTCGGCGAGGATCACCCGGGCGCCACTGCGGCCAGCGGCCAGGGCCGCGGCCAGACCGGCGGCACCACCACCCACCACCAGCACGTCGCAGTGCTGGTTGAAGTTGTCGTAGGTGTCCGGATCGACCTGGGTCGGCGCCCGGCCGAGGCCGGCGGCCTTGCGGATGTACTTCTCGTAGGTCATCCACAGGTTCTGCGGATACATGAAGGTCTTGTAGTAGAAACCGGGCGGCATCATCTTGCCGCCGACCTTGCCGAGGATCCCCATGAGGTCGTTGTTCACGCTCGGCCAGCCGTTGGTGCTGGCGGAGACCAGGCCCTGGTACAGCGCCTGCTGGGTGGCCCGCACGTTGGGCACCTGGGTGGCCTCGGTGGCGCCGATCTGCATGATGGCGTTGGGTTCTTCGGCACCGGCGGCGACGATGCCGCGCGGCCGGGAGTACTTGAAGCTGCGCCCGATCACGTCCACGCCGTTGGCCAGCAGCGCCGAGGCCAGGGTGTCACCCTTGAAGCCCTGGTAGGTCTGGCCGTTGAAGGTGAAGGTGATGGCCTGGCTGCGGTCCAGGCGACCGCCCTGGGTGAGTCGATGGACCTGGCTCATGTGCGCTCTCCTCGCTCGGCGGTGAAGCGGGGTCGCTCGCCGATCGGATAGGTTTCGAGAATTTCGTAGGTCTCGGTGTTGCGGGTCGCGTTGAAGTACTGGCGGCAACCCGAGGCGTGGACCCACAGCTCGTGGCGCAGGCCACGCGGGTTGGTGCGGAAGAACATGTAGTCGCCCCACTCCGCGTCGCTACAGGCCTCGGGGTCCAGGGGGCGGGCGATATGGGCTTCGCCGGCCGCGTGGAATTCTTCTTCGGAGCGCAACTCCCCGCAGTGGGGGCAACGGATGTACAACATGCTCGGGCTCCTTAGTGCGCGACGGCCGCAGCGCCGTGTTCGTCGATCAGCGCACCGGTGTGGAAACGGTCGATGGAGAAGGGTTTGGCCAGCGGATGCATCTCGCCGGAGGCGAGCGACGCCGCGAAGACGTTGCCCGAACCGGGGGTGGCCTTGAAGCCACCGGTACCCCAGCCGCAGTTGAAGAACAGGTTTTCCACCGGCGTCTTGGAGATGATCGGGCAGGCGTCCGGGCAGGTATCCACGATGCCGCCCCACTGGCGGTTCATGCGCACCCGCGAGAGGATCGGGAACATCTCGACGATGGCCTGCAGGGTGTGCTCGATCACCGGGTAGGAACCGCGCTGGCCGTAGCCGACCCAGCTGTCGATACCGGCGCCGATCACCAGGTCGCCCTTGTCGGACTGGCTGATGTAGCCGTGTACCGCGTTGGACATGATGACGCTGTCGATGATGGGCTTGATCGGCTCGGACACCAGCGCCTGCAGCGGGTGGGATTCCAGCGGCAGGCGGAAGCCGGCGAGCTTGGCCATGTGCCCGGAGTTGCCGGCGGTGACCACGCCGACGCGCCGGGCACCGATGAAGCCACGGTTGGTCTCCACGCCGATCACCTTGCCATCCTGCTTGCGGAAGCCGGTGACCTCGGTCTGCTGGATCAGGTCCACGCCCAGGGCATCGGCGGCGCGGGCGAAGCCCCAGGCCACGGCGTCGTGACGGGCCACGCCACCCCGGCGCTGCACCGTGGCGCCGAGGATGGGGTAGCGGGTGTTCTTGCTGCAGTCCAGGTAGGGAATCTCTTCGGCCACCTGGCGGGTGTCGAGCAGTTCGCCGTCCACGCCGTTGAGGCGGTTGGCGCTGACCCGGCGCTCGGAATCGCGCATGTCCTGCAGGGTATGGCAGAGGTTGTAGACGCCGCGCTGGGAGAACATGACGTTATAGTTAAGGTCCTGGGACAGGCCCTCCCACAGCTTCATGGCGTGCTCGTAGAGATGCGCCGACTCGTCCCACAGGTAGTTGGAGCGGACGATGGTGGTGTTGCGCGCGGTGTTGCCGCCGCCCAGCCAGCCCTTCTCGATCACCGCGACGTTCTTCACGCCGAATTGCTTGGCGAGGTAGTAGGCGGTGGCCAGGCCATGGCCGCCACCGCCGACGATGACCACGTCGTAGACCGGCTTGGGCGTCGGGGTGCGCCACATCCGCTGCCAGTTCTCGTGATGGCTCAGGGAGTGCTTGAAGAGGCCGAAGCCGGAATAACGTTGCATCTGGAGACTCCTGCAGACGACTCCCCTTCCCCGCGGCGGGGAAAGGGGTTGGATAGGGGTGGGCCGGACGCGCGGCGGTTAGCGATACACCGGATAGTCACGGCACAGGTCGGCTACCTGGCGCGCCACCTGGGCTTCCACGTCGGCATCGCCGAGGTGGTCGAGGATGTCGCAGATCCAGCCGGCGACGCGCTCGCTCTCGCTGACGCCGAGGCCGCGGGTGGTCAGCGCCGGGGTACCGATGCGCAGGCCCGAGGTCACGAAGGGCGACTGGGGATCGTTGGGCACGGCGTTCTTGTTCACGGTGATGCAGGCGCGCCCCAGGGCGGCGTCGGCGTCCTTGCCGGTGATGCCCTGCTTGATCAGGCTGACCAGGAACAGGTGGTTGTCGGTACCGCCGGAGACCACGTCGAAGCCGCGGGCCTTGAACACGCCGGCCATGGCCTGGGCGTTCCGGATCACCTGCTGCTGGTAGGTCTTGAAGCTCGGCTCCAGGGCCTCCTTGAAGCACACTGCCTTGCCGGCGATGACGTGCATCAGCGGGCCGCCCTGGGCGCCCGGGAACACCGCGGCGTTGAGCTTCTTCTCGATGTCGGCGTTGGCCTTGCACAGGATCAGGCCGCCGCGGGGACCGCGCAGGGTCTTGTGGGTGGTGGTGGTGACCACGTCGGCGAAGGGCACCGGGTTCGGGTAGACCCCGGCGGCGACCAGGCCGGCCACGTGGGCCATGTCGACGAACAGCAGAGCCCCCACGCTGTCGGCGATGTCGCGGAAACGCTGGAAGTCCAGGGTCTTGGAGTAGGCGGAGAAGCCCGCCACGATCATCTTGGGCTTGTGCTCCTGGGCCAGGCGCTCGACCTCGTCGTAGTCGATCAGGCCGGTGTCGGTGTTCAGGCCGTACTGCACGGCGTTGTAGAGCTTGCCGGAAGAGCTGACCTTGGCACCGTGGGTCAGGTGGCCGCCATGCGCCAGGCTCATGCCGAGGATGGTGTCGCCCGGCTGCAGCAGCGCCAGGTAGACCGCCGAGTTGGCCTGGGAGCCGGAGTGCGGCTGGACGTTGGCGTAGTCGGCGCCGAACAGCTGCTTGGCGCGCTCGATGGCCAGCTGCTCGACCTTGTCGACGTGCTCGCAACCACCGTAGTAGCGCTTGCCCGGATAGCCTTCGGCGTACTTGTTGGTCAGCACGCTGCCCTGGGCTTCCATGACGCGCTGGCTGGTGTAGTTTTCCGACGCGATCAGCTCCAGGTGATGTTCCTGGCGCCGCGCTTCCTCGCCCATGGCGGCGAACAACGCGTCATCGTAGCCCTGGATTTGGTCCTGCTTGCTGAACATCGCGGCGCTCCTAAAGTCTGTGGCGGTGAAAACCACCCCCTTGGCGGCGATGGTAGGCCTGGCCCCAACCCCCAAGATGCCTGTTTACGCCCCGGGCCGGCGCGTTTGCGACAGCCATCCAGCCGGCGGACGATGCCGTTCGCCGGTCGTCATCAAGCCGCTTCGATTCGCGCCGATAGATTGACCATTCAATCCCCCCGCCAGCGAGTTCTGCCATGTTCAATGCGCGCCACAAGAAGACCATCGCTCGGCTGGAGGCCGAGGTGCACGCCAGCCAGGGCCTGACCCAGGCGCTGGAACGCTCGATGGCGGTGATCGAGTTCGATCTCGACGGGACGATCCTGCGCGCCAACGACAACTTCCTCAGGCTGACCGGCTATGGCGCCGACGCCCTGGTCGGCCAGCATCACCGTCGCCTGTGCCCCGTCGCCGTGGCGCAGGGTCGCGACTATGGCGATTTCTGGGCGCGCCTGGGGCGCGGCGACTTCGTCTCCGGCACCTTCCAGCGCCTTGACGCCCAGGGCCGGACGCTCTGGCTCGAAGCCAGCTACAACCCGGTGCCCGATGCCAGCGGCAGGATCGCCAAGGTGGTGAAGTACGCCCTCGACGTCACCCGGCAGGTAGAGCGCGACAGCGAGGCGCAGAGCAACCTCAAGGCCCTGGACCGGGCCCTGGCGCGGATCGAATTCGACCTGGAGGGACGCATCCTCACCGCCAACGACAACTTCCTGGCCACCCTGGGCTACAGCCTGAAGGAGATCCAGGGCCAGCACCATCGACTGTTCTGCGAACCCGGCCTGGTCAACAGCAGCGAATACGGCGACTTCTGGCGCCGCCTCAATGCCGGCGAATTCTTCCGCGGCCAGTTCAAGCGCCTTGGCAAGCACGGCCGGGTGGTCTGGCTGGAAGCGAGCTACAACCCGGTGTACGACGCCAGCGGCCGGCTGTACAAGGTGGTCAAGTACGCCAGCGACATCAGCGAGCGGGTCGAAAAGCACGAAAGCGACGGCCGCAGCGCCTCACGGGCCTATCACATCTCCGCCGAGACCGAGAAGGTCGCCGAGCACGGCACCCGGATCATCCAGGCCGCCGCCAGCGAGATGCGCGAGATCGCGCAGAACGTCAGCCAGTCCGCCGAGGTGATCGGCCAGCTGGGCCAGCGTTCCGAGCAGATCACCGCCATCGTCAACACCATCCGCGGCATCGCCGACCAGACCAATCTGCTGGCGCTCAACGCGGCCATCGAGGCTGCCCGCGCCGGCGACCAGGGCCGGGGCTTCGCCGTGGTCGCCGACGAGGTCCGCCAGCTGGCGGGGCGCACCAGCAGCGCCACGGCGGAAATCGCCGAGATGATCGGCCGCATCCTCGGCGAAACCCAGCAGGCCGTCGCCAGCATGGAAAGCACCCAGGGCCGGGCGGTCAAGGGTGTGGAGCTGGCGGACCAGGCCGGGGCGGTGATCGTGCAGATCCGCGACGGCGCCAGCGATGCCGTCGAGGCGGTGAGCATGTTCGCCAGCAAGCTGGACGAATCCGAGGTGATTCCCAAGGGCGCGCGCAACTGGGTGGGGCATTGAGCGCGCGGGCTTGATCGGGATCAAGCGACTCTGACAGCCGGGGTCTAGCATGAAGACATACCCCGCTCGTGGAGAAGTCCCATGCACACTGTCCTGGTCGCCTACGATGGTTCCCCCAGCGCCGACAATGCCCTGCGCTATGTCCTCGACCTGGTGCAGGCCGGTCTGACGCTGGAATTGCACCTGCTCAACGTCCAGAACGAGCCGGAGATCTACGGCGCGCCCTTCGACGAGCGCATCCTGCGCGAGTGGCGCGGCAGCCTGAGGGACAAGGCCGAGGACCTCCTGGTGCGGGCCCGCCCGGCACTGCAGGAAGCCGGTATCGAGGCCCAGACCCACGTCGGCTTCGGCGACATCGCCAAGACCATCGGCGAGATGGCGCGGCAGCTGCAGGTCGATACCCTGGTCATGGGCACCCGCGGACTGGGCTCGCTCAGCGGCCTGCTGCTCGGCTCGGTGGCCCAGCGCGTGGTGCACCAGGTGCCCTTGCCGGTGATCCTGGTGAAATAGCCGCCCAACAAAAAACCAGCCCGCGGGCTGGTTTTTTCGTTTCCGGATACCGCGCGGATCAGATGCTCAGGGTCCAGTCGTAGTCGACGATCAGCGGCGCGTGCGCGGAGAAGCGTGGCTGCCGCGGCAGCCGCGCCGAGCGCACGAAGCGGCGCAGGCCCGGGGTGAGGATGTTGTAGTCGAAGCGCCAGCCCAGGTTAAGGTGCTCGGCCTGGTCGCTGTCCGGCCACCAGCTGAACTGGTCGCCTTCGCGGCTGACTTCGCGCAGAGCATCCACGTAGCCCATGTTGCCGATCACCTCGTCCATCCAGGCCCGCTCGGGGGCGAGGAAGCCGGGGATCTGCTGGCAGTCGCGCCAGTTCTTCACGTCCTGCTTCTGGTGCGCCACGTACAGCGAGCCGCAGTAGATGTACTCGCGACGCTTGCGGCGCTGCTTGTTCAGGTAGTGGGTGAAGTCGTCCATGAACTTGAACTTCATGTTCAGGTCTTCGTCGCCACGCTTGCCCGAGGGCAGCAACAGGCTGGCGATGCTGACCTTGTCGAAGTCCGCCTGCAGGTAACGGCCGAAGCGATCGCACGACTCGAAGCCCAGGCCGCTGATCACCGCCTTCGGCTGAACCCGCGTATAGAGCGCGACCCCACCCTGGGACGGCACTTCGGCATCGCAGGCATAGAGGATGTAGCCGTCCAGCGCATAGGCCGGATCGTCCATGTCGTAGGAAGAGGCGCGGGTATCCTGCAAGCAGATCACGTCGGCATTCTGCGCCTTAAGCCAGGGCAACAGGCCCCGCTCGACAGCGTCCTGAATACCATTGACGTTCAAGCTGATGATCCGCATAAATGGCCCCCAAAAAATCGTGGATGTATGATACCCGAGCTAAACCGGTTTAGCTAAATACAAGCCGCGCAAGGACTTATATGCAGGCGTATCAGCGTAATTTCATTCGTTTCGCCATCGAGCGCGGAGTTCTGCGTTTTGGCGAATTCACCCTGAAATCGGGTCGTATCAGCCCCTATTTCTTCAATGCCGGCCTGTTCAACAGCGGTTCGGCGCTGGCCGAGCTGGGGCGCTGCTACGCCGATGCCCTGGTCGCGGCCAACCTGCCGTTCGACGTGCTGTTCGGCCCGGCCTACAAGGGCATCCCCCTGGCGGCCGCCACCGCGGTGGCCCTGGCCGAGCACCATGGCCGTGACACGCCCTGGTGCTTCAACCGCAAGGAAGCCAAGGATCACGGCGAAGGTGGCCTGCTGGTGGGCGCCCCCCTGACCGGCAAGGCGCTGATCATCGACGACGTCATCACCGCCGGCACCGCCATCCGCGAGGTCATGCAGATCATCCAGGCGCAGGGCGCCAGCGCCGCCGGGGTGCTCATCGCCCTCAATCGCCAGGAGCGTGGGCGCGGCGAGCTGTCGGCGATCCAGGAAGTCGAGCGCGACTACGGCATTCCGGTGCTGAGCATCGTGGCCCTGGACCAGGTGCTCGAATACCTGGCCGAGGATGCCGAGCTCAAGCGTTACCTGCCGGCCGTGCAGGACTATCGCGCCCAATACGGCATCTAGCCGAGGAGAGACGGCCATGGTCGTACGCCGCGCTGCTGCCAGCCTCCTGCTGCTCGCCCTGCCGCTGGCCGGCCAGGCCGTCGAGCTGTATCGCTATCTGGATCGCAACGGCACCCTGGTGATCGACCGCCAGGGCGTGCCGCCGGAATACGCGGGCAAGGGCTACGACGTGCTCAACGAACAGGGCCGGGTGATCCGCCGGGTCGCGCCGGCGTTGCCCGCCGCGGAGCTCGACCGCCAGCAACAGGAGCGGCAACAGGCCGTCGCCGATGGCCAGCTGCGCAAGCTCTACAGCAACGTCGAGGATGTCGACCGGGCCAAGGCGCGCAAGCTGGCGGAGCTGGATGGCCTGATGCAGATCAAGAAGGCCAACCTGGAGTCGGCGCGGCACCTGCAAGGCCAGTTGATGGAGCAGGCCGCGGTGCAGCAGCGCAATGGCCAGGCGCTCACCGACGACCTGCGGGCGCGCCTCGACGCCGCCGCCGCCGATCTGCTGCGGCTCCAGGCCGATCTGCAGCGCTACGCCGAGTTGCGCCGCAGCACCAGCACCGCCTTCGACGCCGATCGGCTGCGCATGCAGCGGCTGGATGCCGCACAGGATACGAGCCCCTAGCCCTGCCGACGCCCGCCTGGGTAGGAGCAACCAGTCCTCCACAGTGCCGGGTCTCTGTCCCGATCAGCTCTACCAGGGGTACCTTCGAAGGCCCCATGGCTTTCCAGGCACGCGTGGACAGCTGATCCGGGCAATCGCTCGGCTGTCTGGCATGCCCCGTGCTAGGGCTTCTGCCATTCATTGTTGAACAATCTGACCATCGCCCTGGTCGCTCGGCAGGATCCGCACGGTTCCTGCCCTGCGGAATCGCCAGGCCGGGGATCGGCAAGGACTCTCCATGAGTGGCAAGGAAACGGGCGGACTGGCCCTGGGTGCGCAGCTGTTGCTCGAGCTGCGCGAAGACATCATCGGCGGGCGCCTGCTGCCCGGCACGCCGTTGGTCGAGAACGAGCTGGTCAAGGCCTACAACGCCTCGCGCAACACCATTCGCGAGGCCCTGCACCAACTGGATCGCGAGGGCCTGGCCACCTATGTCCGCCACCGCGGCGTGATGGTGCGCCGCCTGGGCCTGGCTGAGGTCCGCGACCTCTTCCTGGTGCGCCGCACCCTGGAGCTGCAGGCCATCCGCGGCAGCCGGCCGCTGCGCGACGCTCAGTCCGGGCCCATGCTGGACGCCCTGGAGGCCGCCGAACTGGCCCAGTCCCGCGAAGACTGGCGCGCCTGTGGCACCCACAGCCTGCAATTCCATCGGCACCTCGTCGGCCTGCTGCGCAGTCCGCTGTTCGACGAATTCTTCGCCACGGTCGCCGCCCAGATGCGCCTGCTGTTTTCCCTCGCCCCCGATGAAGCGCACTTCCAGCGACCCTGGATAGCGCGCGACCGCGAGATCCACGACCTGCTCAGTGCCGGGCGACCGCAGGACGCGGCCGAGGCCATGGCCAGCTATCTCGACGATTCCGAAAACCAGCTGCTGGACCTGCTGGGCTCAACCCAGCCACTCTGACCGAGGAGATCTTCCATGTACAAGGACTACCCCGCCGCCTACCAGGCTACCCAGGGTTCCGCCCTGCAGGTCGACCAGGCCTTCTACGCCCGGTTGCGCGAACGCCAGGACGCCCGCACCCTGATCGAGCAGTTCGAGGTCCCGATCCGCACCGGCCGCGCCTGGAAGGTCCCGGCCGGCCATCTGTTCC
Organism: Pseudomonas sp. No.117; assembly: GCF_054558395.1. Taxonomy (NCBI): domain Bacteria; kingdom Pseudomonadati; phylum Pseudomonadota; class Gammaproteobacteria; order Pseudomonadales; family Pseudomonadaceae; genus Pseudomonas; species Pseudomonas sp. No.117. Next base: position 381,879 of record NZ_BAAJNP010000001.1, read on the forward strand.
GCGTCACCGCCCCGCACGGCCCCCAGGTCGGTGATTTCAACGTGTGGAACGCCCACGATCCGCGCGAGCGGCTGTGGGCCGCGCGCACCCGCCAGTTGCAGGGTGCCCATGTCAGTACCTACGACCGGCTCTGGTCGAACCTGCCCTTCCTGCGCCCGCTGCTGACCATCACCGACGACAGCCTGGCGGATTATGGCATCGACGAACACGGCGGCCGCCTGCACGACCTGCTCGGCACCCGCTGCGACCCCTACGTCAACAAGATGCTCACCGGCGAGGATTTCCACCACCACTGCCACTCGAACCTGACCCGCGCGGTGCTGCCCCATGGCCTCACCGAATTCGACGTGCACGACGTGCTGAACATCTTCCAGTGCACCGGCCTGAATCACGACGACCTCTACTTCATGAAGGCCTGCCCGGCCAAGCCCGGCGACTACCTGGAATTCTTCGCCGAGATCGACGTGCTCTGCGCCCTGTCCACCTGCCCGGGCGGCGACCTGTCGCTGGCGATGTGGGGCCCCGAGGCCGAGGACCCGCTGCGGGTCTGCCGCCCGCTGGGGGTGGAGATCTACCGTGTCGAGGACAGCCTGCTGGAAGGCTGGGAGTCGCCCAGGCGGGCGGCCTACGACGGCCAGCATGGCCTGACCCTGCCCAAGGCCAGCTGGGAGTCGTGAGACCGGGCCACAATGAAAACGGCGCCCTGGGGCGCCGTTTCGGTCTAGCGAGAGGCAGGATCAGCGCTTGCGATTGGTGATCAGGGTGCCCACGCCGATGTCGGTGAAGATCTCCAGCAGCACCGCGTTGGGTACCCGGCCGTCGATGATGTGGGCGCTCTGCACGCCGCCCTGCACCGCTTCCAGGGCGCAACGGATCTTCGGCAGCATGCCGCCATAGATGGTGCCGTCGGCGATCAGGCCATTGACCTGCTCGGTGGACAGCCCCGTGAGGACCTGGCCCTGCTTGTCCATCAGGCCGGCGATGTTGGTCAACAGCATCAGCTTCTCGGCCTTGAGCGCCTCGGCCACCTTGCCCGCCACCAGGTCGGCGTTGATGTTGTAGGATTCGCCGTCCTGACCCACGCCGATGGGGGCGATGACCGGGATGAAGTCGCCGCGTACCAGCATGTTGATCAGGTCGGTGTTGACCCCGGTGACCTCGCCGACATGGCCGATGTCGATGATTTCCGGCTTGGTCATTTCCGGCGTCTGCCGGCTGACCTTGAGCTTGGTGGCGCGGATCAGGCCCGCGTCCTTGCCGGTCAGGCCGATGGCCTTGCCGCCATGGCGGTTGATCAGGTTGACGATGTCCTTGTTGACCTGGCCACCCAGCACCATCTCCACCACGTCCATGGTCTGGGCGTCGGTGACGCGCATGCCATCGATGAAGTGGCTTTCGATGGACAGGCGCTTGAGCAGGTCGCCGATCTGCGGGCCGCCGCCGTGCACCACCACCGGGTTGATGCCCACCGCCTTCATCAGCACGATGTCGCGGGCGAAGCCGGCCTTGAGCTCGTCGCTCTCCATGGCGTTGCCGCCGTACTTGATCACCAGCGTCTTGCCGACGAACCGGCGGATATAGGGCAGCGCCTCGGACAGCACCTCGGCGACGTGCGAGGCATCCTCGCGGCTCAGGGTCATGGCTCACCTCTCAAGGTCGACATAGAAAAGACAAAGGGCGCCTAGGCGCCCTCTGTGCTACCGCTGACCAGGGGTCAGAACGGCAGGTTCAGATCCGGCTGCACCGCCAGCAACTGCTTGCGGAACACCGTCTTGATGCGCTCCAGCTCCTCGAGGGTTTCCGCCTCGAAGCGCAGCACCAGCACCGGCGTGGTGTTGGACGCACGCACCAGGCCCCAACCGTTCTGGTAATCGACGCGGACGCCGTCCAGGGTGGTGATCTGGGCATCGCCCCACTGGGCGTCGCGCTGCAGGGTTTCGATGATGCCGAACTTGTTCTCTTCGGTCACCTGGATATTGATCTCCGGGGTGGAGATGTCTACCGGGAAGGTATCGAACACCTGTTGGGCACTGCCCTTCTCCTGGCTGAGGATCTCCAGCAGACGCACGGCGCTGTAGATGCCGTCGTCGAAACCGAACCAGCGCTCCTTGAAGAACACGTGGCCGCTCATCTCGCCGGCCAGCAGGGCGCCGGTTTCCTTCATCTTCTTCTTGATCAGCGAGTGGCCGGTCTTCCACATGATGGGACGACCGCCGTAGCCGGCGATGAGGTTGTTCAGGCGACGGGTGCACTTGACGTCGAAGATGATGTCGGCGCCCGGGTTGCGCGAGACCACGTCCTTGGCGAACAGCATCAGCAGCTGGTCGGGGTAGATGATCTTGCCTTCGTTGGTCACCACGCCGACGCGGTCACCGTCGCCGTCGAAGGCCAGGCCCAGGTCGGCTCCGGTTACCTTGACCTTGGCGATGAGGTCTTCGAGGTTCTCGGGCTTGCCCGGATCCGGATGGTGGTTGGGGAAGTTGCCGTCCACCTCGCAGAACAGCGGGATGACCTCGCAGCCCAGGGATTCGATCAGTTGGGGCGCGTTGACCGCGGCCACGCCGTTGCCGGCGTCCACCACCACCTTGAGCTTCTTGGCCAGCACTACGTCGTTGCGGATGTAGTCGGCGTAGCTCTTGAGCACATCGACCTGCTGGATCTGGCCCTGGCCGCTCGCCACGTCACCGGTCTCGATGCGCTGGCGCAGGCGCTGGATGGATTCGTTGGCCAGGGTCTCGCCGGCGATGACGATCTTGAAGCCGTTGTAGTCCGGCGGGTTGTGGCTGCCGGTCAGCATGACGCCGGACTTGCCTTCGAGCACATTGGCGGCGTAGTAGAGCACCGGGGTCGGCACCATGCCGACGTCGCTGACATTGGCGCCGCTGTCGGCCACGCCCCTGATCAGTTGGGCGACCAGTTCCGGGCCGGACAGCCGGCCGTCACGGCCGACGGCCACGTTGGGCTCGCCACGTGCCAGGCTCTCCGAGCCGATGGCGCGCCCGATCCAGTAGGCGGCTTCGGCGGTCAGGGAGTCACCGACCACGCCACGGATGTCGTAGGCGCGGAAGATGCTGGCGTTGAGTTGGGGGGCTTGCGGGGTAGTGCTCATCGGGGGTTTCTCCAATCCCAGGAGATCCTGGTCTTCGTCGAGGATACTGATATCGAGGATGTCGGTGGTCTGGAACAGCGGCTCGCTCTGGGTAGGGCGGCCTCTGTCGGCAAACTCCGCCAGGGTCTTGGCCACGGCATCACTGGGGGCCGTGGCATAGAGGTCCGGCGACGACCCGGCCGATTGGCTGGCCAATCGGGCCGTCGCCTTGGCCAGGGGTTCCATTAGCGTCAGGCGTAAGGCCGGGCTTTTGGCTATCCGATTGGATTCAAGTTCCTCGGCATAGGCCACAAGAGTGCGGACGTCGTCACGGAGCCGTCGTGACAGCTCCCGGGAAAACAGCCAAAAGCCCGCCAGCAGACCGAACAGGGCCAGCAGCAGCGCGACCAGCGGGGCGACCAGCGGCGTCTCCGCCCCGGCGGTGGCCGCGGGTGCCAACTCCAGGGTCCAGAGCGGACTGCCAGTGCCCAGGCGGCGCGCCAGGGCGGGATCACCGGGATTACCGCCGCTGGCCAGTACCTGGCTACCGCCACCGGGGAATTGCTGCAGCAGGCGCCACTGCCCGACGTTGGCCGGCGGCGGCGTCCAGTTCTGCAGCACGGCGGAGAGTTCTTCCACCAGCACGGCGCTGCCCAGCAGCTGATCGCCGCGGCGAATGGGCTGGGCGCTGTAGACCAGCCAGCGATCCCCCAGCCGATAGGCCTCGGGCGGGGTGCGCTGGCCGCTTTCCAGGCGCTTGAGCAGGTCGAGCACGGCATAGTTGAGGGGGCCGGGGCGATCGTCCTCGATCTGGCGCATGCCGGCCGGCACCACCAGCACATCGACCACGCCCAGTCGCTCGCGCAACTGGGTTTCCGCCGCCGTCCGCGCGGCGGGATCGTCGCCCTGCAGGGCCTGCAGCACCAGGGCATCCCCGGCCACGCCCTGCAGGCGCCGCGTGAGGGCTACCAGTACCTGGTTGAGCGAGGTGGCCTGGGTCTGCAGCGCCTGGTCGACCTGCTGCTCCTGGTTGCGCACGCCCTGCGGCTGCAACACCAGGAACCACAGCAGCAGCGCCGCCAGCAGCAGGCCGGCGAGCGCCAGTAGCAGGCCAGGCCCCATGCCGGGCAACGCGGCGACCCGGGGGGCCGCCTTCCGCACATCCTTGCCGTTCTTGCCCCTTGCCATGCCGCTCTTCTCCTTTATGTCACGGCGTGCCTTGCGTGCCTGGCGTCAGCGGGTTCCGGAATGGCCGAAGCCGCCGGTGCCCCGCTCGGTCTCGGTGAAGCTGTCGACGATGTCGAAGTGCGCCTGGACCACAGGTACGAGCATCAGCTGGGCGATACGTTCGCCCACGCTCATGGTGAAGGTGGTCTGGCCGCGGTTCCAGCAGGAGACCATGAGTTCGCCCTGGTAGTCCGAGTCGATCAGGCCGACCAGGTTGCCCAGCACGATGCCGTGCTTATGACCCAGGCCCGAGCGCGGCAAAATCAGTGCCGCCAGCGACGGGTCGGCGACATGGATGGCGAGCCCGGTGGGGATCAGCGCGGTCTGCCCGGGTTCCAGCACCAGGTCCTCCTGCAGCATGGCGCGCAGGTCGAGGCCGGCCGAGCCGGGGGTGGCATAGGATGGCAACGGGAAGTCGCGCCCCAGGCGCGGGTCGAGGATCTTGGCTTGAAGGCTATGCATGGGTCTGGGCGGTGTCTTTCAAATGGGTGGAAATCAGGGCGATGAGCTGGCGGGCGATCTTGCCCTTGCTGGTCTGCTCGAAGCGGATCTCGTGCAGGCCACGGTCGATCACGGTGACCGCGTTGTCTTCGCTGTTGAAGCCGATGGCCGGGTTGGCCACGTCGTTGGCGACGATGAGGTCGAGGTTCTTGTCGCGCAGCTTGCGCTGGGCGTACTCCAGCAGATTCTGGGTCTCCGCGGCGAAGCCGACGCTGAAGGGGCGATCCGGGCGCCCCGCCAGGGTGGCGAGGATGTCCGGGTTGCGCACCAGCTCCAGCAGCAGGCCATCACCGCGGGTGGGATCCTTCTTCAGCTTGTGCGGCGCGATGACCTCGGGGCGATAGTCCGCCACCGCCGCCGAGGCGATGAGCACGTCGCAGGGCATCAGCGCCTCGCAGGCGGCCAGCATGTCGCGGGCGCTGACCACGTCGATGCGCTCGACGCGGTCCGGGGTGGGCAGGTGCACCGGGCCGCTCACCAGGCTGACCCGGGCACCCGCTTCCGCCGCCGCTTCCGCCAGGGCGAAGCCCATGCGGCCGGAGCTGTGGTTGGTGATGTAGCGCACCGGATCGATGTTTTCCTGGGTCGGGCCGGCGGTGATGACCACATGGCGACCGGTCAGGTCCAGGCGCTGGAAGCAATCCGCGGCAAGCTGGGCCAGCTCGGTGGCCTCCAGCATCCGGCCAGGGCCGACATCGCCGCAGGCCTGGCTGCCACTGGCCGGGCCAAACAACTTGATACCCCGACTGCGCAGGAGCTCGGCATTGGCCTGGGTGGCCGGATCGCGCCACATGGCCTGGTTCATGGCCGGCGCCAGGGCGACCCGCGCATCGGTGGCCAGCACCAGGGTGGTGAGCAGGTCGTCCGCCACGCCCTGGGCCAGGCGCGCCATGACGTCGGCGGTGGCCGGCGCGACCAGCACCAGGTCGGCCCAGCGGGCCAGCTCGATGTGGCCCATGGCGGCTTCGGCGGCCGGGTCCAGCAGATCCAGGTGCACCGGCAGGCCGGACAGCGCCTGGAGGGTCAGCGGCGTGATGAATTCACGCCCGCCGCGGGTCAGCACCACGCGCACCTCGGCGCCCTGGTCCTTGAGTCGGCGCACCAGCTCGGCGCTCTTGTAAGCGGCGATGCCACCTCCGACGCCCAGCACGATGCGTTTACGATGGAGCCGCTGCATATTGCCTTGTTCCGTTTTCGAACCGTCTAGAGCAGGATTCACGCGGCCAATCGAGGCCTGCGTGCACCCGCGAATGATGCGGTTAAGATAGCACAGCGCCTGCAGGACGCAGGCGCCTCGCCAGACAAGGAGCGCCCATGAGCATCAAGGATTGGCCGGCCCAGGAACGGCCACGGGAGAAACTGCTGGAACAGGGCGCCCAGGCCCTCACCGACGCCGAGTTGCTGGCGATCTTCCTGCGTACCGGGGTGGCCGGTCGCAGCGCGGTGGACCTCGCCCGTCAGCTGCTGGGTGAATTCGGTGGCCTCAGGGCCCTGCTGGAGGCCGATCTCGCCGCCTTCAGTACCCACCTCGGCCTCGGCCCGGCCAAGTTCAGCCAGTTGCAGGCCGTGCTGGAAATGGCTCGTCGTCATCTGGCCGAAGGGCTCAGGCGCGATTCGGCGCTGGAAAGCCCGCAACAGGTCCGCGACTACCTGAAGGCGCGCCTGCGCCACGAACCCCACGAAGTCTTCGGCTGCCTGTTCCTCGACACCCGCCACCGGGTACTGGCCTTCGAGGCGCTGTTCCACGGCACCATCGACGGCGCCAGCGTCTATCCCCGCCAGGTGGTCAAGCGCGCCCTCGCCCACAACGCCGCGGCCGTCATCCTCACCCACAACCATCCCTCCGGCGTCGCCGAACCCAGTCAGGCCGATCGCCTGCTCACGGCGCGATTGCGAGAAGCCCTGGCCTTGGTGGATGTGCGGGTGCTGGATCATTTCATCGTCGGCGACGAAGAACCGGTCTCCATGGCGGAATACGGCTGGTTGTGAGCGAAGCCGCCAGGGCGTGCCTCAATGCCCGAGGCCGACCTCCAGGTGCGCCAGGCGCTGCTCCAGCAACCCCGGAAACCTGGTGTACCAGGTCTGGTTCAACGGCGACGGATGCGGCAGCGGATAGAGGGTCATGGTCTTGCGCCTGCCCTCCTCCGTTTCCAGGGTGACCTCGAGGCTGCTGTCGAAGCGCTGGTCGCTCTTCCAGAAGGCTTCCAGGCGGGCGCGTTCGTCCTTGGATTGGCCGATGCCGAACCAGAGGAAGGCTTCGCGGCCGAGGGTGATGAGCTGGGTGCCGTGCCAATGCTCCACCAGCAGGCGACGCATCAGGGGGTGGAAGGTCTTCTTCACCCGTTCCGACCAGGCCTTGTTGCCGAGCGGCTTGTAGGGCACGGTGTTGGCCCAGAAGAATTGCTGGCTCAGGCTGCGGCTGGCCTCGAAGTCGGCCGGGGGCTGGCCATACAGGTGCTGATAGAGCACCTTGCGGGCGATCTGGCCGCCGCTGCCGATGAAGGGCTCGCCGTACTTCACCTCGTCGCGCCCCGGATCGCGGCCGAAGAAGCCCAGCGGGGCCGCGGGATCGCCCAGGCCGATGATGGGGTCCAGCGGGTCCTTGGCAAACTGTTCATAGACCGGAAGATCGATACCCGGAAGATCGGCGGCGAGCTGGCGAAAGGCGTCGCGCTCTGCGGAAGACAGCGGCATGCAACAGGTCCTCATCGAGGAATTAATCCCTGCTGTAGAGCCCTGCCCTGCGGGTGACGTTCCGTAACGACTGGCGGGAGGGCAGCCTCGGGGCGATAGGGTAGACTGCCCGGCTCGAACGACCCTCAAGGTGAATCCCGTTGATCAATCTGCTACGCAACGGCCTCGGCCAGGTGATCGTCGGCCTGGATCTGCTGACCCGGCCACGCAAGCTCAAGCGCAGCGAGCCGGCCCAGGCAGCCATCGAGGCGGAGCTGGCGAACCTGTCGCTCTATCAATTCCAGGCCTGCCCCTTCTGCGTGAAGACGCGCCGGGCGTTGCATCGACTGAACCTGCCGATCCGCCTCAAGGACATCAAGAAGGACCCGCAGCTGCGCGCCGAGCTGGAACAGGGCGGTGGCCGGGTGAAGGTGCCCTGCCTGCGCATCGATGAAGGCCATCAGAGCGTCTGGATGTACGAGTCGGACGACATCATCGCCTATCTGGAGCAGCGCTACGGCGAGCGGCAGTCGGCCTAGGGTCTAGCGTGTGATCGTTGGTGGACAAGGCTGCGCCGTTGTCCACCCTAAGGTGCTGCCTCTGGCTGTTGGGCTGCGACGGTGGAGCTGTCTTAGCCCAACCTATGGCATCAGAGATCGCTCTCCTCTACCTTGCGCACCTTGCTGGCGTCCAGGGTGTAGGACGCCTGGGCGAGGTCGTTGTCGACCGCCTCGGTGTGCAGGGTGCCGATGACCCAGTAGGGCTCGTAGATGTCCGGTAGCGGCACGCCCTTGGGATAGCGCACCAGCACGATCTGGTTGGGCGGCGGTGGCGGGACGTGAATGCAGGCGCCCGGATAGGGCACCAGGAAGAATTGGTGGAAGTTGCCCTTGGCGTCGTTTTCCAGGGGTACCGGAAAACCGCCCAGCCGCACGGTCTTGCCGTTCAGGGCCGCAACGGTACGGGTGGAATGCATCACCGCGGGCAGGCGCCGGTCCTTCTGCTTGAGTCCGCCCGGTGCACCGAAGCCGCCGGGTGCTTCGGGGCTGTTGTGGGTGATCTCGGGCATGGTTTCCAGAGCCCGGCGGTCTTCCGCGGTGAGCAGGTCCAGCCAGTTGGTTTCCGGCGGTTCGCCCTTGGCGGCGTGGGTCAGCAGCGGCAGGCTGGCGAGCAGCAGGGTGAGGAGCAGTCTGGGCATGGGCAGGTACGGCGCAAAAGGCCGAGTGTGCGACGCGGCGGCCCAGGGGTCCAGTCTGGCGATGCCTGCGCGCGCAACGCCCATAAAAAAGCCCCCGGGTCGACTGGCGACGCCGAGGGCGGAAACGCTGTGCTACTGGGGCTTCGCCGCAGCGAAGCCGCTGCTTAGCGGCGTTTGGTGATCATGCCGTAGATGAACAGCACGATGATGGCACCGATCACGGCACCGATGAAGCCTGCACCTTGACCTGCCTGGTAGAAGCCCAGTGCCTGGCCCAGGTAGGTGGCGACCACGGAGCCGACGATGCCCAGGATGATGGTCATGATCCAGCCCATGCTGTCGTCGCCCGGCTTCAGGAAGCGGGCAACCAGGCCGACGATGAGACCGATGATGATGGTTGCGATGATGCCCATGTGAAGAATCCCCTGTTTGAGTGCTGGTAAGGACGGCGCCGGTCAGCAGGCGTCGTTGTACTCTCCGACCACCGGTGATCCGCCGAGGTTCAGGGGAAAACGGCTTCCTGCAGCGGAAGCCGTCTGGCATCAGTCCTGGATCAGCGCTTCCAGGGCGGCGATGCGGGTCTGCAGGGTCGCGGCATCGGCGCTGCGCAGGGTGGCATGGCCAACCTTGCGTCCAGCCTTGAAGGCCTTGCCGTAGTGGTGCAGGTGGCAGTCTTCCAGGGCAGTGACGGCAGCCACCGGCGGCACCGAGCCGATGAAATTGACCATGGCGCTCTCGCCGACCTTGGCGGTCGAGCCCAGCGGCAGGCCGGTCACGGCGCGCAGGTGGTTCTCGAACTGGCTGCACTCGGCGCCTTCGATGGTCCAATGCCCGGAGTTGTGCACCCGCGGGGCGATTTCGTTGGCCTTGAGGCCGCCCTCGACCTCGAAGAATTCGAAGGCCAGCACCCCGACATAGTCGAGCTGTTCCAGCACGCGGCGGGCATAGTCTTCGGCCAGGGCCTGCAGCGGATGGTCGGAACTGGCCACCGACAGGCGCAGGATGCCGCTCTCGTGGGTGTTGTGCACCAGCGGGTAGCAGGCCACCTCGCCGTCACGACCGCGTACGGTCACCAGGGAGACCTCGCCGCTGAAGGGCACGAAGCCTTCCAGCAGCAGCGGCACGCTGCCCAGCTCGGCGAAGGCGTCGGTGACGTCTTCCGGCTGGCGCAGGACCTTCTGGCCCTTGCCGTCGTACCCCAGGGTGCGGGTCTTGAGTACCGCCGGCAGGCCGATACGGGCCACGGCGGCGTCCAGGTCGGCCTGGGAGAGGATGTTGGCGAAGGCCGGGGTGGGGATGCCCAGGTCGCGGAACATGGACTTCTCGAACAGCCGATCGCGGGCGATGCGCAGGGCTTCGGCGGACGGATAGACCGGCACGAATTGCGACAGGAAGGCCACGGTCTCGGCCGGGACGCTCTCGAATTCGAAGGTCACCAGGTCGACCTCGTCGGCCAGCTGGCGCAGGTGATCCTGGTCGCCATAGTCGGCGCGCAGGTGCTCACCGAGCGCCGCGGCGCAGGCGTCCGGGGCCGGATCGAGGAAGGCGAAGTTCATGCCCAGCGGCGTGCCGGCCAGGGCGAGCATGCGGCCCAGCTGGCCGCCACCAATGACGCCGATCTTCATGCCTGCTCCCTCGGATCGGGGTTGTCCAGCACGGTGCGGGTCTGCTCTTCGCGGAAGGCGTTCAGCCGCTCGTGGTACTCGGGGTACTTGCCGCCGAGAATGCTGGCGGACAGTAGGGCGGCGTTGATGGCGCCAGCCTTGCCGATGGCCAGGGTGGCGACCGGTACGCCGGCGGGCATCTGCACGATGGACAGCAGGGAATCGACGCCCGAGAGCATGGACGACTGCACCGGCACGCCCAGCACCGGCAGGTGGGTCTTGGCGGCGCACATGCCCGGCAGGTGGGCGGCGCCACCGGCTCCGGCGATGATCACCTCGATCCCGCGACCGGCGGCCTCTTCGGCATACTGGAACAGCAGATCGGGGGTGCGGTGGGCGGAGACCACCTTCACTTCGTGGGGAATGCCCAGCTTGTCCAGCATGTCGGCGGTGTGGCTCAGGGTGGACCAGTCGGACTTGGAGCCCATGATCACGCCTACGAGTGCGCTCATCGTCGTGCCTCTGAAATGAAGAAGCCACGCGGCGGACGTGGCTTGGGAAATGAGCGGGGCAGTATAGCCCAAAGCGGGGCGGAGAGCGCCTTGCCAGGGGTAACTCCTGTCGGCTGGAAGACCGAACGTGACGTCTTTGAGATGGACGGCGATCCAAGGCGAAAAACGCGGGCAGATATTGGGTGAATGAGGTGGGATTGGGGGAAGAGCGCCCTCCCCCCAGCCCTCTCCCGCAAGCGGGAGAAGGGATGGATCGGCGTGGAATAAGGGCTTGGGTGTCTATCGCGGCCCTTGGTTCTCTGTTGCCACCGCTCCTACAGGCCACCGTAGGTTGGGTTGAGCGCAGCGAAGCCCAACGGCGTCTTGGAACCCGGGCAACGTTGGGCTTCGACGATGCAGCCGTCTCAACCCAACCTACGGTCTATCGCGGCCATGGCGGTTTACAGAGCGGCCGCATCGGCGGACCGCCATGGCCGCGAGCAGTGCTCGCCTCAGATCCCCACGTCCGGCAATGTCGGACGGGTTTCCAGGGCCTTGGCCATCAGGCGTTCGACGAAGGTGCGATCCGCCTCCGGCAGGGCCAGGCGCGGCGGACGGGTCAGGGCGCTGCCGCGGCCGGCGAGTTCTTCGCAGAGCTTGATGCACTGCACCAGGTCCGGGCGGGCGTCCAGGTGCAGCAGCGGCATGAACCATTCGTAGAGCGGCATGGCTTCGGCGAAGCGGCCGGCCTTGGCCAGGCGGAAGATGGTTTCGCCTTCGGTGGGGAAGATGTTGGACATGCCCGAGACCCAGCCCTCGGCGCCCACGGCGATGCTTTCCAGCACCACGTCGTCGAGACCGGCGAAGAGCACGAAGCGGTCGCCCACCTCGTTACGCACGTCGATGAAGCGACGGGTGTCGCCGGAGGAATCCTTGAAGCAGACGATGTTGTCGACGTCGGCCAGGGAGATGAGGATGTCCGGGGTGACGTCGTTCTTATAGATCGGCGGGTTGTTGTAGACCATCAGCGGCAGGTCGAGGGCGCTGGCCACGCTGCGGAAGTGGGCGGCGGTCTCGTGGGGCTTGGCCGAGTAGACCAGGGCCGGCATGAGCATGATGCCGTCGGCGCCGGCGCGACCCACCGCCTGGGCAGTGCGGGTGGCATTGAGGCTGGTGAATTCGGCCACGCCGCAGATCACCGGCACGCGACCGCCGGCGGCGTCCTTGGCCACTTCCACCAGGGAGATCTTCTCTTCCAGGGTCAGGGAGGTGTTCTCGCCCACGGTGCCGCACATCACCAGGCCGGAGACGCCATCGCGCACCAGGTTGCTGATCACGCCGTGGGTCTTCTCCAGGTTGACCGAGAAGTCGTCGTTGAATTGGGTGGTGACGGCGGGAAAGACGCCGCTCCAGTTGACGCGGGGAGTGCTCATGCGGGGGTTTCCTCCAGACGGGAACGGGGCTTGAGAGAGTCGCGGTATTGCCGGGGCGACAGGCCGGTGAGACGGCGGAACTGGCGGCTGAAGGCGCTGTGGTCGGTGTAGCCACAGGCCAGGGCCACCTCGGTGACGGGCAGGTCGCGGGCCAGCAGGCGCGAGGCGGCGTCGAGCCGGGCCTTGTGCAGCAGCTGCTGGGGCGTGAGACGCAGGATGCGCTTGCACTGGCGCTCCAGCTGGGAGACCGACAGTCCCACCCGCTGGCTCAGTTCGCCCACCGAAAGCGGCTGGGCATAGTGCTCGCGCAGATAGCGATCGACCTCGGCCACCTTGGCGTGGGCCGGATGATCGGCGGCCGGTGCCTGGAGATCGTGGGAGATGCCGGCCATGCCCATCAGCCGGCCCTGGGCGTCGTGCAGCGGCAGCTTGCGGGTCAGGCACCAGCCGGGGGTGCGACCGGCGTAGAGGTGCAGTTCCAGCTGGTCGTCCAGCGCCAGGCCCTCGCGCAGCACGCGGCGATCCTGTTCGGCATAGGCGCCCCCGAGGGGCGCGGGAAAGACTTCCTCGGCGGTCTTGCCGAGCAACTCGGCGACGCTCTCGCAGCCGCAGCGCTGGGCCAAGGTCAGGTTGACCAGTACATAGCGCGCCTCCAGGTCCTTGACGAAGAACACCACGCCGGGGATGGCGTCGAGCAGCGGCGCCACCAGGCTCAGGCTGGCGAGCAGCGCGGGCAGGTCGGCGGGGCGGGCGCGGCTCAGGGCGTCCAGGTGGGCGGCGGCGTTCATGCGTCGTCCTCGGTCAGGGTCAGGAGGCTGTCGATACGGGTGGGTTGCAGCGGAAAGCGCGGGACCGGCGGCGTCCAGCCGAGCAAGACGCGGGTGGCCTGGCCGCAGATGCGGCCCTGGCAGGCGCCCATGCCACAGCGACTGCGCAGCTTGGCCTGGGTCCAGTCGGCATGGCCGACCAGGGCGCCGAGGGCGACGTCCTCGCAACGGCAGACCAGGGTGTCCGGCTGGGGCAGGCGGGCGATGGCCGGATTCAGGGCGAAGGTGCGAGCCAGTTGGGCGGCGAAGCGGCGCCAGGCGCGGGCTTCGGGCTGCGCAGCGCGGGCGGCATCGAGCTGGTCGCTGGCGACCAGGCCGGCGATGCGGCCGGTGGCCTGGGCCAGTTCGTTGCCGCCGATGCCGGTGCATTCGCCGGCAGCCAGGATGTGCGGCTGAGCGGTGCGCTGCAGGTCATCCACGGCCACGGCGCCGTCCAGGGTGGTGCAGCCCAGGCTTTGGGCCAGTTCGACGTTGGGCACCAGGCCATAGCCACAGGCCAGGCGGTCGCAGGCTATCTCCCAACGCCGTTCGCCCTGGCGCAGGCGCACGGCTTCGAGGCGGTCGGTGCCGAGGGCGGCTTCGACCCAGGTGCCGGGACTATAGCGGGGGGTGGCCAGGGTCAGCGCCTGGCGCAGCTTGTTCGGCCAGCGCCAGAGCCCCAGGCCAAAGTCGAGCACGGCGCGGCGATTGGCCTGCTCGGCGACCAGGGCTACTCGTGCGCCGGCCTGGCGCGCCGTGGCGGCGCTGGCCAGCAGCAAAGGCCCGGTGCCGGCGACGACGAGGCGCTCACCGGCGACCTCCATGCCGCCCTTGATCAAGGCCTGCAAGCCGCCGGCCCCGGTCACGCCGGGCATCGTCCAGCCGGGAAAGGGCAGCAGTAATTCGCGGGCACCGGTGCAGAGGATCAGGGTGTCAAAATTCAGGGTACGGCTGCCGTGAGCGTCTTCCAGCAGCAGCTGGTGCGAGCCCAGGACCGCGGCGACGCGGGTCTGGGTGAGCAGGGTGACGTCGGCCGGCAGCTGGCCGACCTCAGCGGCAACCTGACCCGCCCGGGCGCGCCAGATCTGGCCACCGGGCAGGGGATTGTCGTCCAGCAGCACCAGGGTCAGACCGCGACCACTGGCGGCGCGAGCGGCGGCGAGTCCGGCCGGGCCGGCGCCGATGATGAGCAGGTCGCAGTGTTGAGTCGTCATGGCAGTCGCTCCACCTGCATGCCGTCCTGGCAAGGGGTCTGGCAGGCCAGGCGGCGTACGCCATCGACCTGCACCCGGCACTCCTGGCAGACGCCCATGCCGCAAAAGGGCGCCCGGGCTTCACCGCCTACCGAGCGGCGCGCGGCGGGATCGCGACTCCTGGCCAAGGCGGCGGTGAGCAGGCTGCCGGGGCGGACGTTCAGGCGTTCGCCATCGATGAAGAGGGTCAGCATGCCTGGCTCCTCGAGGGGGGCGCGAAACGACCGGGCGCGAAGGGTTCCACGTGGAACCCAGGCCGTTCGCCGAACAGACTGGCGACTAGGGCTTCCGCAGTAGCGGGCGCAGTGGTGACGCCCAGGCCTTCGTGACCGACCGCCAGCCAGAGTCCAGGCTGGTCGGGATGGGCGCCGATCAAGGGCAAGCCATCGGGGCTGGCGGCACGCTGGCCGGTCCAACCACGGATCAGACTGGTATGAGCGAGGCCCGGCAGAAAGTCCAGGGCGCGGCGCAGCAACTGGCCGACCACGGCGGGCTCAACGTCCCTATCCGGGCGCTCGAATTGCCGCGAGGAGCCGATCAAGAGCTGGCCGGTGGGTCGCGGCTGGACGTTGAAGGCCACCGAGGCACCGCTGCTGGCGTGGGCACTAGCGCCGTAGCCGATCTCCACTAGCTGGTGGCGGACCTGCCCTGGATAGCGGTCGGTGATCAGCAGATGCCCCTTCTTGGGCACCAGCGGCAGCTCCGGGCAGAGACTGGCGGCTTGCAAACCGGCGGCGAGCACCACGGCGTCGGCGGCCAGCCAGCGCCCGTCGTCCAGGCGCACGCGCGAGCCTTCGACGGCGGTCACCCGGGCGCGCTGGAATTCGATCAGGGGCGAGCGCTGCAACAGCCAGGCGGCCACCACCGGGGCATAGAGCAGACCGTCGCCGGATACCTCAAGGCTACCGGCCAGGGCGGTCAGCGCCGGCTCGGCGGCGGCGGTCGCCGCAGCGTCAAGCGGCTGGTTGGCGATGCCCTGGGCATCCAATCGGGCGCGCTTCTGCTCGATGAGGTCGAGTTCGGCGGCATCGCGGGCCAGCCAGAGGGTGCCGCAGTTGCGGTAGTCAGCGGCGCTCGGCAACTGCGGCACCAGCTCGCGCCAGAGCGCCAGGGAGCGGGCGCTCAGGGTCAATTCGGCGGGGTCGTCGTCCATCACCACCAGGTGGCCCATGCCCGCGGCGGAGGCGCCAGGCAGGCCGGCGTCCAGCACCCGCACGCGGCAGCCGCGCGCGGCCAGGGCCGCGGCGCAACTGGCGCCGACGATGCCGCCGCCGACGACGAGGACGTCCGCCACCGGCTTCACCCCGGGATACCCCAGGCGAAGGGATCGTCTTCGGCCAGCAGCAGGGTCGCCTCGGCCATCACGTGGGCGCGGCCGCGGATCACCGGCAGGATGCGGCCTTCATCACCGGGCTGATAATGGGCCTCGAAGCGACTGCCGATGACACTGGCCTGACGCCAGACGGCACCAGGGGCGAGATCGCCGTCGGCCGCCAGGCACGCCAGCTTGGCGCTGGTGCCGGTGCCGCAGGGCGAACGATCGTAGGCGCGGCCCGGACAAAGGACGTAGCTGCGGCTGTCGGCGCCGTCCGGGTCGTCGGCGAAGAGTTCGATGTGATCGATATGGCCGCCCTGCGCGCCGGTGATGCCGGCGGCTTCCAGGGCACCGCGCAGGGCCAGGCTGAAGGCGAGCAGGCCATCCAGGTTGTCGGCGGCGATGCGCTGGCCGTGATCGGCACAGAGGAAGAACCAGTTGCCGCCCCAGGCGATGTCGCCGCTGACCAGGCCGTGGCCGGGGATGTCCACCTGCACGCTCTGGCGAAACCGATAGGCCGGCACATTGCGCACGCTGACGCTGCCGTCCTCGTGCAGGGTGGCGGTGACGTCGCCCACCGGCGTCTCGATCAGGTGGTCGCCCGGACCGATCCGGCCCAGGTGGGCCAGGGACACCACCAGGCCAATGGTGCCGTGGCCGCACATGCCGAGGTAACCGACCTCGTTGAAGAACACCACGCCAGCGCTGGCCGCGGGCGATACCGGCGCGCAGAGCAGCGCCCCTACCAGCACCTCGTTGCCGCGCGGTTCACGCATGCAGGCGCGGCGGAAGGCATCGTGCTCGCTGGCCAGGCGGCTGCGGCGCTCGGCCATGCTGCCCTGGCCGAGAGCGGGAAAACCGTCCAGTACCAGGCGGGTGGGTTCACCCCCGGTGTGGGAGTCGATGACGCGGATGCGCTGCATGGCGGACCTCCGTGAGAGAGGTCCTCAGTGTGGCTCAGGCGCGGCGAAAAGGCTTGCAGGACGTCGGCAATTGAAATGCCGAAATCAGCATAGTTGTGACTTCGGAAACCTCAGCTGCGGCCCTGGTTCTCCAGATGGCGCCAGACCTGCTGCACCAGCCGCTTGCGCAACAGGGCACAACGGTAGAGACGGATCTCCAGGCCGACCTGCCAGGCGGCGTCGCCGCAAATGGCCAGTTCGCCACGGGCCAGTTCGGCCGCCACCGACAGCTGCGGCACCCAGGCCACGCCAAGGCCCTGCAGCGCCATGGTCTTGAGGCTGTCGGCCATGGCGGTTTCGTAGAGAGTGACGGCGCGCAGCTTGCGCTGGCGCAAGAGCAGGTTCACCGAGCGGCCGAGGAAGGCGCCGGCGCTGTAGGCCAGCAGCGGCACGCTGCCCTCCCCGTCCAGCTGGAACAGCGGCCGACCTTCGCCGTCGGTGGCGCAGACCGGCAACATGGCGGTGTGCGCCAGGTGCAGCGAAGGAAACAGCTCCGGGTCCATCTGCAGGGCGGCGTCGGGATCGTGGAAGGCCAGCATCAGGTCGCAGGCGCCGTCGCGCAGGGCGTGGATGGCATCGCCGACGTTGGTGGCCACCAGCCGGCTGGCCAGCGCCAGGCCCTGGCCACGCAGGCCGGCGATCCATTGCGGGAAGAAGCCCAGCGCCAGGGAGTGGGCGGCGGCGAATTGCAGTACCTCGCCCTGCCCGCCTTCCAGGTGGTGCAGGTGGCGCACCGTCTCACCCAGCTGCTCCACCACGCTGCGCGCCGTGACCAGGAACAGTTGCCCGGCCTCGGTGAGGCTGACCGGGGTGTGGGATCTGTCCACCAGCGTCAGGCCGACGCTTTCCTCCAGGGCGCGGATGCGCCGGCTAAAGGCCGGCTGGGTGACGAAGCGCTTCTCGGCGGCCTGGGAAAAACTGTAGGTAGCCGCCAGGGCGACGAAGTCTTCCAGCCATTTGAATTCGATGTTCATGGCACCCATACGTCGTCGGATCTCACGAGGTCACAACGGAAGTTATGCCGATCCGGCATGAGGCTTGGCGGATCGGCATTGGCCGAGATCGGCTGGCAGGCCTAGATTCTTAGGCATCGCGGCGCCCGCCGCCTGATCGAAGCCCAACGCTATCATGTCCGACTCTGCATCACCCGTCCGCCTCGAAAAAGATCTTCTCGGTACTCTCGACGTCCCCGCCGAGGCCTACTACGGCATCCAGACCCTGCGCGCCGTGCAGAACTTCCGCCTTTCCGGCGTGCCGCTCGGGCACTATCCGAAGCTGGTGGTAGCCCTGGCCATGGTCAAGCAGGCCGCGGCCGACGCCAACCACCGTCTCGGCCACCTGCCAGCGGAAAAGCACCAGGCGATCAACGAAGCCTGCTCGCGCATCATCCGCGGCGAATTCCACGACCAGTTCGTGGTGGACATGATCCAGGGCGGCGCCGGCACCTCGACCAACATGAACGCCAACGAGGTGATCGCCAACGTGGCGCTGGAGATCCTCGGCCACGCCAAGGGCGAGTATCGCCACCTGCACCCGAACAACGACGTCAACATGGCGCAGTCGACCAACGACGCCTACCCCACCGCCATCCGCCTGGGCCTGCTGCTCGGTCATGACGCCCTGCTCGCCAGCCTGGACAGCCTGATCACCGCCTTCGCCGCCAAGGGTGTGGAGTTCGCCGAGGTGCTGAAGATGGGTCGCACCCAGCTGCAGGACGCGGTGCCCATGACCCTCGGTCAGGAATTCCATGCCTTCGCCACCACCCTGGGCGAGGACCTGGCGCGCCTCAAGAGCCTGGCGCCGGAGTTGCTCACCGAGGTCAACCTGGGCGGTACCGCCATCGGCACCGGCATCAACGCCGACCCCGGCTACCAGCTCCTCGCCGTGCAGCGCCTGGCAGAGATCAGCGGCCAGCCGCTCAAGCCGGCCGCCGACCTGATCGAGGCCACCTCGGACATGGGCGCCTTCGTGCTGTTCTCCGGCATGCTCAAGCGCACCGCGGTGAAGCTGTCGAAGATCTGCAACGACCTGCGCCTGCTCTCCAGCGGTCCGCGCACCGGCATCAACGAGATCAACCTGCCGCCGCGCCAGCCGGGCAGCTCCATCATGCCGGGCAAGGTCAATCCGGTGATCCCCGAGGCGGTCAACCAAGTGGCCTTCGAGATCATCGGCAACGACCTGGCCCTGACCCTGGCGGCCGAGGGTGGCCAGCTGCAGCTCAACGTCATGGAGCCCCTGATCGCCTACAAGATCTTCGACTCCATCCGTCTCCTGCAGCGCGCCATGGACATGCTGCGCGAGCATTGCATCACCGGCATCACCGCTAACGTCGAGCACTGCCGCCGCCAGGTGGAGCACTCCATCGGCCTGGTCACCGCGCTCAACCCCTACCTGGGCTACGAGACTTCCACCCGCATCGCCAAGACGGCACTGGAAAGCGGTCGCGGCGTGCTGGAACTGGTGCGCGAGGAGAACCTCTTGGACGAGGCGACCCTGGACGACATCCTGCGCCCGGAAAACATGATCGCGCCGCGTTTGGTGCCACTGAAAGCCAAGGTCTGAACCCCGCACGCCAGACCTGAGCGGTAACCCCGGCAACTCCCCGCGGGCGCGGTATCCTTCTTGCTTGGAAGGCTGCCACCGCCCCGGGGAGTGTTCGCATGCGTCAATCCGGTCTGATCAATCTCAACCTGGTGTCCCTGGTGCTCCAGCAGTTGGGTGCCGACACGCCCGCCCGGGCCGTTCCTCTGATGGCCCAGGCGCTGACGCCCTACCGGTCCCTTGCTTCCGTCGATAAAGGGCAGAGTAACCACCAAGTGGCCTGGCCCATCGAGCGGGTCCGTACCCGCGCCTGGAGTCGTATCAAGTCCGGAGGTTGAAAGCCAGAAGGTCCACAACGGACCGAATGGTAGCCAAGGGCTACCATTCGGCGCCTCCTCTTCTCCTTCCGGGAACCATCTATCGCGCTAAGAGACTGATTGTGCTCAAGTGACCCATCGGATCCTTCTGCCAGGTACGGCACGATGCCCCTCATTCTCTCGCTGGACCGAGCGCTGACTCGCCCGTTCTGGGCGCTGCGCTTCGAGCCGCTATTGGAACGCCACTACCAGCGCGATATCGCCCGCTCGCGCCGGCGCCACCTGCGCATCAGCCTGACGGTCGCCATCCTGGCCTACGCCAGCTTCTCGGTCTGGGACTGGATCCTGATGACCGAGGCCTTCTGGGTCATCAGCCTGCTCAGCGCCCTGGTCGTGGTGGGTGGCGGTGCCGTGTTGCTGGCGCTCAAGCTGATGCCGGCCGAGCACCCGTCGCGCGAGTGGCTGGGCATCCTGCCCAGCCTGCTGGCCTATGCGCCACCGCTGTTCGAGATCGTCACCACCGACGCGGCCCATCGTGCCCTCTGGCTGGCCACCTTGCCGCTGATGACCCTCTACACCAATAGCTGCATCGCGCCTCCCCTGCGCCAGGCCTCGGTGCACAGCGTGGTCGCCCTGCTGGCCATAGGGGCGGCGACCCAGGTACACCGGCTGAACACGGAGGAAGCCTCGCTGGTGTTCACCCTCGCCTTCGCCACCGTGGTCTTCACCCTGCTCGCCAACTTCTGGATGGAAAGGGCCCGTCGCCAGGGTTATCTGCTGATCCTGCGCGATCGGCTGCGCAACGAGGAGCTGGCCGCCGCCAATCGCTTCCTGGAACAGCAATCCGCCACCGATCCCCTGACCGGGGTGGCCAATCGCCGGGCGCTGATGCAGGCCCTCACCACGGCGCCGCCGCGCAATCAGCCCCAGCCAGCGCTGCTGCTGATGATCGACGTCGACCATTTCAAGGCGTTCAACGACAGCTACGGGCATCCGGCCGGGGATCGCTGCCTGCAGCAGGTTGCCACCGCCCTGGCCGGTGAGCTGCGCACGGACGATTGCCTGGCCCGCTACGGCGGCGAGGAGTTCGCCATTCTCTGTCGGCACCCCTGCGAGGAGACTGCCGAGCGCCTGGCCCAGCGCCTGCTGAAGGCGGTACGCCAGCTGGAGATTCCCCATCCGGGCAACCTCGACGGCGGTGCCCGGGTAACCGTGAGCATCGGCGGTGCCTGCGGCAGCCTGGGTCAGGACTGCGCCGGGGCCCTCATCGAGGCCGCCGACCGACAACTCTACTGGGCCAAGCAGTCCGGTCGCGACCGCGCCTGCCTGGAGGACGGCAAGCGCCTGCCGACCAGGCTCGCCGAGCGGTCCTAGCCCAGGCGATAGACCCGCTCGACCAGCGTGGCGCTGCCCAGGCGCTGGCGTAGGTCGTCGTCCAGCCGGGCATCCTGCCAGTCGTACAGGCCGACCCGGCCATAGGCCTGGCCGCGTTGTGGTCGCAGGCCCAGAAACTCCCAGACCACCCGGGTGCAGGCCGGCTCGCGCCGGTCGGAGGCGCTGACGCCCAGCTTGAGGCCGTTGAGCCGGTCGATACGGTTGCGCGCGCTGGGCAGCAGCACCGTCTGCGACAGTTCGTTGCCGGTGAGGGACTCGTAGTCGGTGAAGAACAGCCGGCTTTCCAGGCTCATGGCCAGGCCCAGGTAGCGAAAGCGCGCCTGGCTGGTGGACTCGCCCTGGCGGCGCAGGCGCTCGAAGCGCACGTAGCGAAAGACCCCCTGCTCCTCGAACAGCCGTACCAGGCCGCAGAGCACCATGCCCGGCGTGGACAACGAGGGGTAGTACTCGAGGTAGTAGCCCTGGTAGCGCGCCAGGCCTTCCTGGCGGCTCGCCAGCAGCGCCAGGGTCTGCCCGGCCCAGCCCGCCTCGCGGCCGGCCGGCTCGCCCAGCCGCGCCTCGAACTGGCGGTGCGGCAGCTGCAGATCGGCCACCGGCAAGGCGAAGAAGGCGGCCAGCCGCTGGAGGTTGTAGGGCGATGGACGGCTCTGGCCGTTGAGGTAGCGATTGAATTGGGCGCGGTTGATGCCGACGGCGCGACAGACGGCGGCAATCGAGCGGTGATGCTGGCAGAGCAGCTGTAGATTGGCGGAAAAGTCGCTCATGAACCCTGCCCGAACTTGACAGACGGCCGGAAAACTAGCATCAAGTCGCGCCATTTTGAAGCGAGGCGCGGAATTGTCCACGCCGGTGGGATAGCCGAACCTAGGCACCCGGTCCGATTCGGAGCAGTGAACAAAACGTAGCGAGCGATTGCCAGGCGGGTGCGCGCGGCGCGCAGGAACCGCAGTGTACGAGTGGTACATGAGGATTCCGAGCACTGCACGCGCCCGCCTGGCGGACGCGCAGTAGTTTTGTTGCTGCTCCGACTGCCCGATCCGCGCGGACCGATCCATGCCAGAGCCCGTTCCTGTCGTCTCCCCATGACGGGAACCGGCTCCGGCATGGTTATCCCACAATAATAGCCCCACGGCGTGCGAGCCGGCCTTGGGGCATCACTAGCATGCTCGAGGATTTTCCATGCACTACCTAGAAATGCTCAATGATTTCCTGTCCGGCCATGTGCTCATCGTGCTGATCGTCGGCCTGGGCAGCTATTTCACCCTGCGCTCGCGGTTCGTGCAGGTCCGCCATTTCCCGCACATGTTCACCGTGTTCAAGGAATCCCTGCGCAACAGCGGCGACGGCCTGAGTTCCTTCCAGGCGCTGATGCTCAGCCTGGCTGGCCGCGTGGGTGCCGGCAATATCGCCGGTGTCGGCCTGGCCGTGACCCTGGGTGGCCCCGGTGCGGTGTTCTGGATGTGGGTGACCGCCCTGGTGGGCATGGCCAGCAGCTTCTTCGAGTGCACCCTGGCGCAGGTCTACAAGCGCGCCGACGGCGACGGCCTCTATGTGGGTGGTCCGGCGTACTACATCCAGCATGGCCTCAACAAGCGCTGGATGGCGCTGATCTTCTCGGGCCTGCTGCTGGTGACCTACGGCTTCGCCTTCGTCGGCCTGCAATCCTTCACCGTGACCCATTCGCTGGAGAACGCCTTCGGCCTGCCGGTGCAATACACCGGGATCGCCCTCGCCGTGCTACTGGGCCTGGTGTTCATCGGTGGCATCAAGCGCATCGCCGCGGTCTCGGACATCCTGGTGCCGGTCAAGACCCTGGCCTACATTGCCGTCACCCTCTATGTGATCGTCACCCAGATCGACCTGGTGCCCAGCACCCTGTTGACCATCGTCAAGAGCGCCTTTGGCCTGGAGCCGGCCTTCGCCGGTCTGCTCGGCGCGGCCATCACCATGGGCGTCAAGCGTGGCGTCTTCGCCAACGAAGCAGGCCTGGGCGCGGCGCCCAACGTCGCCGCTGTGGCCGCGGTCAAGCACCCGGCCGCCCAGGGCGTGGTGCAGGCCTTCAGTGTCTTCCTCGATACCTTCGTCATCTGCACCTGTACCGCCCTGCTGATCCTGCTGTCGGGCTTCTATACCCCGGGCTTCGAAGGCGACGGCATCGTCCTGACCCAGAACTCCCTGGCCGCGGTGGTCGGCGACTGGGGCCGCATCTTCATCAGCGTGGCGCTGTCGCTGTTCGTCTTCACCTGCATCCTCTACAACATCTACCTGGGCGAGAACGGCCTGCGCTACCTGCTCGGCCGCGGCAAGGCCGTGCTGCTCGGCTATCGCGGCCTGGTGCTGGTGCTGATCTGCTGGGGCTCCATGCAGAACCTGACCACGGTGTTCGCCTTTGCCGACATCACCATGACCTGCCTGGCCTTCGTCAACCTGATCGCCCTGGCCCTGCTGATCAAGGTCGGCATGCGCGTGCTCAACGACTACGATGCCCAGCGCCGCGCCGGTGTCGACCAGCCGGTGTTCGACGCCGAGCAGTTCCGCGACCTGGACCTTGATCGCCAAGCCTGGCCGGCGCTGGATCGCCTGGAAGACACCGTCGCCGAAGCCCGCGCCGCCCAGCCTCGCCAGGCGCACTGACCGCCGCCACCGGGTCGCCCTGACCCGGACCGCGACCGCTTTCTTGCCCCCACCCCGTGTGGGGGCAGTCTTATCAGGAAGTCCCTCATGAGCTCACCCTACCTGCACATCCTCTACACCGGCGGCACCATCGGCATGCAGGCGACCGCCGCCGGCCTGGCTCCGGCCGCCGGTTTCGAGGCGCGCATCCAGGCCCTGCTGGCCAGCCGTCCGGAGCTGGGGAATCCGGCCTGGCGACTGCAGGAACTGCTGCCGCTGATCGACAGCGCCAACATGACCCCCGCCGCCTGGGAGCGCATGGCCCAGGCGATCATGGCGGCGGCTACCGATACAGCCTGCCGCGGCGTGCTGGTGCTGCACGGCACCGACACCCTGGCCTACAGCGCCGCCGCCCTGGCCTTCCGTCTGCTGGGGCTGACCATTCCGGTGCTGCTGACCGGCTCCATGCTGCCCGCCGGCGTGGCGGACAGCGACGCCGACGGCAACCTGGCCGACAGCTTCGCCGCCTTCGCCAGCGGACTGGCGCCGGGAGTCCAGGTGCAATTCCATGGCGAACGCCTGCCCGCGGCGCGCTGCACCAAGCAGGCCAGCAGCGGCTGGAAAGCCTTCGTGGCAAGCGCCCGGCCGCGCAGCGGTGACGCCCTCGTCGCCGCACCTGCCGCGCTGCGCTTCGACCAGCCGCGCCAGCCGGTGCGGGTGGCGGTGCTGCCGCTGTTTCCGGGTGTCGATGGCGCGGTCCTGCGCGGTCTGATGGGCAGTGGCGTACAGGGGCTGGTGCTGGAATGCTACGGCAGCGGCACCGGCCCGGCGGACGACGCCGACTTTCTCGCCGCCCTCGCCGAGCTACGCGACGCGGGTACCCTGGTGGTCGCCATCAGCCAGGGCGCGCGCGGTACGGTGGAATTGGGTACCTATGCCGCTGGCAGCGGCCTGGCCGATGCAGGGGTGATCTCGGGTCGCGGCATGACTCGTGAGGCGGCCCTGGGCAAGCTGCACGCCCTGCTCGGCGCCGGTCTGGACC
Source organism: Pseudomonas sp. No.117 (assembly GCF_054558395.1). NCBI lineage: Bacteria > Pseudomonadati > Pseudomonadota > Gammaproteobacteria > Pseudomonadales > Pseudomonadaceae > Pseudomonas > Pseudomonas sp. No.117. The sequence continues at coordinate 406,338 of NZ_BAAJNP010000001.1, forward strand.
GGGCTGCGGCAGCCGAGTGGGTCGGGCGTAATCTGTGCGAGGAGTTGTGAGCGTCGGCTAGGTGCCGGCTGCCCCCTCACCCCGGCCCTCTCCCAGGGAGAGAGGGGGCGTTTGGGTCGGCTTCGTGCGGGCTCCTGTGTGACCTCTGCCGCACACTCGCCCGCTTCATCCTGGCCTGGATCCAGGCTTGCCCTCGATACGATCATCACCCCGCGCCAACCTCTATCGGAGCATCCCCCCTCCCTCTGAGGGAGGGCCAGGGTGAGGGTGCGCTTGAAGCCTGACAGCCCCAAGTCCTGCGCACCAAACTCCCCCTGCGCGCCCCCTCTCCCTCCGGGAGAGGGCCAGGTTGAGGGCGCGCTTGAAGCCTGACAGCCCCAAGTCCTGCGCACCAAATTCCTCCTGCGTGCCCCGTCTCCCTCCGGGAAAGGGCCAGGTTGAGGGCGCGCTTGAAGCCTGACAGCCCCAAGTCCTGCGCACCAAATTCCCCCTGCGCGCCTCCTCTCCCTCAGCGAGAATGCCGGGTGAGAGTGCGCTTGAAGCCCAACAGCCCTTCGCACCAAACTCTCCCTGAACGCCCCCTCTCCCCCTGGGAGAGGGCCGGGGTGAGGGCAGCCCCTAGCGCCTAACCAGCCCCTACAGCGCCTCGCGCCACAGGCTCACCGCCATCTCGGCCGTGGCCCCTGGCGCCACGGTCAGGACGTCGTCCATCACCCGCGCGGTCTCGATGCAGAGCATGCCGGGCCAGGCGTCGTCGGCGAACTGGCTGAGGCGCGCCGCCTTGTCGATCCAGGGATTCCACAACACCGCCGAATGACTGTTGCGGGTCTCGACGAACAGCCGACGCTGCCACTGGGCATCACGGATCGCCAGGCGTGCCGGCAGGCCGACATAGACCCGGTCGGTCTCGGCGGTGATGGTCGGCTCGCCGTTCTGCCGCTTGCGGGTCCAGCCGTCCAGGCAGTCGTAGTAGTCGGCGTTGGCCAGGCCCTCGATGCCCACCTCGCGCACGTCGCTCACGGCGAAATAGGTGTGCAGCGCCTGGCTCACCACCAGCGGATGATCTTCCAGGTTGCGCACGCTCAGGGTCAGCTCCAGGCGCTCGCCGACGCTCAGGCTCAGAGTCAATTCGGTGGCATGGGGCCAGCCGGGGGTGGTCTCGGCGGAGGTGCGGTGGTGGAAGTCCAGGCGCACCCGGTGGGTGTCCACCTCGACACCCCCGGCCTGCCAGGCCACCTGACGCGCCAGGCCATGGGCCGGGGCGTCCTCGGTAGTGGTGCACATGGCCTGGACCGCGGCCGGATTCTTCAGCAGGTCGCCGAACCAGGGCCAGCAGACCGGGATACCGCCGCGGATCGGGGTGCCGGGCTCGAACACGGCTTCCGGATTGCCCCAGACGATGTCCGGCTCGCCGTCGAAGCCATAGCGCAGGACATGGGCGCCCTGGCAGGCCACCAGGGCTTCGGCCTGGCCGACGCGGATGCGCCAGACGGGCAGTTGGCCCAGTTGGATCTGTTCGACGAGGGGGGCAGCGGACATGGGATGACTCCTGGAAAAGGTGAGAGGCGACTGTAGTCCAGTCCATGACCGGGCTCCAGCCAGGCATAGACCGCAGCCTGGGCAAAATCTCGCACAGCTAGCTGCTTCTCAGGCCGCGAGCGTAGCGGTCGGCTAGACTGCCAGGCCCTTCCCCTCAGGAACTGACTGACCATGTCGCGTCTCCCTCGCGCTCACCTTTCGTTCGGTCTGCTCCTTGGACTGGCCTTGCCCGGCCTGGCCCAGGCCGTCTCCGGCCTCGACGACGGGGTACGGGCAGCCGTCAAAACGGTGATGGCCGAGCAGGACATCCCGGGCCTGGCGGTGGGCGTCACCGCGCCCGGCCTGCGCCGGCTCTACTACTTCGGTACGGCCGACCGCCGCACTGGTCAGCCGGTGGACGCCGCCACCCTGTTCGAGATCGGCTCCCTGAGCAAGACCTACACCGCGACCCTGGGCGCCTATGCCGCGGTGACCGGTCGCCTGCGCCTGGACGAGTCGGCGGCGCAAGTACGTCCGGCCCTGGCCGGCAGTGCCATCGGCCAGGCCAGCCTGTTGCAGCTGGCCACCTACAGCGCCGGCGGTCTGCCGCTGCAGTTTCCCGACAGCGTCACCCGCGAAGACCAGGCCATTGCCTTCTACCGTGACTTCCAGCCGCCCTTCCCTGCTGGCAGCCGACGTCTCTACGCCAACCCCAGCATCGGCCTGTTCGGTGCCCTGGCCGCTCAACGTCTGGACGAGCCCTTCGCCACGGCGGTGCAGCGCCACCTCCTGACGCCCCTGGGCCTCAGCCACACCTATCTGCAAGTGCCGACGGCCGAACAGGCGCACTACGCCTGGGGCCACGGCAAGAACGGCGAGCCACTGCGGGTCAATCCCGGGGTCTATGCCGAAGAGGCCTACGGCATCAAGACCACTGCGGGCGATCTGCTCGGCTTCGTCGAGGCCAACCTCAACCCCTCGCGCTTGCCGAAATCCCTGGCCCAGGCGATCACCACCACCCAGCAGGGCTACTACCGCAGCGGCCCCCTGACCCAGGGCCTGGGCTGGGAGGCCTACACCTATCCACTGGCCAAGACCCAGTTGCTGGCCGGCAACACCCCGGCGATGGCGCTGGAACCGCAGCCAGTGGAGTGGCAGCATCCGCCGCTGCCTGCCAGCGGCGCACGGCTGCTGAACAAGACCGGCTCCACCAACGGCTTCGGCGCCTATGCGTTGTTCATTCCGGAGCGCCAGATCGGCGTGGTGATCCTGGCCAATCGCAATTATCCGATCCCGGCGCGGATCGAGGCAGCGTGGCGGATCTTGCAGCAGCTCGATAGCAGGGTGCAGTGAGGTACCCCAATCGCGGCCATGGGCCGCTCCTACGAAAGCGTCGAGTCCCTGCAGGAGCGGCAGCATCGGCGGACCGCCATGCCCGCGATAAGGCTTAGGCGCACAGTACCGTAGCGTGGAAAACGGCGCAGCCTTTTCCACTGGGAGTTCGCAGCAGGGGGCTCCCTCACCCCAGCCCTCTCCCCAGGGGAGAGGGGGCCATCCGAAGTGGCGCTCAACTTCATTGGCGCTGACAAGATCAGATCAGTAGCGTGAATGACGGCGTAGCCTCACCCACGGACCCCAACCTCAGGCCTCACCCGCCTCTTCCCGCCCTTCCACCGGCAATTCGTGCTCGGTGGCGTAACCGGCATCGGCCGCCTCCAGCACGCCGTGGGCGATGCTGCAGAACAGCGAGTTGACCCGGCGCATGTCGCTGAGCAAACCCAGGTGCAGGGAGCTGGTCTCGAAGCTTTCCACCACCTGCTGGTGCAGCCGCTCGACGTGGGCATGGGCGTAACGCCGTTCCAGCAGGCGAAAGCGCTGCTTGAGCCGGCGCAGGCGGCGCGCCGCGTCCAGGTCGCCGGACAGATATACCGACAGGCACAGCTTGAGGCTGTCGACCAGCAGCCGGTGCAGGGCGGCGAGTTCGTCCACGCCGGAGGCCGAGAAGGAACGCCGGGCGGCGATCTTCTTGCTCTCCACGTCGCTGGCCATGCGTTCGATGAGATCGCCGGCCTGCTCCAGATTGATCGCCAGTTCGATGGTCTCGGCCCAGCGCCGGCTGTCGCGCTCGTCCAGGTCATCGCGGGGCATGCGCGCCAGGTACAGCTTGATCGCCGTGTAGAGGGCGTCGACGTCGTCGTCGAGGCGGCGCACCTCCCGAGCCAGCTGCTTGTCGCCGGCGTTGATCAGCACCAGCAGGTGCTGCAGCATCTGCTCGATGACATCACCCATGCGCAGCAGCTCGCGCGACGCATTGGTCAGCGCCAGGGCCGGGGTGTCCAGCGCCGCGGTGTCCAGGTGGCGCGGGCGCAGGATGGTCTCGGCGCTGTCCTTGGCCGGCAGCATGGCGGTGCAGAAGCGCGCCAGGGGCCCGGTGAGGGGCAGGAACAGCAGGCAGCGCACCAGGTTGTAGGCAACGTGGAAGCCGATCACCACCTCGGCTTCGTTGAAGTCGTAGCCCTGCAGCCAGTCGGCCAAGAGGCCGATCCAGGGCAGTACCAGGATGCAGCCAGCGAGTTTGAACAGCAGGCTGCCCACCGCCACCCGCCGCGCTTCCACACCCTGCTTGGCCGCGCCCATCAAGGCCAGCACGCCGCTGCCCAGGTTGGCGCCCACCACCAGGCACAGCGCCACCTTGAGCGAGATGACCCCGGAGCCGGCCAGGGTGGCGGTCAGCAGCACCGCCGCCAGACTGGAATAGGAGACCATGGCGAAGACCGCGCCGGTCAGGGCGTCGAGCAGTTCATCGCCGGTCAGCGAGGAGAACAGCACCTTAACCCCGGCGGCGTGGGTCATGGGCGAGGCCGCCTCGACGATCAGCTGCAGCGCCAGGATGATCAGGCCCAGGCCGATGGCGACCCGGCCGAGCTGGCCGGCGCGGGTCTGCTTGCGACCGAGGAAGAACACCACGCCGAGAAAGATCAGCAGCGGCGACAGCCAGGACAGGTCGAAGGTCAGCACCCGCGCCATCAGCGCGGTACCCACATCGGCGCCGAGCATGATGGCCAGCGCCGGGGTGAGCGGCACCAGGCCCTGGGCGACGAAGGAGGTCACCAGCAGCGCGGTGGCGTTGCTGCTCTGCACCAGGGCAGTGACGGCGATGCCGGAGAGGAAGGCCAGTGGCATGCGCTGCATGCTGCGGCTGAGCACACGGCGCAGGCTGGCGCCGTACACCCGCAGGATGCCGGTACGCACGATATGGGTGCCCCAGACCAGCAGGGCCACGGCGGATAGCAGGTTGAGCAGTGTCAGCATCGTGGCGCCCTCCCGGCGCGTGTCCAAGAGCTCCTGGCGAGCTTGTCACAAAATCGTAATGACCGTTCTGCACAGACGCACGAGCCCGAAGATGAGGCACCTTCGGGCTCGCGGGGGACCTGCTGGATTAGGCGGCGGAGACCCGGTCGGGTTCCGCCGCTGGGCTCAGATCTGTTCCTTGCGCAGCTTGACCGCCTCGCGCGCCTTGGCCTTGCCACGCAGGCGGATGTTGATGGCTTCCACCGCCAGCGAGAAGGCCATGGCGAAGTAGACGTAGCCTTTGGGCACGTGAACCTCGAAGGCTTCGGCGATGAGCACGGTACCGACCACGATCAGGAAGGACAGCGCCAGCATCTTCAGGCTCGGGTGCTTGTCGATGAAAGTGCTGATGGCCCCGGCCGCCAGCATCATCACCAGCACCGCGACGATGATCGCCGCGACCATGACCGGGACGTGGCTGACCATGCCGACCGCGGTAATCACCGAGTCCAGCGAGAAGACGATGTCGATGATGGCGATCTGGATGATGGTGCCGATGAAGCCGCTGCCCTTCTTCGCCGGCGCGTCCTCGTCCTGCTCTTCCTCGCCTTCCAGGCCGTGGTAGATCTCGGCGCTGCTCTTCCACAGCAGGAACAAGCCACCGAAGAAGAGGATGAGGTCACGGCCGGAGATGCCCTGGCCGAAGACGAAGAACAGGTCGGCGGTGAGGCGCATCACCCAGGTGATGGACAGCAGCAGCAGGATACGGGTGACCATGGCCAGGGCCAGGCCGAAGAAGCGGGTCCGCGCCTGCATGTGCTTGGGCATGCGGCTGACCAGGATGGAGATCATGATGATGTTGTCGATGCCCAGGACGATCTCCAGGGCCGTCAGGGTAAAGAAGGCGACCCAGATTTCCGGGTTGGTCAACCACTCCATTGCAAATCCTCTCGTAGAAGGCGTGTCTAGGGCACGCTCTAATGGAAAAGGCGTGTCGGGCGACACGCCGTTTTCGAACAGCCGGCAAGGCTAGTCGTCCAGTGGGTAAAACTCTAGCGGCTGTACAGCGGAAACACACCCAGTAACAAAGCTCCGACCAACAGGCACAGGCAGGTCACGGTAGCCCACTTCAGAGTGAAGCGCTGGTGGTCGCCGAATTCCACCTTGGCCAGGCCTACCAGCAGGTAGGTGGAGGGCACCAGGGGACTGAGCAGGTGCACGGGCTGGCCGACGATGGAGGCCCGGGCGATCTCCACCGGGCTGATGCCATAGGCTGCGGCGGCCTCGGCCAGCACCGGTAGCACGCCGAAGTAGAAGGCATCGTTGGAGATGAAGAAGGTGAACGGCAGGCTGACCAGGGCGGTGATCACCGCCATGTACGGGCCCAGGGCGTCCGGGATCACCGCCAGCAGGCCCTTGGACATGGCGTCGACCATGCCGGTCCCCGAGAGGATGCCGGTGAAGATGCCCGCGGCGAAGATCAGCGAGACCACCGCCAGCACGTTCTCGGCATGGGCAGCGATGCGCTGCTTCTGCATGTTCAGGCAGCGGTAGTTGACGATCATGGCGATGCCGAAGGCGATCATGAACAGTACCGGCATGGGCAGCACCCCGGTCACCAGGGCTGCCATCAGGGCCAGGGTCAGCAGGCCGTTGAACCAGCGCAGCTGCGGCCGGCGGGCTTCCTCGCACTGGGACACGGTGACGTTGGCGCCTTCGGTATCGCCGATCTGCAGGATGCCCAGGCGCGCGCGCTCACTACGCCCGTAGAGATAGGCGAGGAAGAACAGCCAGGCGATGGCCAGCAGCATGGGCGCGATCATGGGCACGAAGACGTCGGCCGGATCCACGTGCAGGGCACTGGCGGCGCGGGCGGTCGGGCCACCCCAGGGGGTCAGGTTCATCACCCCGCTGGAGAGCAGCATCAGGCAGGTCATGATCAGCGGATTCATGCCCAGGCGCTTGTACAGCGGGAACATGGCGGCCACGCAAATCATGTAGGTGGTCGAGCCGTCGCCGTCCAGGGACACCACCAGGGTCAGGAACACGGTACCCAGGGCCACCTTAAGCGGATCGCCCTTGACCAGCTTAAGGATCCAGCGCACCGCCGGATCGAACAGGCCGGTGTCGATCATCACCGCGAAATAGAGGATGGCGAACAGCAGCATCACGCCGGTGGGCGCCAGCTTGCGGATACCGTCGAGCATCATCGGGCCGAGGGCGTCGAGCTTGACGTGGCCGAGGCTGGCGAATTCGCTGGACAGCGCCCAGGCCAGCACGGCGAAGGCGATCGGCACCATGGTCAGGGCGATCAGGGGTGACAGGCGCTTGGTCATGATCAGGTACATGAAGGTCATGACCATGGCAAAGCCGAGGAAAGTCAGCATGGGAATACCTCTGGAAATTTCGCGAAAGGGAGAGGGTTCAGCCGCGGCGCTGGGGCGCGGTGAGGGCGAAAATCCAGGGGACGGAGGCGTGCAGCGACGCCCGGGGGGACAGGTACGACATGGCAAGGATCCTGGTTATTTTTGTAGGCACGTCGCCCGCTCACGGGGGCGGGTCTTGCGAGGATCCTAAGAGGTCAACCTTTCGCCAGCCTTGCGTGGTGGCCAGCGGAGGGTGCGGGCTGTCACGAAGCCGCCACGGACCTGTGCGATTCGTCCAGCTGCCAGCGGGGTGCACTCAGGTGCTCGACGAAGAAATCCAGGAGCACCTGGATCTTGGTGGGCCGGCTGCGCGCCGAGGGCGTCACGAAATAGAGTCCGCCACGGGTCAGGTGCCAGTCCGGCAGCAACCGCACCAGGCGGCCGTCGGCCAGGTATTCGCTGGCAATGAACTCCGGCAACTCGGCGATGGCCAGGCCTTCCAGCAATACCGGTAGCAAGGCCTCGGAATTGGTGACGCGCAAGGGGCCGCGGGGCAGCACGCTTTCTTCGCGACCGTCGGCGTGGGTGAAGCGCCATACCTGGCTGCGCGCCCGGTAGGCGTAGCTCAGGCAGGCATGCTCGGTCAGCTCGGCGGGATGGCCAGGGTGGCCGCGGTGCGCCAGATACGCCGGCGCCGCCACCAGCAGCTGACTGACCGCGCAGAGCCGCCGGGCGACCAGCGAGGAGTCGGGCAAGGCGGCGATGCGCAGGGCGGCGTCGAAACCCTCCGCCACCAGGTCGACGGTGGCATCGGACAGGTGCAGATCCACCGTCAGCTGCGGATAGCGGCGCAGCAAGTCGGGCAACAGCGGCGCGACCCAGCGCAGGCCGAAGGCCATGGGCACCGCCAGGCGTACCTGGCCACGTGGTTGGACCGCGCGCGCCTGGGCTTCGCTCTCCATCGCTTCCGCCTGGCAATAGAGCTCGCCAGCCCGGACGGCCAGTTCGCGGCCGAATTCGGTCAGCGACAGCTGACGCGAGGTGCGATTGAGCAAGCGGCTGCCCAGCCGCTCTTCCAACCGTGCTACCGCCCGCGAGACGGTGGCCACCGATACCCCCAGTACCCGAGCGGCGGCAGCGAAGGAGCCCTCCTCGGCCACCTTGGCGAACAGCGCTAAGCCCTCGAAATCCGGCAATCTGCTCATTTCATTTCTGCAACGATGACTTTCAAATCATTCTATTTTGCAAAGATCAGCGGGTCGATAGGCTGATTCCACCTGAACACAACCTCGTGGAGAATCGACATGACCCTCAAGCTTGCAGACAAGATCGCCCTCGTCACCGGCGCCACCAGCGGTATCGGCCTGGCCACCGCCAAGCTTTTCGCCCAGCAAGGCGCCCACGTCATCCTGACCGGGCGGCGACAGGCGGAACTGGACGCCGCCGTCGCCCAGGTCGGCAACGCCACCGGCATCGCCGTGGACTCCTCGCGACTGGACCAGCTCGATACCCTCTATGAGCGCATCCGCCGCGAGCACGGTCGCCTCGACGTGCTCTACGTCAACGCCGGGGGTGGCAGCCTGCTGCCGCTCGCCGAGGTGACCGAGGCCCACTACGACGATACCTTCGACCGCAACGTCAAGGGCACGCTGTTCACCGTGCAGAAGGCCCTGCCGCTGCTGGCGGACCAGGCCTCGGTCATCCTCGCCGGTTCCACCGCCGCCAGCACCGGCACCCCGGCCTTCAGCGTCTATGCCGCGTCAAAGGCCGCCGTGCGCGCCTTCGCGCGCAACTGGATCCTGGAGCTGCAGGGGCGCGGCATCCGCATCAACACCCTCAGCCCCGGCGCCACCCGCACCCCGGGCCTGGTGGAACTGGCCGGCCCGGATGCCGCCCAGCAACAGGGCCTGCTGGACCACCTGGCCAGCCAGATCCCCCTGGGCCGGGTCGGCGAGCCGGAGGAAATCGCCCAGGTCGCCTTGTTCCTGGCGTCCAGCGATTCCAGCTTCGTCAACGGTGCCGAGCTGTTCGCCGACGGCGGCCAGGCGCAGGTCTGAGCGGCGCGTGGTGGCAAGAAAAAAGCGGACAGGGCCCAGGGCGCTGTCCGCTTTTTACGACTGGCGTCAGTCGCGCAGCCGCTGATCGAGCACGGCGATGTGTTCCGGGCCGATGCCGCAGCAGCCGCCGATCAGGCTCGCGCCACGCGCCTGCCAGTCCTGGGCGAAACTCAGGTAGCCGGGCGGGTCGAGGTCGGGGCGCAGCGGGTCGAGGCCGTCGTTGGCGGTGGCCTCTTCCGGCTGGGGCGGGAAGGCGTTGGCATAGGCGCCGAAGGGAATTTCGATACCTGCCGCAGCGAAGATCTGGCGTGCGGTATCCAGGGCCGCCGCCATCACCTCGGGCTGGCTGCAGTTAAACAGCAAGGCTCCAGCGCCCAGTTCCACGGCCAATTGCGCGGCCTCGGCCACCGGTTCGCCGGATCGCAACCGCGGCACCTCGTCGACGTCTTCGTCCTTCAAGGTGAAGGACAGCCACAGCGGCTTGCCATCGTCCGGCAGCCCGGCGGCGATGGCGCGTACCTCCGCCAGCGAACTCTGGGTTTCCGCCAGCCAGAGATCGACATGGGGCGCCAGGCCGCGGATCAGCGGTTGCAGGACTTCGTCCACCCGCGCCGGCTCGAACAGGTCGGGCCGATAGGAGCCGAACAGCGGCGGCAGGGATCCCGCCACCCGCACCGGCTGACCGCTGGCCACCACCGCCTGCCGCGCCAGTTGCCCGGCCCGCGCGGCCAGGGCTTCACCTTCGGCGGCGAAACGCGCCTCGCCGATATGGAAGGGCACCACCGCATAGCTGTTGCTGGTGATCACCTGGGCGCCAGCCTCGATATAGGCGCGATGCACCGCCTCCACCTGCTCCGGCGCCTCGCTCAGCGCCAGGGCCGACCACTCCGGCTGCCGGAAAGGCGCCCCGCGCCGCTGTAGCTCGCGCCCCATGCCACCATCGAGAAGAACGAGATTCATCTTGGCCATAGAGGGATTTCACTTTTCCTTATAACTAAAACAGAGTTCAATATTGGTTCTCATATCTCTCTAATACCAGGCCCTGTCTACCTTTGCAAAGGACGCCCTCATGAGAACCGCTCTGCTATCGGCCTTAGGCCTGACCCTGGCGCTGGTCGCCACTTCGGCCACCGCCGGCGCCACCCTGGATCGCATCAAGGCCAAGGGCGAGCTGGTCAACGTGCTCATGGAAAGCTATCCGCCCTTCTCCCAGCTCAATGCCCAGAACCAGCTGGAAGGCTTCGACGTGGACGTGGCCAAGGCGGTGGCCGACAAGCTGGGCGTCAAGCTGCGCCTGGAGACGCCGTCCTGGGACGTGATCGCCGCCGGTCGCTGGAGCGGTCGCTACGACGTCTGCATCTGCTCCATGACCCCCAGCCAGGCGCGCGCCCAGGTGTTCGATTTCCCGGTCAACTACTACGCCTCGCCGGCGGTGATCGTGGTCAACGCCGGTGACGACCGCATCCAGGGCGCCAAGGATCTCTCGGGCAAGAAGGTCGGCGTCACCAGCGCCTCTTCCTACGAGAGCTACCTGAACAAGGACCTGACCATCGAGGGCCAGGAAGACCAGCCGCTGAGCTATCCCTTCGACAACGTCCAGGTGGTGCCCTACCCCGACGACAACGTCGCCTTCCAGGACCTGGGCCTGGGCACCGGCAAGCGTCTGGACGCGGTGCTGACCAACCTGGTGACCGCCCAGCCGCGCATCGCCCAGGACGGCAAGTTCAAGCTGGCCGGCGCCCCGCTCTATGCCGAGCCTAACGCCGTGGCCATCGAGAAGGGTGATGCGGAATTCGCCGCCAAGCTGCGCGAGATCATCGACGGCCTGCGCCAGGACGGCACCCTGAAGCGCATCTCCGAGAAGTGGATCGGCGCCGACATCACCCAAGCCCAATGAGTGACCTCCCACCGCCGCCCCAGCGCCGCCCCCTGCTGAGCTTTCGTACCCGCGTCTGGCTGACCTGGCTGGCGCTGCTGGCCGGGGGCGTGGTCTTCGTGCTGGGTTTCGATCTCAAGTTCGCCAGCGTCTGGCCGCGCCTGCCCAACCTGGTGGGCTGGCGCCTGGGCCCCAACGGCTTCCTGCAGGGCGCAGCCCTGACGCTGTTCCTCAGTCTCTGCTCCATCGCCGTATCGGTACTGCTGGGCTTCGCCGCGGCCCTGGGGCGGCTGTCGTCCAGCGCCCTGGCCTACGGCGTGGCCACCTTCTACACCTCCTTCTTCCGCGGCACCCCGCTGCTGATCCAGATCCTGCTGATCTACCTGGGCCTGCCGCAGATCGGCGTAGTACCGGGCGCCATCAGCGCCGGCATCCTCGCCCTGTCGCTGAACTATGGCGCCTACCTCAGCGAGATCTTCCGCGCCGGCCTGCTCGGCGTCCCCGCCGGTCAACGCGAGGCAGCCCTGGCCCTTGGCCTGGCGCCACGGGTGATCTTCTTGCGCGTCACCCTGCCCCAGGCCATGCGCAGCATCATCCCGCCCACCACCAGCCAGTTCATCTCCATGCTCAAGGATTCCTCCCTGGTCTCGGCGATGGGCGTCTGGGAAGTCATGTTCCTCGCCCAGTCCTATGGCCGCTCCAGCTATCGCTACCTGGAAATGCTCACCACCGCGGCGGTGCTCTACTGGCTGCTGTCGCTGGCGATGGAATTCATGCAGTCGCGCCTGGAAAGGCACTATGGGAAGGCGTATCGGGGGCGTTAGGGTCAGACCAGGCCCCTCGCAGCCTGGCCAGCGCCTCGCCGATCCGCTCCTCCGGCACCGCCGCGAAGCCCAGCACTAGTCCGGCGCGGGCGTCGGGCGGGGTCGGGCCTTCGGGTAGCCAATAGCGCGACAGGGGATTGAGCTCCACCCCGACCGCGGCCGCTCGCTCTACCAGCTCGGCTTCGCGGGCCAGGCTCGCCACCGGCAGGCAGAGGTGCAGGCCGGCAACCGGGACGCCCGGCGTGGCGCAGCCGGCTACCGTAGGCCAGCCGGCCAGCAGGGCGTCGCGGCGACTGCGCGCGGCGCGTCTCATGCGGCGAATGTGGCGCTGGAAGTGACCCTGCTCGATGAAGTCGGCCATGACCGTCTGGGTGGCGCTGTCGAGATGGCGGATGCCGGCCCGCTGCAAGGCCAGCAGTTCGGGCACCAGGGCCGGCGGGGCCACCAGATAGCCCAGCCGCAAGCCGGGAAAGGCGATCTTGGAGAAGGTGCCGACATAGAGCACCCGGCCATGGCGATCCAGCGCGGCCAGGGGCGCCAGCGGCGCACCCTGGTAGCGGTATTCGCCATCGTAGTCGTCCTCTACGATCCAGCCATCCGTCTGCCGCGCCCAGTCCAAGAGCGCCAGCCGTCGCGGCAGCGAAAGTACCGCGCCGGTGGGATACTGGTGCGAGGGGGTGACATAGACCAGCCGGCAGTCCGGATGGTCAGCCAGGCGATCCAACTGGAGCCCGGCAGCATCCACCGGCACGCCCTGTAGCTGAGCTCCACCACTCTGCAACGCCAGGCCCGCGGCGCGATAGCCGGGGTCTTCCATGGCTGCCTGTACCCCGGGCGCCAGCAGCAGCCGGGCGCACAGCTCGATGGCCTGCTGGGCGCCCGTGGTGATGAGGATCTGCTCGGGCGTGCAGACCAGGCCGCGCGCCTGGCGCAGATAGGCGCAGAGCAGCCACCGCAGCCGTGGCTCGCCGCCGGGTTCGCGATAGCCCAGCAGCGCCGGCTCCGGCTGACGCCAGAAACGCTGCTGCAGCCGCGCCCAGGTGGCGAAGGGAAACAGATCCACCGCCGGCAGGCCGACCCGAAAGGCGCACGGCGCTCCCGGCGGCACGCTGACCGGCAGTGCAGCTGTCATCCCGGCCGAATCACCGGGAGCGACCAGCGCCTGGGCCACGGGCGCGACGTAGGTGCCGTCGCCCAGGCGGCTGTCGAGAAAGCCCTCGGCCAGCAGTTGCTCGTAGGCGGCAGTCACGGTATTGCGCGAGATACCGAGCAACCGCGCCAGTTCGCGACTGGCCGGCAAGCGCACTCCGGCGGCCAACTCACCGGTCAGGATGCGCTCGCGCAGGCCCTGGTAAAGCTGCCGTGCCAGGCCCTGGCCGGGTTTCAGCAGCAGACCCGAGGGATCGAATCCCAGCATGGATTGGCACCCTGAAAGTCATGAAAATTGGCTCTTACAGGGAGCCAAAGTCGACCTTAGCATGGCAAGACGCCGCTGGAGAGATAGCGCCCATGTACCCCAATCCCGCCTTCCGTCTCGACGACCTGCCCAGGCTGCACCAGCACCTGCGGGAACACGCCCTGGCACTGCTGGTGAGCCAGACCGAGGCCGGTCCGCTGGTCAGCCATCTGCCGCTCTGGCTGGATCCTGACGAAGGTCCCTATGGCACCCTGTACGGTCATCTGGCGCGCAGCAATCCCCAGGCGGAGGCGCTGGCAGGGGCCGGCAGGGTACTGGCGGTGTTCCAGGGCCCCCAGGCCTATGTCAGCCCCTCCTTCTATCCCGGCAAGGCCGAGCATGGGCGGGTGGTGCCGACCTGGAACTACCAGGCGGTGCACGCCCGCGGCAGCGTCGAGGTGTTCGACGAGCCCGAGCGCCTGCTGCCGCTACTGGAGCGGCTCACCAACCAGCATGAAGCCGGCCGTGCGCAACCCTGGCAGGTCGCGGATGCCCCCGCGGATTACCTGCAGGGCCTGCTGCGCGCCATTCGTGGCCTGCGCCTGCCCCTCGACAGCCTCCAGGGCATCGCCAAGCTCAGCCAGAATCGCAACGCCGCCGACCGCGCGGGCGTCCGCCAGGGCCTGGCCGCCAGCCCTGTACCCGGCGACCAGGCCCTGGCCGCCCTGATCACCTCTCCCGCCTGACCCTGGAGCCATCCATGACCATCCGCCCCCTGGCCGAAGCCGACCACGCCGTCTGGCACGACCTCTGGCAGGCCTATCTGGCCTTCTACGAGACCGTCCTGCCGGAGACCACCTATGCCAGTACCTGGCATCGCCTGCTCGATTCGAACGAGCCCATCCATGGCGCCCTGGCCTGGGACGGTGAGCGGCCGCTAGGACTGGTGCATTTCATTTATCACCGCTCCTGCTGGACCGAGACCGATTACTGCTACCTGCAGGATCTCTATGTCGCCGCGGGCCATCGTGGCGGTGGCCTGGGGCGTGCCCTAATCGAACACGTCTATGCCCGTGCCGAAGCGGACGGCTGCGACCGGGTGCATTGGCTGACCCAGGAGACCAACTATCCGGGGCGCCAGCTCTACGATCGTATCGCTGCGCGCTCCGGCTTCATCCAGTACCGTCAGCTCTTGGGAGAGCGCCCATGACCCACCTCGCCTGGACCCCTGCCCGAGTACCCCAGGCTCGCCCACTGCAAGGCCACCATGTGCGCCTGGAGCCCCTCGATCCGGCGCGCCATGGCGCAGATCTCTGGCAGGCCCTGCAAGCCGGCGAGCAGGCCGATCCGACGCTCTGGGACTTCCTGCCCTATGGCCCCTTCGCCGACCAGGCGGCCTTCCAGACCTGGCTGGCGAGCCTGGCCCCGGGCGATGATCCGCTGTTCTATGCCGTGGTCGACCCCCGCGACGGCCGCGCCCTGGGCCAACTCAGCCTGATGAGCATCGTGCCCGACCATGGCAGCATCGAGATCGGCCATGTCGCCTTCGGTGGGCGCCTGCAGCGCACGCCGCTGGCCACCGAGGCCGTGCACCTGCTGATGCAGGAAGCCTTCGCCCTCGGCTATCGCCGCCTGGAATGGAAGTGCAACGCCGCCAACGCCCGTTCGAAACGGGCCGCCGAGCGCCTGGGCTTCCGCTACGAAGGCCTGTTCCGCCAGCACCGGGTGGTCAAGGGGTGCAATCGCGACACCGCCTGGTTCAGCCTGCTGGATGGGGAATGGCCCGCCGTGGACGCAGGCTTCCAGCGCTGGCTGGCGGCGGAGAATTTCGATGCCGAGGGCCGGCAACGCAACGCCCTGGCCGTAGCCGCCGCGTCGGCCGTCTAGGCCGCTAGGCTGCCCAAGCGAGCCGAGGATTACCCTGGAGAAGGCCAGCGCCGCTCAGCGCTGGCCTGGTGCCGGCTCATTCGCCGCGGATATAGCCTTCCAGCTGGCGGATCAGCGCAGCCTGCTCGATCATGGTTTCCTTGACCAGGTCGCCGATGGACAGCAGGCCGATCAGGCGGCCATTACCCATCACCGGCAGGTGGCGCAGGCGGTGCTCGGTCATCAATGCCAGGCAATCGGCGACCGTCTGCTGCGGCAGGATGATGATCACCGCGGCGGTCATGATGGTGCTCACCGGGGTGGCATAGGAGGAGCGTCCCTGCAGCACCATCTTGCGCGCATAGTCGCGCTCGCTGACGATGCCGACCAGTTCGTTACCCCGCACCACCGGCAGGGCACCGACGTTCTTGTCCGCCATCAGCTGCAGCGCCTCGAGCACCGAGGCTTCCGGCGTGGTGGTGTAGACGTCTTGCTGAGCTTTGGCGGCGAGCAACTGGGCGACGGTTTTCATGATTGTTCTCCTGAGGGTAGGCGAGCGTGACCGGGAACGCCTGGCAGGGCCAGTCAGCCGATTACATCAGGCCGATTGAACACCCTTATCGCCCGAGCGACGTCGATCCCGCCACAGGCGCCATGCCAGGGCCAGCACGAAGCCCGCCGTCAGCAGCAGCACCATCGTCGGCGCCGGCGCGCTGTCCCAGGCCAGGCTCAGTAGCACCCCGCCCAGGGCGGCCGTCACCGCCAGTGCCGTGGCCGCCAGCAGCATCCGGCCGAAGGAGCGGGTCAGCAGAAAGGCCGTGGCGCCCGGTGCGATCAGCAGCGCCACCACCGGCACCATGCCCACCGCCTGCAGCGCACCCACCACCGTCAGGGCGATGAGGCCGAGCAATCCGTAGTGCAGTAGACCCACCCGCAGGCCCAGGGCCCGCGCCTGGGCCGCATCGAAGGCCAGCACCAGCAGGTCGCGCCAGCGACAGGCCAGTGCCAGCACCACCAGGGTGGCGATCACTGCCATCTGCCAGAAGGCCGTTGGCGTCACCCCCAACAGGTCGCCAAGCAGGATGTGGTCCAGGTGCAGGTCGGTGGCCAGCCGGGCGTGCAGCACCAGCCCCAGGCCGAACATGCCGGAGAAGACCACGCCCATCAGGGTGTCCTGCTTCACCCGGCTGTGGCGCTTCAGGTAACCGGTGGCCAGGGCACAGCCCAAGCCGGCGACGAAGGCACCGGCCACCAGCGGCGCGCCCAGCGCCGAGGCCAGCACCAGGCCGGGAAACACCGCGTGGGCGATGGCATCGCCCAGCAGCGCCCAGCCCTTGAGTACCAGAAAGCAGGACAGCAGCGCCGTGGGTATCGCCACCAGCACGGCCATCAGCAGCGCCTGGCGCATGAAGTCGATGTCCAGGGTCAGCAGCAGCCAGTCCATCAGCCTTCCTCCGCCGTCTGCCGCGCCCGCCGCCGGTTGGCCAGCAGGCCATGCCGTGGCGCCAGCACGAAGGCCAGCAGGAAGATCAGCGTCTGCAGCACCACCACGCAGCCACCGGTGGCGCCATCGAGAAAGTAGCTGAGGTAGGTGCCCAGCAGGCCACTGCCGACGCCGATGGCCACGCTGATCAGTACCACCCGCGCGAAGCGGTCGCTGAGCAGATAGGCCGTGGCGCCGGGCGTCACCACCAGGGCGATGACCAGGAAGGCGCCCACCGTCTGCATGGCCGCCACCGTACTCAGCGCCAGCAGGGTGAAGAACAGCAGTCGGTACCCGGTGGGGTTGAGCCCGCAGGCCCGTGCCTGGCCTTCGTCGAAGAACACCAGCAGCAGATCGCGCCACTTGAGCAGCAACACCAGCAGGGACACCCCAGCGATGATCAGCAACTGGCGACTGGCCTCCGGGGTAATGGCCAGGATGTTGCCGAAGACGATGGTCTGGATGTCCACCGCCACCGGCGCCAGGGACACCAGGAACAGGCCGCCGCCGAAGAAGGCGCTGAAGATCAGGCCGATGATGACGTCCTCCTTGAGCCGGGTGTATTGCCGTAGCCCGAGCATGGCCCCCGCCGCCGCGCCGCCGGCGACGAAAGCGCCCAGGGCCAGCGGCAGCCCCAGCAGGTAGGCGCCGGCCACGCCCGGCACCACGGCATGGGACAGGGCATCGCCGATCAGCGACCAGCCCTTGAGCATCAGGTAGGCGGAAAGAAAGGCGCAGAGTCCGCCCACCAGAGCGGCGGCGCCCAGCGCATTCCTCATGTAGCCGTAGGCCAGGGGTTCGAGCAGCCCTTCCATCAGGCCCGCTCCCGCCACTGCGGCGTTGGCGACGCCGGGCGGCCGCCATCGAACAGGCGCAGGGCGCCGCCGAAGGTGCGCTCCAGATTTTCCCGGGTGAACACCTCCGCGGTCGGCCCCTGGGCCAGCACGGTACGGTCGAGCAGCACGGTGCGATCGCAGAAGCGCTCGATGCTGGCCAGGTCATGGGTCGAGACCAGCATGGCGCGGCCCTCGGCACGCAGCGCCTGGAGCAACTCGATGATGGCCCGTTCGGAGGTAGCGTCCACCCCGGTGAAGGGCTCGTCCAGGAGGATCACCCGGCTGTCCTGGGCCAGGGCGCGGGCGAGGAAGACGCGCTTCTTCTGGCCACCGGAGAGTTCACCGATCTGCCGCTTGCGCAGCTCGGTCATCCCTACCCGGGCCAGGGCGGCGTCCACCGCCTGGTGATCGGCAGCCCGCGCCAGGCGCAGGAAATTCATCCGGCCGTAACGCCCCATGAGCACCACGTCCTCCACCCGTACCGGAAAGTCCCAGTCGACGTCTTCGCTCTGGGGGACGTAGGCGATCCGATTGCGCTTGAGTGCCTGGGCGACGGGCAAGTCATCGACCCGCACCTGGCCGCTGCGGATGGGCACGAACCCCATGATCGCCTTGAACAGGGTGGACTTGCCGCTGCCATTGACCCCGACCAGGGCGGTGATGGAGCCACCCGGCACCACCAGGCTGGCGTCGCGCAAGGCGGTATGGCCATTGCGATAGGTCACACTGATCCCTTCGAGGGCGATCATGGCGCCAACCCCTGCACCAGGGTCTCGGTAGTCACCCGCAGCAGATCGACGTAGGTGGGGACCGGGCCGTCGGCGGCGCTGAGGGAATCCACATAGAGCACCCCGCCGTAGCGCGCGCCGCTCTCCCGCGCCACCTGCTCGGCCGGCGCGGCGGACACCGTGCTCTCGCTGAACACCGCCGGAATGCGCTCGGCGCGTACCGTCTCGATCACCCGCCGTACCTGTTGCGGGGTGCCCTGCCCATCGGCGTTGATCGGCCAGAGATAGAGCTCCCTGAGCCCCAGGTCGCGGGCCAGGTAGCTGAAAGCGCCCTCGCTGGACACCAGCCAGCGACGCGGCGCGGGAATCGCCTGCAATTGCTGGCGCAGGGGTTCGAGGGTCGCGGTGATGCGCGCCTTGTAGGCTTCGGCGTTGCGTCTGTAGGTGTCGGCATGGGTCGGATCGTGTTTGACCAGGGCATCGCGGATGTTGTCGACGTAGATCAGCGCCGCCGTGGGCGACATCCAGGCATGGGGATTGGGCTTGCCGGCGTAAGGCCCCTCGGCGATGGCGATGGGTGTGATGCCCTGGGAGACCACGGCGCTGGGCACGTCCTTCATGCGACTGAAGAAGCGCTCGAACCACAGCTCCAGGTTCAGGCCGTTCCACAGCACCAGCTGGGCATCCCGCGCCTTGAGCAGATCGCCCGGGGTGGGCTGGTAGTTGTGGATCTCGGCACCGGGCTTGGTGATGGATTCCACCCGGGCGGCATCCCCCGCCACGTTGCGCGCCATGTCGGCGATCACCGTGAAGGTAGTGACCACCTTGAACGGCTCGGCGGCCTGGGCCTGGCCGAGCAACAAGCCCAGCAGGCCCGCCAGTGCCCAGCGTCTCGTGTTCTTCAACATCCGCTTCGCCTCTCGCCAAATGTATAGCCTTGGCTAAATTAGATAGCACAACCTATCGAGAGTGCGCGGAGACTTTGTAACCGCGGATGAGGCTGGTCTGGGGCGAAGGTCAGGGAAAACGGGCGTGATGACGTCAGCGGAGCCTGAACGTCATCAGCAGAGGGGGAAGGATCAAATTGCCTGCGGGCAGGCGGCGTCGCGGCTCAGAGGGCCAAGGCGCCACGCAGCGGGGCGGCAGGTCGTTCTGCCGGGGCGTCCGCCACCCGCCGCTCTGCACGTGGGTCGAGCAGCTTGTCCAGCAGGCCCTGCAGTGCACGTCTCTTCATGTCTTTAAGCATCGCGAATCCTCCGGGGATCGTTATAGCCATGGCTATATTAAATAGCAGACCCTATCGGAAGGTGTTAGTGCTTTTTCTCAATCGAACGGATAGAGAGTCCCCATAAAAAAGGGGGCCTAAAGGCCCCCGAGGGAAATCGAAGTGATCTCAGCCTTCGATTTCGATCAAGACTTCACCCGGATTGACCCGGTCGCCCTTGGCCACTCGTACCGCGATGACGGTGCCGGCGATGGGCGCCTGGATCTCGGTTTCCATCTTCATGGCTTCGGTGACCAGCACGCCCTGCCCGGCCTTTACCTGATCGCCCTCCTTCACCAGTACCTCGACGATGTTGCCCGGCATGGTGGTGCTGACATCACCCGGACGCTCCGCCTGGCGCCGCCGCTGGCCACCCTCGGCGACGAAATCGCCACTGGCCTCGAACACCACTTCTTCCGGCACCCCGTCGATGGAGAGATAGAAGTGCCGCTTGCCCTCGGTCTTCAGGCCGATGCCGGTGATGTCCACCTGGTAGGTCTCGCCATGCACGTCCACGCTGAAGGCGGTCGGCACGCCCTGGCCACCCACTGCCGCCACGCCATCCGCACTGGGGATGGGCAGCAAGGCTTCCGGCACCAGGGTGCCGGCGGCGCGTTCCTCGAGGAACTTGCGCCCGATGTCGGGGAACATGGCGAAGGTCAGGACGTCCTCTTCGCTCTGGGCCAGGTCACCGATGTCGGCCCGCAGGCGCGCCAGTTCCGGGCTGAGCAGATCGGCGGGGCGGACGTCGATGACCTCTTCCTGGCCGATGGCCTGCTTGCGCAGCTGCTCGCAGATCTCGCCAGGCGCCTTGCCGTAGCGGCCCTGCAGATAGAGCTTCACCTCGTTGGTAATGGTCTTGTAGCGCTCGCCGGCCAGCACGTTGAAGAAGGCCTGGGTGCCGACGATCTGCGAGGTCGGGGTCACCAGGGGCGGATAGCCCAGGTCCTTGCGCACCCGCGGAATCTCTTCCAGCACCTCGTTCATGCGATTGAGGGCGCCCTGCTCGCGCAACTGGTTGGCCAGGTTGGAGATCATGCCGCCCGGCACCTGGTTGACCTGCACCCGGGTGTCGACGCCGGTGAATTCGCTCTCGAACTGGTGGTACTTCTTGCGTACCGCATGGAAGTACAGCCCGATCTCCTGCAGCAGCTCCAGGTCCAGCCCGGTGTCGTAGGGCGTATCGCGCAGCGCGGCGACCATGGATTCGGTCCCCGGATGGCTGGTGCCCCAAGCCATACTGGAGATCGCCGTCTCGATGCGGTCGGCGCCGTTCTCCACCGCCTTGAGCTGGCACATGGAGGCCACGCCGGCGGTGTCGTGGGAATGCACCACCACGTCCAGCGCCAGGGCCTCCTTGAGTGCCTTGACCAGATCGCCGGTGGCATAGGGCGTGAGCAGGCCGGCCATGTCCTTGATGGCGATGGAATCCACGCCCAGGTCGGCCATGCGCCGCGCCTGGTCGACGAAGGCCGCCACGCTGTGCACCGGGCTGGTGGTGTAGCAGAGGGTGCCCTGGGCGTGCTTGCCGGTGGCCTTGACCGCGCGGATGGCGGTTTCCAGGTTACGCACGTCGTTCATGGCATCGAAGATGCGGAAGACGTCGGTGCCATTGGCCGCGGCGCGCTCGACGAAGGCCTCGACCACGTCGTCGCTGTAATGCCGATAGCCCAGCAGGTTCTGGCCACGCAGAAGCATCTGCAGGCGGGTATTGGGCAAGGCCTTGCGCAGCTGGCGCAGGCGCTCCCAGGGATCTTCCTTGAGGAAGCGCACGCAGGCGTCGAAGGTGGCGCCGCCCCAGACTTCCAGCGACCAGTAGCCGACCTGGTCGAGCTTGGCACAGATCGGCAGCATGTCTTCGGTGCGCATGCGGGTCGCCAGCAGCGATTGGTGGGCGTCGCGCAGGATGGTGTCGGTGATCTGGATGCTTTTCATTGTTCTGTCGTCCTTACAGACCGGCGTGGGCGGCGATGGCGGCGGCGATGGCGATGGCCAGGTGCGTCGGGTTGCGCTTGATCGAGTACTGGGTCAGCTCAGGATGGCTTTCCACGAAGCTGGTATTGAAGCGCCCGCTGCGGAATTCGGGATCGCGCAGGATGGCCTCGTAATAGGGCGCGGTGGTCTTCACCCCCTGCACGCGCATGTCGTCCAGGGCGCGCAGGCCACGATCCATGGCTTCTTCCCAGGTCAGCGCCCAGACGATCAGCTTCAGGCACATGGAGTCGTAGTACGGCGGGATCACGTAGCCGGTGTAGATGGCGGTGTCGGTGCGCACGCCCGGACCACCCGGCGCGTAGTAGCGGGTGATCTTGCCGAAGCTCGGCAGGAAGTTGTTCTTCGGATCCTCGGCGTTGATGCGGAATTGCAGGGCGAAGCCGCGGTGCTGGACGTCTTCCTGGGCGAAGGACAGTGGCAGGCCGGAGGCGATGCGGATCTGCTCGCGAACGATGTCGATGCCGGTGATTTCCTCGGTGATGGTGTGCTCCACCTGCACCCGGGTATTCATCTCCATGAAATACACCTCGCCCTCGGCGAGCAGGAATTCCACGGTACCGGCGTTCTCGTAGCCCACCGCCTTGGCCGCGCGCACCGCCAGGTCGCCGATGTAGGCGCGCTGCTCGGGAGTGAGCTGGGGGCTGGGGGCGATCTCGATCAGCTTCTGGTTGCGCCGCTGGATGGAGCAGTCGCGCTCGAACAGGTGCACGGTGTTGCCATGGCTGTCGGCGAGGATCTGCGCCTCGATGTGCTTGGGATTGACGATGCACTTCTCGAGGAACACCTCGGCCGAGCCGAAGGCCTTGGTCGCCTCGGAGATCACCCGCGGATAGGCCTGTTCCAGCTCTTCGCGGGAGTTGCAGCGGCGGATACCGCGCCCGCCTCCGCCGGAGGTGGCCTTGAGCATCACCGGGTAGCCGAGGCGATCGCCTTCGCGCAGGGCCTCGGCGAGATCCGCCACGTTGCCCTCGGTGCCCGGGGTGCAGGGCACTCCAGCGGCGATCATGCTGCGCCGGGCCTCGGTCTTGTCGCCCATGCGCCGGATCACCTCGGCGGACGGCCCGATGAAGCGGATGCCGCGCTGGGCGCAGATTTCCGCCAGCTCGGCGTTCTCCGATAGGAAGCCATAGCCGGGATGCAGGGCGTCGCAACCGGTCTCCACGGCGAGGTTCACCAGCTTGCGCGGGTTGAGATAGCCCTCGAGCGGATCGCTGCCGATGCCATGGGCTTCGTCGGCACGTTTCACGTGGAGCGCTTGGCGATCGGCATCGGAATAGACCGCCACCGAACGAATGCCCATCTCGGCACAGGCCCGGACGATCCGCACGGCGATCTCGCCGCGGTTGGCGATGAGTATCTTCTTGATCACACCTGGCTCCTTGTCTGCTGCGGTCTGCAGCCGCTTGTTATTGCCGGTGCCTCGAAACTACGTCAGGCCTTCCCTTATGGAAAATAAATAATTGTTGGATACTCCATAAGTTATCACTTATGGATGCTGTCGATGCCCATGCGCAAGCCGTTGATGCGGCTCACCTTTCGCCAACTGCAGGTATTCGAGGCCGTCTGCGAGGCCCGCTCCTACAGCCGAGCCGCCGACATCATGGCGCTCACCCAACCGGCGGTGAGCCTGCAGGTGCGCCAGCTCGAGGAGCTGGTGGGTGCCCCGCTGTTCAACTACCTCAACCGCACCCTCTACCTCACCGAGGCCGGCGAGGCGCTGCGCCAGACCGGGCGCGATCTCTTCGCCCGCCTGGGCAGCCTCGACATGCAGCTGTCGAACCTGCGTGGCGCCCTGCACGGCCAGTTGCGCCTGGGGGTGGAGAGCAGTGCCCAGTACCTGGCGCCGCACCTCTTCAGCCAGTTTCGCGGCAGTCATCCCCAGGTCGATCTGGCACTGACCGTGGGCAACCATGCGCGGGTGCTGCGGCGGCTGACGGAGAGTCGCGAAGACGTGGCCTTGATGTCCGGGGTGCCGGGCAACGCGGACCTGGAATTCCTGCCGTTGCTGGACAACGCCATCGTCGCCGTGGCGCGCCCGGGCCATGCCCTGGCGGGACGCAGCGGCCTGAGCCTGCGTGACCTAACCGCCTATCCACTGCTGGTGCGCGAAGTGGGCTCGGGTACGCGCCAGGCCTGCGAGGACTATCTCAAGCAGAAACGGGCACACTTCGCCGAGCAGCTGGAAATCGGCGCCTTCGAGGCGCAACGCGAGGCGGTCCGTGCCGGCCTGGGCCTGGCCCTGCTGCCGCGCCAGGCCATTCGCAGCGAGCTCGTCGCCGGCAGCCTGGTCGAACTGGACGTCGCCGAGCTGCCGCTGCGGCGCTCCTGGTGCGTGGTCCATCCGCGCGGCAAGCCACTCTCGCCGGTGGCCAGGGCCTTCGTCGACTACCTGCGTAGCCAGCGCAGCCTGATCAATGCGTTAGGTATCGCCCTGGAGCCTGCTGCAGGCGCTGCGCCTGCCGCTCGTCCAGCAACGGATTAAGGAACAGCAGTTCATCGAGCTCCACGGCGAGCCGCTGCTCCTCGGCACGGGCCTCGATGGCGCGGCGGAATTTCATCCGCCGCTGATCCTGTAGCTTTCTGCGGGTCTTGCTGTCGAGACGGACGCTGGATTCCTGGACGAGAGCGGTCATGCCTATTCCTCCGGGCTGGGATCGGAATGGGCAGCTTCCCCCTAACAGGTGACGGTTTGGCGACAGCGCGACGACTATTGGGTGTCGCTGTGCTTGCTCGACTTCGACGACAGCCGCAGGCTGCGCAAGCTGCGCTTGACGCTCTTGAGGTGCTCGACCAACGCCGGCCCGCGCGACATGGCCACGCCCATGGCCAGCACATCGATCACCACCAGGTGGGCGATGCGCGAGGTCAGGGGCACATAGATGTCGGTGTCCTCGTGGACGTCGATGGCGATGTTCACCGTGGACAAGTCGGCCAGCGGCGTCTGCCCCGGGCAGATGGTGATGAGGGCGGCGCCGTTGTCGCGCACCAGGTTGGCGGTGATCAGCAGGTCCTTGGAACGCCCCGACTGGGAGATGCAGATGGCCGCGTCGGAGGGCGTCAGGGTCGCCGCCGACATGGCCTGCATGTGCGGATCGGAATAGGCGGTGGCGCTCAGTTGCAGGCGGAAGAACTTGTGCTGGGCGTCGTTGGCCACCGAACCCGAGGCGCCGAAGCCGTAGAACATCACCCGCTGGGCCTTGGCGATCGCCTCGATGGCCGTTTCCAGCGCCCGCATGTCCAGCCGCTCGCGCACGTCCATCAGCGTATGCAGGGTGGTGTCGAAGATCTTCAGGCTGAAGTCCTCCACCGCATCGTTCTCGTGGATGGCGAATTGGCCGAAGCTGGCCCCCGCCGCCAGGCTCTGCGCCAGGCGCAGCTTGAGGTCCTGGAAGCCGTCGCAGCCGATCGCCCGGCAGAAGCGCACGATGGTAGGCTCGCTGACGCCGACGTTATGGGCGAGATCGGCCATGGAGCTGTGCATGACCGCCGCCGGATCCACCATGACCTGCTCGGCGACCTTGAGCTCCGACTTGCGCAGCAGGTGGCGGGATTGAGCAATGTGTTGCATGAGGTTCACAGGCGTATCTCGGCTAGCGGGCGGATGTAGTGCGTCGTACTTATACTACATAACGGTCGGCCAGGCTCTTGGTCATTACGATTCAGCACGGCTTTTTCGGCCTCGTCACAGGCGTTTCGGTAGTCGTCCACACTGCCGACTACCCGGCCAGGGAGCGCGCCCAGGCAACCTACGCCAGGTCCTGGGCGGTGGTATACGGCCGTCCCGCCTGCCCTCGCCTCCTATCCGTCTGGTTTGGCGCTCCTTTCGCCGCATCGGTAGAATGCGGCGATGAATGACGACATCTCCCTGCTGCTCAATTCCCTCAACGATGCCCAGCGCCAGGCCGTGGCCGCGCCCCTGGGTCGCCAACTGGTCCTGGCCGGTGCCGGCTCGGGCAAGACCCGGGTGCTGGTGCACCGCATCGCCTGGCTGATCCAGGTCGAGCGCGCCTCGCCGCACTCCATCCTCTCGGTGACCTTCACCAACAAGGCCGCCGCCGAGATGCGCCACCGCATCGAGCAATTGCTGGGGATGAGTCCGCAGGGCATGTGGGTCGGTACCTTCCACGGCCTCGCCCACCGGCTGCTGCGCGCCCATTGGCAGGAAGCGGGCCTGGCGCAGAATTTCCAGATCCTCGACAGCGACGACCAGCAGCGCATCGTCAAGCGGGTGATCCGCGAGCTGGGCCTCGACGAGCAGCGCTGGCCGGCGCGCCAGGCGCAGTGGTTCATCAACGGCCAGAAGGACGAGGGCCTGCGGCCGCAGCACATCCAGGCCGCCGGCGACCTCTTCCTCAGCACCATGCGCAGCATCTACGAAGCCTACGAGGCGGCCTGCGCCCGTGCCGGGGTGATCGACTTCTCCGAGCTGCTGTTGCGCGCCCTGGACCTCTGGCGCAACAACCCCAGCTTGCTGGAACACTACCAGCGGCGCTTCCAGCACCTGCTGGTGGACGAATTCCAGGACACCAACGCCGTCCAGTACGCCTGGCTCAAGCACCTCGCCCAGAATGGCGCGAGCCTCATGGTGGTGGGCGACGACGACCAGTCCATCTATGGCTGGCGCGGTGCCAAGATCGAGAACATCCAGCAGTTCAACGAGGACTTCTCGGCGGAGATCATCCGCCTGGAGCAGAACTACCGCTCCACCGACACCATCCTCAAGGCCGCCAACGGCCTGATCGCCCACAACTTCGGCCGGCTCGGCAAGGAGCTGTGGACCGACACCGGCGAAGGCGACGCCATCACTCTCTATGCCGGCTTCAACGAGCACGACGAGGCGCGCTACATCGTCGAGACCATCGAGAGCGAATTCAAGAAGGGAATCCGGCGCAGCGAGATGGCCATCCTCTACCGCTCCAACGCCCAGTCGCGGGTGCTGGAAGAGGCCCTGCTGCGCGAGAAGATCCCCTATCGCATCTATGGCGGCCTGAGATTCTTCGAGCGCGCCGAGATCAAGAACGCCATGGCCTACCTGCGGCTGATCCAGCATCGCCACGACGACGCCGCCCTGGAGCGGGTGATCAACGTGCCGCCGCGGGGCATCGGCGAGAAGACCGTGGAAGCGCTGCGCAGCGCCGCCCGTGCCCAGAACACCTCGCTGTGGCAGGCCCTGCACGACCTGGTCGGCGCCCGCGCCGTCTCCGGTCGCGCCGCCTCGGCGCTCAATGCCTTCGTCGAGCTGGTCGACACCCTGGCGCTCAAGGCCGAGGACCTGTCCCTGCACAACCTGGTGCAGCAGATCATCGAGCAGACCGGCCTGGTCACCTTCCACAAGGAAGAAAAGGGCGAGAAGGGCCAGGCCCGGGTGGAGAACCTGGAAGAACTGGTCAGCGCCGCGCGCTCCTTCGATTTCAGCGGTGACGAGGAGATGACGCCTTTGGCGGCCTTCCTCGACCATGCCGCCCTGGAATCCGGCGACACCCAGGCCGACAGCCACGAGGACAGCGTCCAGCTGATGACCCTGCACAGCGCCAAGGGCCTGGAATTCCCCCTGGTGTTCCTCGCCGGTCTGGAAGAAGGCCTGTTCCCGCACAAGATGAGCCTGGAAGAACCCGGCCGCCTGGAAGAGGAACGCCGCCTGGCCTACGTGGGCATCACCCGCGCCATGCGCCGCCTGGTGATGAGCTATGCCGAGACCCGTCGGCTCTACGGCAGCGAGACCTACAACAAGGTCTCGCGCTTCGTGCGCGAGGTACCGGACGGCCTCATCCAAGAGGTACGGCTGTCCAATGCGGTCAAGCAACCCTTTGCCGGCAGCCGCCCCAGTCCCTTCGCCCAGGCGCCGGTGCCGGAAACCACCTTCAGTCTCGGCCAGCCGGTGCGGCATGCCCTGTTCGGCGAGGGCGTCATCCTCAACTACGAGGGCTCCGGTGCCCATGCGCGGGTGCAGGTGAACTTCAAGTCCGAAGGCAGCAAGTGGCTGATGGTGAGCTACGCCAAGCTCGAACCGCTCTAGCCATGACCACCTCCTGGCTGTTCTGGGCGCTGCTGGCGGCGGGCTTCGCCGCCCTCGCCGCCATCTTCGGCAAGCTGGGTGTGGCTCACGTCAACGCCGACTTCGCCACCCTGCTGCGCACCCTGGTGGTCGTGGTGGTACTGGCGGCCATCGTCGCCGCCACCGGCCAGGCACAACCGCTGGCCAGCATCGGCGGCCGTACCTACCTGTTCCTGCTGCTCTCGGGCGTGGCCACCGGGCTGTCCTGGCTGTGCTATTACCGGGCACTCAAGCTGGGGCCAGCCTCGCTGGTGGCGCCAGTGGACAAGCTGAGCGTGGTGCTGGTGGCGATCTTCGGCGTGACGCTGCTGGGTGAGCGCCTGGACCTGCGCCAGTGGTGCGGCATCGCGGCCATTGGCGGGGGTGTACTGCTGCTGGCCTGGAGGCCCTGAGAGCTTATACAAAGTTTGCTGCGCGTCGGCCAAACTGCGTTGAAAAGCCCCTGGAAGGCCAGCTCCGCCTAGGCGGCCCCGTCGGAATGCTCATTTACCATTCGTAAACTCGTGCGCGAGTCCGATCCGCTTCCTCGGGTCTTTGATTCGCTAGCGCTCACCCTTCGGGCCAGCCGTTGGCTGTTACTCCCGCTGGTCGTTTCGCCTTGTTTTGCTCTAGCTCGCGAAACTTTGCATAGACTCTTAAAGGGCGCAGGAAACGGGCCTGGCCACCGGTGGGAGATTGCCGGACGGCAGAAAGCGGCCAAGCCCATTTCCTGCATTGCGCATTCCCTTGCCATCGATCCGCTCATTCAAACGGCCGACTTAGAGCGATTCTGCCGCGTCGATCCCTGCACGGCAATGTTCGGATCGCGGAAACGCGGCCTAGTGCTGTCCGCCCTTGTCCTGCTCCAGGGTCTCGATGAAGGCGATCTGCAGCCGCGAGTGCACCCGGATGAACCAGCGCCAGAGCACCGCGATCACGCCCACCGCGACCAGCCCGATCAGCAGCAGCCATTCCCCGCGCGGCAGGATGCTGCTGCTCAGGGCGGCGAGCAGTACCAGGATGCCGGCCAGCGACAGTAGCGGGATCAATTCGCTGACCAGACGCCGCACCGGCTGGGTGTAGCGACCGGCCTGGTTCTGCCGCACGCTGAGTTCGGCCATCAGCATGGCCAGGGCCTTGAGCTTGCGGTAGGCGGCGATCAGGCAGGGCAGCGACAGCAGCAGCGCCCCGCCCCAGATGCAGGCCTTCTGCTGGTCGGGATCGGCGATCCAGGTACTGAGCCAGCCCGCCAGGCCGCTGGCGAAGTAGGCGCCGCCGAGGAAGATGGCGATGACCAGCGACAGGTTGATGCCGACCTGCAGCAGGATGCGCCTCATCATGCCCGCCAGCACCGCCTTCTCGCCCTGGGGCTGGATGCTGCGCAGCCATTCGCCATAGATGCCCAGCACCCGCTGCAGGGGCTGGGGCAGCCAGCGAGCGATCCACAGGGCCAGGGGATCGGCTGCCTTGATCAGGTAGGGCGTCAGCAGGGTGGTGATCGCCGAGACCGCCACCGCTACCGGATAGAGGAAGTGGCTGGTGACGCCCAGGGTGATGCCCAGGGTGGCGATGATGAAGGAGAATTCGCCGATCTGCGCCAGGCCCATGCCGACCCGCAGCGAGGTACGGCCATCGTTGCCGGCGATCAGGGTACCCAGGCTGCAGGCGAGGATCTTGCCCAGCACCACGGCGACGCTGATCACCGTGATCGGCCAGGCGTACTCGATCAGCACCTTGGGATCGAGCAGCAAGCCGATGGCGACGAAGAAGATGGCACTGAACATGTCGCGCAGGGGCTCGACCAGCTTCTCGATCTTCAGCAGCTGACGCGACTCGGCCATGATGGCGCCGATCAGGAAGGCGCCCAATACCACGCTGTACTCCAGCTTGGCCACCAGCAGGCAGAAGCCGAAGCACAACCCCAGCACCGTGATCAGCAGCATCTCGTTGCTGTCGAAGGTCGCCACGTAGGCCAGCAGGCGCGGCACCAGCAGGATGCCGATGACCAGCGCGACGATCATGAACAGGCTCAGCTTGCCCAGGGTCGCGGCCACCGCGCCCGGCTCCACCGAGCCGCTCACCGCCAAGCCCGACAGCAGGGCGATGATGCCGATGCCGAGGATGTCCTCGACGATCAGCACGCCGAAGATCTGCTGGGCGAAGCGCTCGTGCTTCATCTTCAGCTCGTTGAGCGCCTTGACGATGATGGTGGTCGAGGAGATGGCTAGGATGGCGCCGAGGAACAGCGAATCCATGTGCGACCAGCCGAACAGCTGGCCCACCTGATAGCCCAGCCAGAGCATCAGGCTGATCTCCAGGAAGGCGGCGATGAAGGCCGTGGCGCCGACCCGGAACAGCTTGCGCAGGGAGAACTCCAGGCCGAGGCTGAACATCAGGAAGATGACCCCCACCTCGGCGAGGGTCTTGATGCTTTCTTCGTCGTGGATCAGACCGAAGGGCGGGGTGTGGGGTCCGATGATGAAGCCGGCGAGGATGTAACCCAGGACCACGGGCTGCTTGAGGCGGTGGAAGAGGATGGTCACCACCCCGGCCACCAGCATGATGACCGCCATGTCCTGGATGAAAGCTAGAGCATGCATCGGCCGGGCCCTCCTATGACGGGCCGGGTAGGCTCCCGACACCTGCGCTGACTGGAGTCCAAGACTAGCACCTGCACGCCGGTGTGACGGATTTTGCAAAAATCTGTAATAGATTGATGTACTTGGAAAATTTCGAGCGCTTGGGGGACGCTTCCGGCCTCTTGCCGGAGTCGCGACAGGGCAAAATACCGAAACAATTCACGCTGGCTGTACTTGACCGGGCAGCGCAAGATGTATCCAACACCAGACTCTTCACAGAGAGAACACCACATGCAACGCCTGATGAGCATCTTCATGATCCTGTGCCTGGGCCTCACGCTCAGCCTGGATGCCAATGCCAAACGCATGGGCGCCGGCAAGTCCGCTGGCGCCGCGCCCATCCACCAGACCCGCCAGGCCGCGCCGACGCAGCAGCCGGGCATGGCTGCCCCTGCCGCCGGTGCTGGCGCCGCTGCCGCTGCCCGTCCCAGTGGCGCTTCGCGCTGGCTCGGCCCGCTGGCCGGTATCGCCGCCGGTGGCCTGCTGGCCTCGATGTTCATGGGTGACGGCTTCGAAGGCTTCCAGTTCTTCGACTTCCTGATCCTGGCGCTCATCGCCTTCGTGATCTTCCGCCTCCTCGCCCGCCGCAAGCAGCAGGCCGGTCCGCAGCCCGCCGTTGCCGGTCATGCGCCGATGCAGCGCGAGATGCCGAACCAGCCCAACAATGGCGGTCTGTTCGGCGGTGCCGCCGCAGGGGCCGCACCGGTGATCAATGCACCGAGCTGGTTCAATGCCGAGCGCTTCGTCGCGGCCGGTCGCGATCATTTCATGAGCCTCCAGCAGCACTGGGACGCCAACGAGATGGACAAGATCGCCGAGTTCGTCACCCCGCAGATGCTGCAGTGGCTGCGTGACGAGCGCGCTGCCCTGGGTGAAGGCTTCCAGTCCACCTACATCGAGAACCTGAACGCCACCCTGGACGGGGTCGAGGACCTGCAAGGCAAGACCATCGCCACCATCACCTTCAGTGGTGTATCCAAGGAATCGCGCTTCGACCAGGGCCAGCCGTTCAGCGAAAGCTGGCGCATGGAGCGCATGGCGGGCGAGAACCAGCCCTGGCTGCTGGCCGGTATCCGCCAGAACGCCTGATGCGGGCGTACCCTTCGAAAGCCCGGCTCTAAGCCGGGCTTTTTCGTCTCGGGCCGATGCCGACCATCTCTCGAAACCGCTATCAAGTCCGCGCGGAAGCTGCCGTTATCCCGGACTGAACTGCTAACCTTGCGCGCCTCTTTTCCCATCCGGTGCGCATTTCGAGAGAGGCCTGCTATGGAAGACGTCATCGAACGCCTGCGTGAAGAAAACGAAACCGTTCCCGTGCCCCTGGAGCTGCCCGACGAAGACCTGCTGGTCGAAATCGAGGAAGAACTGCTCATCAGCCTGCCGCCGGAATTCCGCGAATTCCTGCTGACCGTCAGCGATGTGGTGTACGGCCGCATCGAGCCGGTGACAGTCACCGATCCCCAATCCCATACCTATCTGCCGGAAGTCGCCGCCACCGCCTGGGACGAAGGCCTGCCGCGCGAGTACATCCCGCTCTGCGCCAGCGATGACGGCTACTACTGCGTCAGCCAGGAAGGCGAGGTACTGTTGTGGGAAGATGGCGACCTGACCGACGAATCCTGGGATTCGGTGTGGATCTGGGCCCGCGACGTCTGGCTGGAAAGCTGATGCCGCCGCTACTGAACGACCCCGCCTGGCCTGGGTCTGGATAAGGCCATCACTCTGGAGGATGCCCCATGAGCACTCCCGTCGTCCTGATCACCGGCGCCGCGGGCGGCCTCGGCCGCGCCCTGGCGCAACGCTTCGCCCAGAGCCGCTGGCGGGTCGCCGCGGCTGACCGCGATGCTGAAGGCCTGCACGGACTCAACGGCATCGTGGGCCTGGATTCCAGCGTGACCGCCGACATTTCCAGCGCCGAGGGCTGCCGCTCGCTGGTGAGCAAGGTGCTGGCCCGCACCGGGCGGCTGGATGCCCTGATCAACGCCGCCGGCATCTGGCGCGAGGGCGAGGTGGAGACCTTCAGCGAGGAGGACTACGACCTGGTGATGGCGGTCAACCTCAAGGCCACTTTCTTCATGTGCTCGGCCGCCATCCCCTTCCTCAAGGAAAACCGCGGCGTCATCATCAACGTCGCCAGCGGAGCCGGCCGCCAACCCATCGCCGGTGCGGCGGCCTATGGCGCGGCCAAGGCCGCGGTGCGCTTCTTCAGCCAGAACCTGGCGGTGGAGCTCGCCCGCGACGGCGTGCGGGTCAATGCCGTCTCGCCGGGCGACATCGATACCCCCATGCTGGATTTCCAGGCGGCGCACTATGGCAGCGGCGATCCCGCGGGCTACCGGCGCAACCTGCTTAACCGCTATCCCCAGGGTGATACCGCACGCTTCATCCAACCCGAGGAAGTGGCCGAGTTCGTCTATTTCCTCTGCCAACCCCAGGCCGCCGCCATCTCGGGTGCCGACCTGCCGATCGACTTCGGCCTGTCCGCCGGCCGCTGATCCCGCTGTGACAGACGGCGCCAGCGCGCCGTCTACCGCTTTTATCCTCGAGGATTCATCCATGGAAGCCGGCAACCACCAGTTGAGCATGACCATCCTGATGACGCCGGACCTGGCCAATTTCTCCGGCAATGTCCATGGCGGTGCCCTGCTCAAGCACCTCGACGAGGTGGCCTACGCCTGTGCCAGCCGCTATGCCGGACGCTATGTGGTGACCCTGTCGGTGGACCAGGTGATCTTTCGCGAGCCGGTGCATGTCGGTGAACTGGTGACCTTCCTGGCCTCGGTGAACTACACCGGGACCACCTCGATGGAAATCGGCGTCAAGGTCATCACCGAGAACATCCAGCAGCGTTCGGTCCGCCACACCAACAGCTGCTTCTTCACCATGGTAGCGGTGGACGAGAACGGCAAATCCTGCCCGGTTCCCCAGCTCGAACCGGTGACGGCGGACGAGAAGCGTCGTTGCGTGCAGGCTCAGCAGCGCCGGCAGATCCGCCGGGAACTTCAGGAGCGCTATCAGGCACTCAAGGAAACCTATTGAGTTTTGCCGGTTAGGTCGCCGTCGTTCGACGGCAGCGGCTCCAGGATCTGGCAATCCAAATCCCTGGAGCCCGCATGGCGCACGACACCCCGCTCATTTCCACCCTGGCGATCGGCCTGGTCCTGGCCTTCGTCTTCGGCACCCTGGCCACTCGCCTGCGGCTGCCACCGATCGCCGGCTATCTGCTCGCCGGGGTCATTGCCGGCCCCTATACGCCGGGCTTCGTCGCCGACCCTGAACTGTCCAGGGAGCTGACCGAGATCGGCGTCATCCTGCTGATGTTCGGCGTGGGCCTGCATTTCTCCATCAAGGACCTGCTGGCGGTCAAACGCATCGCCATCCCCGGTGCCATCGTCCAGATCGCCGTGGCCACCCTCATGGGCATGGGCGTGAGCCATGTCCTCGGCTGGGGGCTGGGAAGCGGCCTGGTCTTCGGCCTGTCCCTGTCGGTGGCCAGTACCGTGGTGCTGCTGCGGGCGCTGGAAGAGCGCCAGATGGTGGAGAGCCGCCGCGGGCGCATCGCCGTGGGCTGGCTGATCGTGGAAGACCTGCTGATGGTGCTGGCCCTGGTGATCCTGCCGGCCCTGGCCGGGCCCCTGGGTGGCGACGGCGGCGAGGAGCCCGGTCAGAGTCTGGGGCTGGAACTGGGCCTCACCGCGCTCAAGGTCGGTGCCTTCATCACCCTGATGCTGCTGGTGGGCCGGCGATTCATCCCCTGGCTGCTGGCGCGGGTGGTGCGCACCGGTTCGCGCGAACTCTTCACCCTGGCGACCCTGGCCATCGCCATGGGTATCGCCTATGGCTCGGCCTCGCTGTTCGGCGTCTCCTTCGCCCTGGGTGCCTTCTTCGCCGGCATAGTCCTCAACGAATCGGAGCTCAGCCACGATGCCGCGGAAAACTCGCTGCCCCTGCGCGAGGCCTTCGCCGTGCTGTTCTTCTTCTCGGTAGGCTGCCTGTTCGATCCGGAGATCCTGCTGGAACGACCCTGGGCGGTACTGGCGACGGTGGCGGTCATCGTCTTCGGCAAATCCATCGCCGCGACGCTCATCGTCCTGGCCTATCGCCGTCCGCTCAGCGTGGCCCTGACCATCGCCGCCAGCTTGGCGCAGATCGGTGAATTCTCCTTCATCCTCGCCAGCCTCGGGCTGTCGCTGAAGCTGCTCGACCAAGGCGCCCACGACCTGATCCTGGCCGCCGCCATCATTTCCATCGTCCTCAATCCGCTGCTGTTCCACGGCATCGATCTGCTGCAGCCCTGGATGGAGCGCCGCGAAGGCCGCCGGCTGATCAATGCCAAGGGCAAGCATGCCCCGGAGCTGGACGACGACGAGCCCGATCCCGTGCAGCACAGGGGGCATCTGGTGCTGGTGGGCTATGGCCGGGTGGGACGCTATATCTGCGACCGTCTGAATGGCGAGGGTCCGCCCCTGATCGTGATCGCCGACGAGCCCGACCACGTCACGGCCTTACGGCAGCAGGGCTTCAAGGCCATCCTGGGCAATGCGACCCAGGACAAGGTGCTGGCCCGGGCCAAACTCAAGGAAGCGCGGGCGCTGCTGCTGGCGATACCCAATGGCTTCGAAGCGGCGGAGATCGCCCGTCGGGCTAGGGAGCTCGCCCCGGACCTGCACATCCTCGCCCGCGCGCACCACGACGACGAGATCCGGCATCTGGAAAGTCATGGCGTGGACGAGGTGATCATGGGCGAACGTGAAATCGCCCATGGCATGTTCCGCTACCTGGGCCTGAAACGGCCCGGCGAGGCCGAGGCGGAGCCCGAAGGCTCCGCGGCCTAGCGGCGCTGGATCTTGAAGTTGAAGGTCTTGGTGGCCTTGCGCGGCACGATCTGGCCGCCGGATACCCGCGGCGCGAAGCGCCATTCGCCGAGCACGTCGAGCACGGCGCGTTCCAGCTGCTTATTCGAGGCCTCCAGCACCTGGATATCGGCGAGGCGCCCGTCGGCGGTCACGGTGAACATCACCCGCACCTCGCCCCCTACCCCACGGCGACGCAGGATTTCCGGATACTCCGGTGGCGTCATCTTGATCGGCCGAATGTCGGCGTCATCGATGCTACCGGTCGGCAGGCCCGCCGTCTTCGGCGGACCGGGAGGCGCGGCCGCCGGTGTCGGCTGACTGGGTGCCGCCGTGGTGGCCGGCGCGGGTGCCGGTGTCGGTGCCGCCTCGGCGACGGGTTCAGGCGTGGGCTCGACCTTCTTCGGCAGCGGCTTCTGCTGGCTGTGCTCGACCGGCTTGGGCTTCGGCTTGGGTTTGGGCTTTTCCACCACCGGCTTGGGTGGCTCCACCGGTTTCGGCGGTTTCGGCGGTTCCACGGGCTTGGGCGGCTCCGGCGGCGGCGGTTCGGGTTGTGGCGGCGGTGGCGCGGGCGGTGCCGGTGTGGGCGCGGGTGGCTCCGGCACCGGCTTGGGCAGCTGGATGAAGCTGACCTGCATGGGCTCGTCGCCCTTGGCGATCTTCAGCTCCGGGGGCGTCTGAACCACCAGGAACAGCGCCGCGGCCATGCTGGCATGCATGATCAGCGACAGGGCAGAGGCAGTGCCCCAACCACGGCCACGTGGCGGCTGTTCACCCGGCTCGGCGGCCCCAACCGAGGTGAGGGCTGGGGTGAGGATCTCTTCGTTTCGCTCCGGCATCCGGAACGACAGGATGGTGGCGGAAGACTCGCCACGGTTGGCGTTGACCCCGGCGACCGGTTCCACATCGCCCACCATGGCGGCCCTGTTGGGTCCTTGGATGGATTCGACGTGTTCGCCGTCGGAACGCTCAGCGACTACGGTCGGTTCAGGTCGGGCAAGGGGCGTCGGAGCCATGGGAACTATACGCAGAGGAAGTCAATTTAATAATCATTATCATTAACCGAACAAATTTGGCAACCTCAAATGTCGCGAATGGTCCCGCGTATCCCCTTTTCGAGGGCCTCTAGGTCTGGCATTTCCGCCAGGATCAATTCCAACCGATTGTCCCTGCGCCAGAGGGTCGGCTCCCAGCGTCCCTCCTGGGCGACCCCGTTGTAGGCCTGCCAGCCGTCTGCCAACTGCAGGCAGGCCTTCAACCGCAGCAGACCCGGGAGCTCCGCCAGCAGGGCCAGCAGCGCGGGACCTGCGAAGCTATGGCTCGGATGCCAGCGCCAGCCGAGGGCATGCTGCCCTTCCTGCGTATGGCTGAATCTCAGCGGTCGACCGGGCAGCAACAGTGCCTGAGGTGGCATGGTGCCGACCGGCTCGGGTAGCTCACCGCTTCCTGGCGCGGTGGCGGTCGTCCCTGGCAGGTCTTCCAGGGTGATCCTGCCCCCCGAGGTCCAGTACAGCGGCCGGTCGCGCAGCGACGGAGGCAGCATCGTGCGATCCAGGTCCTCGCTCTTGTTGAGCACGAGCAGGCCGGCCAGCTTCAGGGCCTGTTGCTGGTCGGCCGCCAGTGGCTGGCCGCCGACCAGTTGCCGGGCATCCACCACCCAGACCAGCGGCTGCAAGGTCAGCACCCCGGCCCAGGGCGGCGCCTGGAGCTGGCGATAGAGACTGGCCGGATGCCCCAGGCCGGAGGGTTCGATGAACAGCCGCTGTGGCCGGGCCCGCCGCAGCAGGCGGGTCAGGGCCACCTGCAGGGGCACACCCTGGACGCAGCACAGGCAACCACCCGGCACCTCGGCGATGGCTAGGCCGTCGTCAGTGGTGGTCATGAGCGCTGCATCAAGGCCGATCTGACCGAATTCGTTGACCAGGATGGCCCAGCGCTCGTCATCGGGACGCTGGTCGAACAGCTGGCGGATCAGGGTCGTCTTGCCGGCGCCCAGGGGACCGGCGATCACATGGGTCTTGATATCGGCTAGGCGCATGGCGAAAGGTCGAATGCTAGAGTGGCGGTTTCGTCTGGGAGGTTGGCTGGAATGCGGCGACTGTTGATTACCCTGGCCCTGTTGCCGTCACTGGCGCTCGCCGATGCCTGCGTGATCCGCAGTCGCCAGGGCAGTGTGGACGTGCAGGTCTGCCAGAGCAACATCGACATCCCCGCCCAATTGTTCCACGAGGGCTTCTGCCAACCCCAGCTCAAGGGCCAGCAGACCGAGGTCCGCTTCGTCGCGCGGTGCCCGGTGGGCGAGATCGGCATCTGCCAGGGTGCCCGCAGCCCGGGTGTGCCCTATCGACAGGATATCCACTACTACGGCGAACCCGGCGACGGGCGTTTCCTCGCCGTCGCCTGTGTCCAGCAGAACCGGGGCAGTTGGCGGGTACCCTGACGGATTCCAGCATCCAGCGCCGGGGAGAGCCCGGAGCGTTACTCAGGCTACCTTTGCCTGAACGGTGAACAAACTCGCCCCCAAGGCCACGAAGGAAGCGCCGAACAGTCGGTTCATCAGGCGGGCATGACTGGGCGCGGCGAGCTGGCGCCGGAGTACCCGGGCCAGGATCACATAGCAGCCATGGGAAAGCATCGAGCAGGCGGCGAAGGTCAAGACGAGAATGCCCAACTGGGCGTGCGAGTCACCGCCCGAGCGGATGAACTGTGGCAGGAACGCGGCGAAGAACAGAATCGCCTTGGGGTTGGTCAGCGCCACCAGGATACCGTTGAACAGCAGTCTGCGGTTGGACAGCGTCCGCCTTGCCGGCTGTTCGAGGCCGTCAAAGGCGCTGGTACGGCTTTGCCATTGCCGGAAGCCCAGGTAGATCAGGTAGCTCGCGCCCAGTACCTTGAGCAGCAGGAAGGCGCTAGCCGAGGCTTGCAGCAGCACCCCCAGCCCGGCACTGGTGGCGGTCGAGATCACCAGCAAGCCAAGGGCATTGCCGATCGAGCCGAGCATCGCCCGCCGCGGCCCGTAGGCCACCGAGTTGGAGAGCGCCATGATCACTCCGGGACCCGGCGTGAGGGTAACCAGCAGGGCGACTGCGACGAAACCCAACCAATCGTGGAGCAACATCCCTTCACCTCGCCTGGACAACTTTCCTTGAATCACCGGGGTAGCCTGCGCTCAGGCAGGGACGCCTACCCTCGGACCTACTGTACACCTCAACCAGTGCCTGGAGCCCAGCTTGCTCGGAGGCCATGCCAGGGACGGTACCCTCGGCTTACCGGCCCCCGCACTGGCTTGGCTCTGCAGGCGTTCCACGTGGAACCTGGGTTTATTCCACGGTCACCGATTTCGCCAGGTTGCGTGGCTGGTCGACGTCGGTGCCCTTGAACACCGCCACGTGGTAGGACAGCAGCTGCAAGGGGATGGTGTAGAGGATCGGCGACAGGGCATCGTGGATGTGCGGCATGGGCACGATACGGGTGCCTTCGCCCTGCTCGAAGCCGGCACGCTCGTCGGCGAAGACGATCAGCTGGCCACCCCGGGCGCGCACTTCCTGCAGGTTGGACTTGAGCTTTTCCAGCAGCTCGTTGTTGGGCGCCACCGTCACCACCGGCATGTCGGCATCCACCAGCGCCAGGGGACCATGCTTGAGTTCGCCGGCCGGATAGGCCTCGGCGTGGATGTAGGAGATCTCCTTGAGCTTGAGCGCGCCCTCCATGGCCACCGGGTACTGCTCGCCACGCCCGAGGAACAGGGTGTGATGCTTCTCGGCAAAGGACTCCGCCAGCTTCTCCACGGTCTTGTCCATGGCCAGGGCTTCGTCCAGCCGCGCCGGCAGCCGGCGCAACTCCGCTACCAGCTCGGCCTCGATCCCGGCATCCAGCCGCTGCTGGCAGCGCCCCAGGCTCAGGGTCAGCAGGAGCAGCGATACCAGCTGGGTGGTGAAGGCCTTGGTCGAGGCCACGCCGATCTCGGGACCGGCCTGGGTCAGGAAGCTCAGCTGGGATTCGCGCACCAGGGAGCTGGTCGCCACGTTGCAGATCGCCAGGCTGCTCAGGTAGCCGGATTGCTTGGCCATGCGCAGGGCGGCCAGGGTGTCGGCCGTCTCGCCGGACTGGGAGATGGTGACGAACAGGGTGTCCGGGCTGACGGCGACGCGGCGATAGCGGAATTCGCTGGCCACTTCCACCTGGCAGGGAATCCCCACGTACTCCTCGATCCAGTAGCGCGCCACCGAGCCGGCATGGAAGCTGGTGCCACAGGCGACGATCTGCACCTGGCGAACCTTGGCGAACAGCTCGGCGGCGGACGGACCGAAGGCCTCGGGCAGGACCTGGCCATCGCCCAGGCGCCCTTCCAGGGTGCGCTGGACCACGCTGGGCTGCTCGTGGATCTCCTTGAGCATGAAGTGGCGATAGGCGCCCTTGTCGGCGGCCTCGCTGCCCTCGTGGTACTGCACCGTCTCGCGCTGGACCGGCGCTCCGTTCACGTCCCAGAGCTTGACCTGATCCAGACGGATCTCGGCGACGTCGCCCTCCTCCAGGTAGACGAAGCGATCCGTCACCTGGCGCAAGGCCAGTTGGTCGGAGGCCAGGTAGTTTTCGCCCAGGCCCAGGCCGATTACCAGGGGGCTGCCGCTGCGGGTCGCCACCAGGCGATCCGGCTGCTGGCGCCAGACCGCCGCCAGGCCATAGGCGCCGTGCAACTCCTTGACCGCTGCCTTGAGCGCCGTGGTCAGGTCGCCGCTGTCCTGCAACTTCAGGTGCAACAGGTGGACGATGACCTCGGTGTCGGTCTGGGAGGTGAAGACATAGCCCTGGGCCTTGAGCTGGGTACGCAGGGCCTCGTGGTTCTCGATGATGCCGTTGTGGACCACGGCCACGTCACCCCGGGAGAAATGCGGGTGGGCATTGGCCTCGGTGGGTGCGCCATGGGTGGCCCAGCGGGTATGGGCGATCCCCAGGCGGCCCGCCAGGGGATCGGCGAGCAAACCGGCTTCCAGTTCGCTGACCTTGCCGATGCGGCGCAGCCGCTGCAGCTCGCCCTGGGCATCCAGCAGCGCCAGACCGGCGCTGTCGTAGCCGCGGTATTCCAGGCGCTTGAGGCCCTCGACCAGAATGGCGGTGATGTTACGCTCGGCAATGGCGCCGACGATTCCACACATGCTTACCTCCCGTTGCCTGTCTTATCCACAGCGACCTTTCGGTGCCGCCTGTGGATGAGCTGATTGTCTAGTTTTCCACAGCCGCACGCACGACCTGCACACCCCGCTTGGCGATCGCCTGGGCCGCCTCAGGCGGGAGGCGTTCATCGGTGATGAGCACGTCCACTCTTTCCCAAGGTAGTTCCAGATTCGGAATCCGCCTGCCCAGCTTATCGGCCTCAGCCATGACCACCACTTCACGGGCTACCTCGGCCATGACGCGCGACAGCGACAGGTGCTCGTTGAAAGTGGTGGTACCGCGTTCGGGGTCGAGCCCATCGGCGCCGATGAACAGCTGGTCGAAGTCGTAGGAACGCAGCACCTGCTCGGCGACCTGGCCCTGGAAGGATTCCGAATGCGGATCCCAGGTCCCGCCGGTCATCAGCAGCATGGGCTCCTGTTCCAGCTCGCGCAGGGCCGTGGCCACCTGCAGGGAATTGGTCATGACCACCAGCCCGGGGCGACGGTCGAGCTGGGGAATCAGCGCTGCCGTGGTGCTGCCACAGTCGATGATGATCCGGGCATGCTCACGCAGACGCTGGGCGGCGGCCCGGGCGATGGCCTGCTTCCAGGGCGAGGCCTGGGGTGGCGCCTCGGCCAGCAATTCCTGGGGCATGGCCACCGCGCCGCCATAGCGACGCAAGAGCAGGCCATTGCGCTCGAGGGCGGCCAGGTCCTTGCGGATGGTGACCTCGGAGGTCTCCAACTGGCGGGCCAGTTCGTCGACGCTGACCTCGCCCTGCTGCTGGAGCTGGGCGAGGATGGCATGGCGACGCTGAGCAGTATTGCGACGGGTCATAAATTTCGATTCGAAAGATAATGGATCGAATCAAAACCTAATAGCAGACATTCGTCAAGCCTTGGGTGCCTTCTTCGGGCGCTGCCAACCCACCTTGTTGACTTGGCGGGCACGGCCCAGCGCCAGCGCGGCCGCCGGAACATCGGCAGTGATGACCGATCCTGCCGCCGTGGTAGCCCCTTCACCCAAGGTGACCGGAGCCACCAGCGAGCTGTTGGAACCAACGAAAACATCCGCGCCAATTTCGGTTCGAAACTTGTTGGCCCCGTCATAGTTGCAGGTGATGGTGCCTGCGCCTATGTTGCTGCCCGCGCCTATGCTGGCGTCGCCCAGGTAGGTGAGATGGCCGGCCTTGGCGCCGTCCTGCAGATGGGCGTTCTTCAACTCGACGAAATTGCCCACATGGGCCTTGCTGCCCAGCTCGCTGCCAGGACGCAGCCGGGCGAAGGGACCGACGTCGGCGCCCTCCCCGACCACCGCGCCGTCCAGATGGCTGTTGGCCTTGATGAGGGCACCGCGCTTGAGGACGCTGTCCTTGATCACGCAATTCGGGCCGATCACCACGCCGTCTTCCAGCACCACTCGGCCTTCGAGGATGACATTGATGTCGATGGAGACATCCCGCCCGGCCTCGACCTGGCCACGCTGGTCGAAGCGCAACGGGTCCAGCAGGGTCACGCCCTGCAACATCAGGCGCTCGGCAGCGCGCAGCTGGTAGTGACGCTCCAGTTGCGCCAGTTGCCGGCGATCGTTGGCACCCTGGACTTCCATGGCATCCGCCGGCTGGCTGGTGGCGATGGTCAGGCCGTCCGCCACCGCCAGGGCGATGACGTCGGTCAGGTAGTACTCGCCCTGGGCGTTGCTGTTGGAGAGCCGGCCCAGCCAATCCGCCAGGCGGTGACCGGGGACGGCGAGAATACCGGTGTTGCCTTCGCGGATGGCACGCTGGGCCTCGCTGGCGTCCTTGTGCTCGACGATGGCGGTCACCCGCCCCTCGCCGTCGCGGAGGATGCGGCCATAGCCGGTGGGATCGTCCAGTTCCACGGTCAGCAGCGCGAGATGCTGGTCATCCACCTGCTGCAGCAGGCGCTGCAGGGTCTCGGTCTGGATCAGCGGCACATCGCCATAGAGGATCAGCACCCGCTCCGCCGTCAGCGCCGGCGCCGCCTGGGCCACCGCATGCCCGGTACCGAGCTGCTCGGCCTGGAGCACGAAGCTCACGTCGTCCGCCGCCAGCTGCTGGCGAACCTGGTCGGCGCCATGGCCGATCACGACGTGGATACCCTTTGGCGCCAGCTCGCGGGCGCGGTCGAGGACATGCCCCAGCATGCTGCGACCGGCCACGGGATGCAGCACCTTGGGTAGAGCGGATCTCATGCGGGTGCCCTGGCCAGCAGCCAGGATGACGATTTCCAGGGACATCGGAACCTCGGAGACAGGAGAAAGAGAGGGGCCGGCGAGCGAGGGCAACAAGCACCCAGGTGCGACGACCATGCGGAATGTTTCGCGCCACTTTTCGGGCGACAAAAGAAAAGGGTAGCCGAAGCTACCCTTGTCGTTACAGCCTGACCTTGCGCTTAGCGCTTGGCCTGCCGCTTGAGCTGCTGGATGGTGCGCAGCTGGGCGGCGGCTTCGGCGAGCTGAGTGGCGGCAGCGGTGTAGTCGAACTCCGTGCCCTTGTCGCTCAGTGCTGCCTCGGCGCGCTGCTTGGCTTCCAGAGCGGCAGCCTCGTCGATGTCACCGGCGCGGCTGGCGGTATCGGCCAGCACT
Source organism: Pseudomonas sp. No.117 (assembly GCF_054558395.1). Lineage (NCBI taxonomy): Bacteria > Pseudomonadati > Pseudomonadota > Gammaproteobacteria > Pseudomonadales > Pseudomonadaceae > Pseudomonas > Pseudomonas sp. No.117. Next base: position 449,128 of record NZ_BAAJNP010000001.1, read on the forward strand.
TCGACGACATTCGGCTGCACTTCCAGGAAACCGCCGGAGATGTAGAACACCTCCTCGGCACCCCCGGCCTTGACCAGGCGAATGGGGCCCGGCTTCAGATCGGTGAGCAGCGGCGCATGGCCCGGGGCGATACCCAGATCACCCAGGTGGCCGTGGGCGATGATCATCTCCACCGCGCCGGAGAAGATTTCCCCTTCCGCGCTGACGATGTCGCATTGGACTGTCTTGGCCATAGCGTGCCTCTAAGAGCGCCCGTCGCCGGGCGCGGCAGTTACAGTTTCTTGGCTTTCTCGATGGCTTCGTCGATGCTGCCGACCATGTAGAACGCCTGCTCCGGCAGGTGATCGTAGTCACCGCGCAGAATCCCGGAGAAGCCGGCGATGGTGTCCTTGAGGGACACGTACTTGCCGGGCGAACCGGTGAAGACTTCGGCCACGAAGAACGGCTGGGACAGGAAGCGCTGGATCTTACGAGCGCGGGATACCAGCTGCTTGTCGGACTCGGACAGTTCGTCCATGCCCAGGATCGCGATGATGTCCTTCAGCTCCTTGTAGCGCTGCAGCACGTACTGGACGCCGCGAGCGGTGTCGTAGTGCTCCTGGCCGATCACGTTCGGGTCCAGCTGGCGCGAGGTGGAGTCCAGGGGATCGACCGCCGGGTAGATACCCAGGGAGGCGATGTCACGGGACAGAACCACGGTGGCGTCCAGGTGGGCGAAGGTGGTCGCCGGGGACGGGTCGGTCAAGTCATCCGCAGGTACGTAGACGGCCTGGACGGAGGTGATCGAACCCAGCTTGGTGGAGGTGATGCGCTCCTGCAGGACACCCATCTCCTCGGCCAGGGTCGGCTGGTAGCCCACCGCGGACGGCATACGACCCAGCAGCGCGGACACTTCGGTACCGGCCAGGGTGTAGCGGTAGATGTTGTCGACGAACAGCAGGACGTCACGGCCTTCGTCACGGAATTTCTCGGCCATGGTCAGGCCGGTCAGGGCCACGCGCAGACGGTTGCCCGGCGGCTCGTTCATCTGGCCATAGACCAGGGCGACCTTGTCCAGAACGTTGGAGTCCTTCATCTCGTGGTAGAAGTCGTTCCCTTCACGGGTACGCTCGCCCACGCCGGCGAACACGGAATAACCGCTGTGCTCGATGGCGATGTTACGGATGAGCTCCATCATGTTGACGGTCTTGCCCACGCCGGCGCCGCCGAACAGGCCGACCTTGCCGCCCTTGGCGAAGGGGCAGACCAGGTCGATGACCTTGATGCCGGTTTCCAGCAGATCGTTACCACCGGCCTGCTCCGCATAGGACGGGGCCTTGCGGTGGATTTCCCAACGCTCTTCCTCGCCGATGGGGCCGGCTTCGTCGATGGGGTTGCCCAGCACGTCCATGATGCGGCCGAGGGTCTTGACGCCGACCGGGACCTTGATGGCCTCGCCGGTGTTGCCCACGTCCAGGCCACGCTTGAGGCCTTCGGTGCTACCCATGGCGATGGTACGGACCACGCCGTCGCCCAGCTGCTGCTGGACTTCCAGGGTGGTTTCGGCACCCTGCACCTTGAGGGCGTCAAAGACGCGCGGTACCGCGTCGCGCGGGAATTCCACGTCGATCACGGCGCCGATGATTTGTACGATACGTCCGCTACTCATTTCGCGTTCCTCGAATGTTTAAGCTGTCCGTCAGACCGCGGCGGCGCCGCCGACGATTTCCGAAATTTCTTGGGTGATCGCAGCCTGGCGAGCCTTGTTGTAGACCAGCTGCAGCTCCTTGATGAGATCGCCGGCGTTGTCGGTGGCGTTCTTCATCGCGATCATCCGCGCGGCCTGTTCACTGGCAGCGTTCTCGACCACGGCCTGGTACACCTGGGATTCCACGTAGCGCACCAGCAGACCGTCGAGCAGGGTCTTGGCGTCGGGCTCGTAGAGGTAGTCCCAGTGCTTGCCTTGCAGCTCACCGCCCTCGGTCGGCACCAGCGGAACCAGCTGCTGGATGGTCGGCTTCTGGGTCATGGTGTTGACGAAGACGTTGGACACCACGTACAGACGGTCGATACGGCCGTCCAGGTAGGCATCCAGCATCACCTTGATGCTGCCGATCAGATCGCCGATCGCCGGGGCTTCGCCGAGGTGGCTGATGGCCGCGACCACGTTGCCGCCGAAGCTGCGGAAGAAGGAGGCACCCTTGGCCCCGATCACCGCCAGATCGATTTCCACACCCTTGCCGCGCTGGTCGCTCATGTCGCGGACCAGAGCCTTGAACAGGTTGGTGTTCAGACCACCGGCCAGACCCCGATCGGAGCTGACCACGATGTAACCGACGCGCTTGACCTCGCGTTCCACCATGAAGGCATGGCGGTACTCGGGGTTGGCGTTGGCCAGGTGGCCGATCACAGCGCGGATGCGCTCGGCATAAGGCTTGCTGGCAGCCATGCGGGCCTGGGCCTTACGCATCTTGCTGACCGCAACCTTTTCCATGGCGCTGGTGATCTTCTGTGTGCTTTTGATGCTCGCGATCTTGCCGCGAATCTCTTTTGCGCCTGCCATGTGACACCTATCGGGTTGGCAAACGGGGGCTGGCGCCCCCGTCGCGGCTTACCAGGTTTGCGTGGCCTTGAACTTCTCGATTCCCGCCTTGATGCCGGCGTCGATCTCGTCGTTGAAGTCGCCCTTCACGTTGATCTTGGCCATCAGGTCGGCGTGATCGCGGTTGAAGTAGGCGATCAGGGCCTGCTCGAAGCTACCGATCTTGTCCAGGGACACGTCGCTCAGGAAACCACGCTCGGCAGCGTACAGGCTCAGGGACATCTCGGCGATGGACATGGGCGCGTACTGCTTCTGCTTCATCAGCTCGGTGACGCGCTGACCATGCTCGAGCTGCTTGCGGGTGGCTTCGTCCAGGTCCGAGGCGAACTGGGCGAAGGCCGCCAGTTCACGGTACTGGGCCAGCGCGGTACGGATACCGCCGGACAGCTTCTTGATGATCTTGGTCTGGGCCGCACCACCCACACGGGATACCGAGACACCGGCGTTGACCGCCGGGCGGATGCCCGAGTTGAACAGGCCGGCTTCCAGGAAGATCTGGCCGTCGGTGATGGAGATCACGTTGGTCGGAACGAAGGCGGACACGTCGCCGGCCTGGGTCTCGATGATCGGCAGCGCGGTCAGCGAGCCGGTCTTGCCGGTCACGGCGCCGTTGGTGAACTTCTCGACGTAGTCGGCGGAGACGCGGGAGGCGCGCTCGAGCAGACGGCTGTGGAGATAGAACACGTCGCCGGGATAGGCTTCACGGCCCGGCGGACGACGCAGCAGCAGGGAGATCTGGCGATAAGCTACGGCCTGCTTGGACAGATCGTCATAGACGATCAGGGCGTCTTCCCCGCGGTCGCGGAAGTATTCGCCCATGGTGCAACCCGAGTAGGGTGCCAGGAACTGCAGGGCCGCCGATTCGGACGCACTGGCTGCCACCACGATGGTGTTGTGCAGAGCGCCGTTCTCTTCCAGCTTGCGCACCACGTTGGCGATGGTCGACTGCTTCTGACCGATGGCGACGTAGACGCAGCGGATGCCGCTGTTCTTCTGGTTGATGATGGCATCGATCGCCATGGCGGTCTTGCCGATCTGACGGTCACCGATGATCAGCTCACGCTGACCGCGGCCAACCGGGATCATGGCATCGACGGCCTTGTAGCCGGTCTGCACCGGCTGGTCGACCGACTGACGCCAGATCACGCCCGGTGCGACCTTCTCGACGGCGTCGGAGGCGCTGGCGTTCAGCGGACCTTTGCCATCGATGGGGTTGCCCAGGGCGTCGACGACGCGGCCCAGCAGTTCCGGACCGACCGGGACTTCCAGGATGCGGCCGGTGCACTTGGCGCTCATGCCTTCGGCCAGACCCAGGTAGCTACCCAGGACCACGGCGCCGACGGAGTCCTGCTCCAGGTTCAGTGCCATGCCGTAGATGCCGCCGGGGAATTCGATCATTTCGCCGTACATGACGTCGGCCAGACCGAAGATCCGCACGATACCGTCGGAGACGCTGACGATGGTGCCTTCGTTGCGGGCTTGCGAGGTCACGTCGAGTTTCTCGATGCGACCCTTGATGATTTCACTAATTTCGGAAGGATTGAGTTGCTGCATGCTACTGCCCCTTCAAACTCAAGGTTTCAACGCTTCGGCCAGTTGCGCGAGCTTGCCGCGAACGGAGCCATCGATTACCAAGTCGCCGGCGCGGATAACCACACCACCGATCAGGCTCGCATCCTCGGATGCATTTAGTCGCACTTGTCGACCTAGCCTTGCGCTGAGAGCCTTGGCGAGTTTGTCTTGCTGTTCGTCGCTCAGGGCGAAAGCACTGGTGACTTCCGCCTCGATGGATTTTTCCTGCTCGGCCTTGTACGCCTCGTAGATCTCGGCGATGGCCGGGAACAGGTCGATCCGGTTGTTTTCTGCCACGGTCCGAACGAAGTTCTGGGACTGTGCATCCAGCTGATCGCCACATACGTCGATGAGCAATCCGGCCTTGGCGTCCGCAGTCAACTGCGGCTGCTGAAGCAGCTGGCGCACGGTCCCATCTTGGGATACCGCGGCGAGCAGTCCGAGCGCGGCCGACCATTGGGTCAGCTGCTGCTGGGACTGTGCGAACTCGAAAGCCGCCTTGGCATAGGGCCGGGCCAGCGTGTTCAGTTCTGCCATTGGTGGCCTCGCTTAGATTTCCGCTGCCAGTCGGTCGACCAACTGGGCATGAGCATTGGCATCAACGGTCGATCCGAGGATCTTCTCGGCGCCGGCCACGGCCAGCACGCCGACGCGAGCACGCAGGGCGTCCTTCGCGCTGTTGATTTCCTGCTCGATTTCCGCCTGAGCCTGCGCCTTGATCCGGTCGCCTTCGGCACGGGCCTTGGCCTGTGCGTCCTCGACGATCTGAGCGGCACGCTTGTTGGCTTGCTCGATGATCTCGGCTGCCTGGCCCTTGGCTTCGTTCACTTTCTGGTTGGCTTGCTGCTGTGCCACTTCCAGATCACGAGCCGCGCGGTTGGCAGCGTCAAGGCCATCGGCAATCTTCTTCTCACGCTCACGCAGCGCCGAGATGATCGGCGGCCACACGTACTTCATGCAGAAGAGCACGAAGATGAAGAAGGCAACGGACTGGCCTATCAGGGTTGCATTAATGTTCACGCCAACACCTCGCTCGTTCGTTGTCCATCAGTCCTGCCTACACCCGGGAGGGTGATCAGCCGGCGATCTGACCAACGAAGGGGTTAGCGAAGGTGAAGAACAGGGCGATACCAACACCGATCATGGTCACGGCGTCGAGCAGACCGGCGACGATGAACATCTTGACTTGCAGCATCGGAACCATTTCCGGCTGACGAGCGGCGCCTTCGAGGAACTTGCCACCCAGCAGACCGAAGCCAATGGCGGTACCCAGAGCGCCCAGGCCAATCAGCAGAGCAACGGCGATCGCGGTCAAACCAACTACAGTTTCCATCTTTCCTCCCGACTTTTTTAGTCGTCTTGGTTAAGGTTGAAGCGAAAAAGTTTTCCCAAGTTACCCGGCGGACAGGGCCCGCCGGGACTCACGGCAGAACCGCCTCCGGGCGCCGTCAGCAGCGCCCGGGGGCCATTCCTTAGTGACTTTCTTCGTGCGCCATCGACAGGTAGACGATGGTCAGCATCATGAAGATGAAGGCCTGCAGGGTGATGATGAGGATGTGGAACACCGCCCACGCCCACTGCAGCACGATGCCCAGGCCACCCAGCGCCACGCCATTGGCGAACATGATGGCGATGAGGATGAAGATCAGCTCGCCAGCATACATGTTGCCGAACAGTCGCAGCGCCAGCGAGATCGGCTTGGCGATCAGGGTGACGAATTCGAGCAGGAAGTTGACCGGGATCAGGATGATCTGCAGCAGCATGTTCTTGCTGCTGAAGGGGTGCAGGGTCAGCTCGCCGAAGAAGCCGCCGATGCCCTTCATCTTGATGCTGTAGAAGATCAGCAGGGCGAACACCGACAGGGCCATGCCCAGGGTGGCGTTCGGGTCGGTGGTCGGCACCACGCGGAAGTAGGTGTGCTCGCCGAACAGCATGCCGGCCAAGGACGGCAGCCAGTCCACCGGCACCAGGTCCATCAGGTTCATCAGGAAGATCCAGACGAAGATGGTCAGGGCCAGGGGCGCGATCAGGGCGTTCTTGCCATGGAAGGTGTCACGGACGCTGCCGTCGACGAACTCGACCAGCACCTCGACGAAGTTCTGCAGACCGCCGGGCTGACCGCTGGTGGCCTTCTTGGCGACGCTGCGGAACAGCACCAGGAAGATCAGACCCAGCACGACCGACCAGCCGAGGGTATCCAGGTGGAAGGCCCAGAAGCCCATTTCCTTAGCTTCAGCGGGGGTGTGGGCGAAGCTCCAGCCGTTCACCGGGTGCATACCATAGGTCAGGTTCTGCAGGTGGTGCTGGATGTAGCCCGAAGCGGAGTCTGCTGCCATGTGTGCCTCGAATGCCTTAAGGTCTAGTCGGTTTTTTCAGTAGCAGGGGCGCGCCGGCATTGACCATCAGCGTCAACAGGTAGACGCCGAACAGTGCAGGAGCCGAAAGCGGTTTTACCCCGGCAAACGTCAGTGCAAAGAGCACTGCCGTGAGAATCAGTTTGCCCGCCTCGCCCGCGTAGAAAGAGCGGACGATGGCTTGGGCGGCATGGGCGCCGCGATAGCGGAACGCCTTGAACGAAAAATACAGATTGGGCAGCCAGGCAATCAGCCCGCCCAACAATCCGGAATACCCGGCGACCTTACCGACGAAGCAAGACAAGACAACGGCGGCACACAACGCGACGGCCAGTTGGACGAGCAGCAGGCGAAAGGCAGGCTGGTGATGGAAGGGCAGGCGTTTGGGCGTGCGGCGCTCCATCGGCTCGAAGTCCTCTGGTGTCGGCTTAATAGTTGTTTTCACTGGCATGCTTTGTGCCGACAAAAAGCGGGCAAAGTATAGGGGCGCGTCCGGAGGGGTTCAAGCCACCCCGGACAGATTGCCGCCCAGCCTTGCAGGCATTTGTGTCAGCGAATGTGCGCCAGTACGCCTTGAAGTTCGTCCAAAGAGGTATAGCGGATCACCAGTTGCCCCTTGCCCTTCTCGCCATGGCGAATCTGCACGTTGGCGCCCAAACGTTCGGCCAGACGCTGCTCCAGCCGGCTGATGTCGGGATCCACCACCGCGGCCTTCTCGCCCGCTTCCGCTCCGCTGAGCCACTGGCGGACCAGGGCCTCGGTCTGGCGGACCGTCAGCCCCCGTGCGACAACGTGCCGCGCCCCTTCGGCCTGGCGGGCCTTGGGCAGGCCGAGCAACGCCCGGGCATGGCCCATTTCCAGCTCACCCTTGGCCAGCAGTTCCTTGGCCTCTTCGGCCAGGGCCAGCAGGCGCAGCAGGTTGGTCACACCCGAGCGCGACTTGCCGACCGCCTCGGCCACCTGGGCCTGGGTCAGCTCGAATTCGTCCTGCAACCGCTGCAGGGCCATGGCCTCTTCCAGCGGGTTGAGGTTCTGCCGCTGGATGTTTTCGATCAGCGCCAGGGCGATGGCGACCTGGTCGGGCACGTCGCGGACCAGGGCGGGGATACGGTCCAGCCCCGCCTGCTGGCTGGCACGCCAGCGGCGCTCGCCGGCGATGATCTCGTAGCGACCCTCGCCGATGGCGCGCACCACGATGGGTTGCATCAGCCCCTGGACGCGGATGGAGTTGGCCAGCTCTTCCAAGGCGGCCGGATCCATGTGCCGGCGCGGCTGGTACTTGCCGCGCTGGATGATGTCCACCGGTAGCGATTGCAGCTCGCTGACCGGTGTGGCGGCGGCCTGCTCCTGCAGGACCTTGACGCTGGCACCGCCGAGCAGGGCATCGAGGCCGCGGCCCAGTCCTCGTTTCTTCACAGCCATGGGGATTCCTTAGGCAGTCTTGGCGGTGCGAGCCGCCTTGCGCTGACGTTTGACCAGCTCGCTGGCCAGCTCCAGGTAGGCCGCGGCCCCCTTGGAACTCTTGTCGTAGACCAGGGCGGGCATCCCGTAGCTGGGCGCCTCGGCCAGACGGACGTTGCGCGGAATGATGGTTTCGTACAGCTGGTCGCCGAAGTGCTGCTTGAGCTGAGCGGCGACGTCGTTGGCCAGGCCGATGCGTGGATCGAACATGGTGCGCAGCAGGCCTTCGATCTTCAGCTGCGGATTGAGCCGCTGGGCGATGTGCTGAATGCTGCCGATCAGGTCGGTCAGGCCTTCCAGGGCGAAGTACTCGCACTGCATGGGGATGATCACGCCATCGGCGGAGACCAGGCCGTTGATGGTCAGCATCGACAGCGACGGCGGGCAGTCGATCAGCACGTAGTCGTAGTTGTCCCGCACCGGCGCCAGGGCGTCGCGCAGGCGGCTTTCGCGCCCGGGCAATTCCAGCAGCTCGACTTCCGCGGCAGTGACGTCGCGGTTCGAGGGCAGCAGCTGGTAGCCGCCGTGCTCGGAGAAGTGCATGGCGTCCAGCAGGCCGCAGGCCCCGGTGAGGACGTCGAGCACCGAATGCTCCAGGGCGTGCTTGTCCACCCCGCTGCCCATGGTGGCGTTACCCTGGGGATCGAGGTCGATCAGCAGCACCTTGCGCCGGTTGGTGGCGGCCAGGGAAGCGGCGAGATTGATGCACGTCGTGGTCTTGCCCACCCCGCCCTTCTGGTTGGCTATCGCGTAAACCTTGGCCATGTACCGCCTTACCCCTCTCCAATCGTGCGGCGCAGTATCAGCAAGTGCCGCTGGCCTTGGCAACCGGGAACCGCGAGGACGTGCGCCGCCGCAACCCGGAAATCCGCTGGTAGCTTGGCCAGCTCGTCGTCGGGGTGCAGCCCCTTCATCGCCAGCCACTGTGTTTGGTCGTCGCCCAGGTGCCGCGTCCAGTTGGCGAAGTCGTCGATGGCGCTGAACGCCCGCGAGACGATGCCGGTGAAGGGCGTGGCCGGCTGGAAGGCCTCGACGCGGGCGTGGACCACCTCGAGATTGTCCAGGCCCAGCTCGATCTTGGCCTGGGTCAGGAAGCGGGTCTTCTTGCCGTTGCTATCGAGCAGGGTGAAGCGCGAGTCGGGGAAGAGGATCGCCAAGGGAATGCCCGGCATGCCGCCGCCGCTGCCGACGTCGAGCCAGCGTCCGTTCACCACGTGGGGGACGATGCTGAGACTGTCCAGCAGGTGTCGCGAGACCATCTCGCCCGGATCGCGCACCGCGGTGAGGTTGTAGGCCTTGTTCCACTTGACCAGCAGGTCCAGGTAGCCCAGCAGTTGCTCTTCCACGACTGCGGACAGCGCCACCCCCAGGGTCTCGGCGCCCTGGCGCAGTTCCTTGGCTTGGATCGCGCTGGCCATCAGGCGCTGTGCTCCAGGCTGCGGCCGGCGCTGCGCTTCTTCAGGTGGATCAGCAGCAGCGAGACCGCCGCCGGGGTCACCCCCGGAATGCGCGAGGCCTGGCCCAGGGTTTCCGGACGGGCCTGGCTCAGCTTGTGCTGGATCTCCTTGGACAGGCCGGAGATGCTGGCGTAGTCGAGTTCGGCCGGCAGCGCCACGGCGTCGCTGGCGCGCAGCCGCTGGATCTCGTCCTGCTGGCGATCGATGTAGCCGGCGTACTTGGTCTTGATCTCGATCTGCTCGGCGACCTGGGCCTCGGCCGGCGTCTCGCCCACCGCGGCCATCAGCCCGGGGTAATCGATCTCCGGCCGGGCCAGCAGGTTCTGCAGGTTGTATTCGTGGTTCAGCGGCGTGCCGAAGCGCTCGGCCACCGCGGCGCCCTGGGGGGTGCCCGGACGGATCCAGGTCGCCTTGAGGCGCTGTTCTTCCAGGGCGATGCCTTCACGCTTGGCTTCGAACAGCGCCCAGCGCTGATCGTCCACCAGGCCCAGCTCGCGGCCCTTCTCGGTCATGCGCAGGTCGGCGTTGTCCTCGCGCAGGATCAGCCGGTATTCGGCACGCGAGGTGAACATCCGGTAGGGCTCCTGGGTGCCCAGGGTGATGAGGTCGTCCACCAGCACGCCGAGGTAGGCCTCGTCGCGGCGCGGACACCAGGCCTCGCGGCCCTGGGCGCGCAGCGCGGCGTTGGCGCCGGCCAGCAGGCCCTGGGCACCGGCTTCCTCGTAACCCGTGGTGCCATTGATCTGGCCGGCGAAGAACAGGCCGGCAATGACCTTGGTCTCCAGGCTGTACTTGAGATCCCGCGGATCGAAGAAGTCGTATTCGATGGCGTAGCCGGGTCGCAGGATATGGGCGTTCTCCATGCCGCGCATGGAGCGCACCACCTCGAGCTGCACATCGAAGGGCAGCGAGGTGGAGATGCCGTTGGGATAGAGCTCGTGGGTGGTCAGGCCCTCGGGTTCGAGGAAGACCTGGTGGCTGTCCTTGTCGGCGAAGCGGTGGATCTTGTCTTCGATGGACGGACAGTAGCGCGGCCCTACCCCTTCGATCACGCCCGAGTACATGGGCGAACGATCCAGGTTGGCGCGGATGATGTCGTGGGTGCGCGCATTGGTGTGGGTGATCCAGCAGCTGACCTGCGCCGGATGCTGCTCGCGATTGCCGAGGAAGGACATCACCGGCAGCGGCGTGTCCCCCGGCTGCTCGGTCATCACCGAGAAATCCACCGAACGGCCATCGATGCGTGGCGGCGTGCCGGTCTTCAGCCGCGAGACGCGCAGCGGCAATTCACGCAGGCGCTGGGCCAGGGCGATGGCCGGCGGATCACCCGCGCGTCCACCGCTGTGGTTCTGCAGGCCGATGTGGATAAGACCACCGAGGAAGGTCCCGGCAGTCAGTACCACATTGTCCGCATGGAATTTCAGGCCCATCTGGGTGATCACGCCGGCGACGCGATCGCCCTCGACGATGAGATCGTCGCAGGCCTGCTGGAATATCCACAGGTTCGGCTGGTTTTCCAGCGTATAGCGGATGGCCGCCTTGTACAGCACGCGATCGGCCTGGGCGCGGGTAGCGCGGACGGCAGGTCCCTTGCGGCTGTTGAGAATACGGAACTGGATGCCGGCGAGATCCGTCGCCGCGGCCATGGCGCCGCCCAGGGCATCGATCTCCTTGACCAGATGGCTCTTGCCAATGCCGCCGATGGCGGGGTTGCAGCTCATCTGGCCGAGAGTTTCCACATTATGCGTGAGCAGCAGGGTGCGCACACCCATGCGAGCGGCCGCCAGGGCCGCTTCGGTACCGGCATGGCCGCCGCCGATCACGATGACGTCGAAACGGGAAGGAAAGTCCACCACGCACCTCGTGCCTGTTGGCAGGAATTCGAAGGAAAGCCGGCAAGTATAAGGCTTGGACTCCGCTTGCAGAAGAGGTCCTGGCCAAAAAATGACCAGTCGGCAGCGCAGACGCTCAATATAAACAATAGGGAAGAAATGTTTAAAAGGACTGATATAGAGCTTATGTATATGCAGGCCCTTCGCTGTGGATAAGCCTTTGCAGCCCTTGGCAGCCCTGACCTGGGGACAACTTGAACCTGGTGTGTGTCCTGTGCTGTGGATGAATACAAGCTCTCAGCATCCTGTGGACCCTTTACCCGCTTATCCACAACGCCAGTCATGGACAGTTCGTGCACCGATTTATGGGCAGACCTCAGGCAGGGTTATCAACAGGGCTCTGGAAAGGGGAGATGAGGACAGCCAAGGCCTGCGTTGCACAGGCCGGGAACGGCGGAAGGGAGGCTATTTGCCGATGCAGAAGCTGGAGAAGATGCGCCCGAGCAGGTCGTCGGAGCTGAAGGCGCCGGTGATCTCGCCAAGCACCTGCTGGGCCTGGCGCAAGTCTTCGGCCAGCAGCTCGCCGGAGCCGGCCAGGGTGAGTTGGCGATAGCCGTGGTCCAGGGCGCTGGCGGCCCGCTGTAGGGCATCCAGATGGCGGCGGCGGGCGCTGAAGCCGCCTTCGGTGGTCTGTTCGAAGCCCATGCAGGCCTTGAGATGCTCGCGCAGGGCTTCGATACCGGCGCCATCGGTGGCGCTGAGACTGATCTCGACCGGCTCGGTCGCCAGCAGCCCGGTGGGCTCACCGGTGAGGTCGGCCTTGTTGCGGATCACCGTCAGCTTGTCCAGCGGCGGCCGGGTGCTGAGCAGTTCCGGCCAGAGCGCCTGGGGATCCCGGGCTTCCGGAGCGCTGGCGTCCACCACCAGCAGCACCCGGTCGGCGCCGGCAATGGCATCCAGGGCGCGCTGGACCCCGATCTGCTCGACCCGGTCGCTGGTGTCGCGCAAGCCGGCGGTATCGACCACATGCAGCGGCATGCCGTCGAGGTGGATATGTTCGCGCAGGACATCGCGGGTGGTGCCGGCGATGTCGGTGACGATGGCGGCCTCACGCCCGGCCAGGGCATTGAGCAGGCTGGACTTGCCGGCATTGGGGCGGCCGGCGATTACCACGGTCATGCCGTCGCGCAGTAGGGCGCCGCGGTTGGCTTCGCGCTGGACCTGGTGCAGTTCGGCCTGGACGCCCTCCAGCAGGCCCTGGACCCGACCATCGGCGAGGAAGTCGATCTCCTCTTCCGGAAAGTCGATGGCCGCCTCGACGTAGATCCGCAGGCGGATGAGCTGCTCGACCAGGCTTTCCACCCGCCGGGAAAACTCGCCCTGCAGCGAGCGCAGGGCATTGCGTGCCGCCTGTTCGGTACTGGCCTCGATGAGATCAGCGATGGCTTCGGCCTGGGCCAGGTCGAGCTTGTCGTTGAGGAAGGCGCGCTCGCTGAATTCACCCGGGCGGGCCAGGCGTGCGCCTTCTTCCAGGGTGCGGCGCAGGAGCAGGTCGAGGATCACCGGGCCGCCATGGCCCTGCAGCTCCAGCACGTCTTCGCCGGTGAAGGAATTCGGCCCGGGAAAGAACAGCGCGATGCCGGCGTCCAGCACGCTGCCGTCGGCGGCGAGGAAGTTACCGTAGTGCGCATGCCGCGGCGGCAGTTCGCGGCCGCAGATCGCACGCGCCAGGGGCGCCGCCAGCGGCCCGGAGACGCGGACGATGCCGACCCCGCCGCGCCCGGTGGCGGTGGCGATGGCGGCGATGCTGTCGGAAGGCAGGGACATGACGATCCTCCAGAAAGCACGACGCCCCAATCAAGGGGCGTCGTGTGGATAACGTGAGCGGGGTCAGGCCTTCTTGCTGGCCGCCTCGATCTTCCGGGTAATGTACCACTGCTGCAGGATCGACAGGCAGTTGTTGACGATCCAGTACAGCACCAGGCCGGCCGGGAACCACAGGAAGAAGAAGGTGAAGACGATGGGCATCATCTTCATCACCTTGGCCTGCATGGGATCCGGCGGCGCGGGGTTGAGCATCTGCTGGACCAGCATGGTGCCGCCCATGATGATCGGCAGGATGAAGAAGGGATCCTTGGCCGAGAGGTCGGTGATCCAGAACATCCAGGGCGACTGGCGCATCTCGACGCTTTCCAGCAGCACCCAGTACAGCGCCAGGAACACCGGCATCTGCACCACGATGGGCAGGCAGCCACCCAGCGGATTGATCTTCTCCTTGCGGTACAGCTCCATCATCGCCTGGGACATCTTCTGGCGATCATCGCCATGCTGTTCCTTCAGCGCCTGCAGCCGCGGGCCGACGGCACGCATGCGCGCCATGGAACGGTAGCTGGCGGCGGACAGCGGGAAGAACAGCATCTTGATGATGATGGTCAGGACGATGATCGACCAGCCCCAGTTACCCAGGATGCTGTGGATGTGCTGCAGCAGCCAGAAGATCGGCTGGGCGATGAACCACAGGAAGCCGTAGTCGACGGTCAGTTCCAGGCCGTGGGACAGGGTCTTGAGGTGCTCCTGGATCTTCGGACCGGCGTAGAGGGTCAGGGAAGTCTCCGTCTTGCCACCGGCCGGCACGCTCAGCTGCGGACCGGTGAAGCCGACGATGTAGTTGCCCTGGGCATCCTTGCGGGTGGTGATCTGGTGCTGCTCGTCCTTGTTCGGCACCCAGGCGGTGACGAAGTAGTGCTGCAGCCAACCGACCCAGCCGCCCTGCACGGATTCCTGCAGGCGGTTCTTGTCCATGTCGCTCATGGACACCTTGCGGTAGGGCTCGGCCGGGGTACCGACCGCGGCGCCCAGGTAGGTGGACACGCCGGTGGCAGTGGTGGCCGAGGGATCGCCGCTCTTGTCCCGCTTGAGCTGGGCATAGAGCACGCCGTTCCAGGCGCTGGCGCTCTGGTTGTCGATCAGGTAGCTGACCTGGATCTGGTAGGCGTCCGGGTTGATGCAGGTGATCTTCTTCTGCGCCTTCTCGGCGTCCGAGCAGTCGACCTTCAGGCCACGGTGGAAGGTGAATCTCTTGGTGTAGTCGACCCCATTGGCCTGGTACTTGAGATCCACCACCAGCTGCGGCTGGCCATCGGCGAGCACGTAGCTGGACTTGGCCGAGCTGTACAGCGGGCGACCGGCGCTGTTGGCGTCGGGACCGTTGGCGCCGGTCAGGCCGCTCTGGGCCAGGTAGAGACGCTCGTTGCCGTTGTCGAACAGCATGAAGGGAACGTCGGGATGGTCCTGGCGCTGGGGATACTGCACCAGTCCGAGCTGGACGATGTCGCCACCGCGCGGATCGATGGCCAGGTCGAGGACGTCGGTACGCACCTTGATGAGCGCGGTGCTCGGCTGGGCGGCCGTGTTATCCACCGGGGCGGCAGCCTTGGCATCCGCCGGTACGTCGGTGGGCACGTTGGGGGTATCGCCCGGCAGGACGCTGGTCTGCGTCTTGGCCGTGGGCAGATCGGCCTGGCCGTAATCCTTGTTCCACTGGAAAACCAGGGTGTAGGACACGATCGCCAAGGCGGCAATGAGTAGCGGGCGCTTGATATCCATGTTTACTCGGCCATCGAAGAGGTCGGGGCTGGGTTCTTTGCGGGAGGAACGGGATCATATCCGCCTGAGTGCCAGGGATGGCACCGGCACAGTCGCCGTGTGGTCAGCCAGCCACCACGCAGCAGCCCGTGGCGCTCGATGGCTTCGAGGGCGTAACCGGAACAGGTCGGATAGAAACGACAGTGACTGGCCATCATGGGGCTGATGGCAAAACGGTAGAAGCGAATCAGCAGCAGGGCCGGTTTACGCATGAGCACCGTCGGGACTGTCGATTGGGTGGGCAACGGCCTTGCTCGCCTGGCGATTGAGACGTTTCCACAGTTGCAGCAGCTGATCGTGCAATTCGGGATTGTCGACTTCGCCAAGTCCCTTGCGGGCGACGAAGACCAGATCGAAGCTGCCCAGGCGGTCCTGATTCAGACGGAAGGAATCCCGGATGACCCGCTTGATGCGATTGCGCTCGACAGAAAGCTTGACGCTCTTCTTGCCGATGACCAGCCCGAGGCGGGAATGGTCGAGCCCATTGGCATGGGCGAGCAGCAGCAGGTGCTTGCCGGATGCCTTGTGGGTGGGAGAGTCAAAGACCGCTTGGAACTGTTGGGAGCTCAGTAAGCGCCTGTCCCGACCGAAACCCTGACTCACCACCTGACCGGGCAATCAGATCGCCAGACGCTTGCGGCCTTTGGCACGGCGACGGGACAGAACCTGACGGCCGTTCTTGGTTGCCATACGAGCACGGAAACCGTGGACACGGGCGCGCTTCAGGGTGCTGGGTTGGAAGGTGCGTTTCATGGACTTTTACCTAGGTGAAAGCGGCAAGGCATGAGTGCCCCGCGCAAAGAGACCGGGGATTCTAGAGAAAGCCGGGGGACAGGTCAATTTCCAACCAACACCCGCTGACCGGCGACCAGGCAAATAAAATCAACAGGTCAGAAGGTTTTAAAAGACTGTTGAAGTGAATATGTATGGTGAAGCCGATTTCTGTGGATAGATCGAGGCAGCCCAGACAGGGCCTGATCCGAGCGTGGATGGAAAGGTTGTTTCCAACAGGTGGGATCGGGGTGGCTAGCCTGCGTGGAGCCTGTGGATAAGCGAGGCTGTTACGCACAGCAGGATTATCCACAGCGAAAAGCCCTGGGATGTCCAGAGAGGTCAGACGGCGTTATCCACAGAGCTGGCGGTCGTGGGGTCGAGCCTCGTTGCCCAGCCAGCTGCTCGCCGGGAAACTGCGCGACCATGTGGATAACCCGGGTGGGGAGGGATACAATGGGCGTTTGCTCATGGCCCGCCCGGGCCGCTCCAGTTCTTGGGAGACGCTGTGTCGGTCGAACTCTGGCAACGTTGCGTGGATGTGCTGCGCGACGAACTGCCTTCGCAACAATTCAATACCTGGATCCGGCCACTGCAGGTGGAAGCGGAAGGGGATGAGCTGCGGGTGTTCGCGCCCAACCGCTTCGTGCTCGACTGGGTCAACGAGAAGTACCTGGGTCGAATCCTCGAATTGCTCGAGGAGCATGCCGACGACGGCATCGCGCCGGTGCTGTCCTTGTTGATCGGCAGCAAGCGCAGCAACAAGCCGCGTCCGGCGCAGATGCCCAGTAGCCAGAGCACGCCGCTGCCGCCGCCGGTGCAGGCGCCGCAACCTATCCAGTCGGATATCGTCACCGCGGGCGTCGCCCTGGAAGACGTGACGGCGGAACTGGCCGAGGCCGACGAGCCGGCGGTCAGGACCGAACGCACCGTGCAGGTGGAGGGCGCGCTCAAGCACACCAGCTACCTCAACCGCACCTTCACCTTCGAGAATTTCGTCGAGGGCAAGTCCAACCAGCTGGCCCGCGCCGCGGCCTGGCAGGTGGCGGACAACCCCAAGCACGGCTACAACCCGCTCTTCCTTTATGGGGGCGTGGGTCTGGGTAAGACCCACCTGATGCACGCGGTGGGCAATCACCTGCTCAAGCGCAATCCGAACGCCAAGATCGTCTATCTGCATTCGGAGCGCTTCGTCGCCGACATGGTCAAGGCGCTGCAGCTGAACGCCATCAACGAATTTAAGCGCTTCTACCGTTCGGTGGATGCGCTGCTGATCGACGATATCCAGTTCTTCGCTCGCAAGGAGCGGTCGCAGGAAGAGTTTTTCCACACCTTCAATGCCCTGCTCGAAGGTGGACAACAGGTGATCCTCACCAGCGACCGCTATCCCAAGGAGATCGATGGCCTGGAAGAGCGACTCAAGTCGCGCTTCGGCTGGGGTCTCACCGTGGCGGTGGAACCGCCGGAGCTGGAGACGCGGGTGGCGATCCTGATGAAGAAGGCCGACCAGGCCAAGGTCGACCTGCCCCACGACGCCGCCTTCTTCATCGCCCAACGCATCCGTTCCAACGTGCGCGAGCTGGAAGGCGCGCTCAAGCGGGTGATCGCCCATGCCCACTTCATGGGCCGCGACATCACCATCGAACTGATCCGCGAATCGCTCAAGGATCTCCTGGCGCTGCAGGACAAGCTGGTCAGCATCGACAATATCCAGCGCACCGCGGCCGAGTACTACAAGATCAAGATCGCCGATCTGCTGTCCAAACGCCGCTCGCGTTCGGTGGCCCGGCCGCGGCAGGTTGCCATGGCGCTGTCCAAGGAATTGACCAACCACAGCCTGCCGGAAATCGGCGACGCCTTTGGCGGACGCGATCACACGACGGTGTTGCATGCCTGTCGCAAGATCGCCGAACTTCGGGAATCCGACGCGGATATTCGCGAGGATTACAAGAACCTGCTGCGTACCCTGACGACCTGACGGACGCGGCCCTGGCAAGGACCTGACCATGCATTTCACCATTCAACGCGAAGCCCTGTTGAAACCGCTGCAGCTGGTGGCCGGTGTCGTGGAACGTCGGCAAACGCTGCCGGTGCTGTCCAACGTACTCCTGGTCGTGGAAGGCCAGCGGCTGTCGCTGACCGGTACCGACCTGGAAGTCGAGCTGGTTGGCCGGGTCGAGCTGGAAGAAGCCGCCGAGGCCGGCGAGATCACCGTGCCGGCGCGCAAGCTGATGGACATCTGCAAGAGCCTGCAGCCCGATGCGCTGATCGACATCCGCACCGAGGAGCAGAAGCTGCTGATCCGCTCCGGACGCAGCCGCTTCACCCTGTCGACCCTGCCGGCGAATGACTTCCCCACCGTGGAGGAAGGCCCGGGCTCGCTGAAGTTCAGCATTCCCCAGGGTCGCCTGCGCCGCCTGATCGAGCGCACCGGCTTCGCCATGGCCCAGCAGGACGTGCGCTACTACCTCAACGGCATGCTGCTGGAAGCCAGCACCGGGCGCCTGCGCGCCGTGGCCACCGATGGTCACCGGCTGGCCATGTGCATGCTGGAGGCCGAGGTCGACCAAGCCGAGAAGCACCAGGTCATCGTGCCGCGCAAGGGCATCCTGGAACTGTCGCGCCTGCTCACCGAACCGGAAGAGCCGGTCAACGTGGTGCTGGGTCAGCATCACATCCGCGCCACCACCGGCGACTTCACCTTCACCTCCAAGCTGGTGGACGGCAAGTTCCCCGACTACGAGCGAGTCCTGCCGCGCCATGGCGACAAGCTGGTGCTGGGCGAACGCCAGCACCTGCGCGAGGCCTTCAGCCGCACTGCCATTCTCTCCAACGAGAAGTACCGTGGCATCCGCCTGCAGCTGGAAAACGGCTTCATG
This sequence comes from Pseudomonas sp. No.117, assembly GCF_054558395.1. Taxonomy (NCBI): domain Bacteria; kingdom Pseudomonadati; phylum Pseudomonadota; class Gammaproteobacteria; order Pseudomonadales; family Pseudomonadaceae; genus Pseudomonas; species Pseudomonas sp. No.117. Next base: position 467,680 of record NZ_BAAJNP010000001.1, read on the forward strand.
AAGATCCAGGCCAACAACCCGGAGCAGGAAGAGGCCGAGGAAGAACTGCAGGTCGACTACGACGGTGGCAGCCTGGAGATCGGCTTCAACGTCAGCTACCTGCTCGACGTGCTCGGCGTGATGACCACCGACCAGGTGCGCATTACCCTGTCCGACTCCAGCAGCAGTGCGCTGTTGCAGGAGGCGGGCAACGACGATTCCTCCTATGTCGTGATGCCGATGCGCCTCTGATCGCCGCTCGATGACGCTGATCCGCTTCAACGCCGACCGCCTGCGCAATCTGCAGGCGGTCGCGCTTCAACCCTCGCCGCGGGTCAACCTGCTGCACGGGGCCAACGGCAGCGGCAAGACCAGCCTGCTGGAAGCCATCCACCTGCTGGGCCTGGCGCGCTCCTTTCGCAGCACCAAGCTGGCGCCGGTCATCCAGCACGAGCAGGCCAGTTGCACGGTATTCGGCCAGGTACGGCTGCCCGGCGGCCAGGACTGCAACCTGGGCATCCAGCGCGAGCGTGGGGGCGACTACCAGATCCGCATCAATGGCGAGAATGCCCGCAGCGCGGCGCAACTGGCCGAGGTGCTGCCGCTGCAGCTGATCAACCCCGATGGCTTCCGGCTGCTCGAAGGCAGCCCAAAGATCAGACGGCAGTTTCTCGACTGGGGCGTGTTCCACGAGGAACAGCGTTTTCTGCCGCTGTGGCAACGCCTGCAAAAGGCGCTCAGACAGCGGAATCACTGGCTCAGACGTGGTAAAATCGACCCTGCGGCGCAGGCCGCCTGGGATCAGGAACTGGCCCTGGCCAGCGGCGAGATCGATGGCTTTCGCCAGGCCTATATCCAGCGCCTGAAGCCGGAATTCACCGCGGTGCTGGGCGAGCTGATCCAGCTCGACGGCCTGACCCTGAGTTACTACCGCGGCTGGGATCGCGAGCGCGATTTGCGCGAGGTGCTGGCGGACAGTCTGCCGCGGGACCTGCAGCTGGGGCATACCCAGGCCGGACCGCAGCGGGCCGATCTGCGGATTCGCATCGGCAATCACAATGCGGCGGACATCCTGTCGCGCGGCCAGCAGAAGCTGGTGGTGTGCGCGTTGCGCATCGCCCAGGGCCGGCTGGTCAACCAGGTCAAGCGAGGCCAGTGCGTCTATCTCATCGACGACCTGCCTTCGGAACTGGACGAGGGACACCGGCTGGCCCTGTGCCGGCTGCTGGAGGCACTAGAGTGCCAAGTCTTCATCACCTGTGTCGAGCGCGAGACGCTACAGGCCGCCTGGCGGCCGGAGACAGAGGTCAGCGTGTTTCACGTGGAACACGGCCATATCAAGCAGACCCACACTAGCGGGAGCCAAGCATGAGCGAGACCAATACCTACGACTCTTCCAGCATCAAGGTGCTGAAGGGACTGGATGCCGTGCGCAAGCGCCCCGGCATGTACATCGGCGACACCGATGACGGCACCGGCCTGCACCACATGGTCTTCGAGGTGGTGGACAACTCCATCGACGAGGCCCTGGCCGGTTTCTGCAGCGAGATCAGCATCACCATCCACATGGATGAATCCATCACCGTGCGCGACAACGGCCGCGGCATCCCGGTGGACATCCACAAGGAAGAAGGCGTCTCGGCGGCCGAGGTCATCATGACCGTGCTGCACGCCGGCGGTAAGTTCGACGACAACACCTACAAGGTCTCCGGTGGCCTGCACGGCGTAGGTGTCTCGGTGGTGAACGCCCTGTCCGAAGAGCTGCGGCTGACCATTCGCCGCGCCGGCCAGGTGTGGGAGCAGGTCTATGTGCACGGCGTGCCCCAGGCCCCCCTGGCGGTGATCGGCGAGACCGACAGCACCGGTACCCAGGTGCACTTCAAGCCGTCCGCCGCGACCTTCAACAACATCCAGTTCAGCTGGGACATCCTGGCCAAGCGCATCCGCGAGCTGTCCTTCCTCAACTCCGGCGTCGGCATCCTGCTGCGCGACGAGCGCACCGGCAAGGAAGAGCTGTTCAAGTACGAAGGCGGCCTGCGTGCCTTCGTCGACTACCTGAACACCAACAAGAGCGCGGTGAACCAGGTATTCCACTTCCAGGTGCAGCGCGAAGACGATGGCGTCGGCGTGGAAGTGGCCCTGCAGTGGAACGACAGCTTCAACGAGAACATCCTCTGCTTCACCAACAACATTCCCCAGCGCGACGGTGGTACCCACCTGGCCGGCTTCCGCTCGGCGCTGACGCGTAACCTGAACAACTACATCGAGGCCGAGGGCCTGGCGAAGAAGTTCAAGGTCGCCACCACCGGTGATGATGCCCGCGAAGGCCTGACCGCCATCATCTCGGTCAAGGTGCCGGACCCTAAGTTCTCCTCCCAGACCAAGGACAAGCTGGTCTCCTCCGAGGTGAAGACCGCGGTGGAACAGGAGATGGGCAAGCATTTCTCCGACTTCCTGCTGGAGAACCCCAACGAAGCCAAGGCAGTGGTCGGCAAGATGATCGACGCTGCGCGCGCTCGTGAAGCGGCGCGCAAGGCGCGGGAGATGACCCGGCGCAAGGGCGCCCTGGATATCGCCGGCCTGCCGGGCAAGCTGGCGGACTGCCAGGAGAAGGATCCGGCGCTGTCCGAACTCTACATCGTGGAGGGTGACTCCGCCGGTGGTTCGGCCAAGCAGGGCCGCAACCGGCGCACCCAGGCGATCCTGCCGCTGAAGGGCAAGATCCTCAACGTGGAGAAGGCACGCTTCGACAAGATGCTTTCCTCCCAGGAAGTGGGCACCCTGATCACCGCGCTGGGCTGTGGCATCGGCCGCGAAGAATTCAACATCGACAAGCTGCGCTACCACAACATCATCATCATGACCGATGCCGATGTGGACGGTTCGCACATCCGTACCCTGCTGCTGACCTTCTTCTTCCGCCAGATGCCGCTGCTGATCGAGCGTGGCTACATCTACATCGCCCAGCCGCCGCTGTACAAGGTGAAGCGTGGCAAGCAGGAGCAGTACATCAAGGACGACGAGGCGATGGAGGAATACCTGACCCAGACCGCCCTCGAGGAAGCCAGCCTGCACGTCAACGAGAACGCCCCGGGCCTGTCCGGCGTGGAACTCGAGAAGCTGGTGAACAACTACCGCCAGGTGATGAAGACCTTCAAGCGTCTGTCGCGCCTCTACCCGGCCGACATCAGCGAGCACCTGCTGTACCTGCCCCGCGTGGGCCTGGAGCAACTGGGCGACGAGGCCGCCATGCGCCAGTGGCTGGCCGGCTTCGAGGCACGCCTGAAGACCGCCGAGCGCAACGGCACCACCTATACCATCAGCCTGCGCGAGGATCGCGAGCGCAGCCTGTGGCTACCGGAAGTCGAGACCCGCGCCCATGGCCTGTCCAGCTACGTCACCTTCAACCGGGACTTCTTCGGCAGCAACGATTACCGCCTGGTGACCGAGCTGGCCGCCCAGCTGGACAATCTTCTGGAAGAAGGTGCCTACGCCAAGCGCGGCGAACGTCGGCGCCCGGTCAGTACCTTCAAGGAAGCCTGGGAATGGCTGATGAACGAGACCAGCAAGAGATTCAACATCCAGCGCTATAAGGGCTTGGGCGAGATGAATCCGGATCAGCTGTGGGAGACCACCATGGACCCGAACGTGCGTCGCATGCTCAAGGTGACCATCGAGGATGCCATCGCCGCCGACCAGATCTTCAATACCCTGATGGGCGATCAGGTGGAGCCGCGTCGCGACTTCATCGAAAGCAACGCCCTGGCGGTTTCCAACCTCGACGTCTGATCGAGAGCTGTTATGCACAAGCCCCGCCATGCGGGGCTTTTTTGTGGAAAACATTCTGGCTAGGTGGCCTCGCCGTTTCGTTCCACGACGGGTGTTGCCATTCATCTTATAGCTGAAGGTTTTGTGGATAGTTTTGCTAAGTGTCTTTTCGGCAATGCCATAAAAGTGTGCAAAGAGGCCGTGCCATGCGGCATAGAGGCACAGGGTATAACGAAAGTGCCTGTGGATAAGCCTGGGAATAAGCTTGTCGGTACTTGTGGAATTCCCGGTATTGGCGCAAGAGACCCTTAAGCGGCTCAGCGCAAAGCCTGCTCATGAGCTGTGGATAAGTCTGTGGGAAATCGGAGGAAAACCGGGGGAAACGCCAGGCCCTTGCGGCCTGGCGATCAGGCTACGCAGCGCTGACTGGAGGGGGTGTCGGGCTTGGGCGCGAGGGCCTGCTCGATGAAGGCGAAGCAGCGATTGTTGAGATCGACGATGGCACGCGGATCCTGGCCCTGGGGATGGAGCAGCGGACCGATGCTGACCTTGATGGTACCCGGCGACTTGATCCAGGAACGATTGGGCCAATAGGCACCGGCGTCGTGGGCGATGGGCAGGATGGGCACGTTCAGGCTGCAGGCCAGGGCGGCGCCACCGCGGGAGAACTTGCCCATCTGGCCATAATCGATGCGGGTGCCCTGGGGAAAGATCAGCACCCAGCAGCCCTGGGCCAGGTAGCGGCCGCCCTGTTCGGTCAGCTGCTGCAGGGCCAGCTTGCCGTTGTCACGGTCGATGGCGATGGGCTTGAGCAGCGAGAAGGCCCAGCCGAAGAAGGGGATCCGCAGCAATTCGCGCTTGATCACCTGGGAGGTGGGCTCGAACTGGGCGGAGAGGAAGAAGGTTTCCCAGGTGCTCTGGTGGTTGGCCACGATCACGCAGGGTTGCGCCGGGACGTTCTCCAGCCCTTCGATCTCGTAACGGATGCCGCAGACGACCTTGGCCAGCCAGACGGCGAAGCCGGTCCAGGCCTTGACCACCAGCCGATAGCGGGCGCGATAGGCCAGGAAGGGCGCGATCAGCAGGCTGACGCAGGACCAGAGGATGCCGCTGGTGCCCAGCAGCAGATAGAACAACAGGGTACGCAAGAACCGCATCAGGGCGCTTCCTCGAGCAGGTGGTCGGCCACCGCGGCCAGGTCGGCGAAGACCTGGGTGCCGGATGGCAAGGGCTTGGCCAGGGTACGTTCGCCCTTGCCGGTACGCACCAAGTAGGGCGTGCAGCCGAGGGCCACACCGGCTTCCAGGTCACGCAGGCTGTCGCCCACCACCGGGACGCCGGCCAGATCGTTGCGCCCATAGTGGTCGGCGATGGCGCGAAACAGGCCGGGCAGCGGCTTGCGGCAGTCGCAGGCGGCTTCCGGGCCATGGGGACAGTGCAGGATCAGGTCGACCTGACCGCCCTCCTCCGCCAGCAGGCGTTGCAGCTTCTCGTGCATGGCCGCCAGCTCCTCGGCGGAAAAATAACCGCGCGCCAGGCCCGACTGGTTGGTGGCCACGGCCACCTGCCAGCCGGCCCGCTTCAGCCGGGCGATGGCCGCGAGGCTGCCGGGCAGCGGTTGCCACTGCTCGGCGCTGCGCACGTAGTCATCGGAATCGACATTGATGACACCGTCGCGGTCCAGCACGATCAACTTCATACCCTAGCCCAGCACCGAGATATCGGCGATGCCGAGGAACAGGCCACGCAGATGGGCGAGCAGCGCATAGCGATTGGCGCGGACGCGCTCGTCCTCGGCGTTGACCAGCACCTCGTCGAAGAAGGCATCCACCGGCGCACGCAGGCTGGCCAGGCGCTCCAGGGCTTCGCGATAGCGGCGGGCCGCGGCGAGGGGCGCGGCGTCCCGTTCGGCGGCGGCGATGGCCGCGGCCAGGGTGCGCTCGGCATCGGTCTCGAACAGCGCGGCATCGGCCTGGGTGGCGACCGTGCCTTCGAACTTGCCGAGCAGGTTGGAGACGCGCTTGTTGGCGGCAGCCAGGGCTTCGGCTTCGGGCAGGCGGCGGAAGGCCTGCACGGCCTGGACGCGCTGGTCGAAGTCCAGCGCCGAGGCCGGACGCAGGGCACGCACGGCCAGGTAGGCGGCGGTGTCGATGCCTTCGTCTTCGTAGCGGGCACGCAGGCGATCGAAGACGAAGTCCAGAACCTGTTCCTGCAGGCCCGCGGCCTTGACCCGCTCGCCGTAGCCGGCGATGGCGAAGGCCACGGCGGCCGGCAGGTCCAGCTCCAAGCCTTTCTCGATGAGGATGCGCAGCACGCCCAGCGCCTGGCGACGCAGGGCGAAGGGATCCTTGCTGCCGGTGGGCAGCATGCCGATGCCAAAGATGCCGACCAGGGTGTCGAGCTTGTCGGCCAGGGCCACGGCGGCACCGGTCAGGGTCTGCGGCAGTTCGGCGCCGGCGCCGCGCGGCATGTACTGCTCGTTGAGCGCCAGGGCCACGTCCTCGGCTTCGCCGCCCTTCTTGGCGTAGTAGTAGCCGGCGATACCCTGCATCTCGGGGAATTCGCCAACCATCTCGGTGGCCAGGTCGCACTTGGCGAGCACACCGGCGCGGTGGGCGCGCTCGGCATCGCCGCCGATGCGCTCGGCGATGAAGGCGGCCAGGGCGGCGACGCGCTGGGCCTTGTCGTAGACGGTGCCGAGCTGGGCCTGGAAGACCACGTTCTTCAGGCGCTCGTTGAAGCTTTCCAGCGGCTGCTTCTGGTCCTGCTTGAAGAAGAATTCAGCGTCGGTGAGACGGGGGCGCACCACCTTCTCGTTGCCACTGACGATCTGCGCCGGGTCCTTGCTCTCCAGGTTGGCCACGGTGATGAAGCGCGGCAGCAGCTTGCCCTGGGCATCCAGCAGGCAGAAGTACTTCTGATTGTCCTGCATGGTGGTGATGAGGGCTTCCTGGGGCACCTCGAGGAAGCGTTCCTCGAAGGCGCAGACCAGGGGCACCGGCCATTCCACCAGGGCGGTCACCTCGTCCAGCAGCGCGGGCGGCACCACGGCACTGCCCTGCTCCGCCGCGGCCAGTTCGGCCACGCGGGATTCGATGAGCTGGCGGCGCTCGGCGAAGTCGGCCAGCACATGGGCGGCGCGCAGGTCGGCGGCGTAGTGGGCCGGGGCGCTGATGCGCACGGCATCGGGATGATGGAAGCGGTGGCCGCGGGACTCACGGCCGGCACGGCGGGTGAGGATCTCGCAGTCGATGACCTCGTCACCCAGCAGCATCACCAGCCACTGGGTCGGACGCACGAATTCCTCGCGGCGGGCGGCCCAGCGCATGCGCTTGGGAATCGGCAACTCGGCCAGGGAGGCTTCGACGATACCGGGCAGCAGGCTGGCCGCCGGCTGGCCGGGGATGCTCTGGGAGAATCTCAGCTTGGGACCGCTACGGTCGATGGCGCTGATGTCGACGCCGCACTTGCGGGCGAAGCCCAGGGCCGCCTGGGTCGGCTGGCCGTCGGCGCCGAAGGCGGCCTGGAGCGGCGGGCCGTCCAGGTTGACGCTACGTTCGGGCTGCTGGGTCTGCAGGGCCTCGACCAGCACCGCCAGGCGGCGTGGCGCGGCATAGGCGCGGGCGCTGGCGTAACCAAGACCAGCCTGCTTGAGGCCCTTCTCGATGCCGGCGAGGAAGCTGTCGCCGAGGGTCTTGAGCGCCTTGGGTGGCAGTTCTTCGGTACCCAGCTCGACCAGGAAATCCAGGGAATCGCTCATCATTCGCCCTCCTTGAGCAGCGCTTGGACATCGTCGCGACCCAGGACCTCGTCACGCAGCGCAGGGGTGGCCAGCGGGAAGCCCAGCCGGGCCCGGGCCTTGAAGTAGCCCTGGGCCACGCTGCGCGCCAGGGTACGCACGCGCAGGATGTAGCGCTGGCGCTCGGTCACCGAGATGGCGCGGCGGGCGTCCAGCAGGTTGAAGGTATGGGAGGCCTTGAGCACCATCTCGTAGGTGGGCAACGGCAGGTCCAAGGCGATCAGGCGATTGGCCTCGGACTCGTAGAAGTCGAACAGTTCGAACAGCTTGGGCACATTGGCGTGCTCGAAGTTGTAGGTGCTCTGCTCCACCTCGTTCTGGTGGAAGACGTCGCCGTAGGTCACGGTGCCGAAGGGACCGTCGGCCCAGATCAGGTCGTAGACCGAATCCACGCCCTGCAGGTACATGGCCAGGCGCTCCAGGCCATAGGTGATCTCGCCGGTCACCGGATAGCACTCGAGACCGCCGGCCTGCTGGAAGTAGGTGAACTGGGTGACTTCCATGCCGTTGAGCCAGACTTCCCAGCCGAGACCCCAGGCGCCCAGGGTGGGCGATTCCCAGTTGTCCTCGACGAAGCGCACGTCGTGCACCAGCGGATCCAGGCCGATGGCGGCCAGGGAGCCCAGGTAGAGCTCCTGGAAGTTGTCCGGGTTGGGCTTCAACACCACCTGGAACTGGTAGTAGTGCTGCAGGCGATTGGGGTTCTCGCCGTAGCGGCCGTCGGTGGGGCGACGGCTGGGCTGCACATAGGCTGCGTTCCAGGTCTCCGGACCGATGGCGCGCAGGAAGGTGGCGGTGTGGAAGGTACCGGCGCCAACTTCCATGTCATAGGGCTGGAGTACCACGCAGCCCTGCTCGGCCCAGTATTGCTGCAAGGCCAGGATCAAGTCTTGGAAGGTGCGCACGGTGGGCTTGGACTGGCTCACGAAAAATACCCGTTCGGCTGCGACGAAAAGCCGGGGAGTATAGCCGAAAGCCGGTGGTGACCGCATGGGGGCTTGGGGCTGCCTGGCGGGAAAGTGCCTGCTCCCGTTATCGCGACCCTGGTCCGGCGTAGGTTGGGTTGAGCGTAGCGAAGCCCAACAGTGTCTCGGGGCGCCGGCGATGTTGGGCTTCGACGATAGCGCCGTCGCAACCCAACCTAGGGTCTGGCCTTTATCACGCTTAATCGCGGCCAGGGCGGTCCGCCGATGCGGCCGCTCCTACAAAAGCCTCACCCGCTGTAGGAGTAGCCGCCGATGAGGCTGTTGGACTCGTCTCCTCCGCCCGGCAATGCGCTAAGGTGAGGCTTTTCCTTCTCGACCGAGTCTTCGCCATGCCGCGTTGCTACTGGTGTACCGTCGATCCACTGTACATCGACTACCACGACCACGAATGGGGCGTGCCCCAGCGTGATCCGGCGGTGCTCTTCGAATTCCTGCTGCTGGAAGGCTTCCAGGCGGGCCTGTCGTGGATCACCATCCTCAAGAAGCGCGAACGCTATCGCGAGGTGCTGCACGGCTTCGACCCGGAGCGGTTGGCGCGCCTGACCGATGTGGAGATCGAAGCGTTGCTGCAGGACCCGGGCATCATCCGTAATCGCGCCAAGCTGCGTGCCGCCCGGCAGAATGCCCAGGCCTGGCTCCGGCTCGAAGATCCCGCCGGCTGGCTGTGGTCCTTCGTCGGTGGCACGCCACGCATCAATCATTTCCGCGAGCGCAGCGAGGTCCCGGCGATCACCCCGGAGGCCGAGGCCATGAGCAAGGCGCTCAAGAAGGCGGGTTTCACCTTCGTCGGGCCGACCATCTGCTATGCCTTCATGCAGGCCATGGGGCTGGTGATGGACCACACCCTCGATTGCGACCGGTACGCCGACCTGGCCCGTCCGTCGGCAGAGCTGCATGAAAAGCTGAATGTATAGCAGCCGGTTAACCTGAACCTTACGCTTTCTTAACGTTTCCGGGGCTCGTAGACGGTAAACTGTCGGCGCATTCAGACAGGAGCCCTCTCTTGGAAAGATTCAAAGGCGCGCTGATGATCGCCTTCCTGCGCCTTTTCGCCCTGCTGCCCTGGCGGATGGTTCAGCGCCTGGGTGGATTCATCGGCTGGTGCATGTGGAAGCTGCCGACTCGCGCCAGCACCGTCACCCGCATCAATCTCGCCCACTGTTTTCCCGAACTCGATGCCGCCGGCCTGGAGCGGCTGTCGCGCGAGTGCCTGCGCGGTATTGGCAAGACCCTGACCGAAAGCGCCTGCGCCTGGATCTGGTCGCCCCAGCGCTCGCTGCGCCTGGTGCGCGAGGTGGAAGGCATGGATGTGCTGCAGGAAGCCCTGGCTTCCGGCGATGGCGTGGTGGGCATCACCAGCCACCTGGGCAATTGGGAGCTGCTCAACCACTTCTACTGCTCCCATGCCAAGCCGATCATCTTCTACCGGCCGCCCAAGCTGAAGGCGGTGGACGAGTTGCTCAAGCGCCAGCGGGTGCAACTGGGCAACCGGGTGGCGCCCTCGACCCCGGAAGGCATCATCAGCGTGATCAAGGAAGTCCGTCGTGGCGGCGCGGTGGGCATTCCCGCCGATCCCGAGCCGAGCCGCAGCGCCGGGCTGTTCGTGCCCTTCCTCGGTACCACCGCCCTGACCAGCAAGTTCGTCCCCTCGCTGCTGGCCCGGGGCAAGGCGCGCGGGGTGTTCTTCCATGCGGTGCGCCTGGAAGATGGCAGTGGCTACAAGGTGATCCTGGAAGCCGCGCCCCCGGCCATGTACGACCCGGATCCGCAGGTCTCGGTAGCGGCCATGAGCGAGGTGCTGGCTGGCTACGTGCGGCGCTATCCGACCCAGTACATGTGGAGCATGAAGAGATTCAAGAATCGCCCGGAGGGCGAGGAAAAGTGGTACTAGACGCCCAGCCACGCCCGGGTTCTGCCCTGGACGACTGGCTGTGCGCGGCCTTGCGCGCCGGATCGCTCAGCTGATCCCCTGGACCGTTCGGTCGGCGCGCGGCTGACAGGCGCCCGGCTTTGCCGGAAGCTGCGGGGACTGCAAGGAGCGCCTATCCAGGGAGTCAGGCGATGAATTCGCGCGATCAGCGCCACCATACCCGTACCCCGCTCAAGTGCCGGCTGTGGATCTCCTATCCGGATGGCGAGATCGTCGGCGAGACGCGCGATCTCTCCGATGGCGGCGTCTATGTGGTGCATCCCGAGCTGAGCCGGCTACCGCGCGGCACCCGGGTGATCGGCCAGGTGCTCGACCTGCCGATGGAGGCGCCGAAGGTGAACATGGAGGTCATGCGTACCGATGGCGAAGGCGCCGGTCTCAAATTCCTGCGCGATCAGGATTGAGCGCGGCGCGCCAGCCGCTTGAGGAATACCGTCATTTCCTTCTCCGCCTGCTTGTCGCCCTTGGCTTGCGCTGCCTGCAGGCCTTGCGTCCAGGCCGCCGCGGCACTGGCCAGGTCGCCACTGCCTTCATGGGCCTTGCCCAACAGCTTCCAGGCCGCCGAATAGGCCGGATCGAATTCCACGCAGCGCGCCAGGTGCTCGATGGCCCGCGCCGGCTCGCCGGCGTCCAGGTAGCCCTTGCCCAGGCCGAACCTCAGCAGGGCATTGTCCTGGCCGCGGGCGAGCAGCTTTTCCAGGGATTCGAGCATGGCGAAGCCTCCTACTTGGCGATCTTGATCAACTTGCCGTAATAGAAGCCGTCGTGGCCTTCCGCCTGGGGCAGCAACTGGCGGCCATGGGCTTGGGCGATCCCCCAGGGCGCGGGGATGTCCAGCTCGCGGGCGCCCGGGGTACGGGCGAGGAAGGCGGCCAGGTTGTCGCTGTTCTCTTCCGGCAGTACCGAACAGGTGGCATAGAGCAGGATGCCGCCTACCGCCAGGGTCGGCCAGAGGGCGTCGAGCAATTCGCCCTGTAGCTGCACCAGCGGCGGGATGTCTTCGGCCTGGCGGGTCAGCTTGATGTCCGGATGGCGACGGATCACCCCGGTGGCGCTGCAGGGGGCGTCCAGCAGGATGCGCTGGAAGGGCTTGCCGTCCCACCAGTCGGCCACGGATCGGCCATCGGCGGCCAGGGTACGGGCCGCAAGACCCAGGCGGGCAAGATTCTGCTCGACGCGCTGCAGCCGGCCGGCGTCGGCGTCCAGCGCCACCACCTCGGCCAGGCCCGGTTCGCGCTCCAGCAGGTGACAGGTTTTGCCACCCGGTGCCGCGCAGGCGTCCAGTACCCGTTGGCCGGGCGCCAGCTCCAGCAGCTCGGCCGCCAGCTGGGCGGCTTCGTCCTGCACGCTCAGGCGCCCCGCGGCGAAGCCCGGCAGGGCGGTGACGTCCTGGGGCTGCAACAGCCGGATGCCGTCGGCGCTGAAGGTGCAGGGCACGGCCGCGATACCGGCGGCAGCCAGTTCGGCCAGATAGGCGTCGCGACCGCCCTGGCGCCGATTGACCCGGAGGATCAGCGGCGGATGCAGGTTGTTCGCGGTGGCGATGGCTTCCCAGTGCTCCGGCCAGCGCGCCTTGAGGGCTTTCTGCAGCCAGCGCGGATGGGCCAGGCGCGCCGCCGGGTCGTGCTCCAGGGCCGGCAGCAGGCTGTCGTATTCGCGCTGGGCGCGGCGCAGCACGGCGTTGAGCAGGCCCTTGGCCGAGGATTTCTTCAGCTTGTCGACGCAGCCCACCGTCTCGCCGATGGCGGCATGGGCCGGAATGCGGGTGTAGAACAGCTGGTAGAGACCGATCAGCAGCAGGGCTTCGAGATCCCGGTCGCCGGCCTTGAAGGGCTTCTGCAACAGCTTTTCCGCCAGCAGGGACAGCCGCGGTTGCCAGCGGGCAGTGCCGAAGGCCAGGTCCTGGGCCAGGGCGCGGTCGCGCGGCTCCACCTTGGCCAGTTGCTCGGGCAGGCTGCTGCCCAGGGAGGCGCGGCCGGCGAGTACCGCCGCCAGGGCGCGGGTCGCCGCCAGCCGGGGATTCATAGGCCCAGCACCTGGCCGGGCGCGAAGCGCTCGCGGCGGGCGTTGTAGAGATCGGCGAAGCCCAGCGGCTTGCCGCCCGGCAGCTGCAGCCGGGTCAGGCGCAGCGCGCCCTCGCCGCAGGCCACCAGCAGCCCGTGGCGGTCGGCATCGAGCACCATGCCGGGGATGCCCTGGCCTTCGGCCAGCTCGGCGGCCCAGACCTTGAGCGGTTCGCCGGCCAGGGCGGTATGGCACAGCGGCCAGGGATCGAAGGCGCGGATGCGCCGCTCCAGCTCCACGGCGGGACGTTCCCAATCCAGCCGGGCCTCGTCCTTGTTCAGCTTGTGGGCGTAGGTGGCCAGGTCATCGTCCTGGACTTCGCCCGCCAGGCTGCCATCGGCCAGACCGGGCAACGCCGCGACCACGGCGGCGGCGCCCAGGGCGGCCAGGCGGTCATGCAGGCTGCCGCCGGTGTCTTCGGCGGTGAGCGCCGTCGTCACCTTGCTCAGCATCGGCCCGGTATCCAGGCCGGCTTCCATGCGCATCACGGTGACCCCGGATTCGGCATCGCCGGCCTCCAGCGCGCGCTGGATGGGCGCCGCGCCGCGCCAGCGCGGCAGCAGCGAGGCATGGCTGTTGATGCAACCCAGGCGCGGGATGTCCAGCACCGCCTGGGGCAGGATCAGGCCGTAGGCCACCACCACCAGCAGGTCGGGCTCCAGCGCCGCCAGGGTGGCCTGGGCCGCGGGATCACGCAGGGTCGGCGGCTGTTCGACGGGGATGCCGTGGGCCAGCGCCAGCTGCTTGACCGGACTCATGGCCAGCTTCTGGCCGCGCCCGGCGGGGCGGTCGGGCTGGGTGTAGACGGCGGCGATGGGATAGCCGGCGCTGATCAGCGCCTGCAGGTGCACGGCGGCGAATTCCGGGGTTCCGGCGAAGACGAGGCGAAGGGATCTGGACATGGCGGACCTGGCGGAAAGGGCGAGCGGCGGACGCCGATGACGCCGTCCGCCAGGGCGATCAGGCCTTGTGGCGCTGCTGCTTTTCGAGCTTCTTCTTGATGCGATCACGCTTGAGCGGCGACAGGTAGTCGACGAACAGCTTGCCGTCGAGGTGATCGATCTCGTGCTGGATGCACACCGCCAGCAGGCCGTCGCATTCCAGCTCGAAGGGCTGGCCGTCACGGTCGAGGGCTTTCACCCGGACCCGCTCGGGGCGGCAGACCTTTTCATAGAAGCCGGGGATCGACAGGCAGCCTTCCTGGTACTCGCCCAGTTCCTGGGTGAGCGGCTCGGCTTCCGGGTTGATGAAGACCAGCGGCTCGCTCTTATCTTCACTGACGTCGATCACCACCAGGCGCCGATGGACGTTGACCTGGGTGGCGGCCAGGCCGATGCCGGGCGCTTCGTACATGGTCTCGAACATGTCGTCGATGGTCTGGCGCAGGGCGTCGTCGACCGTGTCGATGGGCTTGGCGACGGTGCGCAGGCGGGGATCGGGAAATTCGAGGATGTCTAGGATCGCCATGGCGTTGAGGGCACTTGTGGAATACAGTCAAGGGGCGCTGCTAAGATGCCGCAGCGTTGTATCCACCCGACACGGAGCAGCTCCGCACGGTGGATGAGGTCGGTCGACGGGGATGAGCGCCTGCGCTGCCTGGTGCCGACGAACGTGGCGATCAGGGCACGACTGGGGCGATTCCCCGACGTTCGCGTGAAGACGGTTCTTCAAGGCTAAGAGTGTAAAGGGATTCGGCGCATGAGGAAATCTTTGTTCGCCCTGCTGCTGGTCGCAGCGGGCGCCCTGCAGTCGGCGTACGCGGCGGTTACCCTGCGCCAGGATCATCCGGAAAGCTACACGGTGGTCCGCGGCGATACCCTCTGGGACATCTCCGCCAAATTCCTCAGCAAGCCCTGGGAATGGCCGGAGATCTGGCAGGCCAATCCGCAGATCAAGAATCCCCACCTCATCTATCCCGGCGATACCCTGGTGCTGAGCTACGTCGACGGCCAGCCGCGGCTGCAGCTCAACCGCGGCGCCTCGCGCGGCACGGTCAAGCTGTCGCCCACGGTGCGCAGCACGCCCATCGCCGAAGCCATCCCGGCCATTCCGCTGGAGGCGGTCAACAGCTTCCTGCTGCAGAACCGCGCCATCGATTCGGCCGAACAGTTCCAGGCGGCGCCCTATGTGGTGGCCGGCAACGCCGAGCGCGTGGTGAGCGGCGCTGGCGATCGCATCTATGTGCGCGGCAAGCTGCAGCCGGGTGTCTCGGCCTTCGGTATCTACCGCCAGGGCAAGACCTACGTCGATCCCAAGACCGGCGCCTTCCTCGGCATCAATGGCGACTTCATCGGCAGCGCCGACCTGGTCGCCCAGGAAGGCGACATCGCCACCCTGCGCCTGACCCGCACCACCCAGGAGGTCCGCCTGGGCGACCGGCTGTTCCCCACCGAGGAGCGACTGGTGAACTCCACCTTCATGCCCAGCGCACCGGCCCGCGAGCTCAACGGCCTGATCCTCGACGTACCCCGGGGTGTCACCCAGGTCGGCCAGTTCGACGTGGTCACCCTCAACAAAGGCGCCCGCGACGGCCTGACCGAGGGCAATGTGCTGGCGGTGTACAAGACCGGCGAGACGGTGCGCGATCGCATCACCGGCGAGCTGGTGAAGATCCCCGACGAGCGCGCCGGGCTGCTGATGGTCTTTCGTACCTACGACAAGATCAGCTACGGCCTGATCCTGACCGCCACCCGCCAGCTGGCGATCATGGACAAGGTGCGCAACCCCTAACCTCCCCTTCCGGGTCGCCAGGACGGCGACCGGCCACGCGCAAGGACGACCGTCATGGCCAGCCTCTCTCCCGCCGAGCAGGAAGCTCGGCTCCGCCTGCATGCCCTGCCGGAAATCGGCGGCCAACGCCAGCGCCTGCTGCTGGATGCCTTTGGTAGTGCCGCCGCGGCGCTGAGTGCGCCCGCTGCGGCCTGGCGCGCCCTCCGGCTGCCGGCGGTGGCCGCCGATGCCCGGCGCAGCGCCGAGACCCGCGAGCGCGCCGCCTGCGCCCTGGCCTGGCTGGACGGGCCCGAGCGCCAGCTGCTCTGCCTGGGTGACGACCGCTATCCAGCCCTGCTCGCCGAGATCGCCGATCCGCCCCCGCTGCTCTTCGTCGAAGGCCGGGCCGAGTTGCTCGAGCGGCCCCAGCTGGCCCTGGTCGGCAGCCGCCAGGCCAGCGCCCAGGGCCTGGACAATGCCCGGCGCTTCGCCCATAGCCTGGCGGCGGCCGGCTTCTGCGTGACCAGCGGCCTGGCGCTGGGTATCGATGGTGCGGCGCACCAGGGCGCGCTGGATGCCGGCGGCGGCACGGTCGCCGTGCTGGGCACCGGCTTGCTGCACCTCTATCCCCGGCGACACCTGGGCCTGGCCCGGCGGCTGCTGGCCGAAGGCGGGGCGCTGGTCTCGGAGTTGCCGCTGGACTGCACGCCCCAGGCGGCCAACTTCCCCCGGCGCAACCGGATCATCAGCGGCCTCAGCCTGGGTACCCTGGTGGTGGAGGCCAGTCCGTCCAGCGGTTCGCTGATCACCGCCCGGCTGGCCGCCGAACAGGGCCGCGAGGTGTTCGCCCTTCCCGGCTCCATCCATCATCCGGGTGCCCGGGGTTGCCACCAGCTGATCCGCGAGGGCGCCCAGCTGGTGGAAAGCGTGGAGCACATCCTCGAGGCCCTGCAGGGCTGGCGTAGCCTACCGGCGACGCCAGCCCTCGCACCCGTGGAGGAAGATCCCCTGTTGCGGCATCTGGCTGCCGGCCCGCTCAACAGCGAGGAATTGGCCCGGCTCAGCGGCCAGCCACTGCCCGCGGTGCTGGCGCGTCTGACCGATCTGGAGCTGGAGGGCCGGGTGGCCGCACGGCAGGGCAGCTGGAGTCGTCTCGGCTAGGAGCGGACGACTGGCATCGGCCACGGGCTCGGGTAGACTTCAGGGATTTACCGGAGGCAAGGCGATGCACAACAGCTGGCAGGTGCGACAGGCGGCGCGGATCGTACGCGAGGGGGGCGTGCTGGCCTATCCCACCGAGGCCGTCTGGGGCCTGGGCTGCGATCCCTGGGACCAGGCCGCGGTCTATCGCCTGCTGACGCTCAAGCGGCGGCCCATGGAAAAGGGCCTGATCCTGGTCGCCGACAACATTCGCCAGTTCGACTTCCTGCTCCACGACCTGCCGGAAGAGGCCCTGGCCAAGCTGGCCAGCACCTGGCCAGGCCCGAACACCTGGCTGGTGCCCCACCACAACCGCCTGCCCGGCTGGGTCACCGGTGCCCACGCCACCGTGGCGCTGCGGGTGTCCGAGCATCCGCTGGTGGGCGAACTCTGCGCCCTCACCGGCCCGCTGATCTCCACCTCGGCCAACCCGGCCGGCCGTCCGGCCGCGCGGACGCGGCTGAGGGTCCAGCAATACTTCCCGGGCGGCCTGGACGGCATCCTCACCGGCGAACTGGGCGGTCGCAAGAATCCCAGCGTGATCCGCGACCTGGTGACCGGCAAGGTCTTTCGTCCCTGATCTCAGTCGAGTAACAGGCGCAGTTGCCGCGCCAGGGCATCGATCTGGAACGGCTTGGCCAGCGAGGGCTCGCCATTGGGCGTCGGGCGCTCGACGTGGCCGCTGACGAACAGCACCGGTAGCCCCGGCCAGCGCTCGCGCAGGCGTTCGGCCAGCTCGGCGCCATCGAGATCCGGCAGGCCGAGGTCGGTGATCAGCAGATCACAGGATTGGTCACCCTCGACCAGGGTCAGCGCCGCCGAGGCGCTGGCGGCCGTGCGCACGCGATAGCCCAGCTCGGTGAGCATCTCGCGCAGCAGCAACCGTACCGAGACATCATCCTCCACCAGCAGCAGCCGTTCGCCGCGGCTCTGGGCGATGGCCGCCTGGGGCTCCGTGGCCGCGGCCGGCGTCTCGGGCTGGGCACAGGGCAGCCACAGGCTGACCCTGGTCCCCATGCCCGGTGCGCTTTCCAGGGTGACATGGCCGCCGGATTGCTTGATGAAGCCATAGAGCATGGACAGGCCCAGGCCGGTGCCCTGGCCGATGGGCTTGGTGGTGAAGAAGGGATCGAAGGCGCGGTCCACCACCTCGGCCGGCATGCCGCTGCCGGTATCGGCGATGGTCAGGCGAACGTAGTCGCCGGGCGGCAATTCGTGCTCGGCGGCCAGGTCGGTGAGGCGATCGAGGGCGGTTTCCAGGGTCAGGCGGCCACCGTCGGGCATGGCGTCGCGGGCGTTGATCACCAGGTTCAGCAGGGCATTCTCCAGCTGGTTGGTGTCGGTGCGGGCCGGCGGTAGCTGGTGGCTGAGACGACTGCGCAGGGTGATCCGCTCGCCGAGGGTGCGCTGGAACAGTTCTTCCAGCGACAGGATCAGGTCGTTCACGTCCACCGGGCGCGGGTCCAGGGTCTGCCGGCGGGCGAAGGCCAGCAGCCGATGGGTCAGGGCGGCGGCGCGGGTAGCGGACTGCTCGGCGGTGTCCAGGTAGCGTTGCAGGTTGTCATGGCGGCCCTGGTCGAGGCGCCGGCGGAGCAATTCCAGCGAGCCGCTGATACCGGTGAGCAGGTTGTTGAAGTCATGGGCGATGCCGCCGGTGAGGTGGCCGATGGCTTCCATCTTCTGCGCCTGGCGCAGCGCCGCCTCGGCATTCTGCAGGGCCAGGGCGGCGTCGTGCTCGACGGTGATGTCGCGGCCGAACACATAGATGCGGCCATCGTGATCGGCGGTGGCCTTCCACATCATGTGGCGCCACTGGCCGCCGCGGGTACGCAGGCGACCGGGCAGGTCGCTGAGCACTTCCCCATGGCGCAGCGCGGCCAGGCGCGGGAATACCGGGGGATCCTCGGGGTGTTCCAGCGAGGTGGGCGGCTGATGGCGCAATTCCTCGTCGTCCCAGCCCAGGGTGCGGCTCCAGGCCGGGTTGCGACTGAGCCAGCGTTGGCCCTGGATCACCCCGAGCAGGTCGTCGGCCACCCGCCACATGCGGTCGCGTTCGACGGTGCGTTCGTGGACGCGCTGTTCGAGCAGCTCGGCCAGGCGCCGCAGGCGATGTTCGGCCATGCGGATCTCGCTGACGTCGGTGTGGACCCCGACCCATTCGCAGACCACGCCGTTCTCGCGGATCGGCAGGGCGCGCACGCTGAAGGTGCGCCACTGGCCGTCGCGGCAGCGCAGCCGATGCTCGTCGTGGAAATTCACCTGTTGCTGCACGGCAAGGCGCCAGCGGCGCAGGGATCGCGACGCATCCTCGGGATGCAGGGCGTCGGCCCAGCCTTCCCGCTGGTACTGGGCGTAGCTCTGGCCGGTCAGGGCGCTCCAGGCGGGCTGTTCGCCCAACAGATGACCCTGGGCGTTGGTGGTCCAGACTACCCCCTGGACCGCTTCCACGGCATTACGAAAACGCTGGTTGGACAGGTGCAGCGCCGCCTCGGCCTGCTTGCGCTGGGTGAGGTCGACCACCACCAGGCTCACCGAGAGTTCCTGGCCGAGCTCCGACTGCAGTGGTGAACCGTGCAGGCTGACCCAGACCACCGAACCGTCGGGCCGCAGGAAGCGCTGGTCCAGCTTGAAGCTGTCACCCCGGTCGCGCAGGGTCGCCAGGCTGCGTTCCAGCGCGGCTCGGTCGTCGGCATGGGTCTGGGCCTGCAGACTCTGCTCCAGCACCCCGACCTCGTTGCGGCCGAGCAGCTCGCAGTAGCGCCGATTGGCGAGCAGGATACGGCCGCAGGCGTCGGTCTGGCAGATGCCTACCGCGGCCTGGTTGATCAGGCTGGCCAGGCGCGCGCTGTGCTCGCGCAGGGCATTCTCGGCGTCTACCCGTTGCTGGACGTCATCGAACAGGGTGACCGAGGCGATGACTTCGCCATGGGAGGAGCGCACCGGCGCGCTGGACACCTCCAGCAGCCGAATGCTGCCGTCGGGACGACGGTAGCGCATCAACTCGGGAGCCACCGCCTGGCCGCTGCGCAGCACCCGTACCGTGGGATAGTCGTCCACCGCATAGGGCTGGCCGTTGGCGTGCAGGGCGCCGATGGCCTGGTAGCGCTCGTCCAGGGTCTCCCCTTCCGGGCACCTGCCCAGGAGGACATCGACGCGGTCATTGAGCATCACCGCCTTCTCGCTGCCCGCTTCGGTGATGGAGATCCCCAGCGGCGCCTGTTGCAGCACGCTGGCCAGCAGGCCCTGCTCCAGCGACAGGCGCTGTTCGAGGTGCTGCAGCTGATCGCGCTGGCGCTGGCGTTCCAGCAACGTGCCGAGCAGCAGGGCCAAGGGCTCCAGCAGCAGGCGGGTATCGGCATCGCCGGCCGGCGCGCTCAGCTGCAGATAGCCCAGGGGCTGGGCCGGCGGGCCCAGCGGGATGAGTGACGAATCGGCGGCCGGGTCGCCGCCGTCCGTAGCCCCCAGCACCCGCGCCTGGGGATCGTTGGCGAGATCGCGCAGGGCCTGGGTGGCGCACAGGCGCAAGGCGCCCAGGTCGGTCGTGCCGTTCAGCCGGCGTGACCATTCGCCCAGCGCCTGCAGGCGCTGGGGCAGGTCCCGCTCGGCGCTGCGCCGAGCGGCAAAGCGCGTCCGGGTCGCGGGCGCCTGCCAGACGTGCAGCAGCCAGCCCACCGCGACTTCGCCCCGGCGTAGGGGGACCAGATGCAGGTCGAGACGCACCACCTGGCCATCGCGGTGGCGCAGACCCTGGGTCTGGCAGCGTTCCAGCGCGGCCAGCCACTGGTCGGCGGGAGGCTCGGGTACCAGCAGGCCGACGATGGACTCGCCGAGCCGGTCCTGCGCCGTCCAGCCGAGCAGCCGGGCGACGGCCGGACACCACTGCCCGATCCGCCCATCGGCGGTCAGGGTGATCAACGCCGTGTGGGTGGCGGTGTCGAGCAGGCTGGCGAGGGGGCTGGAGATAGGCATGGCGAGGGCAGCGATCCGGCCGATTCTTGGAAGGGCGCCGGGTCCGTGAGGACTCGACTGTCCGAGATAGACCGGCGTTTACCCTCGTCGTGCCGCCTTGCTTGAGGAAACTTAATGGCCGTCACGATTTCGCCGAAGCGGCGGCCCAGAGGTCGTCCCTCAGGGCAGCAGGATGGTCGAGCCGCTGGTCTCACGACCTGATAGCGCCCGATGCGCCTCCTGCACCTCGGCCAGCGGATAGCGCCGCCCGATGTCCACCTGGATGCGGCCATCGGTGATCAGCTCGAACAATTGATCGGCCATGTCCTGCAGCGCCTCGGGCGAGGCGGCGTAGGTGGCCAGGGTCGGGCGGGTCACGTAGAGCGAGCCCTTTTGCGAGAGGATGCCCAGGTTGACCCCGGTGACCGCGCCCGAGGCGTTGCCGAAGCTGACCATGAGACCGCGCGGGGCCAGGCAGTCCAGCGACATCTCCCAGGTGTCCTTACCGACACCGTCGTAGACCACCGGTACCTTGGCGCCGTCGGTCAATTCGCGCACCCGCGCCGGGACGTCTTCCTTTCGATAGTCGATCACCGCCCAGGCGCCCAGTGCCTTGGCCTTCTCCAGCTTTTCCGGCGAGCCGGCGGTGCCGATCAGGCGTACGCCCAGGGCCTTGGCCCACTGGCAGGCCAGGGAGCCGACCCCGCCCGCGGCGGCATGGAACAGCACGGTATCGCCGGCCTGCAGCGGATAGGTCTGGCGCAAGAGGTACTGCACGGTCAGCCCCTTGAGCATGACCGCGGCGCCCTGCTCGAAGGACACCGCTTCCGGCAGGTGGACCAGGTGGCGCTCGGGCAGGACATGGACCTCGCCATAGGCGCCCAGCGGACCGGTGGCATAGGCCACCCGATCGCCCGCCTTGAAGCGCTGCACGCCGCTGCCCACCGCCTCCACCACCCCGGCACCCTCGGTGCCCAGGCCCGACGGCAGCGACGGCGGTGGATAGAGGCCGCTGCGGTAGTAGGTCTCGATGAAATTGAGGCCGATGGCATGGTTGCGCACCCGCACCTCGTCGGGACCGGGGGCGGCGGGTTCGAAATCCACGAGTTCGAGTACGTCGGGACCACCGGTGCGGCTGAACTGGATGCGCTGGGCCATCTTGTCGGTTCCTTGTTGGCGTGATCCTCCATCCAAGCCGCAACCGCGGGCCACGTCAACCGGTCGGATGCGAGTGTTATGCTCTCCCCCTCCCCGCCTGTTGTGGAAATCCTTGCGATGAATCCCTCCCTGGAGGCCGTCAAGGCCTATCTGCTCGCTCTGCAGGAGCGCATCTGCGCCGCACTGGAAGCCGAGGATGGCGCGGCGCATTTCGTCGAAGACGCCTGGACCCGGCCGACCGGCGGCGGTGGCCGTACCCGGGTGATCGCCGAGGGCGCCGTGCTGGAAAAGGGCGGCGTGAATTTCTCCCACGTCCATGGCGACAGCCTGCCGCCCTCGGCCAGCGCCCATCGGCCGGAACTGGCCGGACGCAGTTTCGAAGCCATGGGCGTCTCGCTGGTCATGCATCCGCGCAATCCGCACATCCCCACCGCCCACGCCAATGTGCGCTTCTTCCTCGCCGAGAAGCCCGGCGAGGCGCCGGTCTGGTGGTTCGGCGGCGGCCTGGACCTGACCCCCTACTACGGCAACGAGGCCGACTGCGTGCACTGGCACCAGGTCTGCCATGACGCCTGCGCGCCCTTCGGCGCCGACGTCTATCCGCGCTACAAGGCCTGGTGCGATCGCTATTTCCACCTCAAGCACCGTGGCGAGCCGCGCGGCATCGGCGGGCTGTTCTTCGATGACCTGAACGACTGGGACTTCGATACCTGCTTCGCCTTCCAGCGCGCCATCGGCGATGCCTTCGTCGAGGCCTACCTGCCCATCGTCCAGCGCCGGCGTCATCAGCCATACAGCGAAGCCGAGCGGGAATTTCAGGCCTATCGCCGCGGCCGCTACGTCGAATTCAACCTGGTCTATGACCGCGGTACCCTGTTCGGCCTGCAATCCGGCGGGCGCACCGAGTCCATCCTCATGTCGCTGCCGCCGCAGGTGCGCTGGGGCTACGACTGGAAACCCGAACCGGGTTCGCCCGAGGCGCGGCTGACCGATTTCTTCCTCACCGACCGCGACTGGCTCGCGCTCGAACCCTCGTCCGCAGGATAGCCCCATGGATCGCTATGCCGTCTTCGGCAACCCCATCGCCCACAGCAAGTCGCCGCTGATCCACAGCCTGTTCGCCGACCAGACCGGCCAGCGCCTGCACTACGGTCCGCTGCTGGCACCGCTGGACGGCTTCAGCGAAAGCGCGCGCAGCTTCTTCCAAAGCGGCCTGGGCGCCAACGTCACGGTGCCCTTCAAGGAAGAGGCCTACCAGCTGTGCGATGAACTCACCCCGCGCGCGCGCCGTGCCGGGGCGGTGAATACCTTGAAGCGCCAGGCCAACGGCCGCCTGCTCGGCGACAACACCGACGGCGCCGGCCTGGTGCGGGATCTCACGGTCAACGCCGGTCTGCAGCTGGCCGGTCAGCGCGTCCTGGTGCTGGGCGCCGGCGGCGCCGTGCGTGGCGTGCTGGAGCCGCTGCTGGCCTGCAACCCCGGCCAGCTGGTGCTGGCCAACCGTACCGAACTCAAGGCGGTGCAACTGGCGCGGGAGTTCGCCGAACTGGGGACGATCGAGGTGGCGGCCTTCTCCACCCTGAGAGCGCCCTTCGACGTCATCATCAACGGCACCTCGGCCAGTCTCGGCGGCGGTCGCCCGCCGCTGTCGGAGGCGGTGATAGGTCCGCAGACGGTGACCTACGACATGATGTACGGCAAGGATCTCACCCCCTTCAACCGCTGGGCCCTGGACGAAGGTGCCTTCCATAGCCTCGATGGCCTGGGGATGCTGGTGGAACAGGCGGCCGAGGCCTTCGAACTCTGGCGTGGGGTGCGTCCGGACAGCGCGCCGGTGCTGGCCGAGTTGCGGCGGCAGTTGGGGTAGGCCCTCGACGCTGTTGGGCTTCGCTGCGCTCAGCGCCAACCTACGGTCGTTTGCGGCCGTGAGCTGCTATCGCGGCCATGGGCCGCTCCTACAGAGGCTGTGTATTCCGTAGGAGCGGCCGCATCGGCGGACAGCCATGGCGATCACTTGTAGGTTGGGTTGAGGCGGCTCCATCGCCGGAGCCCAACGGACCGCGGTCAGCCCGCCAACTGGGGCTGGCTTCTGCGCGAAGTCGGAGAGACGGGCCACGCCTGGGCGATGCCGAAGCCGATTTCGACTACGAGGAAGGCCGCCAGCAAGGGACTGGCGCCCTGGTACAGCGCCCAAGTCATCCACAGGGCGAACAGGCCCCTGGCGACGGCATCGTGGCGCCCCAGCAGCAGCGAAGGCCTGGCCAGGCGGAGCACCGACCAGACGCACACCACGGAACCCAGCAGATTGCCCAGCAACAGGGCTTCCGGGGGGAACACGGGCAGCGGTGCGAGTCCCAGCGCCTGGCCGAGGGCGTCGAGCTGGCGCAACAGCCAGGCGAGACTCCAGGGGGTGGCGAAGGGCGCGGTGACCAGCAGATCATAGAGGGCGCTGGCCCGGACCAGCTGCAGATAGGGCGCAAGCTTCCACATGGACGGACTTCCTTGAATGAGGGAAGCCCAGTGTCGACCCTGGAGTAAGGTCCAGGGTCAAGGAGAACGGATGCGTATCGGCACCCTCGCCCAGGCCACCGGCCTGAGCCGCGACACCCTGAGATTCTACGAGCGCCAGGGACTGCTCCAGGCGCGGCGGCGGGCCAACGGCTATCGCGACTATCCACCCGAGGCCGTGGAATGGCTGGGCTACATCCGCACCGCCCAGCGGCTGGGCTTCAGCTTGCAGGAGATCGCTGCCAACCTGCACGAGGTCGAGCACGCGTCCGACCCGGACGCCTACCTGCGAGAGCTACTGCGCGACAAGCTTGGCGTCATAGAGGCGCGCATCGACGAATTGCAGGCGTTGCGTGGGGTGCTCCAGGCAAGGCTGGGGGAGACCTGTCCGCTGCGGGGGTAGCAGATCGCGGCCGACGCGACCGCTCCTGGGGCTGGGTTATAACGGCTGATCGTGATCGGACTGGAGATGCGGGGGATGACCACTCGTGCTGATAGCCCCCTCTCCCCCGGGGAGAGGGTTGGGGTGAGGGCGAGCCTCGCGTCCCGAAGTCTCGAGTGGAAAAGGCTGCGCCGTTTTCCACGCTACGGCACTAGGTTCGCGACGCTGTTGGGCTTCGCTGCGCTCAACCCAACCTACGGTCAATCGCGGCCATACCGGTGCGCCGTAGCGACCGCTCCTACAGAAGCTGTATATCCCCGTAGGAGCGGCCCATGGCCGCGATGAGACAGCACAGCGTCACACCCGCAGGAGCGGCCGCATCGGCAACCGCCATGGCCGCGATCAAACGCTAAGCCCCCTCCTCCCCATAGCCCTCCGCCAGGTGCTGGTCCTTGAGCTTCACGTAGTTGCCGGCGCTGTAGGTGAAGAAGGCCCGTTCCTTTTCCTCCAATGGCCGTACTTGCTTCACCGGGCGACCGACGTAGAGGTGGCCGCTTTCCAGCCGCTTGCCTGGGGGCACCAAGCTGCCGGCGCCGATCACCACGTCGTCTTCCACCACGGCGCCGTCCATGACGATGCTGCCCATGCCCACCAGCACCCGGTCGCCAATGCTGCAGCCGTGCAGGGTCACCTGGTGGCCGACGGTGACGTCGTTGCCGATCAACAAGGGATAGCCGTCCGGATTGAAGGCGCTGGCGTGGGTGATGTGCAGCACGCTGCCGTCCTGGATGCTGGTGCGGGCGCCGATCTGGATGAGATGCATGTCGCCGCGGATCACCGTCAACGGCCAGACCGAGCTGTCGGCGCCGAGGGTCACGTCGCCGATCACCACGGCCGTGGCATCGACGAAGGCGCCTGCGCCCAGTTGCGGGGTCTTACCCTGGAAGGTCCTTATGGTCACGATAGATACCTTTTCTCGTCGGAAGGGTCTTGAGACCTATTAGGATGGGCTCCATATATACCTGTCAAAGCCATCGCCCCGAGGGGAACGCCGTGAGCGCCAGCAATCCGCTGCTTCAGTCCTACGACCTGCCGCCCTTTTCCGCCATCAAGCCCGAGCACGTCGAGCCGGCCATCGACACCATCCTCGCCGAGAACCGCGCGGCCCTGGCCAAGCTGCTCGAGACCCAGAAGGAACAGCCCACCTGGGCCGGACTGGTGCTGGCGATGGACGAGCTGAACGATCGCCTGGGCCAGGCCTGGAGCCCCATCGGCCACCTCAACGCCGTCTGCAACAGCGCCGAGCTACGCGCCGCTTACGAGGCCTGCCTGCCCAAGCTGTCGGCCTATTCCACTGAGATCGGCCAGAACAAGGACCTGTTCCAGGCCTACAGCCGCCTGGCCGAGAGCGAAGAAGCCAAGGGCTTCGACGTCGGTCAGAAGACCACCCTGGAACACGCCCTGCGCGACTTCCGCCTGTCCGGCATCGACCTGCCGCCGGCCGAGCAGCAGCGCTATGCCGCCATCCAGGCGCGCAAGTCCGAGCTGGGCAGCAAGTTCTCCAACCAGCTGCTCGATGCGACGCAAGCCTGGACCAAGCACCTTACCGACGAAGCGGCCCTGGCCGGCCTGCCCGAATCGGCCAAGGCGCAACTGGCCGCCGCCGCCCAGGCCAAGGAGCTGGACGGCTGGCTGGTGACCCTGGAATTCCCCAGCTACTACGCGGTGATGACCTACGCCGATGACCGCGCCCTGCGCGAAGAGGTCTACGCCGCCTATGCCACCCGTGCTTCCGAGCAAGGCCCCAATGCCGGCCAGTTCGACAACGGCCCGGTGATGGAAGAGTTGCTCGACCTGCGCCAGGAGCTGGCGCGCCTGCTGGGCTACGCCAACTACGCCGAATTGTCGCTGGCCACCAAGATGGCCGAGAGCAGCGACCAGGTGCTGGGCTTCCTGCGCGACCTCGCCGTGCGCTCCAAGCCCTTCGCCCAGCGCGATCTGGATGAGTTGCGCGCCTTCGCCGCCGAACAGGGCGTGGCGGATCTGCAGAGCTGGGACACCGGCTACTTTGCCGAGAAGCTGCGTCAGCAGCGCTATGCGCTGTCCCAGGAAGAGGTGCGTGCCTGGTTCCCGGTGGACAAGGTGCTGTCCGGCCTGTTCGCCACGGTGCAGAAGCTCTATGGCATCGAGATCGCCGAGTTGCGCGACTTCGAAAAGTGGCATCCGGACGTGCGCCTGTTCGAAATCAAGGAAAACGGCACCTCCATCGGCCGCTTCTATTTCGATCTCTATGCCCGCGCCAACAAGCGTGGCGGTGCCTGGATGGACGGCGCCCGTGACAAGCGCCGCGATGCCCAGGGTCGGCTGATCGATCCGGTGGCCTACCTGGTGTGTAACTTCACCCCGGCCAGCCCCGGCAAGCCGGCGCTGCTCACCCATGACGAGGTGACCACCCTCTTCCACGAATTCGGCCACGGCCTGCACCACCTGCTGACCCGCGTCGAGCATGCCAGCGTCTCCGGCATCAACGGCGTGGCCTGGGATGCGGTGGAGCTGCCCAGCCAGTTCATGGAGAACTGGTGCTGGGAGCCCGAGGGCCTGGCGCTGATCTCCGGTCACTACGAGACCGGCGAACCGCTGCCCCAGGAGCTGCTGGACAAGATGCTGGCGGCGAAGAACTTCCAGTCCGGCCTGATGATGCTGCGCCAGCTGGAATTCTCGCTGTTCGACTTCGAGCTGCATGCCAGCCATGGCGATGGCCGCAGCGTGCGCGAGGTGCTGGAAGGCATCCGCGACGAGATCTCGGTGGTGCGTCCGCCGGCCTACAATCGCTTCCCCAACAGCTTCGCGCACATCTTCGCCGGCGGTTACGCCGCGGGCTACTACAGCTACAAGTGGGCCGAGGTACTGTCCGCCGATGCCTTCGCCAAGTTCGAGGAAGAAGGTGTCTTCAACGCCGAGACCGGACGGGCCTTCCGTGAAGCCATCCTGGCCCGCGGCGGTTCCCAGGCGCCGATGGTGCTGTTCGTCGACTTCCGCGGGCGCGAGCCCAGCATCGATGCCCTGCTCCGCCATTCCGGGCTGAGCGAGGAGGCGGCGTGAGCGAGCCGATCCGCAAGAGGTTCATCGCCGGCGCCGTGTGCCCGGCGTGCCAGGCGCAGGACACCCTGAAGATGTGGACCGAGGCCGGCACGCCCCATCGCGAATGCGTCTCCTGCGGCTACAGCGACACCCTGGACGAACGCGGCAATTCGGTCCCCAAGGAATTGCCCACGCGGGTCAACATCAGTGCGCTCAAGCCGAAGAAGCCCGATCCCAAGGTGCAGCCGGTGCAGTTCTTTCCCAATCCCAAGCTGAAGAAGCCGGATCAGGAGTAAGCGGTCGTCCAAGCGCCCGCGCCGGGTTATCCACCGGGCGCGGGCGCTTTGTCATGGGTAGGTAAATTTCACCCTCGATGAGCTGCCAAACAGGACTGGCGGGCCGGGGGGTCTAAAGTGTTATCCACAAAATCTGGATTCGATAGCCAGCCGATCATCTTTTTAATTTGTTGAAAATAAAGGATTTTTATTCGGAGTCTGAAGAGGCCTGGCGGCTCTGCACTGATTTATACCGCTTTTATCCCGGATTTATCCACAGAGGTAAATCCTCAGTCAGGTGGAAGTCTTTTCGCTCTATCCAGACTCCAAGGGAATAATCGACCCGGAAGTCCCTCATGAGGAGAACCCCATGCGCACCCGCCCCCTCGCCGTGGCGCTTTGTCTGATCGGCAACCTGGCCCTGGCTGCGCCGCCGGACCAGGGCCCTGGTGGTCCCGAGGATCATGGCCCGCGAGGGCCGGCCTGGCAGGGGCCGGGTGGTCCCCAGGGCAAGGGGCCCGGTCACGACCCGCGTGGGCCAGGTCGCGCGGATGCCCGACCGGGTGCGGGCGGTCCGCCGGATCTGGGCCCGGCTCGCGAGCGCATCCAGGCCCTGCGTGGCCAGATCGGCCGCGGTGAGGCCCTGCCGCCGGGGCTGCGCCTGGAACGCGGGCGTCCGCTGCCAGCGGGTTACGGCAGGCCCCTGCCGCCCGGCATCGTCCAGCAACTACCGGAATATCCCGGCTACCAGTGGCGGCAGCTGGGTACCGACGTGGTGCTGATCGCCGTCGGCACTGGCTTGGTCTATGCCATCCTGCAGGGCGTGCTGGACTAGTCCTCCAGGCTGATCACCACCTTGCCAAGGTGTTGCTGGGCGGCGAGATAGCGATAGGCCGCCGCGGCCTCGTCGAAGGCGAAGATTCGATCGACGAGGGGTTCGAGGCGTTGCGTGGCGAGCAGCCGATTCATCGCCTCGAACATTTCCCGCGAGCCGACGAAGATGCCATCCAGGACCAGGCCGCGCTGCATCACCGCGATGGGATTGAAGTCGCCAGTACTGAGCACGCCGATCAGATGGACCGCGCCCCCTGGCCGGGTGGCGCGCACCGAGCGTTGCAGGGTACCGGCGCCGCCGACCTCGACCACATGGTCGACCCCCAGCCCACCGGTCAGCCTGAGCACCTCGTCCTGCCACTCGGGATGGGTGCGGTAGTTGATGGTGGCGTGGGCGCCCACGGCCTGCGCCCGGGCCAGCTTGGCATCGCTGGACGAGGTGAGGATCACCTGGGCGCCGGCGGCGCGAGCGAACTGCAGGGCGAACATGGACACCCCGCCGGTGCCCAGCAGCAGTACCTGCTGGCCAGCGGTGAGCGGCCGCGCGCTGGCGAAGAGTGCATGCCAGGCGGTGACGGCGGCGCACGGCAGGGTGGCGCCCTGGACGTAGCTCAGGTGCTCGGGCAGCCGCACCAGGCCCTGCTGATCGAACAGCACGTAGTCGGCCAGCACGCCATCCAGTACTCCGCCCAGGGCGGTCCCGGCGTATTCGGGCGCCAGGGCGCCGGCCAGCCAGCCCTGCATGAAGAGACCGGCGACCCGGTCACCGACCGCCACCCGGGTCACCGCCTCGCCGACCGCGACCACCTCGCCGGCACCGTCGGAGAGCGGTACCAGGTCCCGCGGCAGCTCACCGCGACCATAGCGCCCCTCGGCGACCAGCAGATCGCGGTAGTTGAGCGAGGCCGCCTTCATGCGTACCAGCACCTGGCCGCGGGCAGGCTCTGGAATGGGCCGTTCGACCTGCACGAGCCCATCGGGGCCGGTGGGGCGGGACAGGATGTAGACACGCATGGCAACCTCCCTGGCACAGTGCCAGTCCAGTTTTCAGTAGAATAGCGACCGCGCGCGTCCCGCCGTGCTCCCCGGCGGACACGAAACCGGACCGCCTTCCATCGGTCTCAACGCCAATCGCTCGCCAAGGATTTTCCATGAGAGCTCTGCCCCGTCTGCTGCCGCTGGCTCTGTTCGCCCTGCTCCTGGGGTACGGCGCCGCCGCCCGTGCCGAACCCGGTCTGTTCAACCTGCTGGTCGGCAGCTACACCTCGGGCAGCAGCCAGGGGCTGTACGTCTATCGCTTCAACAGCCGCAACGGCCAGATCGACGGCCCGCTGCGCATTCTCAAGGCCTCCAATCCGTCCTTCCTGACCCTGTCCCGCGATGGCCGCACCCTGTTCGCGGTCAACGAGAACGGTCGCGGCTCGACCGGCGACACCATCGGCCGCGTCACCTCCTATCGTTTCGAGCCGGGCAATGGCCGGCTGCAGCAGATTAGCCAGGTGAAGAGCCTGGGTGACGAGCCGACTCATTCCAGCCTGAGCACCGACGGCAAGTACCTGTTCGTGGCCAACTACTCCAGCCTGCCGGAAGGCTCCCTGGCGGTGCTGCCGATCCAGGACGGCGGGGTGCTCAGCCCGGTGGCGCAGATCGAATTCCACCAGCCCAGCGAACAGCACGCCCGCCAGCAGTCGAGCCATGTGCATGCCGCGGTCACCACCCCCGATGGACGCTTCGTCTTCGCCCCGGATCTGGGGGCCGACAAGGTGTTCGTCTATCGCTACCTGCCGCAACAGCCGGAGCGTCCGCTGGTGGCGGCGGAGACCCCCTTCGTCCCGGTGCCGGAAGGCAGCGGCCCGCGCCACCTGGTGTTCAGCGCCGATGGCCGCTACGCCTACCTGACCCTGGAGCTGGTCGGCCAGGTGATGGCCTTCGCCCACCAGGACGGCATGCTGCGCCAGTTGCAGAGCTACAGCCTGACGCCCCAGGAATTCGCCGGCGAGCGTGACGCCGGGGCGCTGCACCTGTCCGGTGATGGCCGTTTCCTCTACGTCGCCAGCCGTGGCACCGACAACCAGCTGGCGGTGTTCGCGGTGAACGCCGATGGCACCCTGACCTTCGTCGAGCGGCATCCGGTGAATGGCCTGTCGCCGCGGGAGTTCGCCATCGATCCGTCCGGCCGCTTCCTGCTGGTCGCCAACCAGAAATCCAACCAGCTCAAGGTCTTCGCCCGGGATCCCGACAGCGGCAAGCTCGGCGACGAACTGCAGAGCCTGGACGTGGGCGCGCCGGCTGACCTCAAATTCGTCGCGGTACCCTGAGAAGCTGTTCACGATCGGCCACCCTGCGTCAGCAACGCCCTGGATCGGCGGGCCGGTCGTCATGCACATTCAGCGCGTAAACCGCGCTTTTTCAGGTGTTTTTGCAGGGCCCGAGGCCCTGTTCGGCTCTAGCTCGCGAGATCGTGAACAGCTTCCTATGACCCTCTTCGACCGTCTGCACCACGTGGCGCTGATCTGCGCCGACTATGAACGCTCCCGGCATTTCTATACCGAGATCCTCGGCCTGCCGGTGATCGCCGAGACCTACCGCGAAGCCCGGCGCTCCTGGAAGCTGGACCTGGCGGTGGGCGAGCACGCCCAGCTGGAGTTGTTTTCCTTCCCCGACGCGCCGCCACGGCCGTCGCGCCCGGAGGCCCAGGGCCTGCGCCACCTGGCCTTCGCCGTGGCCGACCTGGACGCCTGCGTCGCTCACCTGCAGAGGCATGGGGTGGTCACCGAGCCGATCCGCACCGACGAGCTGACCGGCAAGAGATTCACCTTCTTCGCCGATCCTGACGATCTGCCGCTGGAAGTCTACGAGCGTTGAGCGCTGCGCTCAGGTCGCCAGCCGTACCCCGGCCAGGGACTCGCGCGGCGCTGCCAGCTCTTCCAGCAGCCAGTCGAGGAAGGGCTGCAGCAGCCGTTGCCGCCGCTTGCGCTGCGGCAACACCGCGTAATAGCCGTAGCCCGAGGTCGCCGAGCCCGGGCACGGCCGGCACAGCAGGTCCTGGGCCAGCAGATCATCGACCAGGTGTCGCCAGCCGATGGCCACGCCCTGGCCGGCGATGGCCGCCTGGATCACCAGGGTGTAGTTGTCGAAGCTGAGCACGGCGCCGTTCTGGTTGCTGGCCGGCGCAGGACAGTCGAGCGCCGCCAGCAGGGCTGGCCAGTCGTACCAGCGACTGTTGGGCGCGGCCTTCAGGTGCAGCAGCGGCCAGTGCGCCAGCTGGGTGTGGCTCAGGGGTACCGAACGATCCGCCAGCAGCCGCGGACTGCACACCGGAAAGACCTCCTCGCGAAACAGCGGCCAGGCCTCGCCGTGCTTGAAGCGGCCATCGCCGAAGGTCAGGGCCACATCCACTTCCGCCCCCAGCACGGGTAGCCGATCACTGGTGATCAGGCTGACGTCGAGCTGGGGATGGCGCGCATGGAAGCGCGGCAGCCGCGGCAGCAGCCAGTAAGCCGCGAAGGCGAAGTCGGTGGCGACCTGCAGCACCTCATGGGCAGGCTGTGCGGTGATGGCGCGCAAGCCCTCATCGATGCTGGCCAGCCCCGCCTCGACATGCTGCTGGAGCAACTGGCCGGCCGCGGTCAAGGCGATGCCGCGATGGATACGGTCGAACAGCCGCGTATCCAGCTGGGCCTCCAGCCGCTTGATCTGCTGGCTCACCGCCGGCTGGGTGGTACCCAGCTCCACCGCGGCCAGGGTGAAGCTCAGGTGGCGGGCCACGGTCGCGAAGATCCGCAGGCTATCCAGCGAAGGGTTAGTCATGGGCGGCCTAAATATCCTCGATCAGCTGCCGATAGAAAAAGGTAATCGAGGCGTTAGCCATCGCTAGCTGTTACAAAAAATAGTGAACCAGTTCACATAAAACCGCTCTAGCATCCGCTGCTGATCCCTTTTCCTTACTTTCTTATCCATTTCAGGAGCTTGCTATGAATGGATTCGCCAATGCCAGTCTGGCGGTCAAGTTGCTGACCGCCTTCGTTGCCTGTGCCTGCATCACCCTGGTCGTCGGTTTTCTCGGTGTCCAGGGCGTTTCTACCCTGGCCGACAGCCTGAAGCTGACCTTTTCCAACAACCTGGTCTCGGTAAGCAATACCAATGCTGCCACCACCTATGCGGTGGCCCAGAATCGTGACCTCTATCGGCTGGTGTCCCTGGCCGCGGTGGGTGCCGATGCCAACCAGCAGGCCCAGGCGCGCGAGCGCATGCAGGCCAACCAGTTGGCCAGCGAGAAGGCCTTCGCCACCTACCGTGCCACGCCGCTGGAAGACGACGAGCGGCTGGCCGGTGATCAGATGGAAAAGGACTGGCCGCTGTACCAGGCCAGCATCCAGCGGGCCCTGGCGCTCCTGCAGCAGGGCGACATGGCCCACGTCAACGAACTCCTCAATGGCGAGGTCCAGACCAATTACCAGCGGGTTCTGGATGAACTCAAGATCATGGTGGATTCCAACAACCGCCAGATCAGCGAAGGGGCCCAGGCAGCCGACGTCAGTGCCTACCAGGCGAACTTCATGCTCTATTCCGGCATCGTGGTCGCCTTCGTGGTGGCCATCGCCCTGGGCATCCTCATCACCCGCTCCATCACCGGTCCCATTGGCCAGGCCGTGGCCAGCGCCCGCCGCATCGCCGCGGGTGACCTGACCCAGACCCTGGTCAACCAGCGCCGCGACGAACCGGGCCAACTGCTCGACGCCCTGGCGGGCATGCAGCGCAACCTCAAGGATACCCTGCAGGAAATCGCCGGGGCCTCCGATCAGCTGGCCTCGGCGGCCGAAGAGCTCACCGCGGTGACCGACGAGAGTTCGCGCGGCCTGGTGCGGCAGAACGACGAGATCCAGCAGGCGGCTACCGCAGTGAACCAGATGACCAGCGCCGTCGAGGAAGTGGCGCGCAACGCCGCGTCCACCTCCGCCGCTTCCCACGCCACCACCGAGGAAGCCGAGGCCGGCCGCCGCGAGGTACAGCAGGCGGTGGGTGCCATCGACGCGATGACCGCGGAACTGGGCAGCTCCAGTCAGACCGTGCAGCAGCTGGCCGACCAGGTAAGGGACATCAGCAAGGTGGTCGACGTGATCCGCAGCATCGCCGAGCAGACCAACCTGCTGGCGCTCAATGCGGCCATCGAAGCGGCCCGCGCCGGCGAGCAGGGCCGCGGCTTCGCCGTGGTGGCCGACGAGGTCCGCGCCCTGGCCGCCCGGACCCAGACCTCCACCGGCGAGATCGAAGGCATCATCGGCACCGTGCAGCAGACCGCCGACCAGGCGGTGCGCGCCATGGACAGCAGCCAGGGCCGGGCCCAGGCCACCCAGGAGCGCGCCCAGGCCGCCGATCAGGCGCTGGCACGCATCACCGAGGCGGTGGCCAGCATCAATGAGCGCAACCTGGTGATCGCCAGCGCCGCGGAAGAGCAGGCCCAGGTAGCCCGCGAGGTGGATCGCAACCTGAGCAACATCCAGGATCTCTCGACCCAGACCGCCGCCGGTGCCAACCAGACCAGCGCGTCCAGTCAGGACCTCTCGCGCCTGGCCACCTCCTTCAACCAGCTGGTCGCCCGCTTCCAGCTGTGAGGGCCGGCCTCGGATAAGCCTGGCTTATCCGAGGCATCAGCATGGCTGACCTTTACCGCGTCATAGCTCCTACCGATCATGGGACCCATAAGTCAACTTGATCCCGGCAGGAGACCCTCGTGCAGCAGCCCAACATTCTCTTCCTCATGGCCGACCAGATGGCGGCGCCCATCCTGCCGCTGTACGACGCCGCCTCGCCGATCAAGCTGCCGAACCTGCAACGCCTGGCTGAACAGGCCGTGGTGTTCGACTCGGCCTATTGCAACAGCCCGCTGTGCGCGCCGTCGCGCTTCACCCTGGTGAGTGGCCAGCTGCCGTCGAAGATCGGCGCCTACGACAACGCCGCCGATTTCGCCGCCGACATCCCCACCTATGCCCATCATCTGCGCCGCCTCGGCTATCGCACGGCGCTGTCGGGCAAGATGCACTTCTGTGGCCCGGACCAGCTGCATGGCTACGAAGAGCGCCTGACCAGCGACATCTATCCGGCCGACTACGGCTGGGCGGTGAACTGGGATGAACCCGAGGTGCGGCCGAGCTGGTACCACAACATGTCCTCGGTGCTGCAGGCCGGGCCGTGCGTGCGTACCAACCAGCTGGACTTCGACGAGGAGGTGGTCTTCAAGGCGCGCCAGTACCTCTACGACCATGTGCGGCGCGGCGACGCCAAGCCCTTCTGCCTGACCGTGTCCCTGACCCATCCCCACGATCCCTACACCATCCCCCGGGAATTCTGGGACCTGTATGACGAGACCGACATTCCCCTGCCCGATGCCACCATCCCCCAGGCCGAGCAGGATCCCCACAGCCAGCGCCTGCTCAAGGTGATCGATCTCTGGGACAAGCCGCTGCCCGCGGCCAAGATCCGCGATGCCCGCCAGGCCTACTACGGCGCCTGCAGCTACGTCGACGCCCAGATCGGCCAGCTGCTCAAGACCCTGGAAGACTGCGGCCTCGCCGAGGACACGGTGATCGTCTTCTCCGGCGACCACGGCGACATGCTCGGCGAGCGCGGACTCTGGTACAAGATGCACTGGTTCGAGATGGCCGCCCGCGTCCCGCTGCTGATCCATGCGCCCGCGCATTTCGCCCCGGCGCGGGTCAAGGCCTCGGTGTCGACTATGGATCTGCTGCCGACCTTCGTCGAGCTGGCCGGCGGCAGCCTGCCCGCGGAGCTGCCGCTGGACGGGCGCTCCCTGCTGGCGCACCTGGAGGGAGGGCAGGGGCACGACGAGGTCATCGGCGAATACCTGGCCGAGGGCACCGTCAGCCCGCTGCTGATGATCCGCCGCGGTCCCTACAAGTACATCCACTGCGAGCTGGATCCGCCGCTGCTGTTCGATGTGCAGAACGATCCGCTGGAGCGCGAGAACCTGGCCGCCAGCGCCGACTATGCCGAGCTGCTCGCCACCTTCCAGGCGGAGGTGCGCCAGCGCTGGGACCTCGAGCGCCTGCACGGCGAGGTCCTGGCCAGCCAGCGGCGGCGGCGCTTCGTCGCCGCGGCGCTGGCGCAGGGCGAGCGGACCAGCTGGGATCACCAGCCCTTCGTCGACGCCAGCCAGCAATACATGCGCAACCATATAGACCTCGACGACCTGGAACGCCGCGCCCGCTTCCCTCAACCCTGAACCAAGGAACACGGCCATGAAACCTGGAATCTTCGCTACGTTCACGTTGGCCCTGGTCAGCCTGTCGGCCCAGGCCGAGGAGCAGGCCTGCGGCACCGTTCGCCTGGCCGACCCGGGCTGGAGCGACATCGCCGCCACCAATGCGCTCACTGGCGCGGTCCTGAGCGCGCTCGGCTATCAGAGCAAGGTCGAGACCCTGGCGGTGCCCATCATCTACGGTGGCCTGCGCGATGGGCAGGTGGACGCCTTCCTCGGCAACTGGATGCCGGCGCAGCAGGCGCACTACGACCAGTTCGTGAAGAGCGGCCTGGTCACCGAGCTGGCGCAGAACCTGACCGGGACCGAATTCACCCTGGCGGTCCCCACCTATGTCTGGGACGGCGGGGTGAAGAGCTTCGCCGACCTGGCGAAGCATGCCGAGCAGTTCGACAAGAAGATCTACGGCATCGGCGCCGGCGCGCCGGCCAACCAGTCGTTGCAGAAGATCATCCAGGGCAACGAATTCGGCCTCGGTGGCTGGCAGCTGGTGGAGTCCAGCGAGCAGGCCATGCTGTCCCAGGTCGGGCGGGCGGTGAAGCGCGACAAGTGGGTGGTCTTCCTGGGCTGGACGCCCCATCCCATGAACGTCGACTACCCGATCAAGTACCTCAGCGGGGGTGACAAGTACTTCGGCACCGCCGGTACGGTGAACACCCTAACGCGCAAGGGCTATGCCGAGCAGTGTCCCAATCCGGCCCGGCTGCTGAGCAACCTGAAGTTCACCCTGGACATGGAAAACGCCGTCATGAGCGCCGCGCGGGACAAGGGCGGTAGCTACGACACCGCCGCCAAGGCCTGGCTCAAGGCCCATCCCCAGGTGCTGGAGCCCTGGCTGCAGGGGGTCACCACCCGCGAGGGCCAGCCCGCCTTGCCGGCGGTACAGCAGGCGCTCTGATGGCTACCTGAGCCCGAGCCGGCGCGCCAGGCGGGCGAGGTTGGCGCGATCCAGCCCCAGGGCGGCGGCGGCCAGCGTCCAATTCTGGCCGTGCTGCTCCAGGGTCAGGGCGATGGTCTGGCGCTGGAAGGCGTCGGTCGCCTCGCGCAGCGACGGGGCGAGCACCGCGGGTTCGTCAGTGGGCAGGGGCAGGGTGTCGAGGGGCAGGCCGAGCTGATCGCTGTCCAGGGTCAGGATGCCGCCGCGCTCCTGGCTGCCGGCATGGGCCTTGAGCGCCGCCCGGCTGATCAGGTGGGAGAGTTCGCGCACGTTGCCCGGCCAGTCGTAGGCCAGCAGGGTTCGCTGCGCCGCCGGGGTCAGCCGCAGCCCGCGCAGGCCGAGCCGGGCGCGGTTCTGCTCCAGGTAGAAGCCGGCCAGCAGCAGCACGTCGCGACCGCGCTCGCGCAGGGCGGGCACCGCCAGCGGATAGACGCTCAGGCGATGATAGAGATCGGCGCGAAAGCGCCCGGCGCGCACTGCCTCGGCCAGGTCGCGATTGGTGGCCGCGAGGATGCGCACATCGACGGTGAGCTCGCGATCCGAGCCCAGCCGCTGCAGCTGACCGCTCTGCAGTACGCGCAACAGCTTGGCCTGTACCGTCAAGGGCAGCTCGCCAACCTCGTCGAGGAACAGGGTGCCGCCGTCGGCCAGTTCGAAGCGCCCACGGCGCTCGCTGACCGCGCCGGAAAAGGCGCCCCGCACGTGACCGAACAACTCGCTTTCCACCAGCGCCTCGGGCAGGGCCGCGCAGTTGAGGCTGATCAGCGGCCGCTGTTGACGCAGGGAGCGCCCGTGCACCGCTTCGGCCACCAGCTCCTTGCCGACGCCGGTCTCGCCGGTGATGAGTACGGTCAGGTCGCTGGCCGCCACGGTCTCGATCTCCTGGCGTAGCCTCAGGCTGGCCGGGCTCTGGCCGATGAGTTCGCGCGGCCGCTGGTGACCCACCGATTGCTGGTAGGCGACGGTCAGCTCGTGTTCGCTGACGATGCGCGCCGAGAGTTGGCGGATGCGCTCGGCGGCGGCCACGGTGGCGGCGGCCAGCCCGGCGAAGGCGGCGAGGGTGGTGAGGTCCTCGGCGCGGGCATCCTGCGCCCGCAGCGAATCCAGGGTCAGCAGGCCCCAGAGCTGATCCTGCACATAGAGCGGACAACCCAGGCAGTCGTGGACTTCCAGGTGTCCGTGCACCCCTTCCACCAGGCCGTCGTAGGGATCGGGCAGGTCACAATCGGCGGCGAAGCGGGTAGGGGTGCGACTGGCCAGCAATAGCGCCAGGCGCGGGTGTTCGGCCACCTTGAAGCGCCGGCCCAAGGTGTCGGCATTCAGCCCGCGGACCGCCAGGGGCACCAGCACCTCGCCTTCCAGACGCAACAGCGCCACCGCATCGAAGGGCAGCAGCTTGCCCAGGGCCGCGAGGAGGCTGGCATAGCGCTGCTGA
Organism: Pseudomonas sp. No.117; assembly: GCF_054558395.1. Lineage (NCBI taxonomy): Bacteria > Pseudomonadati > Pseudomonadota > Gammaproteobacteria > Pseudomonadales > Pseudomonadaceae > Pseudomonas > Pseudomonas sp. No.117. The sequence continues at coordinate 505,952 of NZ_BAAJNP010000001.1, forward strand.
TCCGGCAGATCCCGGGCCAGATCGGCCACCAGCGGGACCATCACCTCGAGCAGGGTTGGGATAGTCAATTTGACCTCGGCAAGTCATTCGGACCTGGTCATTATGACTTGTCGCGTCGGTAAAAGCCTGATCTAGGGCAGTTTTTTGGCTGGCACGACTCGTGATACGGCCAAGGCAGTGCCATCTGGAGCAGTCTGCATGCCGTCACCCGAGCAAAGAGCCATCATCAAGGCCACCGTCCCCCTGCTGGAAACCGGCGGGGAAGCCCTGACGCGCCACTTCTACGCCAAGTTGCTGGGTGATCATCCCGAGATCCGTCCGCTGTTCAACGGCGCCCACCAGGCCAGTGGCGCCCAGGCGCGGGCGCTGGCGCGGGCGGTGCTGATGTACGCCCGCCATATCGACCGCCTGGAAAGCCTGGGGCCGCTGGTGGAGCAGATCGTCAACAAGCACGTCTCCTTGCAGGTCCAGCCGGACCACTATCCACTGGTGGGGATCGCCCTGCTGCAGAGTATCCGCGAGGTGCTGGGGGCGGAGGTGGCGACCGATGCGGTGATCGCGGCCTGGGCGGCGGCCTACGGTCAGCTGGCCAACCTGCTGATCGGCGCCGAGGAGCAGCGCTATGCGGCCCAGGCCGAGGCGCCGGGCGGCTGGCGCGGAGCCCGGCCGTTCCGCATCGCCCGCATCGAGCCGGAAAGCGAGGAAATCAGCTCCTTCTACCTGGAGCCCGTGGATGGCCGGCCGACCAGCATCGCCCAGCCTGGCCAGTATCTGGGGCTGAGCGTGACCCTGGAAGGCATCGAGTACCGGCGCAACTATTCGATCTCGGCGGCCAGCCTCGGGCGTGGCTATCGCATCAGCGTCAAGCAGCAACCGGGTGGGGTGGTCTCGCGCTTCCTGCATGCCGACGCCCATGAGGGCCTGGTGCTCCAGGTGTTCGCGCCGGCCGGCGACTTCGTCCTGCAAGCCTCGTCCAAACCGCTGCTGCTGATCGCCGGTGGCGTGGGCATCACGCCGCTATTGCCCATGGTATCGGCAGCGCTGCCCAGCGGACGGCCGATCCAGCTGATCCATTGCACCCGGCACGCCGGGGTGCAGGCCTTTGGTCACTGGCTGGAGGAGCAGGCCGCCCATCATCCGCAGCTGCAACTGTACTTCTGCTACAGCGAACCCCGAATCGAAGAAGCCTACGCCTCACGGCTGGATCGCGTGCGCCTGCAGCGCTGGCTGCCCAAGTCGCGCGACCTGGACGCCTATGTGCTCGGTCCACAACCCTTCATGGCGCAGGTGCGCCGCGATCTGCTGGCGTTGGGTGTACCGGAAAGACAGATCCGCCACGAGTTCTTCGGACCCGCGGCGGATCTCTAGAGCAGCAAGGCCCGCTGCCAGACGGCAGCGGGAGACCTGTCAGCGACGCTGGTAGACGATGTCCTTGCTACCGCCTTCGCAGCTGCCCACCACCTTGGCGGAGGCGCTGGCGCTGCCCTTGTCCACAACCTCGAGGCTGTAGTGAGCGACCTGCTTGGCCTGCAGCTTGGCATCGATATCGGCCTTGACCGTGTCGCAGGAGGTACCAGCGGCGAAGGCGCCGCCGCTCAGGGCCAACAAACCGAGGGTGATCACGACTCTACGCATCTTGCCTGTCCTTTTGCGAAGGGGTGAAGTCTGGAGTATCTACTCAGCTGGCTTCGATACGGAAGCCGATCTTCAGGGTGACCTGGTAGTGGGCTACCTTGGCATCCTGGATGTGCCCGCGGATCTCGCCTACTTCGAACCATTCGAGGTTCTTCACCGACTTGGCGGTCTCGGCCAGGGCATTGTTGATGGCGTCCTCGACGCTGGTGGTGGAGGAGCCAACGATTTCCAGCTTCTTGTAGGTGTGATGATCGGACATGAACAGTCTCCTGGGTCAGCAATGACGAGCGTTGCAGCCGGTGGCCGGCAACGCGTTGACCGGTGTCGCGGTCGACTCGCCGGGAAGGGTGCTACTGACATTTCAGGCCGCGGAATGCCCCGATAAGTTCACTGGCCAGGCTCTCGGGCGAGGCTTTGCTGCACTTTCCACCGGCTCGGTAGTCACATTCCCTGAATCCGTCCATCCAGGAGGTTGTCATGGCCCGTAACACCGATTACCAGGCGTCCATCGCCAGCATCGAGAACGAAATCAACAGCCTGCTCGACTCGCTGGCATCCCTGAAGAAGAACGCTGCGCGTGAGTCCCGCAGTGGTCTGAGCTCCCTCAAGAGCACCGCTCGCGAAGCCTTCCACAATTCGGGCGATTCGCTGGAAGAGGTCTATGACGACGTTCGCCGGCTGACCCGTCAGTACGGTCGTGCCGCCAGCGGCGTAGCTCGCGAACATCCCTGGGCGACCGTTGGCATCGCTGCGGGCGTGACCATCCTGGTCGGCTGGGCGCTGCTGCGCGGCGACCACTGATAGCACCCGGCAAAGGCATCCTGCGGGATGCCTTTGGCATCAGGCCTCGGCCAGCTCCCGCCTGAGCCAGGCCGCCAACCGCTCCACCCGTTCATCCGCCAGTCGACCCGGCGCCCACAGCGCCAGCTCCGCACCGGTCGCCGCGAAGCCCCAAGGCGCCACCAGTCGCCCCGCCTTCAAGTCCGCCGCTACCAATGGCTCTGGCGCGATCGCCACGCCCAAACCCGACAATGCCGCCTCCAGCAGATAGTAGAGGTGCTCGAAGCCCTGCCCGTAGGTCAGCGCCGGGCGTCCCAGTCCCTGGGTGGCGAACCACTGCGGCCAGGCCTGGGGCCGCGACAGGGTGTGCAGCAGCGGCTCCGCCAGCAGCGCCGACAGGTCGCCGTCCTTGAGGTGCAGATAGGCGGGACAATAGGGACTCAGCACCGGACCGATGCGCTCGGGCGCCAGGTGGTAGGGAGTGACGTCCAGCGGCGGCGCGGTCTCGGTGAACAGCAGGCTAGCATCCAGGCCAGCGGCTGCCAGCGGCGTATCGTCGGTACGGGTCGAGAGGTGCAGGCGCAGGTCCGGCAGGTCCCGATTGAGGCGATCCAGCCGCGGAATGAACCAGCGCGCCACCAGGCTGCCCGGACAACCCAGCACGAAAGGCCCCTGGCGACTGCCGGCCTTGAGTTCGGCGCAGACCTCGCGCAGTCGGGTGAAGGTCTCGGCACTCACGTCACGCAGCCGCAGGCCGGCTTCGGTCAAGGCCAGGCCGCGGCCTTCGCGGCGAAACAGTGCCACGCCCAGCTGTTCCTCCAGTGCACGTATCTGGCGACTCACGGCGCCATGGGTGACATGCAGCTCGTCGCCGGCGCGACTCATGCCGCCCAGGCGAGCAGTGGCTTCGAAGGCGCGCAGGGCGTTCAGCGGGGGCAAATCGTGGGGATCGCTCATCTGTGAGTTTTCCTGATGGGTCAGTGCGATCTTATCGATTTATCACCGGCACTCAAGCAGGTAAGGTAGCTCCATCTTCGCAGGAGAATCCCATGACCCAGACCGCTTATCGCCAGGGCCCCGATGCCCAGGGCATGTTCGGCCAGTTCGGTGGCCGCTATGTCGCCGAAACCCTGATGCCGCTGATCCTCGATCTGCAGCACGAATACGAAACCGCCATGCAGGATCCAGCGTTCCTCGACCAGCTGGCCTATTTCCAGCGCGACTACGTGGGTCGGCCCAATCCGCTGTACTTCGCCGAGCGCCTGACCGAGCACTTCGGGGGCGCCAAGATCTATCTGAAGCGCGAAGAGCTGAACCACACCGGCGCGCACAAGATCAACAACTGCATCGGCCAGATCCTGCTGGCCAAGCGCATGGGCAAGACCCGCATCATCGCCGAGACCGGCGCCGGCATGCACGGCGTGGCCACCGCGACCGTCGCCGCGCGCTTCGGCCTGCCCTGCGTCATCTACATGGGCAGCACCGACATCGACCGCCAGCAGGCCAACGTCTTCCGCATGAAGCTGCTGGGCGCCGAGGTGGTTCCGGTCACGTCCGGTACCGGCACCCTCAAGGACGCCATGAACGAGGCGCTGCGCGACTGGGTGACCAACGTCGCCGATACCTTCTACCTGATCGGCACCGTGGCCGGTCCGCATCCCTATCCGGCTATGGTCCGTGACTTCCAGGCGGTGATCGGTCGCGAGACCCGCGCCCAGATCCTGGAAAAGGAAGGCCGTCTGCCCGACAGCCTGATCGCCTGCGTCGGTGGCGGCTCCAACGCCATGGGCCTGTTCCACGAATTCCTCGATGACACCGAGGTGGCCATCGTCGGCGTCGAGGCCGGTGGTCACGGCGTGGACACCGACAAGCATGCCTCCAGCCTCAACGGCGGGGTCCCGGGGGTGCTGCACGGCAACCGCACCTTCCTGTTGCAGGATGACGATGGCCAGATCATCGATGCCCACTCGATCTCCGCCGGCCTGGACTATCCCGGCATCGGCCCGGAGCATGCCCACCTGCACGACGTGAAGCGCGTGGAATACGTGCCGATCAACGACGACGAGGCGCTCAAGGCCTTCCACCAGACCTGCCGTCTGGAAGGCATCATCCCGGCGCTGGAAACCGCCCACGCCCTGGCCGAGGCCTACAAGCGCGCTCCGCACCTGCCCAAGGACCACCTGATGGTGATCTGCCTCTCGGGCCGCGGCGACAAGGACATGCAGACCGTGATGAGCCACCTGGGAGACAAGCTATGAGCCGCCTGGAAACCCGCTTCGCCGCGCTGAAGGCCGAGGGCCGCGCCGCCCTGGTCACTTACACCACCGCCGGCGATCCGGATTACGCCACTGCCCTGGCCATCCTCAAGGGCTTGCCGGCCGCCGGTGCCGACGTCATCGAGCTGGGCATGCCCTTCACCGATCCCATGGCCGACGGCCCGGCCATCCAGGCCGCCGCGCTGCGCGCCCTGCAGGGCGGCCAGAACCTGGCCAAGACCCTGGAGATGGTGCGTGATTTCCGCCGTGACGAGCGGGAAACGCCGCTGGTGCTGATGGGCTACTACAACCCCATCCATCGTTATGGCATGGAGCGCTTCCTGGCGGAAGCGGCCGAAGCCGGGGTGGATGGCCTGATCGTGGTCGACCTGCCACCCGAGCATGACGCCGAGCTGGCGCTGCCGGCCCAGGCCGCCGGCATCGACTTCATCCGCCTGACTACCCCGACCACCGACGACGCCCGCCTGCCGCGGGTGCTCAACACCAGTTCGGGGTTCGTCTACTACGTTTCCGTCGCCGGCGTGACCGGTGCCGGTTCGGCTACCACCGAGCACGTCGAAGCCGCCGTGGCCCGCCTGCGCCGCTTCACCGACCTGCCCCTGGCGGTAGGCTTCGGCATCCGCACCCCGGAGCAGGCGCGCGTCATCGCCCGGCTTGCCGACGGCGTGGTAGTAGGCTCGGCCTTCGTCGACCAGATCGCCAAGGCCGAATCCAGCGACGCCGCCATCGACGGCGTGCTCGGCCTGTGCAAGCAATTGTCGGCGAGTGTCCGCACCGCGCGCTGAATCCAGGCGATGCACCGAAAAGGACCGCCCAGGCGGTCCTTTTTCATGTATGGATTCTTTACAGCCTGTGCATAACCCTGTGGAAAGTCTGTTCGCTTCCGGCGCAAAGGCCTGCCCTAGCAGGTTTGCACGGACAAGATGCTTGTTGATCGAATCCTCGATGACAGGACGTCGGGGTCAAAAGACGAACGACGGCGGAGTCCGGCGTCCTTGCCTGGAACGTAAAGGCTGTGGATAAGCCCTGAGCAAGGTGTCAGCAACCTCCTAGGCGACAGCCAGACGAAATCTGCTCAAAAATTGAGCAGATTTGACGGGGTCGTCTTGGGGACCAGACGGGAGGGTGAAGGCCTGGTTTTCCCACATCTACTGTGTGCGCGCCTGTGGAAAAGATGTGGGACTCGACCTGCAGGCCAGGCTTGGCAAGGCTTGCGGAAGATCGTATAAAAAATGATCAATCTTTAATGGACTGTTTTCCACAACCCACAATAGAACTGCATAGGCCTGTGGATAGGATGTTCGCTCAGTGCTGAAACCCAGCAATGACGCGGCCTGCAGAGAATAGATCAAATAATGATCAATCTGGCCCCGGATCGGTGAGTCAAGGACTTTCCTGAGTGGCACCAGGGAGTTATCCACTCTTGCTCAACGGCTGACTCACCTATGGGCGCTAAAAGCGGCTGTGGATAATTCTGTTGATTTTCTGTTGGGAAGCCTGTGTACGAAGCCTGCGGCTAGCGCAAGGTCACCTGTTGTCGCAGTCCTTCCGCCGGTAGGTTGAAGGCACATTCCTCGAAGGTGGCCATGCGCATGCGCAAGGGAGGATTGTTGCTGTAGCCGTATTGCTCGGTGGGCATGCCGATGAAATTGGTGTCCAGCGTGCTGTTGCCGTTGCTGTCGTGGATGACCGACACCGCATAGCGCCCGGGCGGCAGGTCGAAGCGCTGTTCCTGGGCGCCCGGCTGTGCGGCGAGGTGGGCCTGGGCGACCGGCAGCCGATGCTCCTTCCAGGCCTCTTCGTTGGCGAACACGGCGAGTAGCAGCTGGCCACCCGAGGCGTCGACCGTCTCGACCCGCACCTGCAACTCGGCGGCGTGCAGCAAACCACTCAGACAGAGACCGGATACCAGCAACAGAGACTTCATGGGCATTCCTTCAGCAAGAGGGAGGCGTCAGCCGCAGCAGCTCGGCCGGCTGTTCGAAGAAGAGATCGGGGCGCTGCGCCCGCAGTGTCGCCGGGCAGCCATAGCCCCAGGCCACGGCGGCGCAGTCCAGCCCGGCGTGGCGCGCGGCCTGGAGATCGCGCAGCTCGTCGCCGACATAGAGGGCGTCGGCCGGCGCGATACCCTGGCGCCGGACCAGGCGTGCCAGGCGGCGCGCCTTGCCCAGCAGGGGGATATCGAATTCGCCAGCACCGAACAGGCGCCCGGCCTGGGGCAGCACCTGGTGGACGGCGGCGGCGGAGTTGGACGTTGCCAGGCCCAGGGCTAGCCCGCTGGCCTGCAACCGAGCGAGGGCCGCGGGAATCTCGGCGAAGGGCGCGACCTGGTCCCCGCGCTCGGCCAGCAGGCGTCGATAGTGGCGGGCGATGCGCGGTACCTGCCACAGGCGGATGCCCAGGCTGTCGAGCAGGCCGGTCAGGGAGCCGGCGCGCAAGCGCGGCCACTCCTCCGGCGCGGGCTGGCGAAAGCCATGGGTTCGCGCCAGCTCGCCGAGACAGCTCAGCAGAAAGGGCAGGCTGTCCGCGAGGGTGCCGTCGAAGTCGAAGATGACGTAGCGGTAGCTCATGCAGGGAAGACGCGGCCGGCGAAGGCGCCAGCGTAGCGGGCGCCTCCCGGTTTTGCCACCGCGTCCAGGGCCAGGAGCGGCGTCCCTGCCGGCCAGATCACACGCGGAAGCGGCGGATCTGCCCGTTCAGCTCCACGGCCAGCTCGGAAAGCTGCTGGCTGGCGGCGCGGGTCTGCTCGGCGCCCGCGGCGGTCTGCACCGACAGGTCGCGGATGCGTACCAGGTTGCGGTCCACCTCGCGGGCCACCTGGGCCTGCTCCTCGGCGGCGCTGGCGATCACCAGGTTGCGCTCGTCGATGCCCGATACCGACTGGGCGATGGCGGCCAGGGCGGCGTTGGCCGACTGCGCCTGCTCGCGGGTCTGGCGCGCCTGGTCGGCACTGGTCAGCAGCGCATCGACGGTCTGGCCGGTGCCCTGCTGGATGCTGCCGATCATGCCTTCGATCTCGCGGGTGGATTCGCCGGTGCGGTGGGCGAGGGCGCGGACTTCATCGGCGACCACGGCGAAGCCACGACCGGCATCGCCGGCGCGGGCGGCTTCGATGGCAGCATTGAGCGCCAGCAGGTTGGTCTGCTCGGCGACCGAACGGATGACGTCCAGCACCTGGCTAATGTTACGGGTCTGCTCGGCCAGCTGGCGCGCCTGTTCGCTGGCACCCAGTACGTTCTCGGTGAGCACCTCGATGGCGCCCAGGGTATCGCCCAGCTGACGCTGGCCCTGGCGCGCGGTATCGGCGGCCTGGCGCGATTCGGTCGAGGTCGAGGTGGCATTGCCGGCCACCTCGTCCACCGCCTGGCTCATCTCGGTGACGGCGGTGGCGGCCATCTCGATCTCGCTGTTCTGCTGTTGCAGGCCGTGGGCGCTTTCCTGCATCACCGCGGTCATTTCCTCGGCAGCGGAGGCCAGCTGGGTAGCGGAGTGGCCCAGGTGCCCAAGGGTGTCGCGCAGGTTGGTCTGCATCTGCTGCATGGCCTGCAGCAGCTGGGCGGCTTCGTCATGACCCCGGGTGTCCAGGGTCTGGGTCAGGTCACCGCTGGCGATGGTGCGGGCGGCAAGGACCGCCTCGGCGATGGGGCGGGTCATGCTCAGGGTCAGGCGCCAGGCCAGCAGCACGGTCAGGGCCAGGGCCAGGCCGATGGCGATCCAGGTGATGGAGGTGGCCTGGGCATAGGTGGCACCCGACCGCTGGGACGCCGCGGTGATGTCTTCCTGGTTGATCTTGCGCAGGGCTTCGGTGCGTTCGTTCATCTGCACGCCGAGCTGGGCCATGTTGGTCTGGATCAGGCTGCGCGCCTCCTCGAGCTTGCCGGCACCGATGAGGTCGGCGAGCTGGACGATGTAGCGGCCGTAGTCGCGATGGATCTGGCGCAGGGCATCGAAGGCCTGGCGCTCGCGATCACCGCTGAGCAGCCGCTCGTAGCGGCCGAAACCGGCTTCGACGTCGGCACCTATGCTGTCGATCTTCTTGCGCGTCGCAGCGACGGTGGCCGCGTCCGGGATCGCCAGCAGGCGCAGCACCTCGACCCGGGTACGGGCCAGCTGCAGGGCGAGGTTGTCGGCTTCGACGATGCTGGGCACGTTGTTGGTTTCGATCACCTGGCTCTGGGTACGGAGCTGCGACAATTGCAGCAGCCCGAACAGACCCAGACTGGCCACGATGATGGCCAGCAGGCCGAAGCACAACACACTGCGGATGGCGAGGGAGAAGGAACGAAAAGTCACGGCGGCAGCCCCGATGGAGATTGGAGGCCCCCTGTAACGGCTAGGCGCGCCGCGACTTTAAGGTCATTCGTCTTAAAATATTACTAATGCAACGATGGCTGCCGACCTGGTATCCCGGCGACGTTTCAGGCACCGGGTCGAGAGCCTTCGCGGGCTTCAGAACTGGAAGCGGCGGACCTGGCCACTGAGGGTCGTCGCCAGGTCCGCCAGCTGCTGGCTGGCGCCGCGGGTCTGCTCGGCGCCTGCGGCGGTCTGCACCGACAGGTCGCGGATGCGCACCAGGTTGCGATCCACCTCGCGGGCCACCTGGGCCTGCTGCTCGGCGGCGCTGGCGATCAGCAGGTTGCGCGCGTCGATGCCGGAGACCGCCCCGGCGATGGCGGCGAGGCCGGCGTTGGCCGCCTGGGCCTGCTCCCGGGTTTGACGTGCTTGGTCGGCGCTGGTCAGCAAGGCATCGACGGTCTGGCCGGTGCCCTGCTGGATGCTGCTGATCATCTTCTCGATCTCGCGGGTCGAGTCGCCGGTACGCTGGGCCAGCGCGCGCACCTCGTCGGCCACCACCGCGAAGCCACGACCCGCCTCGCCTGCACGGGCGGCCTCGATGGCGGCGTTGAGCGCCAGCAGGTTGGTCTGTTCGGCGACCGAATGGATGACGTCCAGCACCTGGCTGATGCCGCGGGTCTGGGTTTCCAGGTCCCGGGCCTGCCGACTGGCGCTCAGCACCTGCTCGGTGAGGGCCTCGATGGCGTCCAGGGTATCGCCCAGCTGGCGTTGCCCCTGGACGGCCGTCTGCGCCGCCTGCCGCGATTCGCTGGAAGTGGACCCGGCATTGCCGGCGACTTCCTCGACCGCCTGGCTCATCTCGGTCACGGCGGTGGCCGCCTGTTCGATCTCGTTGTGCTGCTGTTGCAGGCCCTGGGCGCTTTCCTGCATGACCGCGGTCATCTCTTCGGCGGCGGAAGCCAGCTGGCCGGCCGAGTCGCCGATATGCCCGAGCGTCTCGCGCAGCTGGCCCTGCATCTGCTGCATGGCCTGCAGCAACTGGGCTGCCTCATCGTGGCCGCGGCTGTCCAGCGGCTGGGTCAGGTCGCCAGCGGCGATGGTGCGCGCGGCGGCCACGGCCTGGGCGATGGGGCCGGCGAGGCTGCGGGTCAGGCGCCAGGCGAGCAGGGCGGTGAGGACCAGTGCCAGCAGGATCGCCAGCCAGGTCACGGTGGTGGAGCGGGCATAGGCGGCATCCGCGCTGGCGCTGGCACTGCGGATATCCTGCTGGACGGCGTTGCCCAGCGTGTCGATACCGGTATTCATCCGGCCACCCAGCGCCGCCATGCTCTGCTGGACCACCTGTCGCGCCTCGGCGAGTTGGCCGGCCCCGGCCAGGGTAGCCAGCTGCTGTACGCCCTGCATGTATTGCCGGTGCACCTGGCGCAACTCGTCCAGCGCCTGGCGGCTCTGCGGCGACAGCACCCCCTGCCGGTAATGCTCGAACACGGCCTGGACCTGGGTATCCAGGCCCTCCAGGCGTGCGCGCGTGCTGGCCAGGCTGTCGGCATCGGGCATGGCCAGCAGGCGCAGGGTCTCGATGCGGGTCCGCGCTAACAGCAGACTCAGGGTGTTGGTTTCGATGAGGGTAGGGACATGGCGCTGTTCCACCTGGTGCCCCAGTTCGCGGATCTGCGCCAGCTGGAACCAGCCGAACAGGCCGAGAGCGGCGACAAGGGCTGCGAGGATGCCGAAGCACAGCAGATTGCGGGTAGCGATGGACAGCGAACGTAGGGTCATGACGGCCTGCAGGTGAAAAGACGGCAGAATGCCAACAGGGTCGCGACGCTGGATGAAGATTTGAAGAAAAGGCTCTAGGACGGGTGCGGCATAAGACCGCAGCGGAGAAACGACAGGACGAGGGCGCCCCACCTGGAGCCCTCGCGGCTTCAGGTGGGGCTGGGTGACGAGCCGGGTGTCAGTCGCCGCTGACCTGGCGCAGGTGCGTGGCCGGCTGCTCCTCGCCCAGGTTGTCGAGCAGGCGTTCGCTGTACCAGTCGATGAAGTTGATCACGCCGAACTCGTAGGTCTTGGAGTAGGGGCCGGGCTGGTAGGCCTTGGAATTGATGCCGCGCTGGTTTTCCTCGGCCAGGCGACGGTCCTGGTCGTTGGTGGCATCCCACACCTTGCGCAGGTTCTCCGGATCGTAGTCGACGCCTTCCACGGCATCCTTGTGCACCAGCCACTTGGTGGTCACCACGGTCTGGGTCGGACCCAGCGGCCAGACGGTGAAGACGATCATGTGATCGCCCATGCAATGGTTCCAGGAGTGCGGCAGGTGCAGGATGCGCATGGAGCCCAGGTCCGGATCGGTGATCCGCCCCATGAGCTTCTTGCAGCCCGGCTTGCCGTCCATGGTCATGGACACGGTACCGGCGAGCAGCGGCATGCGCACGATGCGGTTGCGCAGGCCGAAGCTGGCGTGGGCGTAGGGGATCTTGTCGGCGTCCCAGCGGGTGGTGCAGGCGGCGACCTGGTCCTTGAACGCCTGGGAAGCGCGCGGATCGGTGACGTCGTCCCATTCCAGCAGGGTGTTCAGCAACTCGGGGTGGGAGCCGCTGCAGTGGTAGCACTCGCGGTTGTTCTCCAGCACCAGCTTCCAGTTGGCCTGCTCGACCAGGTCGGTGCGTACCGCGACCTTGGCGTTCTCCATGTCGTACGGCTCCATGTAGTGCTCGAGCGTACGCAGGAAGTCGTCGATGGCCGGCGGTTCGTCGGCCAGGGAAATGAAGATGTAGCCGCCGGCGGTCTTGACGTGGATCGGCTTGAGGTTGAAGTCGGCCATGTTGAAGTCGGCGCCCATCTCGGTGCCGGCGAACAGCAGGCGGCCGTCCAGCTCGTAGGTCCACTGGTGGTAGGGGCAGACCAGCTTGGCGACCTTGCCCTTGTCGCTCACGCACAGGCGCGAACCGCGGTGGCGGCAGACGTTGTGGAAGGCGTGGACCTTGCCCTCGGTGCCGCGCACCACCAGGATGGGGTTGTCGCCAATCTGCAGGGTGATGTAGTTGCCCTTGGTGGGGATCTCGCAGGTCATGCCGGCGATCAGCCATTCCTTGCCGAAGATCTCCTGCATGTCGATCTGGAACAGGCGCTCGTCGTTGTAGAAAGGCTGGGGCAGGGAATAGGTGCGCTCGCGGGTGCGCAGCATCTCGGCCGTGGCCTTGCGGGCCGGATCGAGAGGGTCGCCCAAACTCAAGGTGCTGACGTCCATCGTACATCCTCGTGGCCACCCGGCGGGTGGCGAAAAGTGGTTGGTCACGGTATTGCAAGGCGTGTCGGCCGACGGGGCGGGGCCGCCGAATGACCCGGAGAGTTGCCCGTCGTGCGCTGTTTCGGGTTCGGCTTGGGGCGGAGTGTGGGGCCGGAGCCGGGAGGGTGCCTTGCTCATGGGCGACATGGCCAACGCTGTTCACGACGCCCCAGCCCTTGCCACTGCTGGGCCGGTCGCCATCGGCATGTGGATGTCGCGATTGGGAAAGTGACGGTCGGATGTCGCTCCCAGAATCGCCGCCAATAGCCCCCAGCGGCAGTCGAGGTGCGCCATGAATACCTTCATCAACCCCGTAACCACCCAGACCTGGACCAATGGCCGCCACCCCGTGCGCTGCGTCAAGGTCATCCAGGAAACCTGGGACGTGCGCACCTTCTGCTTCACGGCCGAAATCCCGCTGATGTACTTCTTCAAGCCGGGGCAGTTCGTCACCCTGGAACTGGAGATCGGCGGCCGCCAGGTGATGCGCTCCTACACCATCTCCAGCTCGCCCTCGGTGCCCTACAGCTTCTCCATCACCGTCAAGCGCGTGCCGGGTGGCCAGGTGTCCAACTGGCTGCACGACAACCTGAAGGTCGGCGACAACCTGGCGGTACACGGCCCGGTCGGGCTGTTCAACGCCATCGACTATCCCGCCGACAAGGTACTTTACCTGTCCGGCGGTGTGGGCATCACCCCGGTGATGTCCATGGCACGCTGGTTCTACGACACCAACGCCAACGTCGACATGGTCTTCGTGCACAGCGCCCGCACCCCGCGCGACATCATCTACCGCCACGAGCTGGAACACATGGCCGCGCGGATCGACAACTTCGTGCTCAACATGGTGTGCGAGCGTACCGAGCACGGCGAGTCCTGGGCCGGCTACCGCGGCTACTTCGACCGGCGCATGCTGGAGCTGATGGCGCCGGACTTCCGCGAGCGCGAGATCTTCTGTTGCGGCCCCACCCCCTACATGAACGCGGTCAAGGCCATGCTCCGCGAGCTGGGCTTCGACATGGCGCGCTACCACGAGGAATCCTTCGGCGCGACGCCGCCGGAAGCCAAGGTGGAGGCGGCGGAACAGGCCGAGGCCGCGGCGGACCTGCCACCGATCCCGCTCGAGGCGCAGTGCCTGATCTCCTTCACCGACAGCGGCAAGAGCGTCAGCATCGGCCCCGGCGAGACCATCCACGGCGCGGCGGCCAAGCTCGGCCTGCACATTCCCAAGGCCTGCGGCATGGGCATCTGCGGCACCTGCAAGGTACTCAAGAAGAGCGGTGAGGTGGTCATGGACCACAACGGCGGCATCACCGAGGAAGACGAGGCCGAAGGCTACATCCTGTCTTGCTGCAGCATCCCGCAAGGGGATGTGCAGATCGAGTTCTGATGGAGTGACGTCGGTTGGGCTGAGACGTTTTCATCGTCGAAGCCCAACGCTGCCCAGATCAACCCCGTATCGTTGGGCTTCGGCGGTGGCGCTGCCTCAACCCAACCTACGACGAGACTCCCCGTAGGGTGGCACTGAGCATAGCGAAGCCCAACATCGCCAAGATCAATTTCACGCTGTCGGGCTTCGGCGATGAAGTCGCCTCAACCCAACCTACGAGACTTCCCGTAGGTTGGCGCTGAGCATAGCGAAGCCCAGCATCGCCAAGATCAATTGCGCGCTGTTGGGCTTCGGCGAGGAAGTCGCCTCAACCCCACCTACGGCGTACTAGGCGATCTGCGTCGGCAGGAGCAGGGTAATGACCACCTCACCGGCGCCATTGGCGAAGCGCGCCTCGCCGCCGAAGCTCTCGCTGAGCGCCTTGACGATGGGCAGGCCCAGGCCCCAGCCGCGCTTGTCGCTGCGGGTGGAGATGAAATAGGGCGTCGCCAGGTTGGCCAGGACCTCGTCCGGAAACTGGCCGAGGTTGCGCAACTCCAGCACCACCCGCTCATCGACCAGCCGCTGGCGGACCTGGATCGGTGTGCCGGTCTGGCCATGCTTGGCAGCGTTGAGCACCAGGTTGTCGAAGATACGCAGGAAGGCGTATCTGTCCCACAGCACCTCCAGCCCCGGGGTCTCCAGCTGCAGGTCGAGCGGGTTGCCGAATTGCAGCCGCAGGTTGGCCGCGGCCTCTTCCAGCAACGGGCCCAGCACCAGCGGATCGCCGCTCAGGCGTACGCCGCCGCCCAGGCTCATGTGGCTGATGTCGAGGACATCGGTGATCATCTGGTTCATGCGCTGCAGGTTGTCGTGCAGGGTCTGCAGCAGGTCGTCGGTGCGCCGCGCCGGGTTGCGCTGCATCAGGTTGACCACCATGGTGGCGGCGGTGAGTGGCGAGCGCAGGTCGTGGTTGAGGGACCTCATGAAGCGCTCGAGCATGACCTTTTCCGCCTGCAGGTCTTCGCTGCGAGCGATGGCCGAGTTGCGCTGCTGTTCCATGTGCCCGACCCGGGAACTGGCCTTGAGCAGGGCACCGACCGTGGCCAGTACCTCTTCCGGGTTGATCGGATGGGTCAGGTAGGCCTGGGCGCCGGTGTTGAAGCCCTGGGCCTTGTCCTTGCCCGAGACGAAGGTGGCCGAGATGTTGATGATGGCCGGCAGCCGGCCCCAGCCACGCTTGCCTTCGATGGCCTGGATCAGCTCGAAGCCGGTGGTGTCCGGCAGGTTGACGTCGATGATCACCAGCTCGACGTCATCGTCGATCAACAGCAAGCCACTGGCGCCGCTGGCCGCTTCGAGCACCTGGTAGTGGGGCTGGGTCGCCAGGATCTTGCGCAAGACGTAGCGATTGGCCTCGGTGTCGTCGATGATGACGATGCGGCGCAGGGCGTCAGTCATCGGTCAGGCTCCGCGCCAGGGTGCAGACCGCGGCGAGCAGCCGCTCGGCGTGGTCGGGGGCGTGCTTGAACAGGATGGCGTGGCAGTAGTCCTGCAGGCGCTGCTGGCTGGCCGCGTCGAGCGGCTGGGCGGTGTTGATCAGCACCCGGCGATGCATGCTCCAGTCCATGCTGGCGAGCAGGTCCTCGCCATTGATGTCGGGCAGGTCGAGGTCGAGGATGATGATGTCCGGGCGCACCGCGTTGAGGCGATCCAGGCTGCTGCGGGCGCTGTTGGCTTCCAGCAGGACCGGGTTGAGACGCTCGAGGGTGCGCCGGACCAGGTAGCGATCGGCGTCGTTGTCTTCGATCACCAGTACGGTGAGGCCGCTGAGGTCGAGTTCCTGCCCGGTGTCCGCCTGGCTGGCGTAGTGGCGGGGCAGGCGCAGGGTGAAGCGACTGCCGCGACCGACTTCGCTGTCGAGGGTCAGCTCGCCCCTGAGCAGCACGGCCAGGCGCTGCGCCAGCGGCAGGCCCAGGCCGGTGCCTTCGATGTGGGTCAGGTGCGGCGACCGGATACGCTCGAATTCCTCGAAGATCTTCTGCTGGTCCTCGGCAGCGATGCCGATGCCGTTGTCCTCCACCAGGAATTCCAGGGTCGCGTCGTCGGGCTGGAACACCTGGATGCGCACATGACCCTGGGGGGTGTACTTGAAGGCATTGGCGATCAGGTTGCGCAGCACCTGGAATAGCCGGCTCTCGTCGGTGTCCAGCAGCACCTCGCCGGGCCCCGGGGCGACGCTGAAGCTGACCTGGGGATAGCGCGGCGCCAGGGCCGTGGCGAACTGATTGAGTCGCTCGATGAAGGGCGCGAGCGGGAACGGCTGGGGCACGATGGTCAGTCGACCGGACTGCACCTCGGCCAGGGCCAGCAGCTCGCTGACCAGGTTGGCCAGTTCCAGCGCCGCATCGCTGATGAAGCGTACCTGGCGCTGCTGCTCGGTATTGAGCGCGCCGTCCACCCCGCTGGCGAGCAGCTTGGCGACGTTCTCGATGATGTTGATCGGGGTGCGGAACTCGTGGGTCATGTTGGAGAAGAAGCGGGTCTTCGCCTCGCTCGCCTCCTTGAGTTCCTGGGTGGCCTTTTCCAGTTCCGAGTAGAGCGCCACCACGCCCTGGTTGGTGTTCTCCAGTTCCTTGTTGGTGACCTCCAGCTCCGATTGGCGCAGCTGCAGCTCGGTGTTGGTCAGCAACAGCTCCTCGCTTTGCAACTGGATCTGCTGGTAGGGATCGGGCGCGGCGCCGCCCTGCAGCTCGGCGATCAGCGGGGCCAGCTGGGCCTGCTCGGGCAGCGGCCGCGGCGCCTGGTACTTGCAGGCGGTGATCCGGGTACCGGCGGAGGAGGTCTGCAGGTCGAAGTCGTCGAACAGGCGCTGGGCGCCGCGCAGGCCGATGCCCATGCCGGTGTTGGAGCGATAGCTGCCGGCGCGGATGGCGTCCAGCTCGGCGATGCCCGGACCCTGGTCCAGGGCGCGGATCTGCAGGCCGCGCAGCCGCTGGTCAGGATCGGTCAGCAGGGCGAAGTCGAAGTGGCCACTGCCGGCGTACTGGTGGATGTTGCGCGCCAGTTCCGATACCGCGGTGGCCAGGCGGATCTGATCCAGTACCGGCCACTCCAGGGCCGCGGCCAGGCGTTTGGCCGCCTGGCGGCAATGCACGATGTCCTGCTCGCTGCGCAGGGCGAGGGTCAGCAGGGGCAAGACGTCAAACATGCTTGAGTACCAGGACGGTGGCATCGTCGGAGGGACGCCGGAAATCACGATGCAGCAGCGCTGCGATGAGCGCCGGATGGCGCGCGCCCAACCCGCTGTGCTCGCCCAGTCCGACCTTGGAGGTCAGGCCATCGGAGTTCAGCACCAGCAGGGAGCCTGGCGTCCAGGGGTAGGTGAAGGTCTGGATCCGGCCGATCCGGTAGCCCAGGGTGCCGTTGTTGGACACCAGGCTGCGCGCGCTGGCGCCGAGCAACCGACCGGCGATGTTGCCGATGCCGCAAAAGCTCACCTGGCCCTGGTCGGGGTCCAGCTCGGCCAGGGCCAGGGCGGCGCCGCGGGTTTCCATCAGCGCCTGGTGCAGGTTCTCCATCAGCCGTTGCAGCGGCAGGTGCGCCCCATGGTGCAGGAACAACTCCCGGGCGCGACGACTGGCGGCGGCGGCCTGCTGGCCATGGCCGAGGCCGTCGCATACCAGCAGGCGCCGACCGGAGACCGCCCAGCTGTCGCCACAGACCTGTTCGCCGGGATAGGGGGTGCAGAGGGCGCCATGCTGCAGCCGGGTGTGCGGCGCGCCGGCGAGGTGAAAGCGCGCCAGTACCACGGTGCCCTGGCCGGGCCGGGAATGGATGTCGAACACATCGGATTGCCGGCGGATGGCACCCAGGCCCGCGCCCAGGGTGGCGGCGGTGCTGTAGTGGTCGGTCAGGCAGCGGGCGACGTCATGCATCCCGGGGCCGTGATCCACGGCCAGGACATCGAGCACGCCGTCGTTGCCCAGGGTGGCCAGGAGTTCGCCGTGGCCGGCATGGCGGACCAGGTTGTAGCCCAGCTCCTGGGCGACGATGGTCAGTCGCCCGAGCAGGGTTTCATCGGTGCTGACGGTGCTCGCCAGCCGGACCAGGGCGCGCCGCGCGGCGTCGACATGGACACTGGTGGTGACCGGCAGCACCAGGCTGCACGGCTGCTCGCTCATCGCCACTTCCACAGCTCGACGGTGGTGCCCTGGCCGGGCCGGCTGTCGATGTGGAAGTCGTCCACCAGCCGGCGCGAGCCGGACAGCCCCAGCCCCAGGCCCTTGCCCGAGGTGTAGCCGTCGACCATGGCGCGCTCGAGATCGGCGATACCCGGGCCGTTGTCGCGGATCACCAGGCGGATCGCCGGCTTGCCGGCACGTACCGTCTCCTCGATCAGGCATTCGCCGCCCAGCCCGTAGACCAGGCCGTTGCGCGCGATCTCGCTGGCTGCGGTGACGATCTTGGTCTGGGAGATCAGCCCCAGGCGAATGGCTTCGGCGACCTTGCGCACCTGTTGGCGGATCAGCACGATGTCAGTCTCCTGGCGGAGGGGAAGCGTCTGTGTCTTCGGCACCCTCTGACTCCTCCAGCGATTCGTCGGCGGCGACCATGGCTTCGAGCCGGCGCATGCCCTTTTCCATGTTCAGCGCCGTGGCGATGCCCTCCAGTGACAGCCCCAGCTCCACCAGGGTGATGGCCACCGCCGGCTGCATGCCGACCACGATCACCTTGGCGTCGAGGATGCGCGAGACCTGGGCGATGTGGGATAGCATCCGGCCGATGAAGGAGTCGACGATCTCCAGCGCCGAGATGTCGATGAGCACGCCCTTGGCCTTGTGGCGGACGATCTGCTCGGTGAGGTCTTCCTGCAGGTCCAGCGCCAGCTGGTCGTGCATGTCCACCTGGATGCTCAGCAGCAGGAAGGGGCCTAGCTTGAGGATCGGAATCCGGTCGATCATGGCGGCGTCCTCAGCGCTTGGTCGGGGCGGCCAGGCGCACACCCTGCTCGCGCAGTGCCAGGCGGAAGGCGTCGGCCAGGGAGGCCTTGGTGATGACGTCGCCGAGTTCCACGCCCAGGTGGACGATGGTGGCGGCGATCTGCGGACGGATACCGCTGATGATGCACTGGGCCCCCATGAGCCGCGCGGCGGTCACGGTCTTGAGCAGGTGCTGGGCGACCATGGTGTCCACGGTGGGCACGCCGGTGATGTCGATGATGGCGATGTCCGACTCGGTCTGGACGATCTTCTCCAGCAGCGACTCCATCACCACCTGGGTGCGGTTGCTGTCCAGCGCGCCGATCAGCGGGATGGCGAGGATGCCGTCCCACAGCTCCACCACCGGGGTGGAGAGTTCCAGCATGCTTTCCTGCTGCTCGCGGATCACCGTCTCGCGGCCGGTCATGTAGCTTTCCATGCTGTACAGGCCGAGGCCGTCGATCAGCCGGGTCGCGGCCCAGATCTCGGCGAGGGGGTCGTCGCATTCGTTCTGGATCAGGGTGAACAGCGGCTCCTTGAGCGAGAAGACGAAGGTCGCCGTCTGCGAGGGCGTCAGGCCCACGCGGCTCTGGTCGAAGGAGAAGCGCTCCAGCAGCGCCCGCACCGGCTGCCAGTGCGGCTCGTGCAGGTCGCCCAGGCCCTGGGCGATGGCCACGGTGATGCGCCGCAGCAACTCGGCGGAATTGGCCAGGATGGTGGTTTCGTCGAGCAGGTCGATGCGCATGCCGGCGGCGCGCTGGGCGCCGATCCAGGCGTCGAGCAGGGTGCGCTCGTGGGTACGTAGCAACTCGACCAGGGCGGTACTGTACATTGGGTTTCCTAGATGACGGCGAGGTCGGCCCAGAACGGGCCGACCTGACGGAGGGGCTGACCGGGAGGGAGGATGTCAGCAGCGACCCGCCGGGACAGCGCGGTCGACTGGTGATCACATGTCCATCTTTTCCTTGGTGATCTTGCCGGTCTTGGCGTCGGCATGGAAGTCGTACTTCATGCCGTCCTTCTTCATGCCTTCGCCTTCCCACTGGCCATCATCGGCTTCGATCTTGCTGATCGAGGTATAGCCCTGCTCCATGAGCTTGGCCTTGACGTCGTTCATCGGCATCCAGTCGGCACCGGGCTGGTCGGCCAGGGCGGCGGTGCTGGCCAGGACGGAACAGGCAAACAGGGAAGCGAGCAGGGTGGCTTTCATCGCGAGACCTCGTCGTGGTGGTGGATCCTGGGTTGGACCACCACCACGCGCGACAAATCCCGCTTCGCCCGGGATCAGGCCGGCGTGTCCTCGACCAGGTGGGGCAGCAGCCCGGCGGGCGCCGGCTTGCCCTTGGCCTTGGCCTTGCGCGGCACATAGGGCCGGCTGGCCAGGCGCCAGAGGTCCCGCCAGCGCTCGGCGAGGGCGGTGGGCTTGTCGAGGTAGAGGCGCAGGCCCAGGGCGAAGGCCTTGAGCTGCAGGCGCTCGCGCTGCTGGGCCAGGCTTTCGCCGATGGCCAGGCGGGTATTGCTGGCGCCGAACAGCGCCGGCTCGTCCGCCAGCAGCTGCTGCATCACCGCCAGGTCGTGATCGTCGCCCAGGTATTCCGCCAGGCGCTTGAGGCTCTTCTGGCGCTGCTTGAATTCCGCCGGCCAGGCCGCGGCCAGCAGCTGGGTGTGATACCAGTGGTCCTTCACCCGCTTGCGCCAGTCGTGCAGGGTATCGTCGGTGGGCTTGTCGCGGGCGGTCTTGAGCGCCTGGCGCCCGGCCTTGTAGTTGTCTTCCAGGCCGCGGGCGAAGAGGGCGAAACCCTGCCCGGCGAGTTTCCAGCCAGCCACGTCCGCGCGCAGGCTGGCCAGCTCCTCGAGCAATTCAGGATGGCCACTGGCCGCGGCGGTCTGCTGGTCGGCGCGCTCCTGCAGCCGCTGGCGCACGCGCTTCATGGCCGGCGAGGCGAAGCGCTTGCGGTCGGATTCGCCCAGCTTGTCCCAGCTCTCCACCAGGGCGGCGCTGTCGCGCAGCGAGGACAGCTCGCGGCCAAGGTCGCGCAGGCGCCGATTGCGACTGGCGAAGGCACGCTTGCCCAGGGCGCCGTGCAGCAGCCGCAGCAGGGCGCGCAACTCCTTGAGGCGCTTGCGCGTCTCGTGCACGCCCTTGGGGGTACCGCTCGCCAGGGACGCTTCAGCCTGGACCAGACGATCCGTCACCACTCGGCGGACTTCTTCGTCAGCCGGTTGCCGCGCATCGAAACGAAAGGCCATCGAACTCTCCTCAATAGGTGGACTGCAGACCCGCATTGCGCGGGAGCGTAACGGTGGGAAGACCGCTACGACAGCGGTTGATGCCAAATTTCATTTAATCGTCATATTGCCGTCATGGAAATTCGCGCCGGGCACCGCCTGCCGCTCGGCCGGTCAGAAGGGCTATAGTGGCCCGACCACCTGCATGAGGAGATCCGGATGTTCGAAGCCGCCGAGAACGAACACCTGCTCGACGAGGCCACCTACGACGCCAAGCTGCCCAAGCTGCGCGAGGCCTTGCTGGCCGCCCAGTACGAACTCAAGGCGCAGGGCCGTTTCCCGGTAATCGTGCTGATCAATGGCATCGAGGGCGCCGGCAAGGGCGAGACGGTGAAGCTGCTCAACGAATGGATGGATCCGCGGCTCATCCGCGTCGAGACCTTCCTGCAGCCCACCGCCGAGGAACGTCTGCATCCGCCCGCCTGGCGCTACTGGCAACGCCTGCCGGGCAAGGGCCGGATCGGTGTCTTCTTCGGCAACTGGTACAGCCAGATGCTGCACGGCAGGGTCAACAAGGAACTCTCCCGGGTCGAGCTGGACGCGGCCATCGACCAGGCCGAGCGCTTCGAGCGCATGCTCGCCGACGAGGGCGCGCTGATCCTCAAGTTCTGGTTCCATCTGTCCAAGGACCAGCTCAAGCAGCGCCTGAAGCACCTCAAGAACGATCCACGCCTGGGTTGGCAGCTCAGTCCGCTGGACTGGCGCCAGGCCAAGGTCTACGACCGCTTCGTCAAGCAGGGCGAGCGGGTGGTACGGCGGACCCATCACGACTACGCCCCCTGGCACGTGGTACCCGGCTTCGACGAGCGCTTTCGTAGCCTGACCGTGGGTACCGTGCTGCTCAAGGCGCTGCAGCGTGCCCTGGCCAGCAAGCCGCGCAAGCAGCGCAAGGCCGCCGCCGTCCTCTCGTCGCCGGTGGATGGCCGTGGCGTGCTGGAAGCCCTGGACCTGGGCCAGCGCCTGGACAAGGGCGACTACGAGGACCAGTTGCTCCGCGAACAGGCGCGCCTGGCCCGCCTGTTGCGCGACAAGAAGTATCGCCGCCATGCCCTGGTGGCGGCCTTCGAGGGCAACGACGCCGCCGGCAAGGGCAGCGCCATCCGCCGCGTCACCGGCGCCCTGGACCCGCGGCAGTACCGCATCGTCCCGGTCGCCGCGCCCAGTGACGAGGAACTGGCCCAGCCCTATCTCTGGCGCTTCTGGCGGCATATCCCGCGGCAGGGCGACTTCACCATCTTCGACCGCTCCTGGTACGGCCGGGTGCTAGTGGAGCGGGTGGAGGAACTGACGCCGGTGGCCGACTGGCAACGCGCCTACGGCGAGATCAACGAATTCGAGGAGCAGCTCAGCGACGCCGGCATCGTGCTGGCCAAGTTCTGGCTGGCCATCGACCAGGACACCCAGCTGGAGCGGTTCAAGGCCCGGGAGGAAACGCCCTTCAAGAGATTCAAGATCACCGAGGACGACTGGCGCAACCGCGACAAGTGGGAGCTCTACAGCCAGGCGGTGAACGACATGGTGGTGCAGACCAGCACGGCCATCGCGCCCTGGACGCTGGTGGAGGCCAACGACAAGAGATTCGCGCGGGTGAAGGTGTTGCGAACGCTCAATGAGGCGTTGGAGCGGGCGTACGACAAGGGGTGATTTGGGCTAGGAGCGGCCGCTCAGCTCACTGTCGTGCTTTGTGGACACCCCGGTTTCGCCCCGCCGAGCGACTCACTTTTTTCAATCGCGGCTGCGCGCCCCGGACAAAAGTAAGCAAAAACGCTTGCCCCTCCATCCGGCCCCGGCTGCGCCGGGGTCCGCTCTCTCCATCGTCGCTCCAGGGGCCCGCCGCGAAGGGCCTTCCATGGCCCTCGCGGCTCTCGCGGCATCCATGCCGCTCGACCCCTTACGCAACGATTGCGTTCGCCCTGCTGGAAGGGGCATTGGGCGCGCCTGAGACTTCAGGTGGTTTGAGCAGCTATCGTCCTTGTGGCGGAGCGATGAGCCATTCCGCAAAACCCAAACCCCAGAAACGAAAAAGCCCCGCCGAAGCGGGGCCTTTCTGCAACCGGATCAGTCGTTAGACGACTTGAACCTGGTCAGCTTGCATACCCTTCTGGCCTTTGACAGCCACGAAAGTGACCTTCTGGCCTTCGCTCAGGCTCTTGAAGCCGGCGCTTTCGATGGAGCGGTAGTGCACGAACAGGTCGGCGCCGCTTTCCGGGGTGATGAAGCCGTAGCCTTTCTCATCGTTGAACCACTTGACGGTGCCATTTTCACGATTGGACATGAGTATCTCCAGGATGTAGGGGGAACAACCACGTCAGCGAGACATTCGCGAACGGGACTGTAATGCGAGAGTGAGACGAGCCAGGAGATGAAAATGAAGCAACATCAAGCAGGTATCGAGTAACTATTGCAGTAGCAGTGCCTACACCATACGCGCTTTCGCGCGCTTGTATAGCCCTGATTTGCATATTTGCTGATCGGCGGCCACGGCTTGCGCTGCCCGGGCGTCTCACTCAGGCTACGGATTCCCCTGCTCGAAAGAGACTCCGCATGGACAAGCTGCACCGGATCAAGGGGGCCTGGCCCTACCTGATCGCCGTGTTTCTCAACGCCTTCGTCGATCTCGGTCACAAGATCGTCATCCAGAACACCGTGTTCAAGGTCTACGACGGCACCACCCAGGTGGTGCTGACCGCGCTGGTCAACGGCCTGATGCTGCTGCCCTTCATCCTGCTGTTCAGTCCTTCCGGCCACGTGGCCGATCGCTTCGCCAAGGTCCGGGTGCTGCGCCTCGGTGGCTGGGCGGCGGTCGCCATCACCCTCGGCATCACCCTGGCCTACTACGCCGGCTGGTTCGAGCTGGCCTTCGCCATGACGCTGCTTTTGGCCATCCAGGCGACCTTCTACTCGCCGGCCAAGTACGGCTACATCAAGGCGCTGTTCGGCAAGCAGCGGCTGGCCGAGGGCAATGGCCTGGTGCAGGCCAATTCCATCATCGCCATCCTCGCCGGCACCGTGGTGTTCACCGCCTTCTTCCAGCTGCACCTGGGCGAGGGCCAGGCCACGCCCCACGCCATCCTGCAGGACATCGCCCCGCTGGGTTGGCTGCTGGTGCTCTGCAGCCTGGCCGAGGTGGCGCTGCTCTATCGGCTGCCGCTGCTCGAGGAACCGAGGGCGCAGGTCCCCTTCGACTGGCAGGCCTATGTGCGGCTGCGCAGCGCCCGGGACAACCTGGCGGTGATCGGCGCGAATCCGGTGATCCGGTTGTCGATCGTTGGCCTCGCGGTGTTCTGGTCGGTGGGCCAGGTGCTGCTGGCGAGCTTTCCGGCCTATGCCAAGGACCACCTGGGCATCGACAACGTCTTGCTGCTGCAGGGCATCCTGGCCTGTGCCGGGATCGGCATCGCCCTCGGCTCGGCGCTGGCCAGCCGCGCATCCCGCGGACGCATCGAGACCGGGCTGATCCCGGTGGGCGCCCTGGGCATCGCCCTGGGGCTCTGGTGGCTGCCGGCGCCCAGCGCGGCCTGGATGCACGCGCTCAATTTCATCTTCATCGGCCTGATGGGCGGCCTGTTCATCGTGCCGCTCAATGCGCTGATCCAGTTCCATGCCCGCGAGGACCAGCTGGGTACCGTGCTGGCCGCCAACAACTGGGTGCAGAACGTCGCCATGCTGAGCTTCCTGGTGCTCACCGCGGTGATCGCCCTGCTCGGCCTGGACAGCCGCTGGCTGCTGCTGTTGATCGCCGCCGTGGCGCTGGTCGGTGGCGCCTACACGGTGTGGAAGCTGCCGCAGAGCCTGGTGCGCTTCCTGCTGGGGCTGATGGTCACCCGCCACTACCGCATCCAGGTCCAAGGCCTGCAGAACCTGCCGGCCCAGGGCGGCGTCCTGCTGCTGGGCAACCATATCAGCTGGGTCGACTGGGCCATGGTGCAGATCGCCAGCCCGCGGCCGGTGCGCTTCGTGATGCTCCGATCGATCTACGAGCGCTGGTACCTGACGCCCTTCCTCAAGGCCATGGGCTGCCTGCCCATCGCCCAGGGCAGTGGCGCCGGGGCGGCGCTGGAGCAGGTGGCCGCCTTGCTGCGCGCCGGCGAGGTGGTCTGCCTGTTCCCGGAAGGGGCGATCAGCCGCACCGGCCAGCTCGGCGAATTCCGGCGCGGCTACGAAAAGGCCTGCGAGCAGGTCGGTCCCGAGGTGCGGATCGTGCCCTTCTACCTGCGTGGGCTCTGGGGCAGCCAGTTCTCGCGCTCCTCCAGCAAGCTCAAGGAGCTGCGCGACAGTCCGCTGCACCGCGAGGTGGTGGTGGCCTTCGGCAAGGCGCTGGCCAAGGACACCCCGGCTGATGTGCTCAAGCGGCGCATCTTCGAGTTGTCGATCCGCTCCTGGCAGCGCTACATGCAGAGCTTGCCGTCCCTGGCCGACGCCTGGGTCGCCAGCGTCAAGCGGCGGCCCGGTGGCCTGGCGCTGATGGACGACCTCGGCGCGCCGCTCAAGGCCGCCCAGGCACTCACCGGCGCCGCCTGCCTGGCGCGGCGCATGCGTCGATGTCCCGAGGCCAATCTCGGCTTGCTGCTGCCCACCAGCAGCGGCGGCATGCTGGCCAACATGGCGGTGCTGCTGGCCGGCAAGACGCTGGTCAATCTCAACTACACCGCGACCCCCGAGGCGCTGCGCTCGGGGCTGGACCAGGCGGGGATCCGCACCGTCTACACTTCCAGCCGCTTTCTCGAGCGCCTGCGCAAACGCGGCCTGCCGGTGGACGAGCTGCTCGCCGGACGCGAGGTGGTGGATCTGGAGGCGCTCCGCGCTGGCATCGGCAAGGCCGAGTTGATCGCCACCTGGCTGGCGGTGCGGCTGCTGCCCACCGCCATGCTGCAGGTGCTGGTGAGTCGCGCACATGATCCCGAGGCCACCGCTGCCATCCTGTTCTCCAGTGGCAGCGAGGGCACGCCCAAGGGGGTGATGCTCAGCCATCGCAACATCATGGCCAATCTCAAGCAGACCTCGGACGTGCTCAACACCCAGGACGACGATGTCTTCATGGCCTCGTTGCCGCTGTTCCACGCCTTCGGCCTCACCGTCACCCAGTTCCTGCCGCTGATCGAGGGCCTGCCGGTGGCCTGCCAGGCCGATCCGACCGACGTGGCCGGCATCGCCAAGGCGGTGGCCACCCATCGCGCCACGGTGCTCTGTGGCACCTCGACCTTCCTGCGCCTGTTCGTGCGCAACGCCAAGGTGCATCCGCTGATGCTGGAAAGCCTGCGTATCGTGGTGGCCGGCGCCGAGCGTCTCGACCCGACGGTGCGCGAGGCCTTCAAGCTCAAGTTCAACCAGGACATCTACGAGGGCTATGGCGCCACCGAGACCGCGCCGGTGGCCTCGGTTAACCTGCCGGACGCCCTGGATGTCAATTACCTGCAGGTGCAGCGCGGCGGCAAGCTGGGCACCGTGGGCATGCCGTTGCCGGGGACCGGCTTCAAGATCGTCGATCCGCAAAGCTTCGTCGAACTGCCCAGCGGTGAGGCGGGCATGGTGCTGATCGGCGGGCCGCAGCTGATGCAGGGCTACCTGAACGATCCCGAGCGCACCGCCAAGGCCATCCGCGAAATCGAGGGCGAACGCTGGTACGTGACCGGCGACCAGGGTCGCCTGGACGAGGACGGCTTCCTCACCATCGTCGACCGCTATTCGCGCTTCGCCAAGATCGGCGGCGAGATGGTCAGCCTGGGCGCCGTGGAGCAGGCCCTGGGACGGGCGGTGACCGATCCGGAGATCGAGGTGCTGGCGGTCAACCTGCCGGATGCAAGGAAGGGCGAGCGCATCGTGGTGCTGCACACCGGCACGCTGGACAGCACGGCGGTGGAGAAGACGCTGCTGGCCCAGGGGGTGGGCGGATTGCTGTTGCCCTCCGCCTGGCTGGCGGTGGACGTCTTGCCGAAACTGGGCACCGGCAAGGCGGACGTGGCCGGTGCGAAGCGGCTGGCGCAGGAGCAACTGGCGGAGGAGGTGTCTAGCTGAGGCAATAGATCACAGGACTGTCGTCGGAAGAGCTCTAAAGCCTGGCGCGGTCCTGCCGATCATGAGGGGGCTATCCATCTTTTCGAGGTGTCCCCCGGTGAAGCTACGCTCTCTCAACATCGCCCCCCGCGCGCTGGTCGCCTTTGGCTTCTTCGCCCTGCTGGTCATAGGGCTCGGCCTGTTCTCCCTCGGCCAGAATCGCATCATCAAGGAGAGCGAAGAGCAGATCATCGGCAACGTGATTCCGAGCGTGCAGACTATCGGCCAGATCCGCGCCGACCTGCTGAGCCTGCGCATGCACAACCAGGGCCTGATGCTGGCCTCCTCCAATGCCGAGACCCAGGCCGTGCACAAGAGCCTCGACGAGGGCAAGGCCACCCTGGAAAAGCACGTGCGCCAGTTCGAGACGCTGCTGATCACCGATAAGGGGCGCGAAGCCTATGCGCGGCTGACGGCCCAGCTGGCCACCTACCTGAACAACCAGGCGCGTTACCTGAAGGCACTGGACGACCAGAACGACGCCGAGCTGCTCAAGCTCACCGGCCAGGATGGCGAGATGGCCCGCAGTGGCGACGCCCTGAGCGCGACCGTCACCGAGCTCGCCGCGCTGGTCGACGGCAAGGTCGTGCGCCTCGCCGCGGCGTCCACCGACAGCTACCGCACTGCCATCACCATCACCGTGGTGGCCATGCTGGCGGCCCTGGCCGGCACCCTGTTGCTGGCCTGGCGCTTCACCCGCAGTCTCACCGGGCCGCTGGCCAAGGCGTTGGCGGTGGCCGAGCGCATCGCCAGCAACGATCTCAGCCGTCCGGTCGAACAGGATGGCCGCGACGAGCCCGGCCGCCTGCTGGCCGCCATGGCGCGCATGCAGGACAACCTGCGCGGCACCCTGGAGCGGCTGAACCTGTCTTCCAACACCCTGGCCTCCACCTCCGAGGAGTTGTCGACGGTGACCGCCAGCGGTCTGCGTGGCATCCAGCGGCAGAACGACGAGCTGGCCCAGGCCGCCACCGCGGTCAACCAGATGACCGCCGCCGTGGAGGAGGTAGCCCGCAACGCCGCCGCCGCCAGCGCCGCCGCCCAGGACAGCCGTGTCTCGGCTGACCTGGGCCAGCACCGGGTCGAGGAGACCCTGCAGACCATCCATGCGCTGCACGCCGCGGTGGCCACCAGCGGTACCGAGATCGACGGCCTGGCCGGGCAGGTCCAGCGCATCAGCGGTGTGCTCGACGTCATCCGCGGCATCGCCGAGCAGACCAACCTGCTGGCGCTCAACGCCGCCATCGAAGCCGCCCGCGCCGGCGAGGCGGGACGCGGCTTCGCGGTGGTCGCCGACGAGGTGCGCGCCCTGGCCGCCCGCACCCAGCAGTCCACCGGCGAGATCGAAGACATGATCGGCGCCATCCAGGGCGGGGCGGGCAAGGCGGTGAACGCCATGGCCACCAGCAACCAGCAGGCCAGCGCCTGCCTGGAGGTCGCCGCCGCCGCCGGTGAGGCCCTGGCCGAGATCGGCCGCAACATCGTGCAGATCACCGAGCGCAACCTGAGCATTTCCGCCGCCACCGAGGAGCAGGCCCAGGTGGCCCGCGAGGTGGACCGCAACCTCACCAGCATCCGCGACCTGTCCACCCAGAACGCCGCGGGCGCCGGGCAGACTGCCGCCGCCAGCAACGACCTGGCGCGTCTCGCCGGTGACCTGAACGGCGCGGTGCAGCAGTTCCGACTGTGACCCCGGCCGGGCTAGCGGGCGATGTCCTCCAGCGCCCGGTTGCGGGTGCGCGGACCGAACAGGCCGATGGTCAGCACCACGATCAGCATGCTGGCGACGATGAACGCCAGCACGCCGGGCGTACCCAGGTGCTCCAGCAGGGCGCCGATCAGCAGGCTGCTGAAGACCGTGGATAGCCGGCTGAAGGAATAGCAGAAGCCCACCGCCCGGGCGCGGATGGCGGTGGGAAACAGCTCGGCCTGGTAGGAATGGAAGGCGAAGGTCAGCCAGGCGTTGCAGAAGGTGACGCCCACGCCGCAGAGAATCAGTCCCACGGCGCCCTGCTGCAGGGCGAAGAGGCTGCCGAACGCCACGGTACCCAGGGCGGAACCGACGATCTGCCACTTGTTCTCGAATCGGTTGGCCACGCGCACGAACAACAGCGGGCCCAGCGGATAGGCGAGGGTGATGACGAAGGCGTAGCCCAGGCTGTGGGTCAGGCTCACGCCCTGCCCGGAGAGCAGCGCCGGCAGCCAGTTGCCGAAGCCGAAGAAGCCGATGGCCTGGAACAGGTTGAAGACGATCAGCATCAGGACCCGTCGCCGGTAGGGCGGTCGCCAGAGTGCGGCGAAGCCGGCGGCCACCGGGCGTTCCAGCGGCGTCTCCTGGGGCGCGGGCAGCGGCTGGCCGCTATCGGCGCGGCAGGCTGCCTCCAGACGCTCCACGCCGCGCTCGGCTTCGTCCAGCCGACCCTGTTGCGCCAGCCAGCGCGGCGACTCGGGCAGGCGCTGGCGCAACCACCAGATGAACAGGGCGAACAGGGCGCTGGACAGCACCACCCAGCGCCAGCCGGAGACGCCCAGGGGGGCCTGGGGCACCAGCCACCAGGACATCAAGGCCACCGCCGGTACCGAGAGGAACTGGATGAAGAAGGCGAAGGCGAAGGCCGAGGTGCGCATGGCCTTGGGCACCAGTTCCGACAGATAGGCATCGATGGTGACCAGCTCCAGTCCCAGGCCGATGCCCACCACGAACCTCAGGGCGATCAGCCCCAGCGCCGTGGTCTGCAGGCCCATGGCCAGGGTCGCCAGGGTGTAGCCGATCAGCGCCCAGGTGAACACCGCCCGGCGTCCGTAGCGGTCGGCGAAGGGGCTCAGCACGCTGGCGCCGACGAACAGCCCGAGAAAGGTGGCCGCGGCGAAGGCCGCCTGGTCGGAGACCCCGAAGACACCCGCTGCGCCGGTCTGGAACAGCCCATCGCGCAGCAGTCCGGGACTGATGTAGGCGGTCTGGAACAGATCGTAGAGTTCGAAGAAGCCGCCGATGGACAGTAGGGCTACCAGGCGCCACAGGCTGCGCGTGGCCGGCAGGCGATCGAGCCGCGCCGACAGGGCGGCGGCGCGTGGGGAAGCGGGCAGGGCGGGAGTGTCGGAAGACGCTGGTGGAGCGGAGGTCATGGGACGCTTTCCAGGGAACGGTCGTCCTACAGCTTACGACTCGGGTCCCGGTGGATGTTGCCAAATATTTCCCTGTTTTGGCTTCTGCGCGGCAGGATCCAGCGTCTGCAGGCCTTGGCTTGGTAGCTGATTGCGCGGATCAGGGTATCAGCGCCAGCGCCGTGCGCAGATCGACGACCAGTACATCCAGATAGCCGCCCTGCAAGGCGCCACGAATGGCGTTGACCTTGCGCAGACCACCGGCGAGACCGACGACGCGATCGATCTTGAGCAGTTGCGGCAGGTCCACCGAGACCACGGTCTCTTCGCTCTCGTCCAGCACCGGGCGGCCCTGGGCGTCGAAGTACCTCAGGCAGATGTCGCCCACGGCGCCGCGGGCGGCGAGCACCTCCAGCATGGCTTCGCCATGGTAGTTGCCGCTGTTGCGCAACAGTTGCGAGGGCTCCAGCTCGCCGATGCCGACCAGGGCCACGGTCAGCCGGGCGAAGCGCTCGGTGACCTCGCGGACCTCGTCCAGCTGCAGGATGCGCTGGCGACTCTCGGGCGATTGCTCGATGCTCTGGGAGGGCAGCAGGTAGGCCGGGCAGCCGAGCAGGTTGGCCAGTTGCTGGGTCAGCAGGGTAGCCTCGAAGGCCCCCTTGTTGCCGACCCCGCCGAGCAGCTGCACCACTTCCGTCGCCCCCTGGCGACTGCTGCCACGGTGCATGTGGCCGACCATGGCGCGGATGGTGGAGCTCCAGGAGGAGATGCCGATGTGGTCGCGCTCGGTAACGCTGGTTTCCAGGTAGTGGGCGGCGGCCGAGCCGATGGCCTGCTTGATGGCTTCTTCGTCGCCGCCGGTGGGCTCCACCACGATGGCTTGGCGAATGCCGTAGCGCTGCTGCAGCTGGCGCTCCAGCTCCAGGTGGAAATTGCGTGGCCGCTGCACCGAGATGCGCACGATGCCGTCCTTGAGCGCGCGGCTCAGGGCGCGGCTGACGAAGGATTGGGACAGGTCGAGCTGGGCGGAGATCTGCGACTGCTTGAGCCCTTCCTCATAGTAGAGCGAGGCGATCTTGGTCAGCAGGCGTTGTTCTTCGAGGTTACTCATCCAGATTCCCGGTACCAGCGGATACGTCGGGCCCAGGGTCGCCGCGCGGCCTGACCGCGACGAACTACCGAAAAGCACGCACGTACCTGTTAGAAAGGCGCATTTTCCCGCTATTTTTGCTCAGCCTTCCCCTCAGCGCCAAGGCTTTTGCGCCCTTGGCACTGCCAATGCCGATCAGGACATGATCAGGCCGCCGTCCACATTGATCGCCTGGCCGGTGATGTAGGCCGCGTCCGCGGAGGCGAGGAAGGCCACCAGGCCGGCGACGTCGGCCGGGGTGCCGGCGCGCTTCATGGGGATGTTGCCGACCCACTCGGCCATCAGTTCACCCTGGCCATAGCGCTTCTCGGGGGTGGAGAGTATCTCGCCCCAGACCCGGTCGTTGTAGTCCCACATCTCGCTCTCGATGATGCCCGGGCAGAAGGCGTTGACCGTGATGCCATGGCGCGCTAGCTCGTGGGCCAGGCTCTGGGTGATGCCGATGACGCCCATCTTGCTCGCCGCATAGTGCGGCGTGTAGATGAAGCCCTGGCGACCCTGGCCGGAGCTGGTGTTGATCAGGCGCCCACCACGCCCGGCGGCGACCATGCGCTTGGCTGCCTCGCGGCAGCACAGCCAGACGCCGGTGGTATTGACCTGCAGGATGCGATCGAAGTCGGCGCGTGGCATCTGGTCGAAGGCATCGATGGTGATGACGCCGGCGTTCTGCACCGAGACGTCGACGCTGCCGAAGCGCGCCTCGGCCTGGGCATAGAGATCGGCGACCGCTGCCTCGTCGGTGATATCCACCACCAGCGGCAGGATGTCGGCACCGGTATTGGCGGCCAGCCGGGCGGCGGTCTCGTGCACCCGCTCGGCATTGGACACCAGCACCAGGTTGGCGCCCTCGCGCCCGAAGCGCTCGGCGATGCCCTCGCCGATACCCCGGCAGCCGCCGGTGATGACCACGGTTTGACCTGCGAAGCGACGTTCCACGTGAAACCCCCTTAGAACGATGGGCGACCCGATGTGCGTGATCGCCAGCGGACTGTTACCAGCAGACGAAACCACCGTCGACGATCAGATCCACCCCGGTGCAGAAGGACGCTGCCGGGCTGCAGAGGAAGATCGCCGGGCCGACCATTTCCTCCACCTCGGCCATGCGGCCCAGCGGGGTGGTCTGCTCGAAGATCTTCACCTGGTCGGCCACCTCGGGGCGGGTGTTCATCGGGGTGGCGGTGTAGCCGGGGCTGATGCAGTTGACCCGGATGCCACGCTCGGCCCATTCCATCGCCAGGCTCTTGGTCAGGTGGATGACCCCGGCCTTGGAGGTGTTGTAGTGGGCCTGCAGGAGGCCACGGTTGACGATGCTGCCGGACATGGAGGCGATGTTGACGATGGCCCCCTTGCCGCGTGGCAGCATGACTCGCGCCTGGGCCTGGCAGCTGAGCATCACCCCGGTGAGGTTGATGTCGAGCATGCGCTGCCAGCGCTCCAGTTCCAGCTCTTCGGCGGGCTGAGCGTTGGCGATGCCGGCGCTGTTGACCGCCAGGCTCAGCGGACCCAGTTCGGCCTCGGCACGCGCCACCGCGGTGGCCAGGTCGGCGGCGCTGGTCACCGAGCCTTCCAGGGCCAGGGCGCGGCGGCCATGGGCCTGGATGCGCGCGACGGTGCCGACCAGGTCGCGGCTGCCGGGCAGGTCGAAGCAGGCGACATCGGCGCCGGCCTCGGCGAGTCCGACGGCGATGGCCTGGCCGATGCCGCTGCCGGCACCGGTGACGAAGGCGGTCTGGCCGCCGAGATCGAAGAGACGCATGAGAGAACTCCTAGTCAGGCGGTAGCCAATTCCATCACGGCCACCGGAGTGGCCTGTTCACGTTCGAGAATGCCCATCTGCTGGCCACGGCTCATCACCATGACCCGGTGCGACAGGCCGAGGACCTCGTCGAGATCCGAGCTGACCACGATCACCGCCATGCCGGTGGCGGCTAGCTCGGCGATCACCTGGTAGATGGCGGCGCGGGCGCCGACGTCGATGCCGCGGGTGGGCTCGTCGAGGATGAAGACCTTGGGATTGCGCGCCAGCCACTTGGCGATGATCACCTTCTGCTGGTTGCCGCCAGACAGGGCGGCGATGGCCTGTTCCGGCTGGCCCTTGACGCCGAGGCGGGCCACCGCCTTGCGGGCGAAGGCGCGCAGGCCGCCGGGCGAGACCCAGCCGCCGGCGGCGAGCAGGTCGGTGTTGCCATAGATGAGGTTTTCCTCGATGGCATGGTCGACCACCACGCCCTGCTGCTTGCGATCCTCGGGCACCAGCACGATGCCGGCCTGGATCGCCTCGCAGGGGCTGGCGAAACGGCAGGCCTGGCCTTCCAGCACCAGCTCGCCGGTCACCTGCTCGGCGGCGCCGGCGATGGCGCGAACCAGTTCGGTACGCCCGGCACCGACCACGCCCGCCACGCCGAACACCTCGCCAGCGCGCACGGCGAAATCGATGTGCTTGAGCGGCATCTCGCGGCAACTGAGGTCTTTCACCCGCAGCACCTCGCGCGTGCCGGGCGTGGCCAGGGCCGGGAAGATGCGCTCGACGCTGCGCCCGACCATCTCCTCTACCAGTTGCCGCACCGGCACCTGGGCGGTGGCATGCAAGGCGATCTGGCGGCCGTCGCGCAGGACCAGCACCCGGTCGGCGATGCGGGCGATCTCTTCCAGGCGATGGCTGATGTAGATGAAGGACACGCCTTCGGCCTTGAGGCGCTCGACCTGGGCGAACAGCAGTTCGGTCTCCTCGCCACCCAGGGCCGCGGTCGGCTCGTCGAGGATCAGCAGGCGCGCCTTGAGGGTCAGCGCCTTGGCGATCTCCACCAGTTGCTGGGCCGCCACGCTGAGGCCGGCCACGGTGCGGGTGGCCGGAACCTTGAGGCCGAGGCGATCCAGCTGGCGCTGGGCCTCGGTTTCCATGAAGGTGCGGTCGATCCGGCCGCCGCGCATGGGCAGGCGGCCGACGAACATGTTTTCGGCGATGGTCAGCTCCGGCAGCAGGCGGATCTCCTGGTGGATCAGGCCAATGCCGGCGGCCAGGGCCGCGCCGGGGGAGTCCGGGGTGTAGTCCTGGCCGAGCCAAGTCATGCGGCCACCCGCCTCGGGCGGCACCAGGCCGGCGATGATGGACGACAGGGTGGACTTGCCGGCGCCGTTCTCACCGAGCAGGGCCAGGACCTCACCCGGTTGGATGTCGACGTCGACCCCGCTCAGCACCTCGATGCCGGCGTATTTCTTGCCGATGTTTCTCAGGCTGAGGGCCGCGGGCTGTTCCAGGGGCATGACGGCGGACATGGGGCCTCCGAGGGGGAATCGGTCGCGGTGCTTCCGCGGGGAAAGCACCGGGTGCAGGAGCCAACAGGATCTCGCGAGCTAGAGCCAAGCGGCGTTGAACCCCTCTGCGGACGCGGCGTTTACGAGTGGTAAATGAGCAGTCCGAAGAAGGGGTCGATGCCAGCTGGCCGTCGCGCAGCAGATCGTGGTTACGGATGGTTCTCGATGAAGGGGGCGACATTGTCCTTGGTGGTCAGGATCGCCTCCTGCAGCTGTTCCTTGGGCACCTGCTTGCCTTCCTTGAGCGCCACCGCCGATTCCAGCGCCATGCGCCCCATCTTGCGGGTCTGCTGGGTCATGGTGGCGGACAGGGTGCCGGCGGCCACCGCCTTGAGACCGGCCACATCGCCGTCGAAGCCGACGATGGTCACCGGATGATCGAGGTTGGCCACCTTGACCGCCTGGGCGGCGCCCAGAGCCATGGCGTCGGCGCGACCGAAGAAGACGTTGATGTTGGGGTCACGCTGGAGCATGTCCTGGGCCACGGCGAAGCCCTTGTCCTGGGCCCACTCGGCGGGCTGCTGGGCGACCACCTTCAGCTCGGGAAAGGTGGCCAGGCCTTCGGCGAAGCCCTTGGCGCGGTCGTTTTCCGGGGTGGTGCCGATCTGGCCCTGGAGGATGGCGACACGGCCCTTGCCCCCGGTGACCTTGCCGACGTATTCGGCCAGGGTGCGGGCAGCCGCGACGCTGTCGCTGGCGATGAAGGTGTCGCCGGGCGCATCGGGGGCGTTACGGTCGACCGCCACCACCGGGATACCGGCGGCCTTGGCGGCCTTGACCGGAACGCCGGCGGCGGTGGCGCCGGCCGGGATGTAGATGAGGGCGTCGACCTGGCGGGTGATCAGGTCCTGGATCTGGTTGACCTGGGTCGCCGAATTACCCTGGGCGTCCACGGTGATCACCTTGATGCCCTTGGCCTTGCCCTCGGCCTCGACGGCCTGCTTGATCTGGTTGAAGAAGTCGGCCTGTAGGTTGGCCACCGCCAGGCCCACGGTGAGTTCCTTGGCCTGGGCATTGAGCGCGCCGGCACAGGTCATGGCGGCGAACAGGGTACCGAGCAACAGCTTCTTGGGGGTCAGCATGGAAAGCACTCCGTTGTTATTGTTGTACTGCGGTGTCGATGTCGATGCGGTTCTGACTCAACGCTGCCCGCTACGGCGGCGCAGGGTATCCAGGGTGACGGCCAGGGCGATGACGATGCCGATGATCACCTGCTGCACGAAGGGCGAGACCCCCAGCAGGTTCAGGCCGTTGCGCAGCACGCCGATGATGAGGACGCCCACCAGAGTGCCGCCGACGCTGCCGACACCGCCGCTGAGGCTGGCTCCGCCGATCACCACTGCGGCGATGGCGTCCAGCTCCAGGGACAGGCCGGCGCTGGGCTGGGACGAATCCAGGCGTGCCGCCATGGCCACCGCGGCGAGGCCCGCCAGGGCGCCGCTCAGGGCGTAGATCCAGATCGTGATGGTGCGCACCTTGATGCCCGAAAGGCGCGCCACCTCGGCGCTGCCGCCCATGGCGTAGAGATTGCGGCCGCCGGCGCGGAAGCGCAGGAAGACCCAGGCCACCAGCAGCATCAGCAGGAAGAGGCCAACGGTCACCGACAGGAAGCCGAAGTGCCGCACCGTGGCCAGGCTGGTGAACCAGTCCGGGAAGCCGACGATCTGGCGACCGTCGGTGAGGATGTTGGCCAGCCCGCGGGCCACCGACATCATGGTCAGGGTGGCGATGAAGGCCGGTAGCCGCGCCCGGGCGATGAGCAGCCCCGAGACCAGGCCGCAGGCCAGGCCACCGAGGATGGCAGCCGGAATCGCCAGGCCCAGCGGCCAGCCGATGTCCTGGTAGAGCCAGCCCAGCAGCATCATGGAGAAGGCCAGCACCGAGCCCACCGAGAGATCGATGCCGCCGATGACGATGACCAGGGTCATGCCGATGGCGAGGATGCCGAGCACCGTCACCTGATCGAGGATGTTGAGGGCGTTGCGCACGGAGAAGAAATACTCCGAGGCGAAGGAGAACACGGCGATCAACAGCGCCAGGCCGATCAGCGGACCGCCGACGTTGCGTGGCAGGCGCAGCGCCAGGCGAGCGAGGGGCTTGGCGGGTGGCGAGGCAGTCGGGGCTTTGGCTTCCACGAGCTTCTCCTGGGGTTATTGTTCTTGTGTAAGGCCGCCTGAATATTTATGCGTGCCTGATTTTTAATTCAGACTCCGCCTGTTCCAGATGGAAGTCAAGCGCCTTTTCATTGCCGCGTCGCCGAATGCCTATCGCTCAGCAAACCTTAGCCAGACAGGTATTTCCGTCTGGCGGCGAAGCCCTGGGCGCCATTTTCGCCTATTGACGGCCTTTCGGATTGGGGTCTAAATGATAAATATATTTTCAGTGACGAATAAATATTCATAAGACGCCCACTGAAACCTCGGCAGGCGTCTGCTCCATCGCAGCTTCGGATACCCGAGGGGGTCGCCTGATGAATCCGTTCCAGTACGACGTCGCGCAGATTCGCGAAAAGGCCCGGCTGATCCGCCGGCGCGTCATCCAGCTCAACGCCGCCTCTCCCGCGGGCGGTCATACCGGGGCGGACCTGTCGGAAACCGACATCCTCGCCACCCTCTATTTCCGCCTGCTCGACGTCGCCCCGGAGCGCCTCGCCGATCCCCAGCGCGACATCTACATCCAGAGCAAGGGCCACGGCGTGGGCGGGCTCTACTGCTGCCTGGCCGAAGCCGGCTACTTTCCGCCGGAATGGCTCGACACCTACCAGCACTTCGATTCCCACCTGCCGGGTCACCCGGTCCGGCAGAAGACCCCGGGCATCGAACTCAACACCGGTGCCCTCGGCCATGGCCTGCCGGTGGCCACCGGCATCGCCCTGGCCGCTCAGCGTGACGGCAGTCCGCGCCGCGTCTATGTGCTGACCGGCGACGGCGAATTGGGCGAGGGCTCCAACTGGGAGTCGGCGCTGACCGCCGCCAAGTACCGGCTGGACAACCTGACGGTGATCGTCGACCACAACCGCCTGCAACTGGCCGGCCCGACCGCCGAGATCCTGCCGCTGGAGCCCCTGGCCGAGAAATGGCGCGCCTTCGGCTTCCATGTGGTCGAGTGCGATGGCAACGACGTCGCCCAACTGGTTGAACACCTGGAGGCCCTGCGCGAGCACCGCGGCCAACCCCAGGTACTGATCGCCAACACCGTGAAAGGCAAGGGGGTTTCCTTCATCGAGGGCAAACCCGAATGGCACCACCGGGTGCCCAAGGGCGACGAGATCGCCGCTGCATTGAAGGAGCTCGACCATGGCCACTGATACCCAGACCCCGGGCGAAGCCCATCTCGCCAGCGTCATGGTCGAGGCCTTCATCGCTGCGGTGGACGCCGGCGTCGACCTGGTGCCGGTGGTCAGCGATTCCACCTCCACGGCCAAGATCGGCCCCTTCGTCAAACGCTTCCCCGAGCGCCTGGTCAACGTCGGCATCGCCGAGCAGACCCTGGTCGGGGTGGCCGCCGGCCTGGGCCTCGCCGGCAAGGTGGCGGTGACCTGCAACGCCGCGCCCTTCCTGATCTCCCGCGCCAACGAGCAGGTCAAGGTGGACGTCTGCTACAACAGGTCCAACGTCAAGATGTTCGGCCTCAACGCCGGGACCAGCTACGGTCCCCTGGCCAGCACCCACCACAGCCTGGACGACATCGCGGTGATGCGCGGCTTCGGCAACGTCGAGATCTATGCCCCGGCCGATGGCAGCGAATGCCGGCAGATCGTCGAGCATGCCCTGGCCCACGACGGCCCGGTCTATATCCGCCTGGACGGCAAGGCGCTGCCCGACCTGCACGGTCCCGACTATCGCTTCGTACCCGGCCAGGTCGATGTGCTGCGCCAGGGTCATGACGTCAGCCTGGTGGCCCTGGGTTCGGTGGTGCACGAGGCGGTGGACGCCGCCCGCCAGCTGGCCGAGCAGGGCGTCAGCGCCCAGGTGATCAACCTGTCGTCGATCCGCCCCCTGCAGCGCGAGGTCTTGCTGGAGGCCCTCTGCGCCGCCCGCGGTGGCGTGGTCACGGTGGAAGAGCACAATGCCAACGGTGGCGCGGGCAGCCTGGTGGCCGAGGTGATGGCCGAGGCGGCGCTGGGGATTCCGCTGATCCGCCTGGGCATCGCCGACGGTGAATACGCCTCCGCTGGAGCCCGCGGGCCGACCCGCGCCAAGCACGGCATCGATGCCGCTGGTATCGTCGCTGCGGTACAGCGCCTGCGCTGAGCCGGGCGGTAGCGGAACAATAACAAGGAGCTGCTATGGCCGCCGAGCCGCTGATCCTCGCCCTCGACGAGGGCACCACCAATGCCAAGGCGATCCTGGTGGATCGCGCCGGCCGCGTCGTGGCCCGCGGCTCCCGGCCACTCACCGTCGAGCATCCGCACGCCGGCTATGCCGAGCAGGATCCCCTGGCCATCTGGCAGGCCCTGCAGGGCGCCATCGGTGACTGCCTGGTCCAGACGGACGCGCCCCTGGCGGCCATCGCCATCAGCAACCAGCGCGAATCCGCGCTGGCCTGGGAGCGCGCCAGCGGCCAGCTGCTCGGCCCGCTGGTGAGTTGGCAGTGCAAGAGATCCCAACCGCAATGTGAGGCTCTGCAGGCCGCCGGCCATGGCGAGCTGATCCGGCAGCGCAGCGGCCTGGCACTGGACCCGATGTTTTCCGCCGGCAAGTGGCGCTGGCTGCTCGACCAGGTCCCCAACGGCCTGGCCCGCGCCGCCGCAGGGGAAATCTGCCTGGGTACCGTGGACAGCTGGTTGCTCTGGCAACTCAGCGGCGGCACTAGCTTCCTCATCGACGCGGCCAACGCCGCCCGCACCCAGTTGCTCGACCTGCGCGGCGGCGACTGGGACCCGCAGTTGCTGGCCCTGTTCGGTATTCCGCGCGCGGCGCTACCGGAGATCCGGCCCAGTGCCGGCTGCTTCGGCGAGACCCGGGCCCAGGGCCCGTTGCCGGGTGGCCTGCCGATCCTGGCGATGATCGGCGACTCCCATGCGGCGCTGTTCGGCCAGGGTGGCTTCGTTCCCGGCAAGGTCAAGGCCACCCTGGGCACCGGTTCCTCGCTGATGACCCCCATCGCCGCGCCGGTGGTCTCGGCCCATGGCCTGGCCACCACCCTGGCCTGGCGCCTGGGTGACACCCCGACCTATGCCCTGGAAGGCAATATCGTCCACACCGGGGCCGCGGTGGGCTGGACGGCGCGCCTGCTGGGCGGCGCCGGCGAGCTGGAGGCCCTGGTCGCCGAAGCCGCGGCGCTGCCGGACAACGGTGGCGTCTACTTCGTCCCGGCACTCGGGGGGCTCGGTGCGCCGCATTGGCGCGCCGAGGCGCGGGGGCTGTTCTGCGGTCTCAGCGAGAAGTGCGGACGAGCGCACCTGATGCGTGCGGCCCTGGAAGCCATCGCCTACCAGATCCGCGATGTCTTCGATGCCATGCAGCAGGACAGCCCGACACCCCTGGAGGAGCTCTGGGTGGACGGCGGCGCCACGCGCAACGAATGGCTGCTGCAATTCCAGGCCGATCTCCTGCAGCGCCCGGTGATCTGCAGCCTCTCGCCGGAAGTGTCAGCCCTGGGCGCCGCCCACCTGGCCGGCCATGCGTTGGGCTGGTGGCAGGACGCCGCGGCGCTCGGCGATCTCGAGCGGCCGCGGCGCCGCTACGAGCCGCGGGCCAGCGCCGTGCTGGAACTCTATGCCGGCTGGCGCCAGGCGCTGGAGCGGACGCTGCGGTAAACACTGTAGGTTGGGTTGAGGCAGCTCCATCGCCGAAGCCCAACAGGGCCGGCGCTAGGGCTGATGTTGGGCTTCGCTACGCTCAACCCAACCTACGGGCCACGTAGCGTGGAAAACGGCGCAGCCTTTTCCACTGGGGCATCGTGACTAGATGCTGCCCTCTCCCCGAGGGAGAGGGGACTAGACCGTAGGTTGGGTTGAGAAGGCTCTATCGTCGAAGCCCAACGTTGGCAAACGCTGAGACACCGTTGGGCTTCGCTGCGCTCAGCCCAACCTAGGG
This sequence comes from Pseudomonas sp. No.117, assembly GCF_054558395.1. Lineage (NCBI taxonomy): Bacteria > Pseudomonadati > Pseudomonadota > Gammaproteobacteria > Pseudomonadales > Pseudomonadaceae > Pseudomonas > Pseudomonas sp. No.117. The sequence continues at coordinate 546,533 of NZ_BAAJNP010000001.1, forward strand.
GCCACGTAGCGTGGAAAACGGCGCAGCCTTTTCCACGGGGATACCGTGGCGAGGGGCGCCCTCACCCCGACCCTCTCCCCGAGGGAGAGGGGGCTAGACCGTAGCTTGGGTTGAGACGGCTCTATCGTCGAAGCCCAACGCTGGCAAACGCTCAGGCACTGTTGGGCTTCGCTGCGCTCAACCCAACCTACGGCGGCCCTGTATGGCCTAGCTCAAGTCGGCAAGGTCATGAAGATCTGCGTTCCCTGGCCGGGGCGCGATACCACGCCGATGCGGCCACCGTGCTGGCGGATGATTTCCTTGCACAGCGCCAGGCCCAGGCCGGCGCCGCCTTTCTGGCTGCCGATCTGCACGAAGGGTTCGAACACCCGACCCTGCTGGGCGTAGGCGATGCCTTCGCCGTTGTCCTGCACCGCCATCAGCAACTGGTCGTTCTGGCGTAGCGCCTGGATGACGATCCGCCCGCCTGCCGGGGTATGGCGCAGGGCGTTGCTCAGCAGGTTGTCGAACACCCGCGCCAGCTGCTTGGGGTCCAGGCTGACCCGCGGCAGCGGCGTGTGCAGCAACTCCACGCTCAATTCGACATCGCGCTCGCGGGCCTCGTCGGCATGGCGGGCGCGGGCTTCTTCCAGCAGGTCGCCGATCTCGCTGGGCAGCTTTTCCGGGCGCTGCAGGCCGCTCTGGTGGCGCGAATAGTCCAGCAGGTCGTTGATCAGCTGCACCAGGCGGTGGGTTTCCTCGTCCACCGTCTGCAGCAGATAGGCCTCGCGGGATTCCGGCGCCACCTTGAGGCGCTCGCGCAGCAGGCCGAAGGCCATGTGCATGCCGGTGACCGGGGTGCGCAGTTCGTGGGAGGCGCGCAGGACGAATTCGTTGCGCACCCGGTCGAAGGCGCGCTGCTCGGTGACGTCGCGCAGCACCATGAGCGCGCCGACGCTACGGCCATCGGCGTGGTTCACCGGCGTCAGGCTCCAGGCCAGCAGGCGAATCTCATCGTCGACGCGGATCTCCAGGTCTTCGGGCGCCGCATCCAGGGCACCGCCAGCCAGCACCCGCTGCACGCTGGCCTCGATCTCCGGCCGCTCCAGGGCGGCGATCAGGGATTCGCCCAGGTGGTTCTCGTTCCAGCCGAGCTGGCGGCAGGCCACCGGGTTGGCGTGCTCGATGTTGCCCTGGGGATCGAGGATCACCAGGCCATAGTCGATGCTGTCGAGCACCGCCTGCAGGCGCCGCTGGCCGGCCACCAGGGCCTCGACGTTGGTCTGGCTGAGCCGGTGCAGCGCCTGGGCCATGTTGCCGAAGCGGCGGCTGAGCAGGGTGAACTCGGCAATCTGCGAGGTCGGCAGCTGGACGTCGAAGTTGCCCTGGCTAATGCGCTCGGCGGCCTTGGCCAGGCCGTCGATGGGCCCGGTGAAGCGCTTGGCGATGCCGTTGGCCGTCACCACCCCGGTGACCAGAATGGCTACGCCGATCATGGCCAGCAGCAGGGCGATGATCACCGCGCGGTCGTGGGCCTCGTCCTGCATGCGTTCCAGGGTCACCACATAGCTTTTTTGCAGGTCGTAGATGCGGTTGCGCAGCTCGTTGAGGGTTTCCTGGAAGCCCGGGTCGGCGCGCAGCTGGGCATAGCCGCTAGGGGGAGCCTGCAGGTAGGCAGCGAAGCGCTCGTAGCGACGCTTGACGTCTTCCAGCACGGCCAGCTGCTCGGGCTTGCGCATCTCGCCCTGGACCAGCTGCAGATACTGCTCGAAGCGCTGCTGGGCCGCCGCCAGGGACTGCGCATCCGGGGCGCCGTCGAGCATCTGGAACAGGCTGTTGCTCAGCTCCTGACGCATGTTCAGCGTCAGGTTGATGAAGTCCAGGTTGCTGCGCGTCTGGACGCTCTGCTCGCGGGCCAGGTGGAGGACGCTCACCAGCCCGACCAGCAGCCCGATAAGAGCCACGGCGATCAGGGCGGAGATGCTGAGGAAGAGGCGGGTGTGCAGCTTGATCGGCAGTTTCATAGCCCGTACTGCTTGCGTTTTCGATAGAGCGTGGAGGCGTCGATACCCAGGGTCTTGGCCGCCTGGTCGAGGGTCTCGCTGGTGGCCATCACCGCGGCGATGTGCGCCCGCTCCAGGGCTTCCAGGCTCAGCGCCTCGCCGACCCGTGGCGCGCTGGCGGCGCTGGCAGTGGCCGGGCCATCGCCGAGGCCCAGGTGATTGACGTCCACCAGGTCCTGGCCGCAGATGATGCTGGCGCGCTCGATGACGTTGCGCAGCTCGCGGACGTTGCCCGGCCAGCCGTAGCTGCGCAGGGCTTCCAGCGCCGCCTCGCTGAAGCCGTGGGCGGGCCGGTTGTAGTCCTTGACGAAGCGGGCCAGGAAGCGCTCGGCCAGGTCGACGATGTCTTCCTTGCGTTCACGCAGCGGCGGCAGGTTGAGCACTATGACGTTGAGGCGATAGAGCAGGTCTTCGCGGAATTCGTTTTCCGCCACCATCTGTTCCAGGTTGCGGTTGGTGGCGGCGAGGATGCGCACGTCGGCGCGGCGGGTCACCGGATCGCCGACGCGCTCGTATTCCTTGTCCTGGATGAAGCGCAGGAGCTTGGGCTGCAGCGCCAGGGGGAAATCGCCGATCTCGTCGAGGAAGAGGGTACCGCCATCCGCCTGGCTGACCCGGCCGAGGGTGCTCTCGCTGGCCCCGGTGAAGGCGCCGCGGGTATGGCCGAACATCTCGCTTTCCATCAGGTCGGCGGAGAGCGACGGACAGTTGATGGTGACGAAGGTCTTCTTGGCGCGGCGACTCCAGGCATGGATGGCGCGCGCCAGTTCGCCCTTTCCCGAGCCCGACTCCCCAAGGATCAGTACATTGGCATCGGTGGTGGCGACCTGCCGGGCGGTTTCTAGGATGCCCATCATCGCCGGACTGCGCGAATCGAGGCCGGCGCTGGACTTGCGCACCTCGCCTTCGAGGGCTTCCAGCCGCGCGGAGAGCTGGCGGAATTCCAGCTGCTTGGCGGCGGCCATGCGCAGCTGGTCCGGACTGCAGGGCTTTACCAGGTAGTCGGCGGCGCCGGCCTGCATGGCATCCACGGCGGTGTCGATGGCCGAGTGGGCGGTGACGATCACCACGCGCATCCAGGGCGCCTGGATGCGCATCTGCTGCAGCACGTCCAGGCCGTTGTCCGCACCCAGGCGCAGATCCAGGAAGCAGAGGTCGTAGACCTGCCGGAGCAGCAGGGCTTCGGCCTGGGCCGCGCTGTTGGCCGTGGCGACGCTATAGCCGGCGTCCTCCAGGCAGAAGCGAAAGGTACGCAGGATGGCGGCTTCGTCGTCCACGAGCAGGATGCGACCGCTGGTTTGTTCCATGACGGAGAGACTCCAGGCCGAAAGGCCGAAACGCGCTAAAAGACCGAGCTGGCAGTTAGTCCATCATACATCGTGCAAGTTGCAATCCGCAGGACCGATGGGAAAGCCGGCAGGGGGAATGGCGGCATCGTGCAGTTCGCAATCCGCCTGGTGGAATCGTCCGAAAAGGTGGCTTTTGCCCGAGCAGGAGGGGGCGACGAGGGCTTTCTTGCCGCTGCACCGGTCAGCAACGGCCAGTGGCGACGGCGCCAGCGCCCCTGGCCATCATGCAAAACGCAATGCGTCGGGCGTTGCACCTTGCAAGGTGCATGTCTGTCTGCTCTCTCGATAAATACTAAGTCATTGTTTTTTATAGTAAAAATTCTTTTCGAAAAGCTGGCACGCAGTCTGCAATCTCCTTGGCAAGCCGGCCTTAGGGCCAACGGATTGCAGGAGAGACCCGATGATCAGCCAGACCCTTCGCAAGCACTTGGTAGGTACTGCGCTCTTCGCTTGCTTCGCCAGCGCTGCCGTCGCCGCCCCGCAGGGGCAGGACGTCAGCCGCGAACAGGCACTCATCGCGTCCACTCGGATCGCTGCCCAGGCCATGGTGCCGGCAGCCAAGCCGTTGGCCAGCCAAGGTCGCGGGGAACTCAAAGCCATCCCGGCACAGTCCAATGGTGACCGCCTGGTGAAGCAGACCCGCTGGGTATTCTGAGATCGCGACCATGATGTGGATGCTGCTGTTGATGTCGTTGTTCGTTGCAGCTGCGGTCGTGAGCATGGGGATGTTGCTCAGTGCTTTGATGATGGGTCGTGCGCTCAATCAGACGCACAACCTCAACGGTCTGGATCTTGATCTGACCGCTGTGGAACCACGGATGGCGAGTCTGGACACCCAGGATTTCGCTAATAAAACCACTGCTCGCTGGACAGGTGCTGTCGTCCGCTGAGTGCACTTGCAATACATAGGAGAAACACCATGCTGAGCTGGGCTATCACTTTCCTGATCATCGCGATCATCGCAGGCGTCCTGGGTTTCGGTGGTATCGCCGGTACCGCCACCAGTATCGCCAAGATCCTGTTCGTGCTGTTCCTGGTGCTGTTCGTGGTGTCGTTCTTCATGGGTCGCCGTCGTCCCTGACGCCAAACCTGTGAGCGCAACGGGTCGCCGGTCTTAAAGACCGGCGGCCGAGGCTCTGTCATCGAACTGCAGCCTTAGGCCGGTTCAATAGCATCCTCGAAGTCGTCTCGCACAACGGGACGCGATGGCCACATGGTCGGGACGCTCTGCCGTATCGGGAGGGTTCCAAGAGTACAGGGAGTACTTTCGCACTCGCGGCGGACTGGGCTGGTTACGATTACACCCCTGAATTCGAAAGGTATTCCCAATAGGAGATACCGGCCGGCGTCAGGGGTGTCGTCGTTTTTGGGCCGAGGAAATCCTTCAGCCCTGCCAGAAGGCATCCCACCAGGAGCGCTCGCCACGGGCGTCCTCGAGTACCACGGTGCAGGTGGTGCCTGCCGCCAGCAATACCCCGTCAGCCACCGGATCCAGGGCGATCCGTACCGGTACGCGCTGGGCCAGGCGGACCCAGTTGAAGGTGGGGTTGACGTCCGCGGTGAGTTCACGGCTCTGGGGATTGTCCCGGTCGTAGATGCCCCGCGCGATGCTTTCCACGTGGCCATGCAGCACCTGGCCGCTCATCAGGCGCATCTCGGCCGCGGCGCCGACCTGCACATGGGGCAGCTTGGTCTCTTCGAAATATCCATAGACCCAGAACGAGTGGGCGTCGATGACGGCGAGCTTGGGTGCGCCGGCAGCGGCGTAGTCACCCTTGAACACCGACAGGTTGGTGACGTAGCCGTCCACCGGGGCCAGCACCCGGGTGCGCTTGAGGTTGAGCCGTGCCGATTCCAGTTGGGCCTGGGCCTGGCGTAGGTCGGCCTCGGCGGCCAGCGCGGCGCTGCTGGCATCCTCGCGATTCTCCCGGGAGACCACCAGGCTGTCGATGTCGGCGCGGCGGCGGGCGTTCTGCTGGCGCATGGCCAGGGTGGCCTTGCGCGCGGCGACCGAGGCTTCGGCCTGATGCACGGCGATCTCGTAGTGCTCGGGATCGATCTGCAGCAGCAGGTCGCCCTTGTTGACCCACTGGTTGTCGCGCACGGCGATCTCGGTGACCAGGCCGGCCACATCGGGAGCGATGGTGATCACCTCGGCGCGCACCCGGCCGTCCCGGGTCCAGGGGTCGTTCATGTAATGCACCCATAGTAGGCGGCCGAGGCTCAGGGCCAGGCAGACCACCAGCAGGGTGAAGAGCACGCCGAAGAGTTTCTTGAGAATCATGGCAGGAATCCTAGCGATAGACGCACAGCGCCAGGGCGCAGTAGAGGCAGGTGAAGAGGGCCAGGCGCAGCAGCGCCGGATGCCAGACGACGCGATAGAGGCCGACCGCGGCCAGGACCCGGTCCAGCGCCCAGGCGAGCAGGGCGGCGACCAGGAACAGCACCGTCACGGTGGGCAGGTAGAGGCCATGGAAGGCGATTTCACGCGGCATGGGGGATCTCGAGGTAGCGGGCCAGCGGTCCCTGGGGATCGAGCAGGGCGCTGCGGATGAAGTGCAGGTCGCTCTGCACCTGGCGCAGAGGCGACTCGTCATAGGGCAGCTGCGGCGGTTCGGCCACCGCCGCCACCGTGGCCAGGGCGGCGTCCACCGCGGCCAGGGCCCGGCGCAGGTTCTCGGTACCGGGCTTGAGGAACAGGCGCACCAGGGCGCGGCCGACCACGCGGATGGCCTGGCGCCAGGGGCTGCCCTCGGCATAGCGCGGCGCCTCGGGCAGGCGCGCCTGCAACTCGCGTAATTCGATCACCGCATGGCCGATCTCCAGCACGCAGAAGGCCCAGCCGATCAGGCGGCGCTGGGCTTCGCCCTGGCTGGCGCTGACGCCATAGGCCTGGTTCAGCAGGTCGCGGGTCTGGCCCTCGAAGGCCGGGGCCAGATGCGGCAGGGGCGCGCTCACCGCCCGCACCAGCTGCAGGCGCAGGTCGCGTTCCAGGCGCCGCCACAGCCAGGGACTGTTGGGCGGCAGCAGCACCGCCGAGACCGCCGCGGTGATCACCATCGACAGCACCACGGCGATGCCGTTGTTGATGAAGGCATAGGCGTCGTAGACCGGCGGATTGTCGGGGATCGAGGTGAAGCAGAAGAACACCAGGCAGCCCAGGCCATAGCCCATCCAGCCCGGCCGCAGGGAGATCCAGGTACCGAGCATGAACACCGGCGCCAGGGTCAGCAGCAGCAGTGGCAGGCCGGTGATCCAGGGAAAGACGAAGAAGGTCAGGAAGAAGCCCAGCAGCACCCCGCCGCCGGCGCCGACGGCCATCTGCATGGCGGTGCGCTTGGGATCCGGCGAGGCCGAGGCCAGCGCCGAGACGGCCGCGGCGTTGAGCGCCAGCATGCCACCGCTGGGGTAGGCGCTGGCGACCCAGAAGGCGCCCAGCACCAGTACCAAAAAGGCGCTGCGCAGGCCGGTGACCGCCGCGCCCAGGGCGTTGGCCTTGGCGACGAAACGCGGCTTCCATTGCTCGCGGCTATGCCGTGCGGCAGCCAGGGAGGCGTGGGTCTGCAGATAGTCGTGCCATTCACCGGTGAAGCGAAAAAGCAGCTCCACCGCGGTCTCGAAGTCCCGCCGATCGACCTCGTCCAAGGGCGGCAACTCGGCGCGCAGGGCGCGAATGCGCGGTCTCAGGCCCTGATGCAGGAGATCCAGGCGCGCGGCGGCGGCTGCCGCGGCACCTTCGTCGAGGGCCTGGCCACGCCAGTCCTCGAACAGCTCGAGCAACGGCGCCCAGAGTCGTTCGAGCGCCGCCAGCGGCAGCTGGGCGTCACGCTCGCGCAGGCGCATGAGCAGCCGGCTCAGGGCATGCAGACGGGTGGTCAGGCCCATGAATTCGGCGTTCAGCCGCGCCAGGCGGCCGCTGCGCATGCGCATGTGCGGGTCTTCGAAGGCCGAGGCGCTGCGCAGGTTCTCCAACCCCACCGCCTCGGCGGCCAGGCGGACGCCGGCGGCTTCCAGGGTGGCGCGGTCGAGACGGCCGCGCAGCACGTCGGCGGCCAGGCCGGCGAAGCCCCCCATGCGTCGATAGAGCGCCGCGCGCATGGCGGTGGCGCTGGTCTGCGGAAAGACCGCCGCACTCACCGCGCCACTGCAGAGCACCCCCAGGGTGATGGCCAGCACCCGCATCACCGCCGACATGAAGGCGGTGTCGGCGTTGAGCGCGGCGGGAATGCCGATCAGGGCGGCGGTGTAGCCGGCCAGCATGCAGGCGTAGCTGCGAAAGTCCCGGTAGCGCGCGGAGCCGGCCACGCAGAGACCGATCCACAGCGCCAGGCAGATCAGGAAGGGCACTCGCTCCTGGGCGAACAGGCCGATCAGTACCAGCATTACCGCCAGCCCCAGCAGGGTACCCATGACCCGGTAGAAGCTCTTCGCCAGCACCTGGCCGCTCTGCGGCTGCATGACGATGAAGACGGTGATCACCGCCGAGCTGGGATGCGGCAGTTGCAGGCGCATGGCCAGCCACAGGGTCAGGCTGGCGGCGAGCAGCATCTTGGCCTGGTACAGCCAGAGGCTGCCGTCGCTGCGCGCCCAGGCGCCAAAGGCCTGGCGCAGCGGTGCCGCCATGGCGCCGGTACTGCTCACCGGGCCGCCCGCTCGACGGCGACGCGCGCCGGTACCAGGTCTCGGTCGGCCGGTCCGCGTTCGAGGTCCGCGCCGCCACCGAGGGCGACCAGGGCGCCGGCCTGGGCGGCCAGGCGCAGGGCGTGCACCTGGGCGGTGACGCGTTGCTGGGCGAACAGCCGGGTCTGGGCGTCGAGCACGTGCAGGTAGTCGGTCAGGCCGCGGCGAAAGGCCTCGCGGGCGATGTCGTAGGTACGCTGCGCCTCCTGGCTGGCCTGGTCGGCGAGAGTGGCCTGCTTGGCGGCCGAGTCGGCCTTGATCAGGGCGTCGGAGATCTCCTTGAGGGCGTCCACCAGGGTCTGGTTGTAGGCGCTGACCGCCACGTCGTAGGCCGCCGATTCCGCGCCGAGGCGGCTGCGCAGGGCGCCGCCGTCATAGATCGGCAAGGAAAAGGCGGGACCGATGAAGGAGCCGGTCTTGGCGTGGGTCAGCATCTCGCTGAGTCGGCCCAGGGTGAGGAACTGGCCGACGTTGGCCACCAGGTCGACGTTGGGATAGAAGCTGGCGCGGGCGACGTCCACGCCCTTGGCCGCCGCGGCGATCTGCCAGCGGCGCGCCACCACGTCGGGCCGCTTGCCGACCAGTTCCAGGGGCAGGCTGCTGGGCAGGCGCGGCGCCGCGCCCAGGGTCAGCCGCGGCCGCTGCAGACCGGCGCCGGCACCCGGGCCCTTGCCGGCCAGGGCGGCGAGCTGGTTGCGATCCAGCGCCAGGGTCTCGTCCAGGGCTTCCAGCTGGCGCTCGGTCTCGGGCAGCAGGGCGCGCGCCTGGCTGACCTCGAACTGGGTACCGAGGCCGCCGTCCAGTTGCCGCTGGGCCAACTGCGCCAGCTGGCGCTGCTGCTCCAGGGTGGCGGCGAGGATATCGCGCTGGTCGTGGTGCAGGGCGAAACCGATGTAGGTGCGGACGATGTTGCCGGTCAGCTCCAGTTCGGCGGCGCGGACCTCGGCGGCGGCCTGGTGCGCCTGGTCCAGCGCCTGGGCGCTGGCGTCGCGCTCGCGGCCCCAGAAGTCCAGGGCATAGCTCAGCCCTAGCTCGGCGTTGTTGTTCCAGGTGGTGCGATCGGCCAGTTCGCCGGGGCCGTAGAAGCCGTCGGTGGGCCAGCTGTAGCGCTTGAAGGCGCCCTTGCCCTCGACCTGCAGGGCTTCGCGGGATTCAGCGAGGCCGGCGAGAGACTCGGCGCGGCGCACCCGGGCGGCGGCCGTGGCCAGGCGCGGGTTGTCCGCCAGGGCGTCGGTGATCCAGGCATCCAGCTGGGCATCGCCATAGGCGCGCCACCACTGGCGCGCGGGCCAGGCGGCCTGGCCGGCGGCGGCGCGGATGGCGGCGTCGGTGGCCAGCGCTTGATCGTCGAGACGCTGCGCCTGGGGCGCGTTGTGACCGGTACCTATGCACCCGGCCAGCAGGGTCGCCAGGGCGACCACCGAGAGCCCAGGCCAGGCTCTGCAAGAGAAAGGCGACACGTGGGGGTCCGTATGCAACAGGGCCATACCGCCAGTTCGCGCCTGGAGGGGCGGCGTGGGGTCGGCGAGATGAGCTGGAACTGAAAGAGGACGCCTACCGGATCGGGCGATCGATGGACGTTACCATTAGGCTGCTAACGATTCTATAAAATTCCACGGTAATCGATTAGCGCGCCAACCCGCGAATCTTTGTTTCACATACTGAAATAATATGGAGAATGACGGTTTTCCGGATCCTCGAGGCGGCATGGACACCCTGCACAACATGCGCGTTTTCGTCGCCGTGGTGGAGAGCGGCAGCTTCACCGGCGCGGCCCAGACGCTGCAGACCACCACCGCGCACGTCTCCCGTGCGGTGGCCCATCTCGAAACCCACCTGCGCACCCGGCTGCTGCACCGCACCACCAGACGCATCGCCCTGACCGAGGCCGGCCAGCGCTACCTGGCCCGTTGCGAGCAGATCCTCGCCTACGTCGAGGAAGCCGAAGCCGAGGCGGGGCACGCCCAGGCGCGGCCGGAAGGTCGGCTGCGGGTGCACAGCATGACCGGCATCGGCCAGCACTATGTGATCCGCGCCATCGCCGGCTATCGCCAGCTGCACCCGGAGGTGCGCTTCGACCTGACCATGGCCAATCGCATTCCCGATCTGCTGGAAGAGGGCTTCGACCTGGCCATCGTGGTGGCGGCGGAACTGCCCGACTCCGGCTTCGTGTCCCAGCAGATCGGCCAGACCTACAGCATCCTCTGCGCCTCGCCGGCCTACCTGGGCGAGCACGGCCAGCCGCGGACGCCGGCGGAATTGGCCGACCACGCCTGCCTGAGATTCATCAGCCCGGTGGTGTCCTTCGATCGCTGGCAATTCGAGGGGCCCGATGGCACCGAGACCTTCCGCATCGGCGAGACCCCGTTCCAGGTCAACACCGGCGACGCCATGACCGAGGCCCTGCGCCAAGGCCTCGGCATCGGCGTGCTGCCGATCTATTCGGCGGTGGACGGCCTGCGCGACGGCAGCCTGGTGCGGGTGCTGCCGGCCTATCGCCTGCAGCGGCTCAACGCCTATGCGCTCTATGCCTCGCGGCAGTACCTGGATGCCAAGATCCGCACCTGGGTGGCCTACCTGCGCGAACAGATCCCCGGGGCGCTGGCCGCCGACGAAGCCTTCGTGCGCGCCGCCAGCGAAGTCGGCGGACCTGCGCATTGAGGTTGGCGGGGTGCTTGGACTAAGCTCGGGGAGCCGGCGCCTCGCGCCTGGTCATAGTTAGTAAGCTATTGAAATATCGCCCGGTATCGCGGTCCCGAGGGCGACAGGATGGCTTCCTCCCGGCACGCTTGGCGGTCGATGAGGTCCATGTCCCGAGTCGGCGGTGACGTCGACGGACCGCCGTGCAGGACGGCCGGATCATGCAGGCGGTCAGGGACCGCCGTCAGAGTCTGTGCAAAGTCTCGCGAGCTAGAGACAAACTAGGCGAAAATGCCTGAGGAAGCGGAGTTTACGAGGGTAAATGAGCATTCCGAAGGCATTTTCAACGACGTTTGGCCGACGCGCAGCAGACTTTGGACAGACTCCAAGCGCCACGGGAGTCCAATGAGCGCCCCAGCAGGACCCACTCTGAGATTCGCCGACCAGCCGCTCAAGGGCATCGCCCTGATCTGCCTCGCGGTCTGGCTGTTCGCCTCCCACGATGCCCTTTCCAAGTACCTGTCCGGCTTCTATCCGGTGGTCATGGTGGTCTGGGCCCGCTACCTCTCCCATACCCTGTTGATGATGGGTATCTTCATCCCGCGCTCGGGACTGGCGGTGATCCGTACCAAGCGGCCCGGGCTGCAGGTGCTCAGGGCGCTGTGCCTGATCGGCTGCAGCCTGTTCTTCACCACCGGGCTGCGCTACCTGCCGATGGCCGAGGCCACGGCGGTCAACTTCCTCGCCCCGCTGATGGTGACGGCGCTGTCGGTGCCGCTGCTCAAGGAGACCGTCACCCGCAGCCAATGGGCGGCGGTGCTGGCTGGCTTCATCGGGGTGCTGGTCATCGTGCGGCCGGGTGGCCAGCTGTTCACCCCGGCGGTGCTGCTGCCGGTCTGCTCGGCGGTCTGCTTCGGTCTCTACCAGCTGCTGACGCGCCTGCTCAGCGGCATCGACAGCCCCACCACCAGCAATTTCCTCACCGGCATCATCAATACCCTGGTGCTGAGCAGCGTGGTGCCCTTCTTCTGGGAGATCCCCACCCTCGGCCACGGCTGCATGCTGGCGCTGCTCGGCTTCTTCGGCATGTCCGGCCACCTGCTGCTGACCCAGGCCTTCCGCTATGCGCCGCCGGCGCTGCTGGCGCCCTTCAGCTACGGGCAGATCGTCACCGCCGGCATCATCGGCTTTTTCGTCTTCGGCCACGTGCCGGACGGCGGCGCGCTGATCGGCATCCTCATCATCTGCGCCAGTGGCCTGGCGGTGGCCTGGCAGCAGAGCCGCAAGGCGTCCAAGGCCAAGGCGGTGCCGGCGCCGCAGCCCGAGGCAGTGCCGGAGGTGGTCGCCGACGCCGCCGCGGGCGCCCCCGCTCAGCGCAGCCCGTAGTCCGCGATGATCCCCAGCAGGATCGCCAGGCCGGCCCAGTGGTTGTGCAGGAAGGCCTTGAAGCACACCTGCGGGTCGCGCCCGCGGGTGACGTGGAATTCCCAGGCGAAGCAGCCGGCCGCCACCACCAGGCCCAGGTAGAACGGCAGGCCTAGGCCGAAGCGGCCGCCGGCCAGCGCCAGGCAGAGCAGGGTCAGGCCCTGCAGGGTAGCGATGATCACCCGGTCGGCGTCGCCGAAGAGGATGGCGGTGGATTTCACCCCGATCTTGAGATCGTCCTCGCGGTCGGCCATGGCGTAGTAGGTGTCGTAGCCCACCGTCCAGATCACGTTGGCGACGAACAGCAGCCAGGCTTCCGCCGGCAGCTGGCCGGTCTCGGCGGTGAAGGCCATCGGCATGCCCCAGGAAAAGGCCGCCCCCAGCACCGCCTGGGGATAGTAGGTGTATCTCTTCATGAAGGGATAGAGCGCCGCCACGCCGAGGGCGCCGAAGGACAGCCAGACGGTGGTGGCGTTGGTGCAGAGCACCAGGCCGAAGCTGATCAGCACCAGGGCGGCGAAGAGGATCAGCGCCTCCCGGGGCGTGACCCGGCCGGTGGCGAGGGGCCGATTCTTGGTACGGGCGACGTGGCCATCGAAGTTGCGGTCGGCGAAGTCGTTGATCACGCAGCCAGCCGACCGCATCAGCACCACGCCGAGCACGAAGATCACCAGGTTCTTCAGGCTCGGCATGCCCTTGGCGGCAATCCACAAGGCCCAGAGGGTGGGCCAGAGCAGCAGGTAGATGCCGATGGGGCGATCCAGCCGGGTGAGCTGGATGAAATCCTTGAGCCTTTCGCTACGGGGGCGCGTGGCGATGACCCGGGCACTGGGCGCGGGGCTGCGGGGCGCGGCGGGACGGCGATCACGAGGGCGGGAAGCGTTCTTTTTCATCGGACGGCTGCATGGCGAAGGGCCCGGCGATTATAAGGGCGAGATCGCCTTGCCGCTGCCGTCGTGACGATCCTGGCTAGGACTCGCGTCGGGTATGCGGCCAGAAGGCCGGCAGAAAGACCTCGCTCACCAGGATCGCCAGGGGCCCGCGGCGGAACACCGAGCGGCGGGCCCAGCAGGCACGTCGCTCGGCATCGTCGGGCAGCCAGGCCAGCGGATAGCGACAGGCTTCCAGCGGCCCGCGGACGAAGGCCGGCGCCTGGAACAGCCAGTGGCCGAGCGGCCGGTCGCCCAGGGCGGCCAGGTCGAAATCGGCCGCTTCCAGGGCGCTGCGCGCCGCCACGCTGCGAGCGAACACCCAGGCCTCGCCCCGGCCGCGCAGCCAGACCTCGCGGACCCAGCCCGGACTGGCCGGCGGGACGTCCAGCGCCTGGCACTCATCGGCGCGCAACGGCTGCCAGCCCTCGGCGAGCACCTCGACGGCGAAGCGATCGTCGCTGAGGGCGGTGAGCCGCTCGGTGAGGGAGCCGCGGTCGGCGTAGAGCCAGTCGAGCGGTGCCGCGGCATAGTCCGCCTCCCGGCTGGCCGCCTCGCGGGTCAGCCAGCGCGGTTGTGGCTCACAGGCCCCAGACATTGCCCAGGGTGCTCAGCAGGGACGGCTGGGTGCCTTGCTTGCCGAGGTAGCCCAGGATCACCTGGGCGAACTGGGTGCTCATGCCGCTGTTCATGCCCAGGGCGTTGAAGGTCTTGTTGACGTCCTGGCGGCTGTCGACATTGCCCAGCAGGCTGCCCAGCGGACTCTGCTTGGCGTCCTGGCCACCGCCGCCGAGCAGGTTGCCCAGGCCGCCGAGTTGCGCAAGGCCCCCGGCGGCGTTGGCCCCGGCCAGCTGGTCCAGGCCCGGCACGGCCTTGGCCAGCTGGCTGTAGTCGTTGCCCACCAGCTGGTTCTTGGCCAGGCCGAGCAGGGCGCCGGTGCCGCCCACCGCCTGTTGCGGGGTGACCTTGAGCTGGGTGGTCAGCGCCTGCAGCAGGCCCTGGGCCTGGGGTGTGGCGGCGGCCGCGGCGGTAGCCTTGGCGTTGTTGTTGCCATTGGCGCTGTTGTAGGCGTTGACGGCGTCGTTGAGGTTGAAGGCGAACACCGGGCTGGCGGCGAGCACCAAGGGCAGGGTGAGGACGGGCAGACGCATGAGTGGGCTCCAGCGATTTTCTCGAAAGCCCAGAGGATAACCCGGCGGCGATGACCGCAGACTGAACGGCGTCCCTGCAGGGACCCGGCGCTACGGTTATCATCGCCGTTTTGCCGGGAGAACAGAGATGCTCAACGGGTTGTGGCTGGGCTTCTTCATCGTCGCCGCGATCAGCGCCCTCGGCCAGTGGCTGGTGGCCGGCAACGCCGGGGTCTTCGCCGCCATGGTGGAAAGCCTGTTCGCCATGGCCAAGCTGTCGGTGGAGGTCATGGTGCTGCTGTTCGGTACCCTGACCCTCTGGCTCGGCATCCTGCGCATCGCCGAGAAGGCCGGGCTGGTGGATGCCCTGTCGCGGCTGCTCGGCCCGCTGTTCGCCCGGCTGATGCCCGAGGTGCCGCGCGGTCACCCGGCGCTGGGGCTGATCACCCTCAACTTCGCCGCCAATGGCCTGGGCCTGGACAACGCCGCCACCCCCATCGGCCTCAAGGCCATGCGCGCCCTGCAGGAGCTCAATCCCAGCAGCACCACGGCGAGCAATGCGCAGATCCTCTTCCTGGTCCTCAACGCCTCTTCACTGACCCTGCTACCGGTGACGGTCTTCATGTACCGCGCCCAGCAGGGCGCCACGGATCCGACCCTGGTGTTCCTGCCGATCCTGCTGGCGCACAGCTGCGCCAACCTGGTGGGGCTGCTGTCGGTGGCCTTCATGCAGCGCCTCAAGCTGCTGGATCCGGTGGTGCTGGCCTGGATTGGCGGTGGCGCCCTGGCCTTCGGCGCCTTCGTCGCCTTTCTCTTCACCCTGACCGCCACGGCGCTGGCGGGCCTGTCGTCGCTGCTCGGCAACCTGACCCTGTTCGGCATCATCCTGGCCTTCATGATCCTCGGCGCCCTGCGCAAGGTGCCGGTCTACGAAGCCTTCGTCGAAGGCGCCAAGGAGGGCTTCGACGTCGCCAAGTCGCTGTTACCCTACCTGGTGGCCATGCTGTGCGCGGTGGGGGTGCTGCGCGCCTCCGGGGCGCTGGAGGCGATCCTCGAAGGCATCCGCCACGCGGTGACCTGGCTGGGCTGGGACACCCGCTTCGTCGAGGCCCTGCCCACCGCCCTGGTCAAGCCCTTCTCCGGCAGCGCCGCGCGCGCCCTGCTGATTGAGACCATGCAGACCCACGGCGTGGACAGTTTCCCAGCGCTGGTGGCGGCCACCATCCAGGGCAGCACCGAGACCACCTTCTATGTGCTGGCGGTGTATTTCGGCGCGGTGGGCATCCAGCGTGCGCGCCACGCGGTGGGGTGCGCCCTGCTGGCGGAATTCACCGGGGTGACGGCGTCGATCTTGGTCTGCTACTGGTTCTTCGGCTGAGTCCGGTGCTCCGGTTCACGCATCCAGTCGTCCTGCACCATGCGCCGCTGGCGGCGTGAGGTGAGCTGCTGGGTCTGCCAGTCCTCGGCGATCAGCGCGCAGTACTCGCCATCGTGCTGGCCGAGGCGGAAGCGGCGGCGCACCCCGATGGGGTCGTGGTCCGAGCCGTAGAAGGCCACGGCGCGGATCTCCATGCCCTCGAACACCCAGCCCTCCGGTGGGCGATGGTTGTCCAGGGTCAGGCCATTGTGCTCGGCGGCCCGGCGGATCAGGCCCTGGAAGGTGCCGATGTGGGTGAAGTCGCCGGTATTGAGCGGCCCCTGGTGGGTCGCCTGGCCCAGCACCAGATCGGGATCGAAGTCATCCTGGCCGCTTTCGCGGATGTCGGTGACATCGGTGTAGAGCGTCTCGCGATTGGTCTTGAGGATCACCGTCAGCTGGTTGATGAACACCGGTTCGGCGCTCATGTTCGACAGCAGGCAGAGGGCCCCCACACCCTTGCCGGCACCGCGGTTGATGATCAGCCGGGGCTGGCGCTGGCGCTTGTAGTTGTTGAGCAGCAACTGGGCATAGAGGATCCAGACGCCCAGGGTGCAGCATTGGGCGAACAGGGTGAGCACCTGGGAATTGTCTTTCAACCACTGGAACATGGAGGTTCTTCACGGGACGGGATGTCCATCGGAAAGACCGTTCGGGTGCCGGGTTCCACCGCTTCGCTGGCCAAAGGGCCGCCCTGAGAACATCGCCACAGCTCAGGCGTCCAAGCCTAGGAGGTCCTCACGCCAAGGAAATTCGCCATGCTGCGTCTATCGCTACTGTGCTGCACCGCCCTGCTGAGCGCGTCCGTGCTGGCCGAGCCACTGTCCTGTGAACAGCTCAAGGCCGACATCGAGGTGAAGATCCAGTCGGCCGGGGTGACCGCCTATACCCTCGAAGCGGTACCCAACGCCGAGGTGCGGGATCCCAACATGGTGGTCGGCAGCTGCGCCAACGGTACCCACAAGATCATCTACCAGCGCAACGACTGAGCCTCGGCGCAGCGAGCGGACCGTTTATCCGCTGGATACTTGTACAGTTCCGCTTGGCTTAGTACTGTCTGCGCATACAGTATCTAGCCAAGAGGGTAATGCCATGTCGCCGTTCGCCCGGATTCGCCAAGCTCTGTCCCTTGCCCAGCCCGCGCCGCGCTGGATGGAACGCGAGGATTTCCTGCGCCTGAGTCGGCAACTGCGGGAGCAGAAGGGGCGCCCCGCGCCGGTCCGCACCCTGGACAGAAGCCAGGACGACTGGCTCAGCGTGCCGGCCTAGTCACCCGGCTAGGCCGAGCCGGCTGACGTGCAGGCCACGGCCAGCTAGAAGGGCGAGCAGATGCCGCGCTCTGAGCTGACCAGCTCGCGCTCGCCGTCGTAGAGGCTGATCTCGCCCTGGCCGAAGGTGTGCTCGGCTTCCAGGCGATAACGCCGGCCGGCCTGGAAATCGCCATAGTCGAGTTCCAGGTAGCACTGGATCTGCAGGGGCTCGTTCCAGCCGAAGCGTGGGCCGAAGCCGCCCCCGCCATAGAGTTCGTAGCGATAGCTCACCTTGAGGCTGTGGCGGCCGGGCGCGAGCTGGAAATAGCGGCCGTCGTCCAGCCGGCGACCATCCTGGGATTCGGCCAGCAGCGAAGCGCCCACGGCGGGCTCGCGAAGCACCAGGTCGATCCACGCCTGCTGTGGATCGACGGGCGGCAGTGGGGTGGTACAGCCGCCGAGCAGCAGCGTGATAGCCAGCAAGCGCAGGCGCATGGACGGCGACTCGCGAAGGGAAGATCAGCCGAGTCTACACGTCGCCGCAACGGCTGGCAGTGCTGCGCGCCACTTCCTGGTTGTGCTCGTCATAGAGGCGCGCCCAGGGCCGCCAACCGGTCTGGCCGGCTTCCAGGCGATAGCGCTCGCCCGCGGCGAAGGCCTTGTAGTTGAGGGTCACCAGGCAGGTGCGCGCGAGCGGATCGGCGACCTGGGCGCCGATGTTGGTGGGCTGCACCTCGAACTGGTAGCGTACCTGCAGGTCGTGGCTCCCTGGCCAGACCTGGAAGTAGCGTTTGTCTTCGAGTGCCTTGCGATCGGCGCTCAAGGCTTCCAGCTTGGCCTTGCCGTCGCTGTCCAGATCGATCCAGGCCTGGGCCGGATCGGGCTTGGGCAAGGGCCACAGGGAACAGCCACCTAGGAACAGCACAGGCAACAGCAGGCACAGTCTACGCATGACGGCTACAACTCCGGGCAGGGAAGGGCGCGCCACCCAGTCAGGCACCCCGCCTGCGCAACGCTTCGGCCGCTGGCTGGCGCTGCTGTCCCTGGCGATCGGACTGGGCGGTTGTACCTCGGTCGGGTACTACGGCCAGATGGTACAGGGCCAGGGGGCGCTGATCCGTGATCGCGAGCCCATTGCGACGGTCATCGCGGATCCGTCGCGCCCGGCCGTCCTGCGCCAGCGCCTCGCCGCCGCGGCGGCGGCCCGGCGCTTCGCCAGTGCCAAACTGGCCCTGCCGGACAATGCCAGCTATCGCAGCTTCGTCGAACTCAAGCGGCCCTTCGTGCTGTGGAATGTCTTCGCCACCGCCGAGTTTTCCACCCGGCCCACCACCCATTGCTTCCCCATCGCCGGCTGCGTGGCCTATCGGGGCTACTACCGGGAGGCCGCGGCCAAAGCGGCGGCCGACGACCTGCACCGCCAGGGCCAGGACACCTATGTCGGTGGTGTGCCGGCCTATTCGACGCTGGGCTGGTTCAGCGATCCGCTGCTCAGCAGCATGCTGCGCTGGGACGACGACCAGGTGGCCGCCACCATTTTTCACGAGCTGGCGCACCAGCGCTTCTATCTGCCGGGCGATACCGCCTTCAACGAATCCTATGCCACCTTCGTCGAACAGGAAGGCCTGAGGCAATGGCGCGCCAGCCGCGGCCTGCCGCCCCCGGATGCGGGACGCGAGACCCGCTACCAGCAATTTCGCGACCTGTTGCTGGGCACCCGCGAGGACCTGGCCAGGCTCTATGCCCGCCCGTTGCCGCCAGCGCTCATGCGTACCGCCAAGGCACGCCGCTTCGAGCAACTGCGGGCCGATTACCAGCGCCTGCGCGCCACCCCGGCCTGGCAGGGAGATCGCCGGTTCGATGGCTGGATGAGCCAGCCGCTCAACAATGCCCGGCTGGTGCCCTATGGACTGTACGAGCAGTGGGTGCCGGCCTTCGCCGCGCTCTATGCCCAGCATCCGGGTAACTGGCCGGCGTTCTTCCACCGAGTCCAGCAACTGGGCGAGCGCCCCGCCGCGGAACGCGAACGAGCGCTCCAGGCGCTGCTCGCGGCAGACCGCAACGCTCAGCCCTAGCGCGGCGCCCGCCAGTTGGACCAGGCCGCGACCAGGCCCAGGGTCGCCGCCAGGGCCAGCCCCAGCCGTGGCGCCAGGCCGGCGTCCAGGTGCAGCAGCAGCGCCAGGGCCGCGGCGCCCAGGGCCATGCCGGTCTGGCGCGCGGTGGCCTGGACGCCGCCGGTAGCACCATTTCGACCCGCCGGGGCGGCGGTGAGCATGATCCTGTTGTTGGGCACTTGGAAGAAGCCGAAGCCAATGCCGCCGACGATCAGGCAGGGGATCAGCAGGGCGGTCGAGCGTTCCAGCGGCATCACCGCAGCGGCCGCCAGTCCGAGGGCGATCCCCAGGCCGCCCAGCATGCACAGCCGTTGCGGTGGATAGCGGTCGGCCAGCCGTCCGGCCACCTGCGCCGACACCGCCACGGTGAGCGGCCAGGCCAGCATGAGCAGGGCGACCTGCAGGGGCACCAGGCCCAACTGGTGCTGCAGATAGAAGGGCAGGGCGAGGAAGCAGAGCATCTGCGCGGCGAAGGAGCAGACCGAGGCCAGCACCGAGTGACGCATGGCCGGCAAGCCCAGCAGGTCGACCGGCAGCAGCGGCGCCGCCAAGCCCCGTTCGCGGCGGATCAGCAGCAGCAGACTGGCTGCCGCCAGCACCAGCAGGGCCAGGCCTTGCAGCGGGGCCCCGCCGAGGCGTTCGAGACCGCCGATGCCCGCGCAGAACAACAGGGCATTGAGCAGCACGCTGACAGGGTCGAGTCGCCGGTGCGCCCGCGGGCTGTCGGGCAGGTTGCGTACCAGCAGGCCGATCAGCAGCGCGACCGGCACATTGACCGCGAACAGCCAGGGCCAGCCGCCCAGGGCGAGGATGGCCGCGCCCAGGCTGGGCGCGGCCGCTGACCCCAGGGCGACACACAGGGCATTGACGGCGATGCCGCGACCCAGACGATCCCGCGGGTAGGAAAGCCGCACGATCCCCGCGCTGACGCACATGATGGCGGCAGCGCCTACGCCCTGTAGGGCGCGGGCCGCCACCAGCCCGCCAAGGCCCGGGGCCAGGGCGCAGCCCAGAGAGGCCAGGCCGAAGATCCCCACGCCCGCGGCGAACACCGGGCGCAAGCCCAGGCGCTCGGCCACTGAGGCCAGGGGGAAGAGCAGGGCGACGAGGCTCAACTGGTAGGCACTGACGATCCAGACCGCCGCCGCGGCCGAGACGTCGAGTGCCTCGGCGATGCTGGGCAGCGCCAGGTTGGCAATGCCGCTGTCCAGCACCGTCATGCTGATGGCCAGCAGCAGGGCGGCGACCGCACGGTAACGGCGTGGCGGTGGCAGGCCGTCGGCGAGGGGGGCGCTGACGCTCAATCCTCGACCTTCACGTGCTGGTCGCTTTCGCCGAGCTTCCAGTAGCCGGCGGCCTTGACCCAGTCCCGCGGCAGCCCCTTGGCCAGCAGTGCCTGGCGCGCCGCCCGCGCCTGCGCGGCCTCACCGGCGATCCAGGCATAGCCTTCACCGGTGGGCAGTTCCAGATTCTCCAGCGCCTGCACCAGGGCCTCGGGCTGCTGCTCACGATAGACCCAGCGGAGATCGACCGCCGCCGCGGTCGGCAGGGCGATCTCCAGACCCGGTCGGGCGATTTCGGCGATCACCAGAACGCGTACGCCAGCGGCCAGCTGCTCCAGGCGCCGGGCGATGGCAGGCAGGGCGGTCTCGTCGCCGGCCAGCAGATACCAGTCGAAGTCTTCCGGCGGTACCAGGGCACCCTTGGGCCCGCCGATGATCAGCTCGGCACCGGGCTGCGCCTGGCGTGCCCAGGTGGTCAGCACCCCGGCTTCATGCAGGTAGAAGTCGATGGCCAGCTCGCCGCGGGCAGCGTCGTAGTGACGGGGCGTGTAGTGCCGGCCCACCAGCTGCTCGGGGCTGGCGGCGCGGATGGGGGTGGTGTCGGCGGGGACGAACAGCTTCACGTGTTCGTCGAAGGCCGCACTTTGGAAATCGGCCAGGTCGCTGCCGCCGAAGGTCAGGCGCAGCAGGTCGCCGCCCAGATCTTCGCGACGGACGACGGTGGCCCAACGCCGCTTGAGGTCGAAGCGTACGCGTTGGAATAGGTGGCGGGCACTGGCATCGCCCTCAGGGCTGTGAAAAGATGTCGCCATTGCAGAGGTACCATTCATTGAGGTTCCTCACTATATTCGAGGCAAGAAATCTGTATGTCAACCGCTGCCGCCATCGCCGAGGCCCTGCTGGATCTCAAACGGCAGATGCGCCAACAACTGGATGAGACGCTCAAGGCCTCCGGTCTGTCCTTCGCCCGCTATAAGGTACTGATGGTGCTGGAACGACTGGGGCCCTGCCGTCCGGGTGAGGTCGCCGAACAGCTGCGCCATGCCCCCCGTACCCTGACCGATGCCTTCGATGCCCTGGAGCGTGACGGCCTGGTCAGGCGCGAACCCCATCCCCAGGATCGCCGGGCGCTGCTGGTGCATCTCACCGACCAGGGTCGTAAGGCGCTGGAGCACGCCCAGGTACCGCGCCAACAGGCCCTGGAAGCGGTTTTCGCACCCCTGGCGCCAGCCGAGCAGCGACAATTGCTGGCCTACCTGGAGCGGGTCCGGACACCCCGCTGAGTGGTTGGCGAACTCCGTGGTGGTCGTTGGGCTCGAATCTGAGAACCTACCGAGGAGTTGTTGCCATGAGCGACCAGCGTTCCGATGCCCATCTGGGCAAGCCCCCGCCCAACGAACCCGCCGTCGATGAAGCGGGCCGGCCGGTGGATGTGGTGAAGAAGGATATCCAGCAGCCGGAGTCGAGTCCGACCGATGGCATCGACAAGGTCATCACCCCGACCGACATCAAGACCAAGGAGCAGGAGGCGGAAGAACTCCAGCAGAAGACCGCCGAGGTCGAGCGCAAGCTGGAGCGGTGATGCTCCACGTGGAACCTCGGGTGACCGAGGTTCCAGCGTCTGCCCAGCCTCTATCCAGGGTGTGCTGGCGCCCATAGCCTATGCGGTGGCCCGTGATAGAGGGCTTTCAATGGTCGCCAGCGCGCCGCCGTTCTAGTCTTGAGGCAACCACCGTCACGACCGGAGTCTGTCTTGGATCGAGCCACCTTCAGCGAACAGCTTGCCCGTGAGGGCTTCCAGCCGCCGGTTCTGGTGGAGCGCGAAGCCTATGGCCGTCTGGATTCCCATGCTCATGACTTCGAAGCTAAGGCCCTGGTCATCGCCGGGGACCTGCGCATTCGTACCGAGCAGGGCGAACGCCTCTATCGCGTCGGCGACGTCTTCCACCTGGCCGCCCACGAGCCTCACTCCGAGGTGTTCGGTGCCGAGGGCGTGCGCTATCTCGCGGGTCGGCGAAAGCCCTGAATGGAGCATGACACCGCCTGAGGCCTACGGCTCCCGGATGTCACTGCTGTGGGTCACCGCGGCAGAGGGATCGCAGAACTCTTTGGGCGGCTGAAGTCAGGACGTTTGAGTATCGTCCGGATCAGCCTTCGCTGTCGTTCTTCTCGATGTCCTTGCGCTGCCGGTTGAGGATGACGCAGCCGTAGACGCCGCCACCGAGCAGCAGGAGGGCCAGGACCGAAAAGAGGGCCATGAAGATGGAGTCGTTCATCTGGGTCTCCGAGGGCAGGGTCGGAGCAGTTTAACCGCTGGGCAGGCTGGTGCTGGCGGTCTTCATGACGCGATATTGCCGGTGCCTGGGTGGCACCGGCAAGTACCCGACCCTTAGCCTTCCAGCGTGGCGTTCAGGTTGATCTTGGCGCCCTTGAGCACCTTGGACACCGGGCAGCCTTCCTTCGCCTGGTTGGCGATGGTGGTGAACTGTTCCTGGGTGGCACCAGGGATCTTGGCCTTCATGGTCAGATCGATGGTGGTGATCTCGAAGCCGTCGCCAACCTTATCGAGGGTCACGTCGGCCTTGGTCTCGATCCGCTCGGGGGTCAGCCCGTTCTGGCCCAGCAACATGGAGAAGGCCATGGAGAAGCAGCCCGCATGGGCCGCGCCGATAAGCTCTTCGGGGTTGGTCCCCGGGGTATCCTCGAAACGGGTGTTGAAGCCGTAGGCATTGTCCTTGAGCGCGCCGCTCTCGGTACTGATATGGCCCTTGCCATCCTTCAGACCGCCTTGCCAAACCGCGGAAGCATATTTCTTCGTCATGGAGCGTCTCCGGTTGTGGATAGAGAATCCATCTAGAACCAGACGGCAGCTGGGAAGTTCGTTGCAGTCGATCCGAGACCTGCGTGGTCAACCCTTGTCGACAACCTCTGGAGGCCCCCATGAAGTACCGCAACCTCGGCCGGACCGGCCTGAAGATTTCGCCCCTTTGCCTCGGCTGCATGACCTATGGCGTCCCCGAACGGGGCAACCACCCCTGGACCCTGCCGGAAGACGAGAGCCTGCCGCTGCTGAAGAAGGCGCTGGACCTGGGGATCAACCTCTTCGATACCGCCAACAGCTATTCCGATGGCACCAGCGAAGAAATCGTCGGCCGCTTCCTCAAGGCCAACGCCGTGCGTGAGGAGATCGTGCTGGCGACCAAGGTGTACTTCCCGCTGCGCGACAAGCCCAACGTCGGCGGCCTGTCGCGCAAGGCCATCTTCGCCGCCATCGACGCCAGCCTGCAGCGGCTGGGTACCGACTACGTCGATCTCTACCAGATCCATCGCTGGGACTACCAGACACCCATCGAGGAGACCCTGGAAGCCCTGCACGACGTGGTCAAGGCCGGCAAGGCGCTGCACATCGGTGCCAGCAGCATGCATGCCTGGCAGTTCGCCAAGGCGCTGCATACCGCCGAGCGCCACGGCTGGACGCCTTTCGCCACCATGCAGAACCACGTGAACCTGCTCAATCGCGAAGAGGAGCGGGAGATGCTGCCACTGTGCCGCGATGCCGGCATCGGGGTGATTCCCTGGAGTCCCCTGGCCCGCGGTCGCCTGACCCGCGACTGGGACGCCAGCACGGCGCGCACCGAAAGCGACGCCTACGGCAAGACGCTCTATACCGCCAGCGAGGATTCCGACCGGCAGATCGTCGAGGCCGTGGCACGCATCGCCGAAGCCCGCGGCGTACCCCGCGCCCAGGTGGCCCTGGCCTGGCTGCTGCAGAAGCCGGGGATCGACGCGCCCATCGTCGGGGCGTCCAAGCCGCAGCATCTGGACGATGCGGTGGCGGCCTTGGAGCTGCAGCTGACTGATGAAGAGATCGCTGCCCTGGAAGCGCCCTATGTGCCGCATCCGGTGGTGGGATTCAGCTGAGGAGTGGTGTCGCCCTCACCCCAGCCCTCTCCCAGAGGGAGAGGGGGAGGAGCGGGATGGTGCTCTGGATGAATATCGGTGCCAGGGCCGACAAGGCTCGGCCTTCTGCTGACGGGAAAAGCCGGGCGGTGCCTTGGCTAGGCCCCTGAGCCAAGTGCCTACGAAGCTCGACCTCTGGGCGCTAGCTCCCCGCTCCCTCAGGAAGAGGGACGAGGGTGAAGGCCCTTTCATTCGGACCTCGACTTCGCGGACTGCACCTGTCCCTAGGGCGAGGAGCTGTTAGCTTCCCTCTCCTTTAGGGAGAGAGGCGGTGGTGAAGGCCGCTTCACTCTGACCTCGACTTCGCGGACTGCACCTGTCCCTAGGGCGAGGAGCTGTCAGCTCCCCTCTCCCTTAGGGAGAGGGCTGGGGGTGAGGGCCGCTTCACTCGGACCCCGACTTCGTGGACCGCACCTACTCCTAGGGCGAGGAGCCGTCAGCTCCCCTCTCCCGCGGGTAGAGGGGCCGGGGGTGAGGGCCGCCCAGACTCAGGCGTACTGCTCGGCGATCTGGCGCTCGGCGCTGGCCAGGGCGGCGCCCTTGGCTTCGTCGCCATAGGCCAGGCCTTCGGCGCGGACGATCTGGACGTCGGTGATGCCGAGGAAGCCCAGCAGCAGCTTCAGGTAGTCCTCGTGGGCGATGCCGGTAGGCTTGCCGGCATGGATGCCGCCGGCAGTGGCGACGATGATCGCCTTCTTGCCGCCGCACAGGCCTTCCGGGCCGGCTTCGCCGTAGCGGAAGGTGGTGCCGGCCACGGTGATGCGGTCGATCCAGGCCTTCAGCTGGGTCGGGATGGTGAAGTTGTACATGGGCGCGCCTAGCACCAGCACGTCGGCGGCGAGGAATTCCTGCAGGGCGCGGGCATTGCGCTCGGCTTCGTCGCGCTGTTCGGCGCTGCGCTGCTCGGCCGGAGTAGCACCGGCGGCCAGGCTGGCAGCGGAAAAGTGGCCCAGCGAATCGTGGGCGAGATCGTGGTAGGTCACGTCCAGCTCCGGATGGCTGGCCTTGAGCGCGGCGACGACCTTGGCGCTCAGGGCGCGGGACGCGGAGTGATCACCGAGGATGCTGGAATCGATGTGCAGGAGTTTCATGGCGACGGTCCTCTAGGGTTCGAAGAGATGGGTCCAGACTAGCGATAAGTCGAATACTCGATTAGTCCCGTAGAATGTGATGCATCGTCCCATGGATAGGACAATCGCCCATGCAAGACCTCAATGATCTCGCCTACTTCGCCAAGGTGGTGGAAGCCGGGGGCTTCGCTGCCGCCGGCCGGCTACTGGGCATTCCCAAGTCGCGGCTGTCGCGGCGCATCGCCGAGTTGGAGACGCGTCTGGGTGCCCGCCTGCTGCAGCGCACCACCCGTACCCTGACCCTCACCACCCTGGGCGAACGCTACCTGGTGCACTGCCAGGCGCTGCTGCGCGAGGCGGAGAGTGCCGCCGAAACCGCCGCCAGCCTGTCCAGCGAACCGCGGGGCCCGCTGCGGGTGTCCTGCCCGGTGGCCCTGGCGCAGCAGTACCTGCCGGAGGTGGTGACGCAGTTCCTCGCACGCTATCCCCAGGTTCAGCTGGACCTGCTGTTGGTGAACCGGCGGGTGGACATCATCAACGAAGGGGTGGACGTCGCCCTGCGCGTACGGGACCTCGATGACGAGGAACCGGGGTTGGTAGTGCGGCGACTGCGCCAGGCTGCGGTAGTGCTGGTGGCGACCCCCGGGTTGCTCGCCGGGCGATCCCTGGATTCACCGGAGGCCCTGCTGGGCCTCCCGCTGCTCGGCGCCCTCGAAGTGGATCGCAAGGTGCATCTGCGCCTGGTGGGCCCCCAGGGCGAACGGCGCGAGCTGATCCTGGAAGCCCGACTGGGCATCGATGACTTCGGCGTCCGCAAGACCGCCGCCTTGGCCGGCCTCGGCTATACCGCGCTGCCGCTGATCTATTGTCAGGCCGAACTGGACGAGGGTCGCCTGCAGCGGTTGCTGCCGGCCTGGTCCGTCCCCAGCGGTCACCTCCAGGCCGCCTATGCCCACCGCCGGGGTCAGTTGCCGGCCGTGCGCGCTTGGCTGGAGCACCTGGAGGCCAGCCTCAAGATTCACGGCGGAGCACCGGTCTAGACCACCGTCGCCCAGGCCGACACGAGCAGCAAGCCGGCCATCCCCAGGTTGAAACCGCGCCAGGCCCGGGTGGATTTCAGGCGGCGCGCTGCGGCCCGGCCGAGCAGCGCCCAGAGGCCCAGGCAGGGCACGGACACCAGCAGGAACACCAGGGCCAGCACTAGCACCTGCTGCCACAAATCGACGCCGGGTTCGGCGTAGACGGTCACCACCGCCAGCGCCATGCTCCAGCTCTTGGGGTTGAGCAGCTGCAGGCCGGCGGTGCCGCCGAAGCCCAGGCGGGCGCTATCGTCCGCCACTTCCGGTGCCCCGGCGCGGGCCAGTTGCCAGGCCAGCCAGCTCAGCCAGAGCACCCCGGCCCAGGCCAGGCCGCGTTGCCAGTCGGGATGCCGGGCCAGGGTCTGGCCAAGGCCGAAGCCCACCACCAGCACCAGGGCCACCGCGCCCAGGCTGCCGCCCAGCACCAGCGGCAGACTGGCCCGGGCGCCATGACGGGCGCTGTGGCCGAGGATGAGGACATTGGTCGGCCCCGGGGTGATGGAGGCGACCAGGGCGAACAGTAGGAAGGGCAACAGGGACATGGGGGACTCCTGGAAGGACTGAGTCTCCAGCGTCGCCTCCCCGGCGCTAGCGGTCTGGAAGATTCGAGCAGCGCGCGCGGTAGGCGGCGGGCGTCAGGCCGTAGGCGCGGCGGAACCAGCGACCCAGATGGCTCTGGTCGGCGAAGCCCAGGGCGGCGGCGGTGTCCGCCGGCGACAGGCCATCGGCCAGCAGGCGGCGGGCGCGAGACAGCCGCAGTTGCACCAGATAGGCGTGGGGCGCGAGGCCAAAGGCCGCCTTGAAGGCGCGGGTCAGGCGGAATCTGTCCACCCCGCAGGCCCGCGCCAGTTCTTCCAGGCCGATGTCCTCGTGATGGTAGGCGTGCAGGACGTCCCGCGCGCGCAGGGCCACCTGGGGCAGCCGCGGATCGCCGGCCTGGGGCGCGCGCCATTGCAGTTGCGGCAGGAGGCGCAGCAGCAGGGCATCCAGCGCGCTCTGGCGGACGATGCGCAATTCCGGACGACTCAGGACCTCATGGGCCCAGGCTACGGCGCGATGCAGCTCGGCTTGCTCCACCAGGGTCCGGGCGAAGCCGGGTTCGCCCAGGGGCCGGCCGTCGCCATGCAAGCCCTGCAGCTCGCGCCCCAGCCACTGCGGATCGAGATAGAGCATGGAATAGGTGAAGCCCTCGGCCTCCGGCGCCTGGCCGTCGTGCAACTCGCCGGGCTCCAGCAGGAAGACCTGCCCCGGGGTACTCAGATGACGCTGGCCACGGCAATGGAATTGCTGCAGGCCCTGCTCGGTGTAGCCCACCAGGTAGGCGTCGTGCCAGTGCGGATCGTAGGCATGGCCCTCGAAATGGGCGCGCAGGGTCTCGATACCGGTCTCGGCATCTTGCTGCAGCTGGATCCAGTGATCGTCGGCCATGGCGAGAGAGGGGGGCTTTCGGGCCTTTCAGTCTAGTTACTGACCTGATGCCGGTCTGGAAGATTCGTGCAGCCTGGTGCGGTGTTTCAGAAGTTGACTACACAATTTTGCCGGTGCTTTTTCGGCTTGAGCGGCGTTGCCACTCCTCGCCATAGCCCTGCTATGACTCGTCGCGGCGCCTAGCCCAAGCGGAGCGCCGAACCGTCGGAACGCCGAACCGTCAAAAAATCACTCGCCAATTTTTGCGCGAACGTCTGAAACACCACACTAGCGCCCCAGCCGGGCGGGCAGTTCCCGCGCCAGATGGCGGATCAGCTCGGAGATCCGTCGCGGTACGTGGCGCTGCTGGCGATGCACCGCATAGATGGCCGCCGCCGGCGCTGCATGATCGGTCAGCACCGGCACCAGGGCGCCGCTGGCGATCAACTCGGCCACGTCCCATTCCGATCTCAGGATCAGGCCATGGCCGTCCAGCGCCAGGCGCACCATCACCTCGCCGTCGTTGCTGCTCAGGCTGCCGCGCACCTTCTGGGCGAAGTGCTGGCCGGCCTTGGTGAAGCGCCACACGGCGTAGTCACCGGCGTCCTGGCGCAAGACCAGGCAGTTGTGCCGCGCCAGGTCCGCCACGCTTGCCGGCGTCCCGGCGCGGGCCAGGTAGGCCGGGGCGGCGCAGAGCAGGCGGCGATTGTCGAGCAGGCGATGGGCGATGACCCGGGCATCCGGCGGCTCGCCGACGCGGATATCCAGGTCGAACGGGCCTTCCAACAGATTCACCGGATGGCTGGAGAGGTGCAGATTGAGTTCCAGCTGGGGATGGCGCGCCGCGAAATTCGACAGCAGCGGCGCCAGGTGCCGCCGGCCGAATCCAAAGGTGGCGTTGAGATTGAGCGTCCCGCTGAGGGGCGCATCGGGGCGGCCGACCTCTGCCTCCAGATCCTCCAGCTGCCGCAGCAGCGGCCGGGCACCTTCCAGATAGCGCAGGCCTTCCGGCGTCAGGTCCAGCCGCCGCGTGGTACGGCGGATCAGTTGTACGCCCAGGCGGCGCTCCAGGGCGGTGAGTCTCTTGCTCACCGCCGCCAGGGACAGCCCCAGCTCCCGTGCGGCAGCGGTCAGGCTGGGATGACCGGCCAGGCGGACGAAGAAGGCGAGATCGTCGGCAGACAAGATTCTTGATTCCAGGTTAACAATGGCTTTCCCTGGGGCGGGATTGTACGCCTCCGGCGCGAGACTACACTGGGGCCCTCTCACTCGAACTGCCGGAGAATCCCCATGCAAGCGTCCCAGCCCCACAAGATCGCGGTCATCGCCGGTGACGGCATCGGCACGGAAGTCATGCCCGAGGGTATCCGCGTGCTGGAAGCCGCCGCCCGCCGTTTCGGCATCGCCTTGCAGTTCGACCACTTCGATTTCGCCAGCGCTGCCTACTACCAGGCCCACGGCAAGATGCTGCCGGACGACTGGTTCGAGACGCTCAAGGGCTACGACGCCCTCTACTTCGGCGCGGTCGGCTGGCCGGACGTGGTGCCCGACCACATCTCCCTCTGGGGCTCGCTGCTGCAGTTCCGGCGCCGCTTCGACCAGTACGTCAACCTGCGGCCCTGCCGGCTGATGCCCGGGGTCAAGGCGCCCCTGGCCAATCGCCAGCCGGGCGATATCGACTTCTATGTGGTGCGCGAGAACACCGAGGGCGAGTATTCCAGCGTCGGTGGCATCATGTTCGAAGGCACCGAGCGCGAGGTGGTGATCCAGGAAACGGTGATGACCCGCCAGGGCACTGACCGCATCCTCAAGTTCGCCTTCGACCTGGCCCAGCAGCGACCACGCCAGAAGCTGACCTCGGCCACCAAGTCCAACGGCATCGCCATCACCATGCCCTGGTGGGACAAGCGCGTCGAAGAGATGGCCAAGGCCTATCCCGAGGTGGCGGTGGACAAGTTCCACATCGACATCCTCACCGCCAACTTCGTCCTGCACCCGGACTGGTTCGACGTGGTGGTGGCCAGCAACCTGTTCGGCGACATCCTCTCCGACCTGGGTCCGGCCTGTACCGGCACCATCGGCATCGCCCCCTCGGCCAACATCAACCCGGAGCGCAATTTCCCCAGCCTGTTCGAGCCGGTGCACGGCTCGGCGCCGGACATCGCCGGCAAGGGCATTGCCAATCCCATTGGCCAGATCTGGTGCGGCGCCATGATGCTCGAGCACCTCGGCCATGCCGAGGCTGGCGCAGCGGTGGTAGCGGCCATCGAGGCGGTGCTGAGCCAGGGCCCGGAACAGGCGCCCCTGACTCGCGACCTCGGCGGCCAGGGCACCACCGAGAGTCTGGGCCAGGCCATCGCCGCGGCCCTGGCCTGAGATGGACGGCCTGTTTCCGGGATTCGCCCAGCACCGGCTGGACGTCGACGGCGTCGAGTTGAATTGCCGCGTTGGCGGCAGCGGCCCGGCGCTGCTGCTGCTCCATGGCCATCCCCAGACCCACGTCATGTGGCATCGGGTAGCGCCGCGGCTGGCCGAGCGCTTCACCGTGGTGGCCGCCGACCTGCGTGGCTATGGCGACAGCGCCAAGCCGGCCGCGGGCGAAGAGGCCTACAGCAAGCGCACCCTGGCGCGGGATAACGTCGAGCTGATGCGCCTGCTGGGACATGAGCGCTTCGCCATGCTGGCCCACGACCGTGGCGCCCGGGTCGCCCATCGCCTGGCATTGGACCATCCGCAGGCGGTGGAGCGACTGATGCTGCTGGACATCGCCCCGACCCTGGCCATGTATCGCCAGACCGACGAGGCCTTCGCCCGCGCCTACTGGCACTGGTTCTTCCTGATCCGCCCGGCGCCGCTGCCGGAACGGCTGATCGAGGCCGATCCGGAAGGCTATCTGAAAGGGGTGATGGGCACCCGCAGTGCGGGCCTGGCGCCCTTTCCGCCGGAGGTGCTGGCCGAGTACCTGCGCTGTCTCAGCCTGCCAGGTACGGCCCGTGGCATCTGCGAGGACTATCGCGCCAGTGCCGGCATCGACCTGGCCCACGACCAGGCCGACCTGGATGCCGGCCGCTGCCTGGAATTACCCTTGCGCGTGCTCTGGGGTGCCGAGGGCACCGTGGGCCGCTGCTTCGATCCCCTCGCCGAGTGGCGCCAGGTGGCCACCCAGGTCAGTGGCCGGGCCTTGCCGGGCGGGCATTACCTGGCAGAGGAACTGCCGGATCTGGTGCTGGAGGAAGCCCTGGCGTTCCTCGGTTGAATCAGCTGCTGCAAAGGAGTGTTGCGTCATCTGGTTGTAACAAAACGTGACGTAGTAGCGGAAAAGCGGGTCTATTCGTGAAATTTTCGTGAAACGAGGACCCGATGGACGCCCCACTCTTCACTTCCACCTGGCACTGGCGCCGTCTGGCCGTGGGTCAGGGCCTGGCCATGGGCCTATTACTGCTCTGGCTGCTGCCCGCCGTGCGTACCCAGTTGCTGGCCTTCGATGCAGGGTTGTTCCACGCGCTCAACGCTCCCCTGGCACACTCCGCGGCCTGGCTCTATCTCTGGACCTTCTTCAGCCTGAGACCGGTGGATGCCCTGGTAGGGCTGGTGCTGCTGGCCTTGCTGATCCGGGGTGGCTGGGCCTATCCCGCGGCCCAGGTACGGCCGGCGCTGGCGGCTTTCATCGGCCTGCTGGTGGTCCTGCTGATCGTGCGGACCCTGCTGACCAAGGGCATCGAGGCCCAGGGCCTGCAACACGCCAGCCCATCGGATGTGCTGCCGGGCGCCTATCTGCTCAGCGATCGCTTTCCCTGGCTGGAACACGGTTGGGAATTGAAGGACAGATCCGGTGCCAGCTTTCCCGGCGACCATGCCTCGGTATTGCTGCTCTGGGCCCTGTTCATGGCCCACTTCACCCGCGGCGGACGCCGACTGCTGGTCGCCGCCTTGGCGGTGCTGTTCATGCTGCCGCGCCTGGTGGCCGGTGCCCATTGGGGTTCGGATGACTATGTGGGCGGCCTGGCGCTGGCGCTGAGCGTCACCAGCCTGGGCTTGTCCACGCCCCTGGCCGCCTGGTTCGCCCGCCAGGGTGACCGGCTGCTGACGCCACCGCTGCGCGGCCTGGCGCGGCTGCCGCTGCTTGGCCGCCTGAGCCTGTTGCAGGCCTAGTTCCAGGCCACCTCTAGCGCGACTGGGCCAGGGCCGGCAGCAATTGCTGGTCGATGGCCTGGCGTACCGCCGGTAGCAGCGCGGCGCTGCCGGAGAGCAATTCCTGGATCAGTTGCCGCAGGGCCTGGGCGCGCTCCTGATTGAGTCCCGTCACGGCCTGGCGGCAGGCCTCGTCCGCCGTTGCCTGGGGCATCACGTTGAAACCCAGCGCACGCAGGCGGTCGCGGAAGTCGTCCTGGTCGATCAAGTCGGCGATCATCATGGCACTGTCCTCTCCGGTGGAATGCCGGGATTCTCCCATTGGCACCGCAGACGGCAAGCCGGTCTGGCGTCGGTGCATAGCCAGATGTCGCTTTTGGACAGCAGCACGATCGGCGTCCAGGCAATGTAGGTTTATTACTACATCTGGCCCGGACAATCTGCCGCAGGGTCAAACTGAAGGATCGCCGATAGAATAGCGCCAATCCTCGACATTTTCGGGTTGTTCGCTGCCAGAGCGTGCAATCCACAGGTTACACACTGAGGCCCATCAGGGCGTTTGAACCTCTTCCGTCTCCAGCGGTTGAGGTTTTTTTTTGTCTTCTAGCCATCCAGTGGCCGCCAGTCGGCGAGCGAGAAAGGTCTCCAGTGCGAGGCGCAGGGCCTCGGCACGCGGGCCCTTGGCGCGCAAGGCGCCATGCAGCAGACCGGCACCCTCCCATAGCTCGCACGAACGGCCCGCCGCGCGCAGGGCCGCGGCGTAGGCGCGGCCGTGGTCGGCCAGGGGATCACGGCGGGCGACGGCGACGAAGCAGGGCGCCAGCCCGGTGAAATCCGTCGTCCGCAGCGGTAGCGCCCGGGGATCGTGGCGATCCTCCAGGCGGGGCAAATAGCCGTTCAGGCAGGCGCGCCAGTCGGCGGCGCTGAGTAGCGGCGCCCGGGCCTGGCGGCGCTCGCTGGGCAGCAGTCGATCCGTCAGCGCCGGGTAGATCAGCGCCTGCGCCCTGGGCTGGGTGCGACCCTGCTGTCGCAGCGCCAGACACAGCGCCGCGGCCAGGTTGCCACCAGCGCTGTCGCCGGCCACCGCCAGCCGCATCTCGTCCAGCCCCAGCGCGCGGGCCTCCTGCAGCAGCCAATCCCAGGACTGGAGAGCGTCCTCCAGGGCCGCCGGGTAGGGATGCTCCGGGGCCAGGCGATAATCCACCAGCAAGACGGCCAGCCCCAGCCGCCGCGCCAGGCGTGCGGCGAGAAAGCCGTGGGAGTCCAGGTCACCGAGCATCCAGCCGCCGCCGTGCAGATAGAGCAGGGCGGGGCGGTCGGTGGTGGACTCTTGCGGCGCTACCAGCCGCAGCGGTACTCCGCCGGCCCGGTGATCGCTGACCGCCAATCCCTGGTAGTCCGCTGGCGCGAGGGCGGCGCAGAGCCGGGCGTAGGCCTGGCGCTGGGCGTCGATGTCCGGATCGTCAGTGGCGAAGGCCTGGCTGGCCTGGACGAAGGCGGCCATGTCCGCCGACAGCGGTGGCTGGCTCATCGTTGCAGCACGCGAATTCTGGAATGCAGCTCATCCCGGTCGATGTAACAGCCCTGGAAATGACGCGCGCCGCTGGTGGGGTCGAATTCATCCCGGGCATGCAGGGCCCTCCTGTTGTCGAAGCACCACAGCTGACCCGCCGCGAGACGGTGCCGGTAGCGGAAGCGATCATCCCGGGTCATGGCGATGAAGCGCCGGTAGGCGCGGTAGAGCAGCGGCATGGTTTTCTGGCTGGTACTGAAAGGGCCGCGCAAGAAGTTCGCCATGCGAATTTCCGACACTTCCTGGTTTTCATCCAGGGCGATGATGGGTGCCTTATAGCGATAGTCGGAAGACTTCCCGCGATTGCGGAATTCGACGGGTATCGTGGTGAGTATCGCGAAGGACTCGGGATCCTCTTCTCTCAGGACTTCAGCGAGCTTGAAGCCGTCCACGAAGGTACTGCTGCCGCCTTTTGCGTCGTTGACCAGGCAATGCAGGAATTGCAGCCCCGGTTGCAGCTCCCGGGTCGGGAGGTCGGTATGTAGCGGTAGGTTGAAGGCGGTGTAGGCGTTGCTGTCCGCCTCGGCCTTGGATTGCACATTGAAGATCGTGCCGAAGTTGGATTCCCGGATGAAGGAAATCCGTCTCGCCACCGCGGCCAGAGATCCCTCTTCCACAGGCACGCCATGCAGCAGCGACAGGCCGGTGTCCCTCACCTCGATCAGCCAGGACAGTAGCGCTGCATCGTCGGTCATTATCTCGGCGTACTGGAAGGAGGGCACCTGCAGGCTGCTGTCCCAGAGCTTTTTCCGGGGCCTCAGCCTTTCCTGCTCAGCCAAGGATTCTTCGTCATAGGCGTGGGCGCGTAACCAGCCAGCGTCGTACGTACTGACGTGTCCATCGTGCCAGAGGATCTCCAGGCTGCCGTCCTCCTTGAGGGTTACCCGGGATGCCTGAATATCTTCGGGGATATCCACTATCTCGAAGATTTGTTCGCGGGTAACGCTATAAACGCAGCGCGGACAGGGGCAGTTGTCCCTGAGCCAGAGCAGATGGTAAGGACTGGTTCGGCCATCCAGCCAGTGAACGGTGACATGAGTATCGTCGCCTCGGGCACTGCCTATCGGGCTGATGACTTTATAGGTACTGAAGTCGGCGATGGCGCTCATGTCACTGTGACTCCGCTGGATTGCTAAGAGCCTGTTCAAAATCTCGCGAGCTAGAGCTAAACAAGGCCTAGGCGGCCCCACGAAAATGGCTGAGGAAGCGGATCGGACTCGCGCTCGAGTTTACGAATGGTAAATGAGCATTCCGACGGGGCTGGCCTTCCAGGGCATTTTCAACGCAGTTTGGCCGACGCGCAGCAGATTTTGAACAGGCGCCAAGGGCTGCCGGTCATTTTCTCGCGGGTGGCAGGCCGATGACCCGCCCCACGTGCTCCGGCCAGGACTCGTCGTGCTGTGCTGCCAACCGGGTCGCCAGCCAATCGTGCACCGCGGGCGCGAAGGGCGCCGACTTGGGGCCGGCCAGGTCAACGTGCAGCAGCAACTGCTCGGAGGCGGCCAACAGCTCGGTCTCGCCTTCGCGATACAGCCCGAAGTGCAGGTGCAGGCGCTTGGCATCCAGGGCCAGGAACCTCACCCGTACTTCCAGCCGGGCATCCGCCTTCACCTCGTGGAGGAAGTTGAGATGGCACTCCAGGGTGAACAGCGAGTGCCCACTGGCTTCGCGGCCGGCGGCGTCCAGGCCCATGGCGTCCATCAGGGCGTCGGTGGCGTGGCTGAAGATCAGCAGGTAGTAGGCATCGCGCAGATGGCCGTTGTAGTCGACCCAATCCGGGGCGACGGTGGTGCTATGGATCAACATGACCTTTCTCCTAGTCCCGGATGCCGTGGCGCGCCTTGCACTCGGTGATGGCCGCCTGCACCGCCAGCAGGCAGTCGTCGCGATAGCGCTCGAGGGCGGCCAGTTCCAGGTCGCCCTGTTGCGCCTGGGTGCCCTCGACCACGGCGTCGATCAGGCCGTCGGTCAGCTCCGGGGCTTCCAGGTAGGTCCAGGGCAGCTTCAGCGCCGGGCCGAATTGCTGCATGAAATGGCGCATGCCCGCCGGGCCGCCGGCCAGGGTGTAGGTGAGGAAGGTGCCCATGAACGACCAGCGCAGGCCGGCGCCATAGCGGATGGCGTCGTCGATCTCGCCGGTGGTGGCGACGCCGTCGTTGACCAGGTGCAGCGCCTCGCGCCACAGGGCTTCGAGCAGGCGGTCGGCGATGAAACCGGGCACCTCCTTGCGCACCCGCAGCGGCCGCATGCCCAGCTCGCGATAGAAGGCTTCGGCGCGCGCCAGATTGGCCTCCGAGGTCTGGGTCCCGCCCACCACTTCCACCAGCGGCAGCAGGTAGACCGGATTGAAGGGATGGCCCACCAGGCAGCGCTCGGGGTGCTCGGCATCGGCATAGAAGTCGCTGGGCAGCAGACCCGAGGTGCTGGAGCAGATCAGGGCGTCGGCACGCGCCGCCCGGCTGACCCGGGCATGCAGATCGCGTTTGAGCTCCAGGCGCTCGGGCGCGCTCTCCTGGATGACGTCGGCGCTGGCTACGGCTTCTTCCAGGTCGGTATGGAACGTCAGGCGGTCCAGGCTGGCACCCGGTGCGAGGCCCTGGGCTTCCAGGGCCGGCCAGGCATTGGCCAGCCGGGTACGCAGGGCGGCCTCGGCACCGGGCGCCGGGTCCCAGGCACGCACGTCCAGGCCCCGGGCCAGCGCTCGGGCGATCCAGCCGGCACCGATCACGCCGGTACCGAGGGCAGCGAAGACGGCGCTCATCGGGCACCTCCCAGCTTCATCTTCTGACGCCCTTCGGCCGGGCTGAGGGCCCGCCCGCCCAGCCGCTCGATGATCTGGGTCACCCGCTCCACCAGGCTGCCGTTGGTGGCGTGGACGCCACGGTCCAGCCAGAGGTTGTCTTCCAGGCCGACCCGCACGTTGCCGCCCAGCAGCATGGCCTGGGCGGCCATGGGCATCTGCATGCGGCCGATGCCGAAGCCGGCCCAGCAGGCGCCCGCTGGCAGGTTGTCGACCATGGCCTTCATGGTGGTGGTGTCGGCCGGCGCCCCCCAGGGAATGCCCAGGCAGATCTGGAACAGCGGGTCTTCCAGCAGGCCTTCCTTGAGCAACTGCTTGGCGAACCAGAGATGGCCGGTGTCGAAGATCTCCAGCTCGGCCTTCACCCCCAGCTCGGTGATGCGCTTGGCCCCGGCGCGCAGTTGCGCGGGGGTGGAGACATAGATGAAGTCGCCATCGCCGAAGTTGAGGGTGCCGCAGTCCAGGGTGCAGATGTCCGGGCGCAGCTCTTCGATATGCAGCAGGCGGGTTAGCGGGCCGACCAGATCGGAGCCTGGCCCGAATTCGGTGGGCGTTTCGCCCGGGCCGATCTCCAGGTCGCCGCCCATGCCGGCGGTGAGGTTGACGATGATGTCGACGTCCGCCTCGCGGATACGCTCGACCACCTCGCGATAGAGCGCCACGTCGCGACTCGGCTTGCCGGTGGCGGGATCGCGGACATGGGCGTGCACCACGGTGGCGCCGGCACGGGCGGCCTCCAGGGCGGCCTCGGCGATCTGCGCCGGGGTAACGGGAACATGGGGATTGCGGCCTACGGTATCACCGGCGCCGGTCAGGGCGCAGGTAATGATGACATCGGTGTTCATGGTCTTTCCTTGGCGATCAGAGCTTGACGGCGGCGGGTTGGCCGGCATGGGTGGTAACGCCTTGCAGGAAGGCGTCGAGACGCTGCGGATGCTCCTTGAGCCAGGCGCGGGCGGCGTCCTTGGGCGCGGTGCGCTCCAGGATGGGCGCCATCACGGCGCTGACTTCGGCGCTGTCCAGGTGCATGTTCGCCAGCAGACGCTGGACATTGGGGCAGCGCTGCGGGTATTCCGCGGTGGTCACCACCGAGACGGTGGCCTGGCCTTCGTTGGGGCCGAAGATGTCCTCGCTGCCGCTGAGGTAGTGCATCTTGATCTGCAGGTTCATCGGGTGCGGCTTCCAGCCGAAGAACACCACCCATTCCTGGCGCTTCTCGGCCCGGCGCACGGCGCTGAGCATGCCTGCCTCGCTGGATTCCACCAGCTGGAAGTCCTTGAGGCCGAACCTGTTGGTCTTGATCATCTCGGTGGTGGCGCGATTGGCGCCGCTGCCCGGCTCGATGCCGTAGATCTTGCCGCCGAGCTTGTCCTTGAAGCGGGCGATGTCGGCGAAGGTCTTCAGGCCGCCTTCGTAGACGTAGTCGGGCACCGCGAAGGTGGACTGGGCATCGGCCAGCAGCGGCGGGGCCAGCACCTTGACCTGGCCCTTGTCGACGAAGGGCTGCACCACCGGTTGCATGGTCGGCTGCCAGTAGCCGAGGAAGACGTCGAGGTCCTTGTTGCCCATGCCCGCCATGATGATCTGTTGCGAGGCGGTGGTCGGCTTGACCCCGTAGCCGAGGCCTTCGAGCATGACCTCGGCGAGGGCGCTGGTGGCGACCACGTCGGTCCAGCCGACGATGCCCATGCGCACGGTCTGGCAGCTGTCGGGCTCGGCGGCCCGGGCGCTGCCGAGGGTGGCGGCCAGCAGGCCGCAGGCGAGGAGGGTGGAGCAAAGCGTCTTGGGAGGCATGGCGAACTCCTGGTGGCGGCTTGCCGAGGATGACTGCCGGTGCCTTCTACCCTAGGCGCCTCGCTCGGCGACCATGCGCAGCCCGACGACCGGAATTTGCATCCTGGCGACCTTCTTGCTTGCCAGTAGCCAATCGTTACCGAGCAGGCTCCTCCCATGCCGCAGTCTTTCGCCTTCCTGCTGCTGCCCGGCTTTTCCGCCCTGGGCTTCATCGCCACCCTGGAGCCCCTGCGGGTGGCCAATCGCTTTCGTCCGGGAAGCTATGCCTGGCGTATCCTCGGGCGCGAGGGCGCCGCCGTGACCGCCAGCAACGGCATGTCGGTCAATGTCGATGGCGGACTAGAGACCCTGGCCCCCGGCACCACCCTGTTCGTGGTGGCCGGCTTCGAGGCCCTGGCCCATTACGACGACGGCCTCGCCAGCTGGCTGCGCCAGGTCGCCCGCCACGGCCATCCCCTGGGCGGCATCGACACCGGCACCCTGGTGCTGGCCCGCGCCGGCCTGCTGGACGGCCATAGAGTCACCCTGCACTGGGAAGCGGTTGCCGCCTTTCGCGAAGCCTGGCCGCAGCTGGAGGTCACCGGCGAGCTGTTCGAGATCGACCGGGGCCGCATCACCTGCGCCGGCGGCACGGCCAGTCTCGACCTGTTGCTGGAGCTGATCGGGCGCAGCCATGGCAGCGACCTGGCGGTGCAGGTCTCCGAGCAATTCGTCCTCGGCCGCATCCGACCCCCACGCGAGCACCAGCGCCTGCAGGTGGCGCAGCGCTACGGCATCGCCAACCGCAAGCTGATCCGCGTGGTGGAGCGCATGGAGCGGCATACCGAGACGCCCCTGGGCACCCTGGAGCTGGCGGCCGGCATCCAGGTGACCCGCCGCCAGCTGGAGCGACTGTTCCGTCTCTATCTGGATACGACGCCCTCGACCTTCTATCTACAGCTGCGCCTGGACCAGGCGCGCCAGCTCCTCCAGCAGGGTGACGCCAGCGTGCTGGAGGTCGCCCTGGCCTGCGGTTTCGAATCCGCCTCCTATTTTTCCCGCTGCTACCGCCAGCGCTTCGGCCTGAGCCCGCGCGAGGACCGGCCTCGCCGCGACCCCGGCCGCTCGTCGCCGGCGGACGCCCTGGCGACGGCCGTGGCCCTCCCGCCGGCCTAGGACGACCCCGGCGCTGACGCTTCTGGTGATACCCCTGTCGTTTTTGCATCCGGTCGGCTGGAACCCCGGGGCTATGCTGGCCTCGAATCGCCGGCACCCGTTCCGGCGCAAGACTTCCGCCGGAGCCCGTCATGAATGCCACCGAACTCCACGCCGACAGCATCGTTATCGACGGGCTGATCATCGCCAAGTGGAACCGCGAACTCTTCGAAGACATGCGCAAGGGTGGCCTGACCGCCGCCAACTGCACCGTCTCGGTGTGGGAGGGCTTCCAGGCCACGGTCAACAACATCGCCGCCAGCCAGAAACTGATCCGCGAGTGCAGCGACCTGGTGG
This sequence comes from Pseudomonas sp. No.117, assembly GCF_054558395.1. Taxonomy (NCBI): domain Bacteria; kingdom Pseudomonadati; phylum Pseudomonadota; class Gammaproteobacteria; order Pseudomonadales; family Pseudomonadaceae; genus Pseudomonas; species Pseudomonas sp. No.117. The sequence continues at coordinate 586,097 of NZ_BAAJNP010000001.1, forward strand.
TCCAGGTGCGCACCACCGCCGAGATCCGCCAGGCCAAGGCCCAGGGCAAGACCGGCATCCTGTTCGGCTTCCAGAACGCCCATGCCTTCGAAGACCAGATCGGCTACGTCGAGATCTTCAAGCAGCTCGGCGTGGGCATCGTGCAGATGTGCTACAACACCCAGAACCTGGTGGGCACCGGCTGCTACGAGCGTGACGGCGGCCTGTCCGGCTTCGGTCGCGAGATCGTCGCCGAGATGAACCGCGTCGGCATCATGTGCGACCTCTCCCACGTCGGCTCCAAGACCAGCGAGGAAGTCATCCTCGAGTCCAAGAAGCCGGTCTGCTACTCCCACTGCCTGCCGTCCGGCCTGAAAGAGCATCCGCGCAACAAGTCGGACGCGGAACTCAAGTTTATCGCCGACCACGGCGGCTTCGTCGGCGTGACCATGTTCGCCCCCTTCCTGGCCAAGGGCATCGACTCGACCATCGACGACTACGCCGAGGCCATCGAGTACGTGATGAACCTGGTCGGCGAAGACTCCATCGGCATTGGCACCGACTTCACCCAGGGCCATGGCCACGATTTCTTCGAGTGGCTGACCCACGACAAGGGCTACGCCCGCCGCCTGACCAACTTCGGCAAGATCGTCAACCCGCTGGGCATCCGTACCGTGGGCGAATTCCCCAACCTGACCGAGACCCTGCTCAAGCGCGGCATGCCCGAGCGCACCGTGCGCAAGGTCATGGGCGAGAACTGGATGCGCATCCTCGGCGAAGTCTGGGGCGAATAGTGAATACCTCCGGAGCCTACTGCGCACACCGCTAGCGGCGTCGCGTCCTCGCGCCAGGTTCGCCGTACCTCGGTACTGCTCTCACCTGGCGCTGCGGGTCTCCTTGCCAGCGGCGCGCTCGCTACGGCTCCACAGGCATTCACCCACACCTTTTTTAGATACGTATTAGCGAATCGGAGCCCCACACATGGCCAGCCACGCCCCCGAAATGCCCATCCAGGTCGACGACGAAACCGGCGTCTGGACCACCGACGCCCTGCCGATGCTGTACGTACCCCGGCATTTCTTCGTCAACAACCACATGGGTATCGAAGAAGTCCTGGGCGCCGACAAGTACGCCGAGATCCTCTACAAGGCCGGCTACAAGTCCGCCTGGCACTGGTGCGAGAAGGAAGCCGAATGCCATGGTCTCCAGGGCGCCGCGGTATTCGAGCACTACATGAAGCGCCTGTCGCAACGCGGCTGGGGCCTGTTCGAGACCCAGAAGCTCGACCTGGAAACCGGTCACGCCGAGGTCAAGCTCAAGCACTCCGCCTTCGTCTACGTCTACGGCAAGGTCAACCGCAAGGTGGACTACATGTTCACCGGCTGGTTCTCCGGCGCCATCGACCAGATCCTGGCCGCCAAGGGCAGCGCCATCCGTACCGTCACCGTGCAGGAATACAGCGGCTCCGAAGAGGGCCATGACGACGGCCTGTTCGTCACCCGCCCGCTGTAAAGACAGCCCGTAGGAGGACCGCGGCCCGGCCGTGTCCTCCTCAGCGACACCCAGAGCAAGAGCGTGGCCCAGACCACGCACCAGCCGATCGAGGAGAAGGTCATGGCCTTCGAAGCAATGTTCCAGCCGATCCAGATCGGCAAGCTCACCATCCGCAACCGCGTACTCTCCACGGCCCACGCCGAGGTCTATGCCACCGACGGCGGCATGACCACCGAGAGATACGTCAAGTATTACGAAGAGAAGGCCAAGGGCGGCATCGGCCTGGCCATCTGCGGCGGTTCCTCGGTGGTCGCCATCGACAGCCCCCAGCACTGGTGGAGTTCGGTCAACCTCTCCACCGACCGCATCATCCCGCACTTCCAGAATCTGGCCGACGCCATGCACAAGCACGGCGCCAAGATCATGATCCAGATCACCCACATGGGTCGCCGTTCGCGCTGGGATGGCGGCCACTGGCCGACCCTGATGTCGCCGTCGGGCATCCGCGAGCCCGTGCACCGCGCCACCTGCAAGACCATCGAGCCGGAAGAGATCTGGCGGGTGATCGGCAACTTCGCGCAGGCTGCCCGTCGCGCCAAGGCCGGCGGCCTGGACGGCGTCGAGCTATCCGCCGTGCACCAGCACATGATCGACCAGTTCTGGTCGCCGCGCGTCAACAAGCGTACCGACGAGTGGGGCGGCAGCTTCGAGAACCGCATGAGATTCGGCATGGAGGTGCTCAAGGCCGTGCGCGCCGAAGTAGGCGATGACTTCTGCGTGGGCATGCGTATCACCGGGGATGAATTCCACCCGGACGGCCTGTCCCACGACGACATGAAGCAGATCGCCAAGTACTACAGCGACACCGGCATGCTCGACTTCATCGGCGTGGTCGGCTCGGGCTGCGATACCCACAACACCCTGGCCAACGTCATCCCCAACATGACCTATCCGCCGGAGCCCTTCCTGCACCTGGCCGCGGGCATCAAGGAAGTGGTCAACGTGCCGGTGCTGCACGCCCAGAACATCAAGGACCCGAACCAGGCCACCCGTATCCTCGAGGGCGGCTACGTCGACATGGTCGGCATGACCCGCGCCCACATCGCCGATCCGCACCTGATCACCAAGATCAAGATGGGCCAGATCGACCAGATCCGTCAGTGCGTCGGCGCCAACTACTGCATCGACCGCCAGTACAATGGCCTGGACGTGCTGTGCATCCAGAACGCCGCCACCAGCCGCGAATACATGGGCCTGCCGCACATCATCGAGAAGTCCACCGGGCCCAAGCGCAAGGTGGTCATCGTCGGCGGCGGTCCGGCCGGCATGGAAGCGGCGCGCGTCTCGGCCGAGCGTGGCCATGACGTCACCCTGTTCGAGAAGCAGGAGCAACTCGGCGGCCAGATCACCCTGGCCTCCCGCGCCCCGCAGCGCGACCAGATCGCCGGCATCACCCGCTGGTACCAGCTGGAACTGGCGCGCCTGGGCATCGACCTGCGCCTGGGCACCGCCGCCGATCCGGCGACCATCCTCGACCTGCGCCCGGACATCGTCATCCTGGCCAACGGCGGTCATCCCTTCCTGGAACAGGTCGACCACTGGCATGCCGCCGACGGCCTGGTCGTCAGCAGCTGGGACATCCTCTCGGGCAAGGTCGAGCCGGGCAAGAACGTGCTGGTGTACGACACCATCTGCGAATTCACCGGCATGTCGGTGGCCGACTACCTGGCCGACAAGGGCGCCCAGGTCGAGATCGTCACCGACGACATCAAGCCGGGCGTGGCCATCGGCGGGACCACTTTCCCGACCTACTACCGCAGCCTCTATCCCAAGGAAGTGATCATGACCGGCGACCTGATGCTGGAAAAGGTCTACGCCGAGGGCGACAAGAAGGTCGCGGTGCTGGAGAACGAATACACCGGTGCCCGCGAAGAACGGGTGGTCGACCAGATCGTCATCGAGAACGGCGTGCGCCCGGACGAGGGCCTCTACTACGCCCTCAAGGAAGACTCGCGCAACAAGGGCCAGATGGACATCGAGGCGCTGTTCGCCATCGAGCCGCAGCCGGCGTTGAACGAGGCCGGCAACGGCTACCTGCTCTACCGGATCGGCGATTGCGTGGCCCAGCGCAACACCCACGCCGCCATCTACGACGCCCTGCGCCTGTGCAAGGACTTCTAAGACACGCCCCGTGAGGGTTCGCAACGTCCGGTCGGCACGGACAGCCCCCTCTCCCTGAGGGAGAGGGCGGGGGTGAGGGGCCCCAGCTGACGCCTTGGCGTGAATGCGGGCTCCCCATCTCGGCTTTCTCCCCAGGGAGAGGAGGTGATCCGCCGCCACCCGAGGTCCCGTAGGGAGACTCGCAATGCTCAGTACCATCCTCCCCATCCTGCTCTTCGCCGCCCTGGCCCTCACCGTGATCGGTGCCGTACGGCGTTTCAGCCTCTGGCGGCAGGGCCGTCCGGCCGAGGTCGACTGGGTCGGCGGGCTGCTGAAGATGCCGCGCCGCTACCTGGTGGACCTGCACCACGTGGTCGACCGCGACAAGTACATCTCCAAGACCCACGTGGCCACCGCCGGCGGTTTCGTCCTGGCGGCGCTGCTGGCCATCCTGGTGCATGGCTTCGGCCTGCACAGCCGCATCCTCGGTTGGGCGCTGCTGGCAGCCACCGTCTGCATGTTCACCGGTGCCCTGTTCGTCGCCAAGCGCCGCCGCAACCCGCCGGCGCGGCTGTCCAAGGGCCCCTGGATGCGTCTGCCGAAGAGTCTGCTGGCCTTCGCGGCGAGCTTCTTCATCGCCACCCTGCCGGTCGCCGGCATCCTGCCGCCGGACTTCGGTGGTTGGATTCTCGCCGCGGTACTGGCGGTCGGCGTCGCCTGGGGCGTGTCCGAACTGTTCCTCGGCATGACCTGGGGCGGCCCCATCAAGCACGCCTTCGCCGGTGCCCTGCACCTGGCCTGGCACCGTCGCGCCGAGCGCTTCAGCACCCCGCACAACGCCAGCGCCGCGCGCTCCAGCGGCCTCAAGGCGCTGGACCTGCACGATCCCCAGGCGCCCCTGGGCGTGGAAAAACCCGCCGACTTCACCTGGAACCAGTTGCTCGGCTTCGACGCCTGTGTCCAGTGTGGTCGCTGCGAAGCCATGTGCCCGGCCTTTGCCGCCGGCCAGCCGCTCAATCCCAAGAAGCTGATCCAGGACATGGTGGTCGGCCTCAAGGGCGGCAGCGATGCCCGCTACTTCGGCTCGCCTTACCCGGGCAAGCCGGTCGGCGAGCATGCCGGAGGGCCGCACCTGCCGATCGTAGCGCGTCAGGGCAAGGCCCTGGTGGACGCCGAGACCCTCTGGTCCTGCACCACCTGCCGTGCCTGCGTCGAGGAATGCCCGATGATGATCGAGCACGTCGATGCCATCGTCGACATGCGCCGGCACCTGACCCTGGAGCGCGGCGAGACGCCGAACAAGGGCGCCGAGGTGCTGGAAAATCTCATCGCCACCGACAACCCCGGCGGCTTCGCCCCCGGTGGCCGCCTGAACTGGGCCGCGGACCTGGATCTGCCGCTGATGAAGGACAAGGGCCAGGCCGAGGTGCTGTTCTGGGTCGGCGACGGCGCCTTCGACATGCGCAACCAGCGCACCCTGCGCGCCTTCGTCAAGGTGCTCAAGGCGGCCAAGGTGGACTTCGCCGTGCTCGGCCTGGAGGAGCGCGACAGCGGTGACGTGGCCCGCCGCCTTGGTGACGAGGCGACCTTCCAGCAACTGGCCAAGCGCAACATCGAGACCCTGAGCAAATATCGCTTCCAGACCATCGTCTCCTGCGATCCGCACAGTTTCCATGTGCTCAAGAACGAATACGGCGCCCTGGGTGGCCACTACCAGGTGCAGCACCACAGCACCTTCATCGAGACCCTGCTCAGCCGCGGCACCCTGCACCTCGGGCAGCATGCCCTGGCCGAGCAGGGCGCCACCATCACCTATCACGATCCCTGCTACCTGGGCCGCTACAACGGCGAATACGAGGCGCCGCGCGCGGTGCTCAAGGCGCTGGGCATCGCGGTCAAGGAGATGGAGCGTTCCGGCTTCCGCTCGCGTTGCTGCGGCGGCGGCGGCGGCGCCCCTATCACCGACATCCCCGGCAAGCAGCGGATCCCCGACATGCGCATGGCCGATATCAAGGAAACCGGCGCCGAGCTGGTGGCCGTGGGCTGTCCCCAGTGCACCCTGATGCTGGAAGGCGTGGTCGCCCCGCGCCCGGAGATCAAGGACATCGCCGAGCTGGTGGCCGAGGCCATCGTCGAGGCGCCCGTCGAAAGCAAGCCGGCCGCGACTCGGCGGCCGGTGGCGGAGGCCTTGTCGTGAGCGCGGTGTATGGCCCCCTCACCCTAGCCCTCTCCCCGAGGGGAGAGGGGATGATCAGGTGTGCCAGACAAGTCCCGATGTTCACCGCTTTTACCCCCTCTCCCCTCGGGGGAGAGGGCTGGGGTGAGGGGCCTACCGCGCACCTCACCTGCCATTTCCAAACGGAGCGCCCAGCATGAGCATCATCCGTCGCGATCCGCGCCGCGAGTGGATCGCGCGCAACCGTCTGCATCCCCTGCACGCGAGCCTCGCCAGCAGTGCCGATGCCGAAGTCCGCTGGCTGGGCCCCAACGGCCTGGTCCGCAAGAATCCCCATGCCGCGGCTGCCGGCTTCGTCGGGCCCCAGGGCGTCAAGCGGATCGACCGCAGCGGCGCCCAGCAGGGCGGTGGCCGCCGTGGCGCGTCCCAGGCCGTGGAAGAACAACTGCCGCTGCACCGGATCGCCGAGCCGGCCTTCTACATCGCCGTGGTCCCCGACCTGGTCAGCGGTCGCCTGACCGCTCACGACCGCGACCTGCTGGGCCTGGCCCGGCAACTGGCTGGTGCCGAGGGCGCCGTGCTGGCGGTGGTCTTCGGCGAGGTCAAGGAAACCGCCTTCGACACCGCGGGCGTGGACCGCCTGCTGCATCTGGAGGGCGAACAGTTCCAGGGTTATGCCCCCGAGCAGCGGGTGCTGGCCCTGCGCGCGGTGAATGGCGAACTGCAGCCGCGTCATTGGCTGCTGCCCGACAGCCGCAGCGGCGGTGGCGAACTGGGCCGGCGCCTGGGCGCGGCCCTGCACGAACGGCCCGCCACCCGGGTCTGGCAGGTCAAGGACGGCCTGGCCACCGGCCGTGCCGGTGCCGGTCGCCAGGATCTGCAGCAGCCACTGCCGCGCCTGGTACTGGCCCTGCCGGAATGCGCGGAGCCGGTCGGCGAGACCCGTCACGAAGTCCTGCCGGTGCAGCTGAGCGGCGGCATCGCCCGCCATCTGCCGCGCATCGAGGATCTCGGTCCGGTCGCTGTCGACCCCATGCAGATCCCCCTGGGCGAGGCCGAATTCATCCTCTCCGGTGGTAACGGCATCAGTGACTGGAACCTGTTCCACAGCACCGCGGCGCTGCTGGGCGCCACCGAAGGCGCCTCGCGGGTGGCGGTGGACGACGGCCATATGCCGCGCAACCGCCAGGTCGGCGCCACCGGTACCTGGGTCACCGCCCGGGTCTATCTGGCCGTGGGCATCTCCGGCGCCGTGCAGCACCTGCAGGGCATCGCCAGTTGCGACAAGGTGATCGCCATCAATACCAATCCGGGCTGCGACATGGTCAAGCGCGCCGATCTCTCGGTGATCGGCGATGGCGACGCCATCCTCGCGGCGCTGGCGCGGCTGGTCGAACAACAGCGGGCAGGGGAGTTGCAGGATGTCGCTTGAGCAGCAGCTGCCGTCGCTGGACGGTGTCAATGTCGTCGCTCTGGTCTCCGTTGGTGCCCATCCCACCTCCGGGCGGGCGCGGCGAGCGGAGCAGGATGCCCGCGCGGTGGAACTCGGCCTGCGCTTGGTTGGTGCACGCCTGCGCGTGCTGCACGCCGGTGATCCCGCCGAGGAAGCCCTGCGCGGCTACCTGGGCATGGGCGTACCGGCCTTGCATGTACTGGAGCAGCCGGCGGGCGACGATGCCCTGCCGGCCCTCGGCGACACCCTGCGCGAGATCGGTGCCGGCCTGGTGCTGACGGGTAGCCAGGCGGAGACGGGCGAGGGCTCCGGGCTGTTGCCCTATCTTCTCGCGGAAACCCTGGGCTGGCCCCTGGTGGTCGGCCTCGCCGCGGTGGAAGCCGTGGAAGGTGGCCAGGCGACCGTGCTGCAAGCCCTGCCGCGTGGCCAGCGCCGACGGCTGCGGGTACGCCTGCCCTTCGTCGCCAGCGTCGACAGCGCCGCCCCGGCACCCCGGCAAAGCGCCTTCGGCCCCGCGCGCCGTGGCGAGCTGCAGGTGGAGACCACCGAGGTGGTGCAGGACAGTCTGTTCGAGGACGGCGAATTGCAACCGGCCAAGGCCCGTCCCAAGCGTCTCAAGGTGATCAAGGCCAAGACCGCCGCCGACCGCTTCAAGGCCGCCACGGCCAAGGCCTCCGGCGATGGCGGCCAGGTCCTAAAGGATTTGGCTCCCGAAGCCGCGGCCGCTGCCATTCTCAAGGTGCTGCGCGAGGAGGGTGTGGTGCGCTGAAGCTATAACCCCTGGGGTGAAGGCGCCCTTGGCACCTGAGCCCAAGGTGGAAAAGGCTACGCCGTTTTCCACGCTACGATATTGAAGCCACGTTCCAAACCATCCCCTCTCCCTCTGGGAGAGGGCTAGGGTGAGGGAAGCCCCGGTATCCAAGCCTCAGGTGGAAAAGGCTGCGCCGTTTTCCACGCTACGGAGCTACCACGACGTGCAGGACCCGTAGGTTGGGCTGAGCCCTGCGAAGCCCAACACGCCCAACCTTCAGCGCACTGATCAGTGCGCCTCATCCCAGTTACCGCCCACGCCCGACTCCACCAGCAGCGGCACGTCCAGCTCGCCTGCGCCGCTCATCAGCGGCAGTAGGCCTTCGCGCAAGCGTTCCACCTGGTCTTCGCGCACCTCTAGCACCAGTTCATCGTGCACCTGCAGGATGACCCGGGCATCCAGCTCCGGGGTCGCCTGCAGCCAGGCATCCACCGCGATCATGGCGCGCTTGATGATGTCCGCTGCGGTGCCCTGCATGGGCGCGTTGATCGCCGCTCGTTCGGCGGCGCGTCTCAGACCCTGGTTCTTGGAATGGATGTCCGGCAGGTACAGCCGGCGGCCGTAGAGGGTCTCCACATAGCCCTGGTCCACCACCTGGGCGCGGGTGCGCTCCATATAGGCCAGCACGCCCGGATAACGCTGGAAGTAGCGGTCGATATAGGCCTGGGCCTCGGCGCGGCCGACGCCGATCTGCTTGGCCAGGCCGAAGGCGCTCATGCCGTAGATCAGGCCGAAGTTGATGGCCTTGGCGCGCCGGCGGTCTTCGTTGCTGACCTCTTCCAGGGGTACGCCCATCACCTCGGCGGCGGTGGCGCGGTGCACGTCCAGGTCGTTCTGGAAGGCGTGCAGCAGGCCCTCGTCCTGGGCCAGGTGGGCCATGATGCGCAGCTCGATCTGCGAATAGTCCGCCGCCAGCAGACGATAGCCCTGGGGCGCGACGAAGGCCTGGCGGATGCGCCGGCCCTCGGCGGTGCGGATCGGGATGTTCTGCAGGTTCGGGTCGCTGGAAGACAGCCGGCCGGTCGCCGTCACCGCCTGGTGGTAGCTGGTGTGGATGCGGCCGGTGCGCGGATTGATCTGCTGCGGCAGCTTGTCGGTATAGGTGCTCTTGAGCTTGCTCATCTGCCGGTATTGCATCAGCACCTTGGGCAGCGGGAAGTCCTGGTCGGCCAGTTCCTGCAGCACCGCCTCGGCGGTGGACGGCTGGCCGGAAGCGGTCTTGCTGACCACCGGCAGGCCCAGCTTGACGAAGAGGATCTCGCCCAGCTGCTTGGGCGAGCCCAGGTTGAATTCCTGGCCGGCCAGCTCATAGGCCTCCTTTTCCAGGGCGATCATCTTCTCGCCCAGCTCGCGGCTCTGGACCCCAAGCAGCGCCGAATCGACCAGGGCGCCGTTGCGCTCGATGCGTGCCAGCGCCGGCACCAGCGGCATCTCGATGTCGCGCAGCACCGACGCCAGGCCCGGCACGGCCTCCAGCTTGGGCCAGAGGGTCTCGTGCAGGCGCAGGGTGACGTCGGCATCCTCGGCGGCATAGGGGCCGGCCTGCTCGATGGCGATCTGGTCGAAGGTCAGCTGCTTGGCGCCCTTGCCGGCGATGTCCTCGAAGCGGATGGTGCTGTGGCCCAGGTACTTGAGCGCCAGGCTGTCCATGTCGTGGCGGGTGGCGGTGGCGTCCAGTACATAGGATTCGAGCATGGTGTCGAAGGCGATGCCCTGGATCCTGATGTCGTAGCGATCCAGCACATTGAGGTCGTACTTGCCGTGCTGCATCACCTTGAGCTTCTTGGGGTCTTCCAGCAGCGGCTTGAGCGCGTCCAGCACCCCCTGCAGATCGAGCTGGGTCGGCGCGCCCATGTAGCTGTGCGCCAGGGGCACATAGGCGGCCTGGCCCGGCGCCACGGCGAAGGACAGCCCGACCAGGTCGGCACGCTGGGCATCGATGCTGGTGGTCTCGGTGTCGAAGGCGAAGCAGTCGGCGGCTTGCAGGCGCGCCAGCCAGGCATCGAAGTCGGCCTGTTCCAGCACGGTGTCGTAGTGGGTCTCCACCTGGGTGGTGGCGGCGTCCTCGGCCAATGGCAGGGGCGCGCCCTGGCGCTTGGTGTCGCGGATCAGCTCGTCCAGCCAGGACTTGAATTCCAGCTCCTGGTAGAGCGCCATCAGGGCTTCCACATGGGGCTCGCCGACGTTGAGTTCGTCGAAGGTCAGGTCCAGCGGTACGTCCAGCTTGATGGTGGCCAGCTGGTAGGACAGGTAGGCCTGCTCGCGATGCTGGTCCAGCTTGGCGGCCAGGGACTTGGCGCCGCGCAGGGGCAGGGCGGCCACGGCCTCCAGGTTGGCATAGAGGACATCCAGGCCACCGCCGATGCCATTGAGCAGGCCGGCGGCGGTCTTCTCGCCCACCCCGGGCACCCCGGGGATGTTGTCGATCTTGTCGCCCATCAGCGCCAGATAGTCGATGATCAGCTCCGGACCCACGCCGAACTTGGTCTTCACTCCCTCCACGTCCAGCACGCTGCCGCTCATGGTGTTGACCAGGGTGACGTAGGGGCAGACCAGCTGGGCCATGTCCTTGTCGCCGGTGGAGATCACCACCGGGCGCTCGGCGCTGGCGCAGTGGCGGGCGAGGGTGCCGATGACGTCGTCGGCTTCCACCCCCTCGATGGCCAGCAGCGGCAGGCCCAGGGCGCGGATGCAGGCGTGCAGCGGCTCGACCTGGCTGCGCAGGTCGTCGGGCATGGCCGGGCGCTGGGCCTTGTAGTCGGCGAAGAGTTCGTCGCGGAAGGTCGGGCCCTTGGCGTCGAAGACCACCGCGAAGAGGCTGTCCGGGTACTGGCGGCGCAGGGACAGCAGCATGTTCAGCACGCCCTTCACCGCGCCGGTCGGCTTGCCGGTGGAGGTCATCAGCGGCGGCAGGGCGTGGAAGGCGCGGTAGAGGTAGGAGGAACCGTCCACCAGGACGAGAGGGGCGTGGCTCATGGTCTGGACCTTTGTCGTGGCGTGTGCGGCGTCTGTCCGGCCAGTCTCGACGACGGCAAGGCCGGGTTCTAGAATCGACCACTCGCTCCGTTCAAAAGGTCAAAGGTTACCATGGGTGCTCGTCGCTTCCTCTTCGCCGCGTTGCTGCTGGCCCCGCTGGTGCAGGCCGCGGAACCGCTGCCGCCCGGGGAAAAGCCCTTGCCTGACGAGATCAAGGTGATCCGCTACCAGGCCGGCGAGCAGACCATCGAGGAAACGCGGATCCGCGGCGTGCTGCAGTCCACCCGCGTCATCCCCAAGCACGGCGCGCCCTACGAGCTGGTGCCCGCCGACGGCAGCAGCACCGCCGCCAACGACAAGCCGACCCTGCACGTTCCCAGCTGGCGGCTGTTCAGCTGGTAGGCGCAAGGCGCCTGGACCGGTAAACTGCGCGCCGCTCGCACATTCCTCCGCCAGGCCCCGTCATGTCCGTCTTCACGCCCCTCGATCGCTCCACCCTCGAAGCCTTTCTCGCGCCCTATGGCCTGGGCCGGCTGCGGGATTTCCGGGGGATCGCCGAGGGGTCGGAAAACACCAACTACTTCATCAGCCTGGAAGGCGGCGAATTCGTCCTGACCCTGGTGGAGCGTGGCCCGGTGGCGGAGATGCCCTTCTTCATCGAACTGCTCGACGTCCTCCACGACGCCGACCTGCCGGTGCCCTATGCGGTGCGCACCCAGGATGGCCAGGCCCTGCGCGAACTGGCCGGCAAGCCGGCGCTGCTGCAACCGCGCCTGGCCGGTCGCCACGAGCGTGCGCCCAATCCCCATCACTGCAGCGAAGTCGGCCACCTGCTGGGCCATCTGCACCGGGCTACCGCGGGTGAAAAACGCATCGAACGCGCCAGTGACCGCGGCCTGGCCTGGATGCTGGCCGAGGGCGAGCGCCTGGCGCCGACCCTGGACGCGACCGCCCAGCCGCTGCTGGAACGCACCCTAGCGGAGATTCGCAGCCTGCTGGCCGAGCAGCCGCCGCTGCCCGAAGCCAACCTGCATGGCGATCTGTTCCGCGACAACGTAATGTTCGACGGCCCGCGGCTGTCGGGCGTCATCGACTTCTACAACGCCAGTTCCGGCTGGATGCTCTATGACCTCGCCATCACGGTGAACGACTGGTGCTCCACCGAGAGCGGCGCGCTGGATCTACCCCGCGCCCGGGCGTTGCTGGCGGCCTATGCCGCCGACCGCCACTTCACGCCGCGGGAAGCCGAGCTGTGGCCGGTGCTCTTGCGGGTCGCCTGCGTGAGGTTCTGGCTGTCGCGGCTGATCGCCGCCCAGGCCTTCGCCGGTCAGGACGTACTGATCCACGACCCGGCCGAATTCCAGCAGCGTCTGGCTGCGCGTCAGCAGGTCGTCCTGGAATTGCCGCTGACCCTGTAGCCTGGGGTTCCACGTGGAACCTCTGCGCCGAGCTACAGCTGCAAGCGTCGCTCGATGGCCGGCTGCGCCTGGCCGTGCCGCTGCCAACTCAGCCTTGCCTCGATCAGGCTGCCCGGCGCGGCGCCCAGGCGCGTGGTGACCGGGCAGCCATCACCCCTGGCCTCGCCGGCTTGGCGCGTGCGGGCGACGCCCCCCGGGCCGTGCACTTCGACGATGAGTTCGTAGCGCAGGGGCGCGTCTTCGCCAGCGAAGCACAGCTCCACCTGAGCGCCCGCCGGTTGCGGCTGCAGCTCCAGACGGGCGCTGGCCGCGGCACCGCCCGCGAGGGGCAGAAGGGCCGCGAGCAGCCAGGCGCTGAGTTTCACCGCTGGTTGATAATAGCGCTGTTGCCGAAGCCGTTCTGCGAGATCCGCGCGCTGTCGTTGTAGCTGTTGAAGTTGGCCGAGGCCTGCAGGATGGTCGCGCGGTTGCTGTCGCCACGCTGGTCGATGGTGGCGGTGCTGTAGGCGCTGTTGGTGTCGAGGCGTGCCTCGTTGCCATTGCCGTTATGCACGATGCTGGTGGTGTTGCTGTCGCCCTGGACACTGAAGCTGGCCAGGTTGTCATCACCGGTGGAGCTGCCGGTGCTGTGGTTGCCGCGACCCGACTGGTCGACCTTCAGCTCATTGCGGTTGCCGTCCTGGGTGAAGGACAGCTCGTTGAACTTGCCGGAAGAGACGGCGGTGGCAAGGTTGCCCTGGCCACGCTGGGTCAACTCGGCCACGCCACCAGGATAGCCCTGCTGGGTCAACTCGATACGGTTGTCAGTGCCTTGCTGGGTAAGGGTGGCCACGGCGCCATCGCCGCTCTGGTCGACCCGTACCTGGTTGTTGTCGCCAGTCTGCTCCAGGGTCAGCTGGGCGCTCGACGCCGCCTGGACCAGGGTGCCGCTGTTGCTGCCCAGCGAGGTGACGCTGGCCTGGTTGCCGAAGCCGTCCTGGGTCAGGGTATGGACGCTGCTGCCGCCCTCCTGGCGCAGGCTCGCCACGTTGCCTTGGGCATAGCCGTAGACATCGCCACCCTGGGTGACGGTGGCGCTGCTGGCACCGGTCTGGACCACACTGATCTGGTTGCTTTCGCCTTGCAGCTGATAGAGGGCCGCGCTATTGCCGGGGCCGCTCTGGTCGAGGCTGAGGGTACCGCTGTTGCCGTCCTGCTGGACGGTGGCGGTGCTGTTCTGGGCGAGGGCGTTGGCGGCCACGAGGGCCAGCGTCAGGGCGGCCAGGGGCCTGAGTAGAAACATCTGTCTGATCTCCATGAGTGCCATCAGCGGTACTGGCGTACCACCGTGTTCTGGTTGCTTCCGTACTGGACGATGCGGCTGGACAGGCCCGAGCCGTGCTGTTCGATGCGGGCGTTGCCCTGGACGCCCAGTTGCAGGATGTCGGCCTGGTTGCCGCTGCCGACCTGCTCGATACGGGCGAGGTTGCCGTAGCCACCCTGGAGGATGGTGGCGCTCAGGTCGCTGCCGTCCTGCAGCAGGCTGGCTTCCTGGGCGGCGCCGCTCTGGACGATATGGCCGAGCAGGGCGCTGCCGCGCTGGTCGATGAGCGCCTGGTTGCCCACGCCGAGTTGGCGGATGGCGGCGTCGCGCTGGGCGACCGGCAACTGCCCCAGGTCGCCGGTTTCCATGAGATCGGCAGCAGATGCGCCCGCGCTCAGGCCGAGCGCCAGGGCGAGGATCACGGCGAGGCCGTCGAAGGGGCTGCGCATGGCTGTCACCGTCATTGCATGGATTCTCCGCGAAGCATTGTCCGGAGCCGCGTGGCCCATCGCTATCGCTCCAGGGAGTGAAACCCGCCCGACGCCAGGCTTAAGCCCTAGCGCCGGGTCGGCTCCAGGTACTTGGTCAGCGCCGGATCGCGCGCATCGCGGCCGTCCGCCACCAACCACAGGCGCCGCTCCACGCCCTGGGCGATCAGGTGGGCGACGGCCGCTTCGATGGCCGAGAGCACGCACAGCTGCGCCGGTTCGTTGGTGGTGTAGCCGGACTCGGCTTCGAGCAGCTTCTTGAATTCGATGAACTTGAAGACCCCGGCCTGGCGGCCGATGGAGTAGATGGTCTTGGAGGTCATGACATTGGCCAGCACCCGCCCACTGCGGGTGTCGATGGCGCGCAGGTTCACCGTGACCTGGTCCACCCGGTATTCCTCGGACAGGCCGATGCCCAGGTAGCGCGCCCCTTCGCCCCCGCTGCGCACGTTGGTGTCGTAGGCCACCACGCCGCCTTCCAGCAGCAGGTTGGCGGCCTGCAGCGAGGGCAGCGCCTGCTGCAGGTTTTCCGGCAGGTCCGGCTTGTTCTGGGTGGCGCGGATGATCTTGCGCTCGGTCAGCAGGTTCTGCAGGCCCTCGCGTTCGAGCACCACGAACCAGCCGCTGGCCTGCAGGGCGTCCACCAGCATGCTGCCGGCGCCCTGGGTGACGGCGGTGGAGAAGGAGCTGGCCGGATTGGGCTTGTACTGCCCGGTCTGGTCGCGAAAGCCATAGACGGCCGCCACCAGCGGACCCTTGGGTGGCGGCAGCGCCAGCAGGTCGTAGTAGGTGGAGGCGCGTGGCGTCAGGGTCGGCGCGGCGTTCTGTTCGGCGGGCATGGGATCGCGCACGCAGCCGGCCAGGACGAGGGCGGCGGTGAGGAGCGCGATCAGCGAAGAGGCGTTCATGGGCGGCATCCGTGCTCAGGGTTGGTTGAAGCCATTGACGGAGATTTCCGAAATCTCCCCGGTACCGCGGTCGGTGATCTGCACCGTGAGGTTGCCGGAGTCATCGACGATGTTGACGATGAACTGGTCGGTGGAGAGCGTGCCCGAGTTGCCGTCCTTGATGTCGGTCAGCACCTGGGACAGCAGCCGCGATTCCAGCTGGCTGGTGAAGCGCTCCAGCGGCGACTGGCTGCTGGCGCTGCTGCGCAGGTCCGGGTCCTTGTGGCGATCCTGGGCGGTGGCGTTGTTCAGTAGGTAGCTGCCATTGAGCGGATTGCCGCCGAAGGACGGGTTCACCGGGGTGTAGACCAGCTCGGTCGCGGTGGCCGAGGCGATCCCCAGGGTGCAGAGCAGTGGCAGGGCCTGCCAGGCGTGCGTGGTCATAATTCGTCCTTATCCATGTCGAAAGTGTCCTGCAGCAGGTTTTCCAGGCGACGGCGGGTGATGCCCTCGTGGACCTGGTCCGCGGCGGCATAGGCGGCATCCTTGAGTTCGCTGTTGTTCGGCGGAATGAATTGCCGATACAGCAGCCGCTGCTCGTACTCGACCCAGACCAGGCTGCCCCAGCGCGCCGAGGGCCGTTCGCGGACCACCAGGTTGAAGTCCAAGTCGGTGGTATCGGTGAGGCGGTCGGCGAAATGGCGATAGAAGTCGTGGCCGAAGCGCGAGATGGTGTTGTCCACCAGCAGCCCCTGGATGAGGTCGCCTTCGGCACGCAGCGGTCCGGCCAGCAGCAGGCCGAACAGCAGCCAGGCCGCCTTCATCCCGGCAGGTCCTGGCCGGCATGAAAGCGCAGCGCTGCCTCGGCCCGGTTGGCGGCGCCGGTCTTGCGCAGCAGGTTGTGCATGTGGCTCTTGACGGTGTGGGTGCTCAGGCAGAGCGCCTCGCCGATGGCCGCATTGGACAGGCCACGGCCTACCAGCCGCAGGATCTCCCGTTCGCGGCGGGTCAGGCCATCGGCCGAGTTGCTGGTGCGTTCCCGCGAGCGGCGCAGCAGGTGCGCGAGGATGGCGCGGGGCAGCCAGTCCTCGCCGGCCAGCAGGGCGCCCAGCCCCTGCAGCAGTTGCTCGCGGCTGGCTTGGGGCGCGAACACGCCCTGGATGGCGGGAAAGCGTTCGATCCAGGGCAGGGCCTGGTCGTGGGTGGCATTGAGAAAGGCCACCGTCACCGTTGGCGCCAGGCTTTCCAGCCAGCGCTCGAGGGGCGCCTCCGGCACGCTGCCGAGGTCGACCAGCACCAGGCTGGCCTCGCCGGCCGCATCCAGCGCCTGGCCGCAGGCCAGTTCGATACCGTGGCGTTCTTCCAGGAAGGGTTTGAGCAATTCCGCCAGGAGGACGTTTTCCGTCGTCAGGCGGACCTTGCTCGCCGGTTCCATGCGCATGTCCATATGTGCTGCCTCATCATCCGTTGCGCGAACGCTGAGACAAATCGCGCAGGGCGACAAGAAAAAATTGACCGATTTCCAGCGACTTAACGGCTCTGTGGACCGCTTGGCAGATTGCCACCCGCTTGGCGTTTCGCTGCTAGCTCCAAGAGCTTAGCTCCAAGGATGGAGCCACGGCGCCCCTGGGGTGGAGCGCCGGTCGCCGTCAGCGGGTCAGGGTGACCTTGCGCAGGTGGCGCGGCTGGTCCGGGTCCTGGCCCCGGGCCTCGGCCAGCAACGCGGCCATGCGGTAGAAACTCTGGATTGCCAGGAGGCCGTCCAGGTCGGGATGACCGGCGACGGCCAGGGGCAGGTCACGTTCGGCGACCTCGTCCGGCGCTGCCAGCAGCACCCGCGCACCCCGACCGCGCAGGTCCTGGGCCAGCTGCAGCAGGCCGGCCTGCTCGGGGCCGCGCAGGGCGAAGATCAGCAGCGGATAGCCACGCTCCACCAGGGCCAGCGGGCCATGCTGCAATTCCGCGCCGCTGAAGGCCTCGCCCTGCAGCGCCGAGGTTTCCTTGAGCTTGAGCGCCGCCTCCTGGGCGATGGCGAAGCCGGGCCCGCGGCCGACCACCATGCAGCGTTCGGCGTCGCGCAGTACCGGCAGGGCCGGCGCCCAGCTCAGCTCCGCGGCGCCATCCAGGGCCGCAGGCAGGGCCACGCCGGCCGCGAGCAGCGCCTCGTCCTGCTGCCAGTGGGCGATCAACCGGGCCGCGGCGGCCAGGGTGGCGATGAAGCTCTTGGTGGCGGCGACGCTCCGTTCGGGCCCGGCCTGGACGCCGATGGCGTGGCGACAGGCCAGCGCCAGTGGCGAGTCGATCTCGTTGACCAGGGCCGCGGTACGGGCGCCATAGCGATCCAGGGCGGTGAGCGTCTCGATCAGGTCCGGACTGCGACCCGACTGGGAAAAGCCCAGGGCGAGCTGGCCCTCGACGCGCAGCGGCGCCTGGCGCAGGGTGACCAACGAAGGCGGCAGGGACAGCACCGGCAGGCCGAGATGGGCCATGGCCAGGTAGGCGAAGTAGCTGGCCGCATGGTCCGAGCTGCCACGGGCCACGGTCAGCGCCAGTTGCGGCGGGTCGGCCCGGAGATCGTCGGCCAGCGCCGCCAGGGCCTGGTCGATGGTCGCCAGTTGACGAGCGACCGCCGCACCGCTGGCGGCGGCTTCTTCGAGCATGAGCGAGGTCAAGAGGGTCTCCTGCAGCTAGGGCCTGATGCTGCCCACTCTGCCATTCCGTCCCGTCGCCGACCAGCGCCGCGGAGCCGCCAGGTCTAGGATGCCCTCGCGGCGCGCGACGGACGTTCAGGCTCTTCCCCGTGGCGAGGCCGTCGACAACATCCTCCGCTCACGCCCTTTCTCCGGCAGCGCTCCGGATCGGCGCCGCCGGAAGAGCGGCGTGCTAGAGCTTGAAGCGCGCCATCTGGGTGGCGAGATGCTCGGCGTAGCGGTTCAGCGCCTGACAGTCCTGATGGCATGCCTGGACGTCGCGGACGGTGGACTTGGCCAGATCGGCGATGCCCTGGACGGTGACATTGATGTCCTCGGTCACCGAGCTCTGTTCCTCGGTGGCGGTGGCCACCTGTTGATTGCGGTCCGCGAGCGCCGCTACCTGGTCGGCGATCCGGTTCAGCGACTCACCGGTCTGCTGGCTGGACCTCACGCCGGTGCTGGTGGCCGCCTGGCCGGCCCGTATCGAGGCGACCGCCTGGGCGGCGCCCGTGCGCAACTGGCCCATGATGGCCTGGATCTCCCCCGTCGCGCCTTGGGTACGGCCCGCCAGGGTCCGTACCTCATCGGCGACCACGGCGAAGCCGCGCCCGCTCTCGCCGGCGCGCGCGGCCTCGATCGCCGCATTGAGGGCCAGCAGGTTGGTCTGGTCGGAAATGCCGCGAATGGTGGTGGCGATCCGCTCGATCGTGGTGATCTGCTCAGCCAGCTGTTCCACCACGCTGGCGGAGGCTCCTATGTCCCGCGACATGCCCTCGATGGTGGCGATCGACTGCCCCACCACCGCCCTGGCGGAACTCGCTTCCTGCTGGGTGTCGTGCGACACCTCCGCGGCTTCGGCGGCATTCCGGGCGATCTCCTGGACCGTCAGGCCCATCTCGTGCACGGCGGTGGCGACCGTCTCGGTCATCTCCTGCTGGCGCACCGCCCGGGTCGCGGTCCCGTCGACGACCTGGGCCACGCCCCGGACGCTGCGCCGCAACTCTTCGCTGGTCTGCAGGGCATCGCCGATCAACTGCCGCAGGCTCTCGATGAAGCGGTTGAAGCCGCGGGCGAGGTCACCCAGCTCGTTTTCGCGCTGCTCGTCCAGGCGCCGGCTGAGATCGCCCTGGCCGCCGCCGATGTCCACCAGCGCCGCCGTCACCTGGCGTATCGGCCGGACGATGCCGCGGGCGATCCAGGCCATGAACAGCAGGAAGAGCAGGACGATCGCCAGGCTGATGGCCCCGATGAGCGTCAGGGTCTGGCGCGCCGGGCCGTACACCTCGGCCGCGGGAATCTCGCCGACCAGCACCCAGCCCAGCGAGGCCACCGGCCGGCTCAGCGCCAGATAGTCTTCGCCGTCGCGGCTGAACTGCAGGGTTTCCCCTTGGCCCGCACCGGCCTTCAGCAGGGCCTGGGCCGGCGCCGCGCCGGTCAGCTCGGCCAGGGTCGTGACGTCGTTCCTGCTCGCCTGGGGATGGATCTTGATCCGGCCATCGGCACTCACCAGAAACACCCGTCCCTGACTGCCGAAGCGGAATTCGCGGATCAGCTCGGACAGCGTGCTCAGGCTGAAGCCGAGTCCGGCGACGCCCAGGGCTTTCCCGTCTCGCTCGATGCGCTGGTTGATGAACAGGGTCGGGACCTTGGTGCTCTGGTCGACATCGATGTCCAGCGTCTGCGCCTTGCCGCTGTCGAGGAAGTCGTAGAACCAGCGATTCTCCGGCGCACCGCTCAGGAGAGTGCGATTGAGGCCCTGGTCGGTGAAGTAGTGGCCACTGTCCTTGGCGACGATGAAGGTGGAAAGCGCCTGCTGCCGGGTCTTGATGTCGGCCAGGTAGCGGATGAAGGCCGCTTGCTGGCTGGCCGCTTCCCCAGCGGCGAGCCAGTCGCTGACCAGCGTGTTGCTGGCGATGGCCGTGGCGGCGTTCAGCGGAGCGGCGAGCAAGCGCTCCAGGTCGTTGCGAATGGCCTCGACGCTGGCCGGCATGGCCTGTTCGACCAGGTAGCGATCGCTGAGCCGGTTCAGGGCGAAGGCATAGAGGGCGATGATGATCAGGCTGCTGATGAGCAGGGCCGCCCCCATGCTGGCCGTCAGTTGGAATTGGATACTCTTGCGCCAGCGCTGCATGACAAACCCCGGGAATCAGACGAAAAAACATGACCGTTTGGACAACTTTTCATCCTTGAACAAAAGTCGTGCCAGCGTCTGAAGCCGAGGTCCAAGCCCCGTGCTGGGTCCCTTGCCGTCGGTGGCGGCCAGCGCGCCGCCATTCGAGCGGCCCCAAGTCAGTGCAGCCTTGCCCGAGGTGACCGATATTGTGGCCAGATGACATCGGGGTACTGCTTCATGCCGGAGACACTGGGTGACCGGGCCCGTAGGGCGCAGGGCAAGGCCACTTCCGAGGGCCGTCTTGGGCGCTCGGATGCTCGGGTACCGAGATGTGCTCGACCTAAGCCGCGAGGCGCTCCAGAGCGATCACACCGGAGGCACCCAGGGCGTAACGCCCGACGCTAGTCGCCTTCGTCCGCCGCGCCGCCGGTGAATTGCAGGTCGTGCTTGCGCAGCTTGTCGGAGAGCGTCTTGCGCGGCAGGCCCAGGGCTTCGGCGAGGCTGCGCAGGGAGGCGTGGGGCCGGGCCAGTTCGCGCTGGATGAGGTCGCGCTCGAAGGCCTCGACCTGTTCGCCGAGGCCGGCGGCCTGCCCAGCCGTCGTCGGCGGCGGCGCAGGTAGGGCCGCTGCGAGCACCACCGGTGGCGCCCCCAGGGGCGCCAGGGGGGCATAGGCGCTGTTGTCCAGGGCCAGGTCCAGGCCCAGGGCGAAGCGCTCGGCGGCGTTCTGCAATTCGCGCACGTTGCCGGGCCAGCGGTGGGCGATCAGGGCAGCGCGCTGCTCGGCATCGGGGTCGCGCGCTGGGGTGCCATGGCGTTCGGCGGCGGCCCGGGCGAAGTGACCGAACAGCGGCAGGATGTCTTCGCTGCGCTCGCGCAGGGCGGGAATGCGCAGGGTGGCGACGTTCAGCCGGTAGTAGAGGTCGGCGCGGAAGCGGCCCTGGTCGGCGGCCTGGCGCAGGTCTTCCTTGGTGGCGGCGACCACCCGGATGTCCAGCGGGATCTGCTGATTGGAGCCCAGCCGCTCGACCTTGCGCTCCTGCAGCAGGCGCAGCAGCTTGACCTGGACGTCCAGGCTCATGCTCTCGATCTCGTCGAGGAACAGGGTGCCGCCGCTGGCGTATTCGAACTTGCCGATGCGTCTCTTCTGGGCGCCGGTGAAGGCGCCCTGTTCGTGGCCGAAGAGTTCGCTCTCCACCACGGACTCGGCGAGGGCGCCGGCATTGATGGCGACGAAGGGACCGTCGCGACGGTTCGACAGGTCGTGCAGGGCACGGGCCACCACTTCCTTGCCGGCACCGGTTTCGCCATGGATCAGCACATCGGCCTGGGTCGCGGCCAGGGCGCCGATCTGGTCGCGCAGCCGGGCCATGCCCGGGGTCTGGCCGATCAGCCGGGTCTGCAATTCCTGCCGCTCGGCCAGCGCCAGGCGCAGGCTGCGGTTTTCCAGCACCAGGTGGCGGGCACCCAGGGCGCGGCGCACGCTGTCGATCAGGGCATCGTTGGCGAAGGGTTTTTCCAGGAAGTCGTAGGCCCCGGCGCGCATCGCTTGCACCGCCAGGGGCACGTCGCCATGGCCGGTGATCAGCACCACCGGCAACTCGGGATCACGCTGGTGCAGCTGGGCCAGCAATTCCAGGCCATCGATGCCGGGCATGCGGATGTCGCTGACCACCACCCCGGGCCAGTCGCGCACCCCGGCCATCTCCAGCTCGCGGGCATCGGCCAGGGCGGTCACCTTGAAGCCGGCCAGGTCGAGGGTCTGGCTCAGCGCCAGGCGCAGGTGGGCGTCGTCGTCGATCAGCAGGATCTGGCTGGCGGGATCGAAGGGGGGCAGGGCGCTCATGACAAAGACCTAAGAGTAGAGGGGCTGCGCGGTCATCCGCGGACTTCTTCCTGGGGCACCGAGGCGACTCCCGGCTTGCCGTGCAGCAGGTAGAGGCGTACCTCGGCGCCACCGTCGGCATGGTTGGACAGGTGCAGGTGGCCGCCCAGGGTCCGCAACAGGTTATCGCAGATCGCCAGGCCCAGGCCGAGGCCCTGGGCGGTGGCCTTGGTGGTGAAGAAGGGTTCGTGGGCGCGCGCCAGGGCCTCGCTGGAGAAGCCGGGGCCGTTGTCCCTCAGGATCAGCGTCACGCCGCGTTCGTCCAGGCGCGTGGTCAGCCACAGGCGGCGGGTGCTGGTCTTTTCCGCCAGGGCGTCGAGGGCGTTGCTCAGCAGGTTGCTGATGATCTGCCGCAGGCGGGTTTCCCCGGCCTGCACCCACAGTGGCGCATCGGGCAGGTCGCGGATCAGCTCCACCTGCATCGCCCGCCGACGGGCGGCGACCAGCGCCAGGGCGTCTTCCAGGGCACCCTGCAGCACCACGCTTTCCGGCGCCCGGCGGGCCCCGCGGGCATAGGCCTTGAGGTGGGCGATGATGTTGGCCATGCGCGTGGTCAGCTCGCCGATCAGCTTGAGGTTGCCGCGGGCATCGTCCAGGCGATCATGGTCGAGCAATACGACGGCGTTTTCCGTGTAGCTGCGGATGGCCGCCAGCGGCTGGTTGAGTTCGTGGCTGATGCTGGCCGACATGGTGCCCAGCGCCGACAGCTTGCCGGCCTGCACGGCTTCGTCCTGGGCGCGCATGAGTTCGCGCTGGGCCTGTTCGCGGTCGTGTACCTCCTGCTGCAGGCGGGCGTTGAGCGTCTGCAGGTCGCGGGTGCGCTCTTCCACGTTCAGCTCCAGGTCGCGCTTGGCCCGGGCGTCCAGCGCCAGGCGCTCGATGAAGTGGCGGCGTCTCAGGGTCATGACCACCAGCAGCAGGAGCAGCGCCAGCAGGGTCGCCGCCCCGACGTAGAGGGCGCTGCGCACCTGGCGCTCGGCCATTTCCCGCGGCGCCAGGATCTGCGCCGTCCAGCCCACCTCGTCCAGTGCCCGGGTCTGGGTCAGCCAGTCGTTGGGCGCCAGGCTCAGGGGGGCGGGATTGGTGGTGGGATAGGGGCGGTTGGCGTTGACCTGCTCGCGCTGGCGCTCGTCCAGCGGATGGGTGGCGCGAAAGCGCCAGGCGTCGTGGGAGGTGAGGATGACCACGCCGAGGTCGTCGGTGACCAGAAGTTGCTCGGGCGCGTTGCCCCAGAGCTTTTCCGCGCTGTCCAGATCCACCTTGACCACCACCACGCCGGTGGCGCGCTCGCCGTCGCGCACGGCAGCGGCGAAGTAGTAGCCACGCTTGCTCGAGGTGGTGCCGAGGCCGAAGAAGCGCCCGGGCTGCCCCTGCATGGCCGCCTTGTAGTAGGGCCGGAAGGAGAAGTCGCGACCGACGAAGGTGTCTGGCTGGCGATAGTTGGAGCTGGCCAGGCAGGTGCCATCGTCCTGCATCAGGTAGATGACGTCCGCCCCGGTGCGCTGGCGGATGTCCTCCAGCATCTGGCTGGCGGCGTCCTGGGCGCTGCGGTCCCCCTGGCGTTCCAGGGCGTTGCGCAGTACCGGCAGATCACCCAGCAGGTCCGGCAGCACCTCGTAGCGTCTCAGGGTGCCCAGCAGGTTGGCGACGTAGAGGTCCAGGGTCTGGCCGTTCTGCTCGGCCAGTTGCGCCTCGTAATAATGCTGGGCGGCATAACGCAGCGGGATCAGCAGCAGCGTCAGGCCCAGCGCCAGCAGCAGCAGGCTGCTCCAGCGGGGGCGCTTGGGAAGGTGAGGGCTTTTGGACATGCGCGGCTACGATAAGGGGGACTCGCTGCATTATGCCCAAGGCCGCCGCCGGGCGAAGGGGCGGCAGACTGTTAACGCCTTGGCAGTCGACCGAAATATCTTGTTACCAATGGTCTCGCCTGTGGAGGAGGACACGGTTTTCTCCGGCGAAAGGCGGCTAACTGACTCCGCAATCAGCCAATGACGGAGTGACTTCCATGAAAAGCACCACCCTCTGCCTGACCCTCGCCGGCCTCCTGGCCACCTCGGCCGCCTTCGCCCAGACGGCGCCCGCCGATCCCGCCGCGACACCAGGGGCCAGCACCAGCGCCCCCGCTGCAAAGACCGGCAAGCAGGCCACCACCCACCACAAGAAGGTGGCGCACAAGAACGTCCACAAGGCCACCACCAGCGGCAGCTGATCTGCGGCGCGGCACCTCCCCGGGCGGGAGGTGCCTAAACAGGGGTGAATCCGCTGTCGAGGAATCGTCCCATGCGCAAGACCCTGCTGCTTCCCGCTCTCTTCCTGGGCCTCGGCCTGTCCGGCGCCGTCCTGGCCCAGACCAGCCCGACCAACCCTCCGGCGACGCCCGCGCGTCCCGATCCCACCAGCACCCATGGCCTGGAAAAGGCGCCTAGCACCGGCGTCGGTGCGGCCGACAATGGCTCCAGTGGCGGCTCCGGCAGCGATACCGGCAGCGACCACGTGAAGAAGCCCAAGAGCCAGCACAAGGATCACTAAGGCATCTGCCCATTCCCCCGGGGAATGATCCGATGAGCAAAGATCGCTTGAGCCGCGCGGGCGGCCATGTCGAAATCGGCTTCTAGCCTGAGCCAGGAGCCGCTCCCATGACCGCCGCATCGCTGCTTTCCCCGGACGCCATCCGCACCCGTTTCTCCCAGGCGATGTCGGCGATGTACCGCCAGGAGGTCCCCCAGTACGGCACCCTGCTGGAGCTGGTCGCCGAGGTGAATGCCGGCCAACCGGGCTTCGCCCAGGACTCTGCGCAACGCCTGGATCTGGAACGTCATGGCGCCATCCGCGTCGGTACGGCCGAAGAGCTGGCCACCTTGCGGCGGCTATTCGCCGTGATGGGCATGCAGCCGGTCGGCTACTACGACCTGAGCGTGGCCGGCGTACCCGTGCACTCCACCGCTTTCCGCCCCGTAGCGCCTGAGGCCCTGCAGGCCAATCCCTTCCGCGTCTTCACCTCGCTGCTGCGCCTGGAGCTGATCGAGGACGTCGAATTGCGCCAGTTGGCCGAAAGGGTATTGGCCGAGCGGCGTATCTTCACGCCGGGCGCGCTGGAACTGATCGAACGCGCCGAAGCCCAGGGTGGCCTGGATGACGCCGAGGCCGACGTCTTCGTCCAGGAAGCCCTGGAGACCTTCCGCTGGCACCGCGAAGCCAATGTCGACGCGGGTCTGTATCAGCGCCTGCACGACGCCCACCGGCTGATCGCCGACGTGGTCTGCTTCAAGGGCCCGCACATCAACCACCTGACCCCGCGCACCCTCGACATCGACGCCGTCCAGGCCAAGATGCCCGCCCGCGGCATCGCGCCCAAGGAAACCATTGAGGGCCCGCCCCGTCGCCAGTGCCCCATCCTGCTACGCCAGACCAGCTTCAAGGCGCTGGAAGAGCCTATCCAGTTCCAGCGCGAGGTCCAGGGTTCGCACACGGCACGCTTCGGCGAGATCGAACAGCGCGGCGTGGCCCTCACCCCGGCCGGCCGCCAGCGCTACGACGAACTGCTGCAGGAAGTCCGCCAGCGCAGCAAGGCGGCCGGCAGTGATTACGCGACCGTCCTAGCGGAAGTGTTCCAGGATCTGCCGGATGACTGGGACGAACTGCGCCGCCAAGGCCTGGCCTGGTTCCGCTATCGCGTTGCGACGGCAAATCACCCAGCCATGGATACCGCCGATCCCGACGCCTTGATCGCCGCTGGCCAGCTCATCGCCGATCCCATCACCTACGAAGATTTCCTGCCGGTCAGCGCCGCGGGCATCTTCCAGTCCAACCTGGGCGCTGGCAGTCAGCAGGAATACCAGAGCGGCGGCAATCGCGCCGTCTTCGAAGCTGCGCTAGGCGCGCCGGTGCTCGACGAGATGGCGCTGTACGAGCGCCAGCAGCAGCAATCCCTGGACGCCGCCCTGGCTGCCCTCGGCCGACCCGCCTAGAATGACGGCTCCCGCGTCGGCGGCCAGCCGCCGACGCCCGCCCCTGGCAGGCAGCCACGATGTTCACCAAACTCGATCCGACCGATTGGCAGCTCATCCACCTGCTGCAACAGAACGCCCGCGCCTCAAACGCCACCCTGGCCCGCCAGCTGGGCCTGGCGCGCACCACGGTAGTCACCCGCCTCGCGCGCCTGGAGCGCGAAGGCATCATCCAGGGCTACGGCCTGCGCCTGGGCTCCGAACTGGAACAGGCCGCCGTGCGCGCCTACTGCGCCATCAGCGTCCTGCCCCGTAGCACCGCCGGCATCATCCGCGCGCTGGAAAAGATGATCGAGGTAGAGGAAGTCTCCTCGGTCAGCGGCCAGTTCGACTACCTGGCCTTCCTGCGCTGCACCACCCACGAAAAGCTCGACGAGCTGCTCGACCGCATCGGTAACCTCGAGGGGGTGAAGCAGACGCAGACGTCGATCATCCTAAAT
The DNA here is from genome assembly GCF_054558395.1 of Pseudomonas sp. No.117. Taxonomy (NCBI): domain Bacteria; kingdom Pseudomonadati; phylum Pseudomonadota; class Gammaproteobacteria; order Pseudomonadales; family Pseudomonadaceae; genus Pseudomonas; species Pseudomonas sp. No.117. The sequence continues at coordinate 612,378 of NZ_BAAJNP010000001.1, forward strand.
CGGAAGATCGATCGGCGGGGTGGGGCAGGGGCTGCCTAAGCAAGCTCTGTCAGGATTGTCGGCTACGGTATTCGGCGCTGCCTTTGATGGCTGTGGCAACATCGTCCAGCGTCATGGCACCGCTGGTGACCTGGGACATCCAATTATTCAGTCCACCCACGTCCGCCTCTCGGCTCAGGTAGTTTCGATAAAGCTGCTGGATCCTTGATTGAGCGTAACCCTGGCCTTCCGAACTGCCGGCGATGGAGGCTTTTACCGCTGCAATGGTCATCACTCCGTCAGAAATTTGCTTCGCCCAGGTGCTCAGGCCCGACGGGTCGGCATTGCGTCCCAGGTAGGAGACGTAAAGCTGATTGACCGTATTCTGCAGATTCCCTTGATACTCGGTACTGCCAATCAAAGCTGCAGCGATGGAATTGACCGTCATGGCGCCACTGTTCAGTTGACCTGCCCAATAGCCAAGACCTGCGCTATCGGCGCTACGGCCCAGGTAGCTTTGGTAAAGTCGCTCCACGGTCACGCGATTCTGATATTCAGCACTAGCCGCGATGGCATTGATGACACCAGCCAGAGTCATGCTGCCATTGGCCATTTGGGTAGACCAGAAAGTCAGGCCGGCCTGGTCGGCCTCTCGTCCCAGATAATCACGATAAACGCCCGCGACGGTACTGGCGTAGCTGGAGCTGTCGACTGCCGTGGCAGTTTCATTCGTGCTTGATAGGGGGCCGATCTGCGTGCAGCTCGAATCATCCAGATAGGCCTTCAGGGTGGCCCATTGGGGGCGATCCACGCCATTGATAGGCTCAACGGAAAGATTGTAATTGGCCCAGCCTGGGCCGGCCGCCCAATAGGTCGCTGGTATGCAATTCTGTTTCAGGTAGGCCAGCATCCGGCCCATGATCACATTCCAACGCGGATCGCTGTCCGGGATCCCGAATTCACCGATCATGCCGCGTTTGCCGTTCTTCTTTAGCCAGTCGACGAAAGGCTTCACCCGCTGGACACCGTAGTCGTCCGGATAGGCACTGGCACTGGTCACCGCGTAGTTACCACCGCCCCCTTCGCCATCGAAGTAGGTATGCGCCTGGAAGATCAGATTGTTGGCCGGATCCTTCAAGGCAAGCAGGGAGTCGTTCCATTGTGGCCAACGGGTCGCTTCCGCCCAACCATTGCCTTCGATCATGATCGGCCGGGTCGAATCGACTGAGCGAACGCCGTTGATGCCGTACTGGGCGGCTACAGACCATTGAGCCACGGCGTCGTGAGGTTCGTTCATGATGTCGTAGGCATACAGCGAAGGCTGAGCACTCCAGCGCTGGGCAATACGTGCCATGACGTCCTGGTAGGCGGCATAGGAGACATTGCCAGTGCCAATCACCACGCCGCGATAGCGCATGTAATTGTGGACGTCCAAGACGACCTTCATACCGTACTTATTGGCGTAACCGAACGTACGGTCAATAAGTGCCGCATAGGTCGGATCGAATGAGCTACCCAGTGTTGGCTGCAGACGCTCCCATAGGATGGGAAAGCGGATGAGTTTCACTCCCCGGCCGCTCCATTGGCTGAAGTGAGCTTCTACCGGAAAGATATAGTTCGTGCCATTTATCCCTGGCAGCACCTGGGAGGCAAACCCAGCGCCGGAAAGGTTGAGGCCGACCAGCGAGACCTGTTCGGCCTTGACCTTGGCGCATAGGGCGCTGGCCATGCAGATGATGGCCAGGGTACTGCACAAGAGCTTCGAATAACTCATCGGTGGGGGCTGCCATGTCAATTCTGGAATGTCATGGCCACGTCTGGAATCGAGCGTCGACACGGGGGCCGACTTCGCCGACACGCAAGTCTGCGGCGCGAGATACCGGAGTGATGGGCTGACCAGCGAGATATCTGCTGGTACCGGAGCTTTCTTGAGCCTTGCTCGACGAATGGACGGTGCGCTACTCCACGGCTCCTTACCGCAGTAGGAGCAGGCAGGGCCGAAGCCACTGCGTGTGCTACGTCTAGCCAATCCGTAGGGGAAAATACGCAAAGCGCGATCCCTTAGGAGGTCAGTGCCAACGCTATGGGTTAACATCACGCGCCGCGTTATTTAGGTGCCACCGAGCCTCTAGATGCAGGCTACCGGGCTGTACAGAGGCCTATCCGCATTTCAGGGAGCTCATGTTCACTTCAACTGCACCTCACTGCCTCCGCCTCAGCGGCTTCATGGCGGGGTACCGTCGGCATCGCGAGCCGCTATCTGACCATCAAGGGGTGGTCGGATCAGCGTTCGGTAGAACCTATGGCAGTCATTCTGCTCTATCTCCCTCCACGCCGCCGACCGCAGCCATTACGTCTGGATGGCCGCGAGTGATCACTCGGCGCGACGATGCGTTTTCCCATCACTCAGAACCTAATTTGGATGGTAATTGATGCTTGGCATGTTCAGGAGCGTCATCGCTTATCGGGAATTCATCCTTTCTTCTATCCGAAATGAATTCCTGACTCGCTTTTCTCGTAGCAAATTGGGTGGCCTGTGGATGATTATCAATCCGCTAGTCCAGGTTGCTATCTATGCCATCATTCTGTCGAACGTTCTCTCGGCCAAGCTGCCTGGTATTCAGAACAAGTATGCCTACGCGATCTATCTAGTCGCTGGAACGCTTGGCTGGACGTTGTTTTCAGAAATTGTAGGGCGCTGTCTGACTCTCTTCATCGACCAAGGCAACTTGATGAAGAAAATGAGGTTTCCGAAGATAGCTCTGCCGGTTATCGTCGTCGGGAGTGCAACCCTAAACAATATTCTGTTGCTTATTTCAGCCTTGGTAGTCTTCCTGTTGATGGGGCATTATCCGGGATGGAATGTCTTTTGGTTGTTACCCCTTACACTCGTTGTCATTGCCCTTGCCACTGGGGTCGGTTTGCTACTGGGAGTATTAAATGTCTTCGTACGGGATGTGGGCCAGGTCGTGCCCATCATCCTGCAACTGCTATTCTGGTTCACTCCCATTGTTTATCCCGCCAGCATCATTCCTGAAACGTTGCGCCCCTATCTGAGCTGGAATCCATTGGTACCCGTCATCGAGGCTTATCACCAAGTACTGGTCTTCAATAGCGCGCCCGATTCCCTGGCATTGCTAACCGTGGTCTGCGTGGCCAGTCTGCTGTTGTTAATTGGCCTGTTTGTCTTTCGGCGAGCCAGTCCAGAGATGGTGGATGCACTATGAGCCTGCTTAAAATATCGGGACTCGGAAAGTCCTATCGGACCTATGCATCCGAATGGTTTCGCTTTGCTCGCTGGTTTGGCTTCAAAGGTGGAGTACTCGAAGAAAAGTGGGTGCTGCGCAACATCAGCTTTACCGTAGAGCCTGGCCAAGCGATCGGCATCGTCGGACAAAACGGGGCAGGCAAGAGCACTCTGCTCAAGATGATTACCGGAACGCTTCAGCCTACCGAAGGTAGCATCCAGCTCAATGGTCGGATCTCTGCCATTTTGGAGCTGGGCATGGGGTTTAACCCCGAACTCACCGGTCGGCAGAACGTGATGCATGCTGCAGGCCTCATGGGATTCGGTGGCGAGCAAGTCCAGCGCGAAATGGGTAACATCGAGGCCTTCGCGGAGGTAGGTGACTATTTCGACGAACCTGTTCGCACCTATTCCAGCGGTATGCAGATGCGAGTTGCTTTCGCCGTGGCTACTGCGTTTCGTCCGGAAATTCTTATTGTCGACGAGGCCCTGTCGGTCGGCGATAGCTATTTTCAACATAAGAGCTTCGCCAAGATCCGAGAATTCCAGCAGCAGGGTACGACCCTGCTGATCGTTTCCCACGACCGTGACTCGATCCAGGCGCTTTGTGATCGTGCGATCCTGCTGGAGCGAGGGGGCATTATCAAGGATGGCGCCCCGGAAGAGGTCATGGATTTCTACAATGCCCTGATCGCCGAAAAGGAAAACTCGACGGTACAGCTCAAGACGCTCGAAGATGGCAAGGTACAGGTCAGCTCTGGTACCGGCGAAGCACGTGTTGAGCATATCGCGCTCTATAACGAAGCAGGCCAGGCAGTTGAACATCTGAATGTTGGGGAGCCCGCGCGTCTACAGATCAAGGTGAAAGTCTACCGAAATCTGGACAGTTTGGTTCTGGGCTATGGCATCAAGGATCGTCTCGGCCAAGTCATGCACGGGACCAATACCTGGTACACCCAGCAGTCGATCGAGCAGCCCCGCGCAGGGGATCTCTACACTTTCGATATCCTCTTCAAGGCAAATCTGGGGCCGGGAAGCTATTCCGTGCAGACGGCGCTGGTGGACAAGGAAACCCATCTGACGGCGAACTACGAGTGGCGTGATCTGGCCTTGGTATTCACCGTATCTAACTTCGACAAGATTTATTTCGCTGGCTGCAACTGGCTCAATCCGGATATCGAGATTTCCAAGGCATGACTTTCATTTCATTCGCACAGAACCGGGAAGACGTCGTTCTTTGGCGCGCGCTCGGACATCTGGAAAAGGGTTTCTACATAGATGTGGGGGCCAACGATCCGGTCGAGCACTCCGTGACCAAGGCGTTCTACGATCGTGGCTGGCATGGCCTCAATGTCGAGCCCGTGCAGCAGTGGCATGACCGCTTACGCGAGGCACGTCCGCGCGATATCAATTTGCAGGTCGCCGCCGGCTCCCGTGAGGGTGTCATGACTCTCTACGAGGTGGCTGACAGTGGCCTGTCTACATCCAGCAAGCTCGTAGCCGATCGGCATGGAGAAAAGGGCTTCGATCATCGCGTGACGCAAGTGCAGGTCGATACCCTAGGGCACCTTTGCAGCCTCTGGGAAATCGACGAGGTGCATTTCCTCAAGATCGATGTCGAGGGTGCGGAACGTGAGGTCCTGCTTGGCCTCGACCTCACGCGACTTCGTCCTTGGATCATCCTGGTCGAGTCGACCGAGCCCCTATCGCAGCGGCGGAATCACGAGGAATGGGAAGATCTCGTCACGAATCAAGGTTACACGTTCGTTTATTTCGATGGTTTGAATCGCTTTTATCTGGCGGATGAGCGCGCGGAGCTGGAGTGCCACTTCGACGCCCCTCCCAATGTCTTCGATGACTACTTGCCAATCGCTCACTTGAGCGTGATGGAGCAAGTTGGCGAGCTGTCGCACAGGTGCCACGAGTTGGCCCGTCGGGGCGAAGAACTTGCCCAGCAGGGAAAAGAGCTTGCCCAAGCTCTGGCTGACGCCGAGCAACGCAATGTGGATGTGAGTATCAAGATCGTTGCTTTGGAAAACGAGTATTTGAAGGCCCAGCTAGAGCAACAGAAGTCCTTACTGGGCCAGGAAACGCTCAGGCATAGACTGGAGAGTGCAGAGGCACAGCTGGCGGAATCCGGTCTCAAACTCGCGCAATTGGAGCAGAGTGATAAAGAATTACTAGGCGTGCGCCAAATCTTCAGCGAATGCTTCCCGACGCTGGTATCTCCTGACCGAGACATCGCTGGAAGCATTCGCCAGCTAAGTGCTGAGCTGGCCCGCTACAGGTCCGAGCAGTTGGACGCGCAGGCCCGATATCAGCGGCTGATCGCCAGCCAGTCTTGGCGACTGACCCGACCGCTACGCGAGGCCCGGCACCAGGTACTGCGCCTTCGTCAACGGCCGGGAGGTCTGAGGCTGGCGGCCAAGAAGACCCTTCGTCCTTGGTTGATGCGATTGATGCGTCAGGTGCTGGTCCGCCCTGGGCAGCGTCAGCGCGCCTCGGCGCTGCTGCGGCGTTTCCCGGGACTTTATGCACGCCTTGCTGCTATGGCCACCCGGGACAACCTCCTGCATGAGGTTCAGCGCGCCTCTCAGCCACCCCACGATCCCCACCACTATATCCAGGGATTGGAGCCCGATCTTTCAGAGATGAGCGTAGCTGCGCGCGAGCACTACCAGTTCCTCAAGTCGGCGCTGGAAAACAAGCCTCCAAAGGAGAGCAACTGATGCGCATCGTACTCGATCTGCAGGGCGCCCAGACCGAGAGCCGCTACCGGGGCATCGGGCGCTATTGCCTTTCCCTTGCCCAGGGAATCGCCCGTAACCGCGGAGAGCATGAACTCATCCTGCTGCTCAACGGACAGTTTGCAGACACCATACTTCCCATCCGCCTGCAGTTCAGGGACTTGTTACCTGCTTCGGCCATCCAGGTCTGGTACGGCCCACAACCTACCGCAGCCTGCCTACCTGGGAACGAGTGGCGACGTGCAGCTGCGGAACTGCTCAGGGAAGCGTTCATTGCTACCCTAGAGCCGGATGTCGTGCTGATCTGCAGTCTTTTCGAAGGTACGGCGGACAATGCCATCGTTAGCCTCGATCGCTTTCAGCCCAGCTGTCCTACCGCGGTCATCCTGTATGATCTGATTCCGCTCATGAATCCCGAGCAGTACCTGGATCCCCACCCGGTATTCAAGAACTTCTATCTGGACAAGATCGAGCAGCTGCAGGCCGCAACCGGATGGCTCGGTATTTCCGAGTCTTCCTGCCGTGAGGGACGAGAGATCATCGGGTTGCCGCAGGAGCGCCTATTCAACATCTCCACCGCTGCCGATCCGCAATTCGCCCCTCAGGTGTTGGAGCCTGAGCGCCGGGCGTTGCTGTTGGAGAAGTTCTCCATCCAGAAGGACTTTGCCCTCTATACCGGAGGAGCCGATGCTCGCAAGAACCTTGAGCGTCTGATCGAGGCCTATGCTCGCCTGTCGGCACCGTCTAGAGCTGCGCACCAATTGGTACTCGCTGGCAAGATGCCCGAGCAGAGCATCGCCGCATTCAAGGCTCATGCTGCCCGGGTTGGCATCGCCGAGCACGAACTCATCTTCACTGGTTACATCACCGATCATGAGCTGATAGGACTTTACACCTTATGTAAGGTGTTCGTGTTTCCCTCTTGGCATGAGGGTTTCGGATTGCCGGCGCTTGAGGCCATGAGCTGCGGTGCGCCCGTCATAGGCTCTAACAGGTCTAGTATTCCTGAGGTTATCGGCAACCCAGAGAGTCTGTTCGATCCATTGGACGTGACGGGTATGGCCGAGATGATAGAGCGCGTCATGGATGACGAGATTTTCCGTCAAGAATTGATCCGCCGCGGTCTTGAGCAATCTGGTCGTTTTTCCTGGGACCTTACTGCCAATCGCTGCATCCATGCGCTCGAGCAGTTAGCTACTCTTGCGGAAACGTCGGTGCAGCTGGCGTCGGAGTCTCCGTTGTCCCTGCTGCGGGAACGGGTTGTTGCCATCGAGACCGGTGTGCCTACCTATGACGACCTCAAGGCCTGTGCCGTCGCCATGGCCAGGAACTTCCAATCCCGGTCGAACAGAAAGTTGTTCGTGGATATCTCGCAACTCGTCCACGTCGACTCGAAAAGCGGCATCCAGCGAGTCGTCCGTAGCATTCTCAAAGAGTTGCTGGTCGCACCACCCGTGGGATACGAGGTCAAGCCTGTATATGCGACCATGGATAGTCGTGGCTATCGACATGCCAATGCCTTCGTGAAGGAAAGTCTCGCGGAATTCGTATCTCTGGATTCCAGCGAAGATACCGCCATTGATTACGGGGCCGGCGATGTCTTCTTCGGTCTGGACCTGCAGCATCACGTCGTGATGCGCCAGCAAGAAGAGCACCTGGCCATGCGCAATGCTGGCGTAAAGGTCGTCTTCGTCGTTTACGACCTGCTACCCATCACCATGCCTGAAGTGTTCCGCGACTTCATTGGCGAGTTGCATCAGGATTGGCTGACCGCTATCGCCCAGAATGATGGACTGCTCTGCATCTCTGCGGCGGTGGCTGACGACATGCAGCGGTGGCTCGCGCAGCACTTGCCCGAAGGATGCCCACGACCGGAGGTTGGCTGGTTCCACTTGGGAGCCGACGTGGAAGGCTCCATCCCGACGCGAGGCTATCCTGAGGATGCCGAAAGTGTTCTCGCGCGGCTGCGTGAGCGACCGACTTTTTTGTCGGTGGGCACCATAGAACCACGCAAGGGGCACGATCAGACCCTTGCTGCCTTTGAGGTGCTTTGGCAGCGCGGTGTAGACGTAAACCTGGTTTTGGTGGGACAGGCGGGCTGGAACGTCGATGCTCTCATCGAGCGACTCGAGTCCCACCCCATGAGGGGGGCCAAGCTGTTCTGGCTGAAAGGGATAAGCGACGAATATCTGACGGATATCTACAGTACGGCGGACAGCCTGATCTTCAGCTCCAAGGGGGAGGGCTTTGGCCTTCCGCTAATCGAAGCAGCTCAGCACGGCTTGCCTATCATTGCCCGCGACATCCCCGTATTCCGCGAAATTGCTGGCAACCATGCATTCTATTTCGAGGGGGAAAGTGGCGATGCCTTGGCCGAGCGCATCGTTACTTGGCTCCAACTGAAGGGTGCCCAAATGCCAGTTCCGGACTCGAGCAAGTTACCTTGGCTGACTTGGAAGGAAAGTGCCGAACAGGTCAAGCGCTGGATAGTAGATCACAATGACGATAAGCGTTTTGGAGCACAGTGACGTGGGTATGCATAGCGATCCCAAGGTGGCCGTATTGGTACCTTGCTATAACGAAGGAATATCCATCGGCAAGGTCGTGGAAGACTTCAAGCTCTATCTGCCGAAGGCGGAAATATTCGTCTACGACAACAATTCCAAGGACAATACCATCGAGGTGGCACGCAAAGCCGGAGCGCAGGTCTTCAGCGTGCCGCTACAAGGCAAGGGCAACGTCATACGCCGGATGTTTGCCGATATCGATGCCGACATATACGTATTGGTCGATGGCGATGCGACTTATGACGCCAAGAGTGCGGTCAGGATGATCGACCAACTTTTGGAGTTGCGTCTCGATATGGTGGTAGGTGTTCGTCAGCACGAGCAGAAAGAGGCCTATCGTGCAGGTCATACCTGGGGCAACAAACTGCTCACCGGCTGCGTCAGGAGGATCTTCGGCGGTAAATTCAGCGACATGCTTTCAGGATATCGAGTGTTCTCGCGGCGCTACGTCAAATCGTTTCCGGCATTGGCTACGGGTTTTGAGACCGAAACGGAGTTGACGGTACACGCTCTAGAGTTGCGCATGCCCTATGGCGAATGCGTGACCCCTTATTTTGCCCGTCTCGAGGGCTCGTTCAGCAAGTTGAACACCTATCGTGATGGCATTCGTATCCTCAGGACCATAATCAAGCTTTACGCCGTAGAAAGGCCCATCTTGTTCTATACGCTGTTGGCGGCCTTGATGATGTCCCTAGGCGTGATTCTGGCCGCACCGCTGCTTTCGGAATACCTGAGGACGGGTCTGGTACCTCGTATCCCGACGGCGCTGCTGTCTACCGGATTGGTTCTCAACGGCATGATCTTCTTCATCGCAGGGCTGATCTTGGAAACCGTGACCATGGGGCGCCGAGAGTTGAAACGCCTGACCTATCTTCACCACCCGGCTCCTGTCTTTGCAAAGTCACCGAGCGCCGTTCAGGAACAGGCTACTCATGCGAACGTCTAGCCGTCTCGATGCCTGGCTGATACTCAGCGCCGTTCTGGTCTACTGCCTGTTCTATCTCGCTAATCAATCGCTGCCGGGTAACAATGTCTCCCATCCCCTGGGTTGGTGGGAATGGTTCGACCAAGGACAGTACATGCTGGCCGTCAAGGCCTTTGCCGTGGGCAACCTAAGTCCTGGAAATCACTATTACCCACCGTTATATCCTTACCTAGGCTCCCTGTTTTTTGGCTTCCTACCTGTCCATCCTTTCTTTTTTATCAACCTTTTCGCCTTCGTACTGTTCTGTCTGGGCTTCGTCGTCTTTGCTCGACGTTACGTAAGCAACGGATTGGCTTGCGCGATTTTGGTGGTGAGCGTCTATTGCAACAAGGCGCTCATGGAAAACTTCGTTATTCCTTGGACTACCGCCTGTACGATTACGGCTGTCGCTACCGCGGTATTGGTACTGTCGTGGATACAGCGTCAATCTTTCTGCTCGCGACGAACACTGCTTGGCTTTGGCTTGGTGTTGAGCCTGGCGTTTGGTGCCCTGGGTCTTGCTCGGCCACTGGATGCCTTGCTGGCTGGGATATTCTTTCCGGCTTATTTGCTACTGGCTTGGTGCAAGCAGCCAGATCAAGCCGTCAGTCGTCGACTGGTGGATATTGTCTTGGTGGCCCTCATCCTGCTGGTCGGCCCCCTGGTGTCGGTCGGGCTTTTTCTGCGCTTCAACGATGTCGTCTTTGGTAGTCCATTTGGTGGCTACTTCAACGCTACCGCTAATGCCAGTGGTTATTTTCTGCTCGAATTCCCGAAAAAGGCCATGTCGCTGCTGGTGGATTCGAAGTCTCTCTATCTAGAACCCCGTGCCTCGCTAATCAGCCATTATCCTTGGTTATTACTGTCCCTTGGCGGAATGGTCCTTGCACTGTTGCGTGGCGACCTGCTCCTTCGGGCCGTCGTATTGGCGGTAGTGGTGCAGTTCTCGCTCTACATTCCCTACGGAGATCTGTTGCCGAACGGCGTCTGGCGCTATCTCAACATTCACTACTTCAAATGGACCGTTCCTTTCCTGGGTCTTTTCGCTTGGCTGGCACTACAGGCCATTCTGAAGCCGGCAATTGAAGGGCAGTGGCGCAAATGCGTCCTGCATACAGCGGTGATCCTTTTCGTCGCGCTCCTGGTCAGCGCTCTCCGCTTTTCGCTTGCATTCGAGACCGTGCCGGTAGTCGCCCAGGCCGGTCAACGTTTGACTTTGGCTTTGCCGTCAGAACCTGTGGACTTCATCGACCTGCCGGCCACGGGAGATTTCAATCCGGTGTACTTTGGCGAGCATCAGGTCTGGATGGATGATAAGCCGTTGCGCAAGATTCGTGATTTTCGCTTGCTGCCTGCACCCGGTGGGGTTCGTCTCCTCTTCAACCAAACTCAACCTGGTGGGCGTTTACAACTGGAGTTGGACCCGAGAGTGGCAATTCCGAGTAGCCTCACTACGGTAAGGGCTGCCAGTTATGGCTTTACCCTCGGCAGTCCGCGCCTGCGTCATGATTGAGTGGTCGACGAAGCTCGATGGCGCCTGGAGAACGCCCCGCCCGGGAACCCTCGATCAGGACGGGAGTCACATCGCCTTGGCGTTTCTGAAGAGAAAAAACTTTGCGCTGAAAAAGTTTATGAACATGCCAGCCAGGCTGCCGGCGGCTACACCTAGGATCGGGTACTCATGAGCCACGGCAGAGCTGGCGACCAGCGCCGAATAGATACCGTAGTTGCAGGCTCCGCCCAGCAACATGTAGGCAAGATATTCCGCAAATTCTCTGGGCAGGCTCTTCCCGCTGTGTCGAGAGCCAAAAGTAATACGTCTATTGCAGACCCAGGTCACAAAAACGGCGCAAGCGAAGGAGGCCAACCTCGCTAGGTAGACTCCCCAATGCTCCTTGAGCAAATAGAGAATGCCGCTATCGACCAGAAATCCCAGAGTGCCGACCAAGCCAAATACAAAAATTTCCTTGAAGCGCATGCGTATGACTCTGTCAGTTGTATGGTCGCCGGATACCGGCGCTATGGCTGGTTTGTCGTCATAAGAGCAGCGTATTAGACTACTCCATTCTCACTTTATCGATCACCGGAAGGGCAACATGCGAGCGATTATAACGGGCATCACCGGTCAGGACGGTGCCTACCTGGCACAGCTGCTGCTGGAAAAAGGCTACACCGTCTATGGCACCTACCGCCGTACCAGCTCGGTCAACTTTTGGCGTATCGAAGAGGTCGGTGTCGCTGGCCATCCCAACCTACACTTGGTCGAGTATGACCTGACCGACCTCTCCGCCAGCATCCGCCTGCTGCAGACCACCGAAGCCACCGAGGTCTACAACCTGGCCGCCCAGAGCTTCGTGGGCGTGTCCTTCGACCAGCCGGTGACCACCGCCGAGATCACCGGCGTTGGCCCGGTGAACCTGCTCGAAGCCATCCGTATCGTCAATCCGAAGATCCGCTTCTACCAGGCGTCCACCTCGGAGATGTTCGGCAAGGTCCAGGCCATCCCGCAGATCGAGAGCACTCCCTTCTATCCGCGCAGCCCCTATGGCGTGGCCAAGCTGTATGCCCACTGGATGACCATCAACTACCGCGAGTCCTACGGTATCTTCGGCACCAGCGGCATCCTCTTCAACCACGAATCCCCGCTGCGCGGCCGTGAGTTCGTGACCCGCAAGATCACCGACAGCATCGCCAAGATCAAGCTGGGCAAGCTGGACGTGCTGGAGCTGGGCAACCTCGACGCCAAGCGTGACTGGGGCTTCGCCAAGGAATACGTCGAGGGCATGTGGCGCATGCTGCAGGCCGACAAGCCCGACACCTACGTGCTGGCCACCAACCGTACCGAAACCGTACGGGACTTCGTCAGCCTGGCGGCCAAAGCCGTGGACATCCAGCTGGAATGGAAGGGCGAAGCGGACAAGGAAGAAGGCTACTGCACCCGCAGCGGCAAGAAGATCGTCGCCGTGAATCCCAAATTCCACCGCCCCGCCGAAGTGGACCTGCTGATCGGCAACCCCGAGAAGGCCAAGCGTGAGCTGGGCTGGGAGCCCAAGACGACCCTGGAACAACTGTGCCAGATGATGGTCGAGGCTGACCTGCGTCGCAACGAACAAGGCTTCTCGTTCTAACCAAGGGGATAGGCATGCCAACCGCTCTGGTCACAGGCGCATCGGGTTTCACAGGACGCTATCTCATCCAGGCGCTCAAGGCGCGAGGATTCAAGGTAGTCGGATTCGGTAGTGGTACTACCGATGCGGATGTCACCGTGGCATGCGATCTCACCGACAAGGCGGCCGTCGCCGCCGCCGTGGCGCAGGCGCAGCCGGATTGGGTCATCCATCTGGCGGCACTGGCCTTTGTTGGCCATGCCGATCAGGAAGCCTTTTACCGGGTGAACCTATTCGGCACGTTGAATTTGTTGGAGGCGCTCGGCGCACTCGAGCGTCAACCACAGCGGGTACTTATCGCAAGTAGTGCCAACATCTATGGTACCCCTGGTATCGAGGTGATCGACGAGTCGGTCTGCCCGGCGCCGGTCAACCACTACGCGTGCAGCAAACTGGCCATGGAGCACATGGTCGCCACCTGGTACGACCGCCTGCCCATCGTCATCACCCGGCCGTTCAACTACACCGGGCCAGGGCAGGATGAGCGCTTCCTCATCCCCAAGATCGTCGGTCATTTCGCCCGCGGCGAGCGGGTGATCGAGCTGGGCAATCTGGATGTGAGCCGAGACTTTTCGGACGTCCGCGACCTGGCCCAGGCCTATCTGGGATTGCTCGACAGCGACTACCGCTCGAACCCCGTCAATGTCTGCTCCGGCAACGCGACGGCGCTGCGGATCATCGTCGAGATGATGGAGCGCATTGCGGGTTACTCCATAGAAGTCAGGGTCAATCCGGCCTTTGTGCGGGCCAATGAAATTCCTACGCTCCGTGGTAGTGACGCACGCCTGCGCGAGGTAGTGGGGAGCAGGGACCTGATTCCTCTGGAGCGGACGCTCCAGGATCTCTACGCGGCCCTGGGGGGCGTTCGTTGACGGCCTTGAAAGTCGGATTGGGCACTACGGTCTGGTCTTCCGGTGTAGCCAAAGGTCATCTCGATGGCATCGGTATCTATACCCAGTCGCTATCCAAAGGATTGACCGCGGTCGCAAATGTCGAGGTCAAGCCCTACACCTTCGGCATCCATACACCGACGCTGGAGTGCGGGCTGCCGGTCAGTCTTGCGCCCCATTTCCCCAAGTTCGTCCTGAAGAACGCGCTGCTGGGTGCCGATTCCAAGGTCGACCAACGCCTGGCAAGCGACGTCGATATTTTCCACGCGCCCGACCACCATATCCCTCGGCTCAAGAATGTCGCCATGGTGGCCAGCGTGATGGATCTGATTCCGCAGATCCACCCCGAATGGGTCACGCTCAAGCTGCGCCGCTTGAAGAACTGGCTGTTCAATCAGAGTGTGGGCTGGGCCGATCAGGTCATCACCATCTCGGAGTACAGCAAGAGAGATATCGTCAGGCTGCTCGGCATCGCGGAAGAACGGGTCCATGTCACTCCGCTTGGCGTCGATACCCAGTATTTCGTTCGGCAACCCGAGCTCACGCGCCAGGAGGTGTTGCGCAAGCACGGCTTGGAGCCTGGCTTCTTCCTGTTCGTCGGCACGCTGCAGCCGCGCAAGAACCTCGCGGCCGTCCTGGCTGCCCATGCCCAACTACCAGAGACACTGCGCAAGCGGCATCCCCTGGTTGTGGTAGGACGCAACGGCTGGCGTGCCGAAACCTTGGTCGAGGAGTTGCGTGCGCTGGAAGCCAGAGGAGAGGGCAAGTGGCTGGAATATCTACCGCAGGCAGACGTCATTGCCTTGCTCCAGAGTGCGGCAGCCCTGGTATTCATGTCGCTGTTCGAAGGCTTTGGGCTACCGGCCATCGAGGCCTTTGCCGCGCGGTGTCCCGTGATCTGCTCCAACACCACGTCGCTGCCGGAAGTGGTCGGCGAGGCGGCCTTGCAAGCCGATCCACAGGGCTCCAAGGCCATAACCCAGGCTATGCTCGAAGTCCTCGACGATCCTCTAGCTGTGAGCCAGCGAGTGGAAGAGGGCGAACGCCGGGCTCGTCACTACACCTGGGACGCCTGCGCTGCTCGGACGCTAGAGGTTTATCGCCTCGCCCTGCAAGGGCGCTAGGCCCTGCTCAGGCCAGGGCCTCGCGATAGACCTCGATGAGCTTGCTGGCCATGATCTCGCTGCGGAAATGTGCCTCGAAGCGTGCCCGGGCGGCTTGCCCGTAGCGCGACCGTAGCTCGGCATCCTCCCACAGTGTCATCAGCGCCTCGCGCAAAGCCGCAGGCTCCGGTGGCACGCCTATCCCCGTCTGACCGTCGAGGTTGATCTCGCTCATGCCCGAGCCGATCTCGCAACTGAGCATGGGCTTGCCGTACATGGCCGCTTCCAGCAGCGCCATGCCAAAGGCCTCGGAGCGCAGATGCGAGGGGAAGACGAAGCTTTCACAGCCGGCATAAAGCGCTGCCAGGTCTTCTTCACTCTGACGTCCCAGGAAATGGCAGTTCTTCAAGCCCAACCGTTCGCACTGAGCGCGAAGGGCTTCGCCTTCCGGCCCGTCGCCAACGATGGCCAGCGGATAGTCGAGCCCCTGTAACGCTTCGAGTAGCAGGTGCAGTCCCTTGTAGTAGCGCAACACCCCCACGAACAGCAAATAGCGCGGTCCGAGACGCCCGCGCCAGCTTGCCATGCGCTGCGGATCCGCCTCGGGATAGCTGGCTGGATCCAGGCCATAGGGAATCACCCTTACCTTACTCCCCAGGCGTTGCAGGGTGGGGCTGGACCGGCGATAGGGCTCGGTCGCCGCTATCACGCGGGCCGCCTTGCCCAGGAAGCCTTGCATCAGTGGTGAATAGAGCTTGAGTAGATGGCGCTGCTTGACGATGTCCGAGTGATAGCTCACCACATAGGGCTTGCCTGGCCGTATCGCCAGCTGCAGGACGTCCATGAACGGCCAGGGAAAATGGAAATGAATCAGGTCGACCGCACGGGTCTCCTCGGCGAAAACCCGGAAAGCGCTCAAGGAAAGACCCGTCGAAGCCAGGTCGAGATCCTGTTTGACACGCCGGACAGGAATGCCATCCACCTCCACGCGTTCCGGGACGGGATGCTTGCTGAGCGTCAGAATTCGATGATCGATTCCGAAGCCTTTCGTAGCCAGGCACATCTGGCGAATGACGTGTTCGATGCCGCCATGGGTGTCGGGCAGATAGGTCTTGAAGACATGCAAAATGCGCATGGCGAAGGCGAACCCAAAAGGAAGGCACACTAGCACAGCTGTCTAGTAGGCAGTTCTTAACCTAGATGCTAGGAATCAATGATCTGTGCGCTAATCGATCCTTTTCATGGCTTTTTGCTATCAATTCGATTGAACTTTTCTACCGAACGGTAGTGTCCGGGCTACGATTTGACGTTGAGATTCAGTGATTTTCTTTTATCCTGACCTCGTCAAGAAGCTGGCGCGGTCACACAGAATGTGTGATAGGGTTTGCACCTGACCAAGGCCCAGAAGTGTTTATTCCGGGCTTCCAAGGACATCGGTCACGAACGAATGGATCTTATGGACGATTCACCCTTCACATTTAAGACTCGGCTGCTCACCCTTGAGCCTGGAATGTATATCGTTCGATACGCATCCCAGGATAGCGCGGAGGAGCCCTGCCTCATCAGCCTGCAGCCTGCACCTATCGGCAAGAGCTCGGTTGATTTCTTTCCTGGGGAAACCGTCGTCCGTAATACCCTCTCCCGTCTCGGCGATACCCTGATCGTGCGCGTCAAGAATGGCGCCGGTACCCTGCTCATCACCGAGTATCAGCGTGCGGATCTGCCGGTACGTAAGGTTGATCTGCGCGTTGATCGTATCGATACCTCAGCTGACATCATTCGCTCCGAACAACACCATGCTCCCGTCGTGGCCAGCAAGGCGCTGGAAGCGGCATCCCGTGCGGAGCGCCACGGTAGTCCCGTCGTAATCAAGCTCATAGGCCACGTTCAAGCCCAAGGCGACGTCACCGCCAACGAATGGGTTGGCAACGTCGAGCAGGACGCCCGTCTCGAAGGCTTCGCTGTGATCTGGCCCAACAAGCCGCAAGGCGTGGATATCGCCTATAGCTGCAAGGTCGCCGATGTGTTGCAGCCCGCTGTGCTCAGCGGCAATTTTCTAGGGTCGCGCGGTAAGCGCGCGCCCATCACCGCGGTGGCCATGGCTCTGGTCGGGCCGCGCCGCGCCGAATACGTTCTGAATGCCCAGGCGGTCTTTGCCGGATGTGCTCCGCAAGACCTCGTGGACGGCCAGGAAGTTACTGCCCAACAGGGGCAGGCCAAGCTAGTCGCTCTACATGTATCGATCACCGCCCGCATCGAGATGAACGCTGCCCGCTACCAGTCTCCTAGGGAAGATCTCACCCAAATCCCGCTTCAATCCGCGCAAGTTACAAGCTGACGCGCGACCCAGGAGATTCTCTTCATGCAATACGATGCCGCCATTTCTGCAGCCAGTCTGAACGCTACTCTGGTGAACTCCGCTCTGAGCGCCACGACCATCAATGCCATTTCGTCGATCCTGAACCTGGATGACTCCACCACCACGCTCGCTACGTCGACTTCCAACGGCAAGAACCTGTCGGTGAACTTCGATTCGAATGGCAACATCGTGACTCCGGATGTGGCTTACTTCTCCGATCTAGGCGCGGATGGCACCAATGTGACCGTTACTATCCCGACGGTGCTGGCCAATACCTCGGCCTTCATCTTCGATACCCCCGCTAACGTCACTGCGACCTTCGGCTCTGCTGCCACCACTACCAGTGCTACCACCGAGGGTGCGGCGGCGGGACGGGTAATCGTTCTGGGTACCGGCGATGACAACATCACTGTCAATGACAACGTCAACACTCACATCGATGCTGCGGCTGGCAATGACACCATCACGACCGCTGGTGGCAATGACACCATCATCCTGAATGGCGGTGAAAACATCGTCAAAACCGGTGCGGGCGACGATGTGATTCACGCCGGTTCGGGCATGGATAAAATTGACGGTGGCACTGGTTTCGACGTAGTCCAGCTGTCCGGTACCGGTTATA
Organism: Pseudomonas sp. No.117; assembly: GCF_054558395.1. Taxonomy (NCBI): domain Bacteria; kingdom Pseudomonadati; phylum Pseudomonadota; class Gammaproteobacteria; order Pseudomonadales; family Pseudomonadaceae; genus Pseudomonas; species Pseudomonas sp. No.117. The sequence continues at coordinate 630,023 of NZ_BAAJNP010000001.1, forward strand.
CCGCTGCCGTAAGCAACGGTAGTGTGGTCTTCACCGGAACCAATGCAAATGGTGATGCCACTACCACCACTCTGACCAACGTCCAGCTGGTCGAGACCTCCGCGGGCAACATTTCCGTAGTGGCGTCTCAGGACGAAGCAACGGTCATGCGCTTCTACGAAGGCCTGCTGGGCCGTGACGTGGATTCCAGTGGGTTCCAGGCATGGACAGCCCAACTGAGCGGCGGCGCCACCGTTACTCAGGTCGCCCAGTCCTTCCTCAATTCCACTGAGTACACCGCCGCCAGTGGCTCGCAGTCGGACGCGGCCTTTATCCAGAGCCTCTACCAAGGCGTGCTGGATCGTGGCGCGGACAGCGAAGGCTTGGTGTTCTGGGCACAGCAGCTGGCCACCGGCCACAGCCGTGCCGATGTCGCGGTTGGCATCATCGGTTCTACCGAAGCTCAAACCACTGACACGGGTGTCATCGTCATCACCGGCCAGGTCTAACGATATTTCGTTGATCTGAGACGAGACTTCCGGCCCTAGGGCCGGAAGTCTTTTTTGAAACGGTAGTAATTTTGATCCACCTGGCTTTTCGCGGAGACCGCTGCCCATGAGCCAATCGACACTCATGGAGCACTATCAGGCTCTGCTCCAGGCCGGACAGTCAGACGAGGCCCAACGCCGTCTCGAACTGGCACTTCAGATTCCCGATCAGCGCCCGGTAGCGCTGGTCTCTGCCGGTCTTGCGGCGCTCAATAGAGGCGCGTTGGATCAGGCTTTCCTGGCCTTGGCCGAGGCCAACGCCAGCTTGGCGCGGCAGGGCGAAACGGCGGCACTGCTCGCCCACGTGCTCCTGCAAAAGGGCGAGTCCCAAGCGGCCTACGATTTTCTCGCCGACCCGGCCAATCCTGCCCGTAATACCCCTGCGGTTCGACTGTTGCGCTTGCGTGCGCTCATCGCGCTACCTGGGATCAAACCGGCGCGACTGGTCGAGCAACTACCCTACGTCAGCAGCGCCGACGAACTGGCCGTGCTATTGCAGCAACTGTCGCCGCGGCGTTGGGGGCACGTAGAGTTCGATCCTGCCACCAAGGAAATTCGTGGCTGGGCGCTGGATACCCGGCATCCACAAACGCCGGTCAAGCTCACCTTGAAACTGGGTGATCGCCAAAAGACCATCGTCGCCAACCTACCCAGTCCACTGCTGGCCAAGTCGATCAATGGCGGGCGTCATGGTGGCATTCGCCTCCGTCTGCCTGCTCCGCTCGGGCGTGTGCGCCTGTACTGGGCGGATGGCAGCGAGGTTCTGGGCAGCCCTCTGGCAGCCGTTGAACCCCTAAGGCCTATCCCGGTTGACGCGCCGGTAGCATCCATCGACCCCGTCGTGGATGTGCTTATTCCCATTTACCGCGGGCGCGAGGCATCGCTTGCCTGTATCCAGGGTGTGCTCGATAGCCTGGACGCCAATCGGACCCCGATGAACGTGGTGGTGCTGGACGACGAAAGCCCCGAGGCCGAGTTGAGCCAGGCGCTGCGCAAATTGGCCGAGGCGGGTCGAATCGTGCTCCATCGCAGCCCGGCCAACCTGGGCTTCATCCGTAACATGAATCGGGGCATGGCCCTGCATCGCGGGCGCGATGTGGTGTGGTTGAACGCCGATGCGCGGGTCTGCGATGACTGGCTGGACAGGCTGCGCGAAGCGGCCTACTCCGCAGCCGATGTCGCCACCGCCACGCCTTTTAGCAACAACGGCGAGCTGCTCAGCTTTCCGGAAAGCCGCAAGAGCCACGTCATGCCCACGCTGGACGAACAGCGCGTCCTGCATCGCCAGGCCGCCAGCGACCTCTCGGCGCCGCCCGAGATCGAGGTGGGGTGTGGCTTCTGCTTCTACATCAAGCGTCGCGCGCTGGAGCAGGTCGGCCTGCTCGACGAGATCCAGCTCAAGCGCGGTTACGGTGAGGAAACCGATTGGTGCCTCAGAGCCAAGGCCCAGGGCTGGCGGCACGTGGCGGCACAGCGGGCTTTCGTTGCGCATCGGGGTGGTGTTTCCTTCGGTGCCGAGAAGCTCGAACGAGTAGCCTTCAACAACGCCATCCTGCGTCAGCGTTATCCCGGTGCAGAGCGTGCTTTCGAGCGCTTCTATCGTCACGATCCGCTCAAGCCCTACCGTCAGCGCCTGCAGCGCGAGCGACTCCCCGAACTCGGTGCACAACTGGCGTCAGCCAACATCAGCGTGACGATCATCGCGGCCGACCGGCTCGATCTTCTCGCGGCGCTGGGCGGCGACGAACCTGCCTTTGCACTGGCCTTTCGGCAGACGGATGCCGAGCTGGAGGTCAGCCTGCAGGTTCACGGCCAGGGGCTGCCCGTGCTCCTGGACTACCGTCTACCCGGAGACGTGGAGCAACTGATCGCGGACCTGCAACGGTTGCGGCCTAGAGCCTTGGATTACATTCAGCCCGAGCGCTGTCCTGTGTCGCTGCAGACCCTGCCCGCGCGGCTTGGCGTGCCCTATCGCCTGATCGATCCGGGCGCCGATACCTGCTCCCCAGCCACTGGCTTCCGCGAGGCAGCTAGCGAGCAGCGCGTGACCTTCGCCGCGCTCACCACTACCTTGCTGATGAGCAATCCCCAGGTCCCTGTGGCGGCGGGTGCGCCTTTTGCGTCGCTCGACCAGCCACCGACCTCGCGCCTGGGCAATATCCTGATCGCTGACTCCCTGGCGGATCCAGGCCTCGCCCAGGCCTGGTTGCAGCTGGTTCGCCTGAGTCGCCGGCAGGGGCTGGCCTGTCGCTTCCTGCTCCTCGAGCGCACGCCTTGGGAAAAGAGCCTGCTCGCCAGTGGCAATGTCAGCCCCCTGATCGAGTTACCTGGTATCGCCCGGTCCAGGATACCTGCCTTGGCAGGCTGTACCCTGGCCTTGAGCCTCGAGGCAGCACCGGCCAGTGCCTGGTTTGCGCCTCAGATTGCCCGGCACACCGCCTTGCCTCTATATGCACCCGCAGGTGTGGTCGCGACCGAAGCAGGCGCCCATCCCCTCGGTCTGCTGCCCGCGCCCTTGAATGCCCTGCTAAGCGACGCCCTTCCCGACAGGTTTCTCCATGACTGAACTCCCCCAACCTATCGCCCTGGTCACCGTGCAAGGCCAGATCCAGGGTCTTCACGGCAACGTGCTCGAGGGCTGGGCCTTCGATCCTAGCCAGCCTGACCTGCGTCTGGCATTGGACGTAGTCATCGATGGGGCTTACGTAGCCTTGGTGCGCGCGGATGCCTATCAGCATCACCCGCTAGCCGGTGACGGCTTTCACGGCTTCGCCCTCCAGTTGCAACCAGCTTGGCTCAGTGGGGCTCGACGTATCGCCATCCGCCTGGCCAACGAGGGTCCCTGGATTGGCGAGGCTCTGGTACTGCCCAACGAAAAGCCGCGCAAGGCCGAGGCTCAGGTACCGGGCAGTCAGGTCTGGTATGGCGGCGGCTTGGTCGTGGCCGGCTGGGTCTGGGATGACACCACCCCGGGCCGTCATGTCGAGGTTCGAGCTCGCCTGGGCGATCAGATCGTCGCCCGGTGCCAGGCAGACCTGCATCACCCCGCCCTCATCTATCGCGCCGATGCCGATCACGGCTACAGCCTGGAACTGCCCTGGCAGTTCGGCGACGGCGAGCGCCGTGAGGTGCATATCGAAGACGATCAGGGCCGCCCCTTGCAGGGTAGCCCCATTACTGTGTGTTGCCATGCCGAAGGACTCGGCGCCCTGGTAGCCGCCCATTGGCCGGAGCAAGCCGACCCGGCACCCCGCGACCTGCTCATTCGCCTGGCGCGCGATTACGACCAGCGCTGTCCGCGTAGCGCCGGCTTCGGCCATTACCCCGAGTGGTTCGCTCACTACCAGCGCGCACCTGAGTACCCACAAGCCGTGACGGGTAGCAGGATCGCCGTTCTGCTCCATGGGCAAGCCAGTGAAACCGAGCGGCAGGCTTGCCTGGACAGCCTGAGCCAACAACGTCTGCGACCCTTCACTCAGGCCGTCGCCGATCCCGAGGACGTATCTACCTCCTTGCAGCTGCTACTAGAGGAGGGGGTCGAAGCCGTGTTGCTCCAGCCATTGGACAGCCGACTGCTGCCCCATACCCTCGATCAACTGACGCTGGCTCTGCAGCCGGAAGAGGTAGGCAAGCAGGCTGCTTGGGCCTTCGCCGATAGCGATCAGGATGGTACGGATGGCCAGCGTAGCAACCCTTGGTTCAAGCCGAGCTGGGACCTTGACCTCTACTTGGGCGCTGACCTCTTCACTGCCGGTGCCCTGTTCGGTCGCGACGTCATTCAGCGCGCCGTTCGGCTGCTAAACGCGGCGCCCGAACTGCCACGGGATATCGAAGGCGTCCTAGCTGCATTGATCCTTGCGACCGCTCAAGACGAGTTGCCCGTCGCCCGTGTGTCCCAAGTGCTCAGCCATCGCAGTGCCAGCAGCCCAGCTACTCCTGCCGAGTGTGACTTCTGCAAGCCCGAGCGTCTGGAGCGTCTTGCCTGGCTGGTGGACAAGTTGCGTCCCGGTGCACGAGTGAGTCGCCAGCCGAAGCTGGCCGGTGCGCTACGCACCCACTGGCCACTGCCCGAGCGTCTGCCCAGGGTAAGCCTGATCATCCCTACCCGGGATGCCTACAAGCTCCTGCATGCCTGCATGGAGGGTCTGCTAACCCAGACCGACTACCCGGACCTGGAACTCATCATCGTCGACAACCAAACCAGCGATCCCGAAACGCTCGCCTACTTCGACGAACTCAAGGGGCGCGGCGTACGCATCCTGCCGCATCCCTATCCCTTCAACTACGCCACCTTGAACAATGTCGGTGTGGAGTTTGCCACAGGGGAATACATAGGGCTCATCAATAACGATATCGAGATCCTGCATCCGGATTGGCTCAAGGAAATGCTAAGCCTGGCCGTACGACCCGACGTTGGCGCCGTAGGCGCCAAGCTGCTGTGGAAGAACGACATGGTCCAGCATGCCGGTGTCGTCATCGGCATCAACGGCCTGGCCGCCCATACCGGCAATAACTGGATGCGCAATGATCCGGGCTACTTGGGCTTCAACCACCTCACTCGTCGTCAGAGCGCCTGCACTACCGCCTGCCTAATCCTGCGACGCGACCTCTATCTGCAGATCGGTGGCATGGACGAAATCCGCCATCCCGTCGCCTTCAACGACGTGGACATGTGCCTGCGCATCAATGAACTCGGATTGAAGATTCTCTGGACGCCGTTTGTGGAATTGATTCACGCGGAGTCGGCGAGTAGGGGTAAGGATGGGACTACTGAAAAGGTAGCAAGAGCAATGCGGGAGCAAAGAGCGCTTTTTCAAAACTGGGGCTCGGTGAAAGATCCAGATAAATTTTACAGCCCATTCCTAAGTACAGACTGGGCGTGCGGTCCATATGGGGGGCTGAAAATGTCGTCATCTATTCGGTGGAAAATATTGTGAAAAAGCAGTCAGTGTTATTCATTTCCAACACCTCGCGGCTAGATCGTCCTTTCTTCGATCCTTCTACACGTTATAGATGCTTTAATTTGGCGCAAGAGCTTTCCAAAATGGGGTATCGTACAGACTGCACCTCACAAGTCTTTTTTCAAAGCAACATAGATAGTCTAGGGAGCTACGATCGCTACGTTTTCCATAGACCAATTATGACGCCTAATATCGTAGACTTTTTAAGTGATAACTATAAGTCAAATAAGATTATTGCAGATTTTGACGATCTTAATTTTAGAGTCGAATATGCCGCTGATACCCCAGCGGTGCAATGTAGAGGCGAGGAAGTAGTAAAGGTTAGGAAGTCGCTATCCCAGATAGCTGGCGCTGCAGGTTGTTTTGATCAGTTTAGCTCATCTACTGTTCCACTTTCCGACCACGTTAAAATAAAATTTTCGCCAAACAATAGTCAGGTTATATATAACGCGGTAGATCCAGGATTTGCTGGGATCTGTAGTCAAGTATACGAAGCACTGAAGGGTAAAAAGCGTCAATATAAATTCGCATATTTTCCTGGTACGGCTTCTCACAACCCAGATCTCGCAATGATAGAGAATGCATTAGCACAGGCACTACAAGATGACTCAAAGGCAAAACTACTGTTGGCGGGTCCTATTGCCATACCTAAGAGATTGCAGCCGTATTCAGCCCAAATAAGAAAAGTAGATTATGTAAGCTTTCATGAACTCCCAAAGCTAATGGCTACTGCGGAAGCAGTTTTAGCACCGCTGGTAGACAATGCCTTCAGCGACTGCAAAAGCGGTTTGAAGTTTTTTGAAGCGGCGCTGGTTGGCTGTCGAGTAATTGCTTCCCCAATACCGGATATAGATAAATTCGAATCGCCGTTATTGATAAAGTGTAGAAGCGAGATGCAGTGGTATGAGGCTTTTTCGATGAGTGGTCTCGGTATGTCGCAATCTGTTTTGAATGATGCAGTAAATGCTGTGAAAGAACAAACATGTATCTCTATACAAGCAAAATCTTGGGTGAATGGGTTTTTAAATTAATATGAAAAATATATTGCTTTATATTGAGGCTCATCCTCTTAGGGATAGTTATGAGGAGTTCTATAGTGTTGGAGGATTTCTCGGGAATATATTGTACGAGAAAGCGGCCGACTTTAAATTTAATCTGCGGCTTTTTTCAAACAATCATGTGGTAGACAGGCTGGTTAGTGAGCAACCTAATTTATCAACACTGTGTATAAGACCTACCGTAGCAGAAAGTGCTGAGATAGAGGGCTATGCTAGAGGCTGGGATGAATCGAGCATTCAAGAATGGCTAGAATTGACTAGAGGCCAAGGGGCAGCATCTCATACATATTATAATATTCTGGAAAGAATATTTGGTTTCTATAAGTTTGATCTCGTTCTTTTGTGGGCGGAGAATGGGGCTGTACGAAAATTCTGCGAGGCTCATAATATTGCAGTAGTACATGGCGAATTGGGTCCAACTCGTCCGCCTTTTGAAGAAACCATTTACTTCGATGCTAAAGGAACAAATGGAAATGCATCAATAACAAAGTTCCCAGAAAATCTTTATGAAAAAGTTGATATTGTTCCTCCTGAAACCTGGATTTGCACCAAGGGGGCAAAAGAAAACGATCCTAAGAAAAAGGGGATAATAGACTCTCCTTATACTTTAGTTGTAGATGAATATTCACTCGCGACTCAGACGCCCTATGTATACATTCCCCTCCAATTGGCAGATGATCTTAATACGCTTCAGCATTCCGCGTTTAAAGGCCCAGTAGATTTTTTAGAAAAAGTTGTTCCACGTATTCTCGATCAGGGATATGGGGTAGTTATAAAGCCTCATCCGGGATCAATCAGCAGAGCACATAACTTATCCTTGGAGTCTAGAGCTCTGAAAATGGTTAAAGCATATGGGGAAAGAGTTATAGTCCTTGATAGGGCGGTCAATACTACCCGAGCATTGAACTTTATGGTACATGCAGATGCTGTCTGCACTATAAATAGTTCTGTAGGCTATGAGGCCTTGCTCATGGGCAAAAAAGTATTTTTAATGGGGGATGCTGCATATGATGTGGGTGGTCATTTAAAAGCCAGCTTAGATGATATCTCAAGAATAGATTCTTATGAGGTAGATCCGTCGCTACGAGATCGATTGGTCTCTTTGATGTCCGGGCACTATCTTTTTCCCAAGTCAGAGCTGGTGTCCGGTGATACCTTGTTCAGGATTTTGAAATTTCATTTTGAGAATAGAATAGACCATGGTTCTACGGGCGATTTTTGGTCGGCTTGGTTATCCAACTTTAGGCCTGGATACGATTTGATTATAAGGCGAATTGCATCAAAATTTGAATTGGCGAATATTGTAGGAAGTGTCGAATATCTAAAGTCTCAGAAGGCAGAGATATTGGAAGAAAATGGCACTGTGGTGTTTTTTGGAAAGCTCGGAAGAGACGATATTTCGGTTCAGGCTCAGATAGACGAGACTGCTTTTTTTGGTTTCATTGATAAGATAGTTTATGGCGAAAACAAAAAAGCAAAGATCATTGGATGGGCGCTGGATAAAAATTTAACTCCGCCTGTAGGAGTTATCGTTTCTGTAAACGGAAATTTCCGATCTATACACCGTTTGGTAATCTCTAGAAGAGATGTTTGTGAGTCTCTTAAATCGAGCTTCAGTGGGAAGCTGAAAGGCACACCAGTGGAACGTTGTGGCTTCCAATTTGAGGCTGACATATCGGAAAATTCTGAAGATGTATGCTTGTATTTACTCTCCAGCGAAAACCTTGTTAAGAAGCTAGTCGTGCGTGAGGGCGCAATACACGAAGAGTAAAGCTGTGGATGGTATTTTCTAGTTTTCTATACTTATTTAGAAACATCTTAATTGATAGAGATGTTTTTTGATTTGAGGTATGGATGTTATTGACTGAGTTTGCATAAATTTTTTCGAGAGATGTTTTGTGATGAAAAGTATAATTGTAGGACCTTCGCATGTTGTTCGATGGCAGCATGCTGTTAATTCTGGGTTGGACTATCCGTTTGATTCTACGGTTTTCATAGGCTTGGGAGGTGCACCAGTCTGGAATAAGAATGTCTTTGATCGACTTATGAAGGAATATATTCCTGGCGATCAGGTGATTTTAATTTTAGGAGACTTTAGATTTGGGAATAGAGTTTTAGTACAGGACAAAGATTTAGACGGTTCTTTTTATCCTGATATCCTCAATATTGAAAAGCCGTTAATATCAGATCATAACGATTTAAAGCTGGTTAACCATAGCATAGAGAACATTAAAAAGTGGAAAGTTATTTTTGGTGAATCGTTAGTAATAATTCCATGGTCTCTTATGCTGCGACAAGCCGAAGATAGATTTCACGGAAGATATTTAGAAGAAAACGCTTACAGTTATCCACTTTATGATGTAAGAGAGTTGGTTCTGGAAATAATTCCAAGTGCTGAAAGCGATATGGATATTTTTTCCGGAGATTTGAAAAATCTTAGAAGGCTATATATAGACAAGGATCTTCATCCGTCTTCTATTGGTTTTGAATTTATAAAAAATTTAGTGCTTAAGAATAACTGGGTGACGGCTGCCGATAAGGCATTTAAAGATTTTGAGTCGAATCTAGATATTTTTTTAAAAGAAAAATTAGAGAGTAAAAAGGGCCGCAATATTTTGATCTGTGGTGACTCGATAGCACTCGAGATCTTAATAAGAATATTGGGAGAGGATAACCTGAAAAAGTTATGTGATCACGGTGTTCGCATAGAACATAAGTCCTTTTCTAATATAAACCTTATGCTAAAGGAAGGAGATATTAACGATATACTATTTGTCACTAAAAGAAATCTATTTTCTACTGATGGCTATGCGCTTTTAAATTTCAGAGAGAACTTTGAGGTATTAAAAGACAAAGTAAGAATTCTACCTTGGGAATTAATGGCAGGCTATGTAATATCAAAAAGACATGCAGCCTTGGCGAAATATGATCCAGGAATTGTTAATATCGAAAACTGGATAGCGTCTGTATCGCTCAGTCCTGTTTTGACTAAAGAGTTCGATAGCATGGATAGATATTTTGATATAGGTGAACTATTAATGCCTACCGTACAGGGTCTGTTTTTTATTATAGAGGTCGCGCTGTCTAAAAAGGAGCCTATTCATTTATAATGGTACTGCTGGAACTTTTCTCTAGCAAAAAGCCGTTATTCCCCTGTAAATTATTTTCCAAAGTGCATTTATTCGCTGTGATTATTGTGTTTTGAACAGGATGATTAAGATAAGTATACCTGTATATTGCTCCAACTTTTATGCAAAATTTTCCGGTTGAGAAAATTTCATTTTCTGCGACTTCGTTATCGTCGTCTTCTACGATGATCGGATTTATGGTGGCGGCGATTAAATTTTTGATGATTTTGTTGTTGGGAGCTTTATCCAATGCATATTTATTTTCAGCATAGTATCCATCGCTACAGCGCATTTTCGACAGATCTTGGCTTTGTCTTTGCGCAACCCAGATGCCATTTATTTCATTTTCAATTTTATTCGATATTATTAAATTTTGCTGAGAGGGCTGGATTCTCGCAGGACCGTTTCTTTCCCCACAGTTTTTGTATAAAAAAATTGCACCATAGCCGTTTTTAGAAAACATATTTCCTTTTATCAAATTATATGCAGACGAATCTATGGACATGCCTTCTCTTATATAAGGCCACTCATTTCTTCCTTTAGGGTCCAAGCCATTATTGTATATTTTATTTTCTAGTATGGTATTATTTTTGCTTTCATATTCTAAATAAATACCTGGCCCTCTATTGCCTAGGATTTCATTATTTTTAACGAGCACATTGCTGACCCCTTTGCCTAAAAATACACCAACGTCTCCGTTGAACCTAATAGTAGAATCTTTTACAGTGACAATGGGGAATGTATTTTCTTCAACATGTGCTTCACTACTATTAGTTGATTTTATCAGGATGCCGCTCTTGGGGAATTTCTCGATGTTACAGTTTTTAATTTCAATATTCTTTGTTTGGCTATCTATGTTTACAGTTATGCCGTATGTAAGATCCTTGTTTCCCAAGATTTTGGAGTTCCTACAGTCCAAGGATGAGACTGGGCCGTCGACAATTAAAGACCCAATATACGTGCAGTTTGGTTTTAGACTTATCCTTCCATCGATTTTTGGTGGTAATAGGCAGGCTTGAGCCTCATTTATGGGTTGCTCGACAGATGTAAAAGTTGTAGCTTGACTCGTCATCGTAATGGCGGAGAAGATGAAGAATCCGGTTATTTCTTTTTTCATTTATGCATTTACCTCTATGTATTTGCACTTTTCTTGTCAATCTTATTTATAGCTTTGTCTGGGGATGCTTTATGAGGGGAAGGCCTGAAAAATCAGAGCTTTTTTCAATTTTAAAAGAATTCAAAAGGAGCTTCTTTTATGTTGGGCTTTTTAGCTTCTTCGTAAATATTTTACTTTTAGTTCCATCATTCTATATGCTCGAGGTTTATGACCGTGTAGTAAGTAGCAGAAGTATAACAACGCTATTGATGTTGACAATTATCATAGTGGTCTTGATGGTGACTTATGGATTGCTTGATTGGATCAGGTCGAGAGTTCTAGTTAGGGTTTCAATGCGTTTTGATATAATACTGAATAAGCGCGTATTCAATGCAAGCTTTAAGCAGGCCCTTTATACCGGAAATGCAGGTTTATCATCTCAGCCAGTGTCAGACCTTACAGCGCTTAGACAGTTCCTTACGGGTAGCGGATTGCTCGCTTTTTTTGATATACCTTGGATTCCTATTTATATAGCTGTCATGTTTTTTTTTCATCCTTGGTTTGGTTATTTGATAATTTTAGGGACGGTAATTTCTTTAATTTTTGCTTTAGCAAACGAAAAGCTAACCAGTTCCCGTTTGGCAATGGCTAACAAGGAAAATGCCGCAGTTCTAAATATTGTTAGCAAAAGTTTGAGTAATGCCGAAATCATATCCGCAATGGGAATGCTACCTAATCTCTTATCGCGATGGAGGGGAAAAGTCTATAGCGTTCTTGCTCTGCAAGCTCGTGCTAGTGAGTTGGGGGGGGCAGTAGGTACCACCTCACGAACTTGGCGGCTCTTATTGCAGTCTTTTATGCTAGGTTTAGGCGCTTATCTTGTGATAAACAACGAAATAACCGCAGGCGTCATGACAGCTGCCTCTATATTGACTAGTAGAGCATTAGCGCCTGTGGATCAAATGATCGCTAATTGGAAGGGTTTTGTCGCAGCGAGAGGTCAATACTCACGACTTTCTGAAGTACTTACACAGATCCCTGCGGACTTTGAGCGGATGGCCCTTCCTAGTCCCAAAGGCGAACTTTCATTCGAAAATGTGGTAGTAACGCCTCCCGGCAGTAACAACGTTGTAATAAAAGGAGTTTCTTTCCGAGCTCCCTCTGGTGCATCTGTGGGAATTCTTGGGGCGAGCGCCGCTGGTAAATCTACTTTAGCTCGTGCATTGCTGGGGATTTGGCCAGCTCAGAGTGGCAAGGTGCGCCTAGATGGTGCAGACATGTTCCAGTTGGATCGAGCGGCGATTGGTCCTCATCTTGGCTATCTCCCTCAAGACATCGAACTCTTCGAAGGCTCCATTGCAGACAACATCGCGCGCTTTGGCGAGGTGAATGCGGAGAAGGTCGTTGATGCAGCCAGGCTAGCAGGTGTGCACGACATGATTCTCCGCCTACCCCAAGGCTATGACACCGTCATTGGCGCGCAAGGTGGCGCCTTGTCCGGTGGCCAACGTCAGAGAGTCGGTTTGGCCCGAGCGCTCTATGGCGATCCAAAGCTGGTAGTTCTGGATGAACCCAATTCCAATCTGGACGATGTCGGCGAGCGAGCCTTGGGTGAGGCGTTGATCAAGCTCAAGCAGAAGGGCACGACGCTGTTCATTATTACCCACAGAGTCAGTGCCTTGGCATATGTGGATAATCTCCTCGTGTTGAGCGAGGGGCAGATCGTAATGTCCGGCGCCCGTGACCAGGTCTTGGCCCAGCTCAAGGCCCAGCAAAGTGGTGGTCCTCAAGCAGTGGCCGGTTCCCCGGCTGCTACGCCGCCGCTGCCGCCCAAGTCAGACGCAGGCCAATCGGGAGGGACGTCGGCATGAAGGACGTCTATGCAGAAGCCGCGGCGGCGGGCCTCAAGGTCGATGATGCGCCCGTGCGTCGATTGGGGTTTCTTATTCTCTTCGTGGTGTTCGGTATCGGCGGAGGTTGGGCCGCCCTGGCCCCTTTGGACAGCGCCGTCTATGCCTCGGGTCAGGTGGCAGTGGAGAGCTATCGAAAGACGGTACAGCATTTGGAGGGCGGCATCGTTCGCGAGGTACGCGTCCATGATGGCCAGGATGTGAGCGCTGGCGATGTATTGCTGGTGCTGGATCCAACGCAGACGTCTTCGGAGCTGGAAGCGGTACGCAGTCAGCTGGTTGCGGCTCAGGCCCAGGAGGCCCGTCTGATCGCCGAACGCGATGATGCCGATGACGTGGTTTTCAAGGATAGCGACCTGTCCACCACGGACAAGCGGGTGCAGGAAGCCCGTGCCAGCGAACGCCAGATTTTTCTCGCTGGCCGCAATGCACGCCGTGGTGAGGTCGATGTATTGAAGAATCGCGCTGCCGAACTGGAGCAACAGATTCGCGGCTACAATGAGGTTATCGCCAGTAAGGAAAGCCTGGCCAAGTCCTATGCCAACGAGATAAAGGATCTCAGCTCCTTGCTCAAGGAAGGCTTCGTCAGCAATGAACGCCTGCGCGATCAGGAGCGCAACCTGTCTCGGCTGCAGGCGGAGATCGCCGATCATCGATCATCCATCGCGCGGGCCAAGGTGCAGATCGGTGAGACGCGCCTGCAGATTCTTCAGACCACGCAAAAATTCAAGTCGGACGTCGCGAGCAAGCTGGCCGAGTCCCAATCAAGGGTCTATGAGGCTCGTGAGCGCCTGGCCGCATTGCAAGACAGATTCAACCGCACCGAGGTCAAGGCGCCGGTAAGTGGCATGGTCATGGGGCTAGCGGTACATACCATCGGGGGTGTGGTCCAGCCTGGCACCAACCTGCTCGATATCGTGCCAGATGCCGCCAAGCTGATCGTCGAGACTCACATCGAGCCCAAGGATATCGACCGCGTAGCGGTAGGTAGCAAAGCAGAGGTGCGTTTCAGCGCATTCAGCCATGCCACCACGCCCATCATCGAGGGCGAGTTGATCTATGTGTCGGCGGACCGCCTGACCAACGACCGGGATGGCACGCCTTACTACCTGGGTAGGGTCAAGCTCACGGACCAAGGCGCCAAGGATCTGGGTAGTCGTGAATTGGTACCTGGTATGCCTGCGGACGTACTGATCAATACGGGCTCTCGCACCATGCTGCAATACCTGCTCAAGCCGGCACGCAATGCAATGGCTCGCTCCATGATCGAGGAATAGGCCAATGATCGTTAAAGCCTTTCCCCTCGTACTGGTCCTGGCTTGGAGCGGTATCGCTCTTGCGCAAACCGCTGATACTCCGCGTGCCCAGGATTACGTGGACCTCTGGAAGCTATACCAGGACAGCGCGGTTTCCGATCCACGCATCCGTGGCGCTGAGGCGGAGGTGAAGAATCTAGAGGGTCAAGAGCGTGCTGCTTTCGGTCAACTGCTGCCGCAGTTGAGTGGTGGTGCATCTACGAGTCGGGTACGCCGTGAAGAGGCTGCCCAAAAACTAAGATACAACGGAGAAAGCTATAACCTCACGCTTAGCCAGGCTCTGTATAACGCCGCTGCCTGGCGTGGCTTCAAGCGCTACGAGCAACTCACCGAGCAGTACCGCGCCCAATACGAGGATGCCAAGAACCAGTCTGCCGCGGATCTCGTGCAGCGATATTTCGCCGCCTTGGCGGCGGAAGACAGTCTCGAGCTGGTTACCGCTGAGCGCAAGGCGACGCAGCGCAACCTGGAGCGTGCCCAGGCCCTGTTCGACAAACAGATGAGCACGGTCACCGACGTGTTGCAGATTTCAGCCAAGGTAGACAGCCTCAAGACCCAGGAGATCGAGGCACGCAACCAGATTCAGGTCACGCGTGAAGCCCTGGCCGAGTTGATCGGACGGGCCGTCTATCAGCCGCTCAAGCGACTGAACGAAAGCGCTCAATTGGCGATGCCTCAGGGTGATGAAGAGCAATGGGTAAACTCGGCGGTGGCGAATAATCCGGCTCTTCAAGCGAAACAGCGCGCTGTGGATGCTGCGAACTACGGAATTGCCGAGGCTAAGGGAGGACATCTGCCTACCATCAACTTCAGTCTTGGCGCACAACGTAGCGACTTTGCCTATGAGAATGTCATCGCTTCATCCGCGATCAATACCTACTCCGCCACCATCAGCGTCCAGATTCCGTTCTATAGCGGCGGCTCGACCAGTGCCCGTGTTGCCAGTTCCTACGGCTCGCGCGATGCCGCTGAAGAGGACTATGAATCGATCCGCCGGCAAGTGGTCAAGGAAACGCGCACGGCCTATATGAAAAGTGCCGCAGACTTGGCGAAGATCGGCTCTTCGCGCAATGCCCTGAACTCTGCGATAAAGTCGCGCGCCGCCAGTGAGCGCTCGCTCGGTCTGGGCGTGGCTACCGCTGTGGATGTACTCAACGCGGTGCAGCAGGAGTACAGCGCCAGACGGGATTATCTGCAGGCGCAATACGACTTCGTCACCAATCAGCTGGTGCTACTGCGCTGGAGCGGAGGCTTCCGGGATACCGACATACAGAAGATCAACGGTTGGCTCGCGGTACCGATGCCAGGAGAGGAACGCAAGACCGGCGTGAAGGAGGGAGAGGTCAGCAAGGGCTAGTCAAGGAGGACGTCGGGCTCCCTTTAGAGCCCGACCGGCTTTTCACACCCAATCACTCTGCCCCACCAGCTGGATATAGCCTTGAGTTCCGCCAGTGAGATCCTGGTTCTCGACCGATTCGCATAGCGCGAGCACCAGATCGGTACGGCTAAGGCCATGATCCAACTGGGCTGTCCAAGACGCTAGCCCCTGGTCGTCTGCACCTCGATCGAGGATCGTGTGGTACAGCTGATCGACAAATGTCCTGTTGTCGCTAGCCGAGTTGTGGGCGACAAACTCAGGGGACTGCATGAAGGCATTGGCGATGCTGCTGAGTGGAACGCCATCCTTATGCTCAAGAAGCCAATGCTGAAGCCCATCGAAATCGGCCTGTCGATCCAGGGTGCTGTAGAGGCGAGCGACCTGTGCCTGTTCGGCGGTCAACAGAAAGACATTTCGGTCGGCAAAGGCAAGCTGGTTGATATCGTGCAGATACAGATTCTCGCCGGTATCCGTATTGGACAGGACGAGGGTGGTATCTCCCGAGGCGAGGCTACGATCGTAATGCGTCGATGACTGATTAAGCGTCAGCACGTCGCCACCGCCATAGCCGAACACCTGGCTGGAACGATTACCATCCAGCACTATGGCACTTTCCTGTAGATGCTCGGCGTTGTTGCTACCAAGCACCAAGCCAGGCTGGATGACCAGATCCGAGGACGTCCAGGCGTTGTTGTCGAGTAAGTGCAGGAAGCCCGTGCTGCCCTGGGTTTTATCGATGTTTTCCGCTGAGTTGGTGAATTGGACCATGACCTGGTCTCGACCCATGCCACTGTTCAGCTGCTGAGTCCAGAACGCCAGGCCATTTCCATCCGCTTGTCTATCTAATACCGTGGTATAGAGGGCCGCGGCATAGGCTTGGTTACCGAAGCTGCCGTACAGACCGGAAAATTCTTGGGAGTGGTAAAAGCTATTGGCGATCTGCTCGAACGAGGCTCCCTCGGCATGGTTCGTCAACCAAGAATTCAACCCTTGAGTATCCGGGGTCCGTCCAAAGACCGTATAGAGCCGCGCCACCTGTGCTTGATCCGGGTCCACCACATACAGGGTACGATCAGTGAATTGCAGAACGTTCACGTCATAAAGTGAGAGACTCACCCCGGCGATCGTGTCCTGCACCTCCAGGCCCGCCCCGCCCGTAAGGTTTTGCAGCTGGTATTCGCCATAGCTGCCAGCCAGGACGAGTGTGTCCAACCCCTGGTATCCGTAGACAGTGGTGTGACTCGCTACGTAGGAAAGCCGGCCTTCGTAGAACATATCGCTTGCGCCACTGCCGCTGACAATACCCGCACCGAGGGGTTTGTAGGCGCTAGCCTGACCCAACAGGCTGTCATTGGATTGTGCCGTTTGTGCCAGCCAATCAGCATTGGAGCCGGTGACTGCTGCATACCACGAGAAACTGTAATTGCTGGCGTCACCTGCCGAAAGGACACCCCGCAGTAGAGGCGTACCGCTGCTGGTATCGATCATTGGGCCGCCGGAAGCGCCAGGTCCGAGAGAAGTGCCGACGTAGTAGAAGGAATAGGGGTCGGTACCATAGTAGTAACTGGCCCCTTGATCCTGCATCAAGCCCGTTCCTCGTGCAGGGTACCCTAGCAGCGTTCCATTGAAGTCGTTGGTAGCTGTGGATACGCCGAGCGTACCGACCAGACTGCCCAGATTCACATCCATGTTGAGCAATGCCAGATCGTGGCTGGATTCCGCCGCGCTCGGAATACCATTGCCGTCCTTGTCCCAGTTGTTCGAGTAGCCACTCCAGCTATAAGCGGCATAGCTGCCGAAGGGTGCAGCGAAGCTTGTGGAGTTGACGTAGGCACCAGGGACAACATTCACCTGGGTTGCCCAGCCTCCGTATGCATCGTCATAGACCACGTGGAGTGCAGTCAGCACATCATTGCTTCCCACGACACTACCCGAACCACGGATCACCGTGCCGTCGGGGAATACCGATTGGACGTAGCAAATTTGCTGGTACAGGCTGCTGCTACGACTGGCAATGACGTTCATGCTGTGACCACCGGTTATCTGTTACTACAGATAATAACGGAGCTATGCGAGGTCAGAGACCTGAACCGCCGTCTTTCGTCCTGTAGAGAGCGCCGCTGGGCGGTTGCCAGAGAAAGGCTATTCGCCCGTCACCGAGTCTAACGGTGGTGGCAATCCGCAATTCTAGCGTGGGAATGGGATGGTGCCGGCACCAGGAGTCGAACCCGGGACCTACTGATTACAAGTCAGTTGCTCTACCAGCTGAGCTATACCGGCAAGGGGGAGGCCATTATAGCCATGGAAAAGCCCTTGTAAACCAAGGATGTGCGGCGGTTAAGGCTGGCGTAAGCCAGGGGCGGTTAGAATGAAGCGAAGAGCTTGCGAGGAGCCGCTGATGAGAACGAAGACCCTGGCCATCCTGGCCGCTGCCCTGGCGGGTTGTACTAGCCAGGCGAACCTCGAGCGCAATCCGCCGATGGAGTTGCGCACGGGCAAGAGTGCTGAGGACTATCGCACCTGCCTGGTGAGCGGCTTGGAGAAGGATGGCCGCCATGTGGTGGTCCAGCCGCAAGGCAACAGTGGCCAGCGCGTGCTGGTGGACAGCAAGGTGCCGGGCGCTACGGCGGCGATCATCGATATAGGGTCGGCGTCACGTGGAACGCGGGTGGAGTTGCGCGAGCAGATGGCCAACAATCCGCTGCGGCCGCGGACCATTCTGACGGCGGTGAAGGATTGTCTGTGAGGTGAGGCGTTGGGCGGTCCCTCACCCCGACCCTCTCCCAGGGGAAGAGGGGGGAAGAGCGGGCTGCCGGCAGCTGCTTGGCTTGGCCAGGCTAGCGCGGCCAGTCAGAAAGCTAGATAGAAGAAGGGCGCCCATGGGCGCCCTTCTTGCGTTCGGCTGCCTGGGATCAGGCGGCCGGCTGGTTGCGGCGCTGCGGAACCGGCTCGGCGGCGCGCTGGCCGTTGACGTCGCGTAGCGGGGTACCTCGGACCGGGGCGCCGTTAGCGACGTAGTAGGCGGCGTTGCTGCGCGGCAGCGGGGCACGGCCGCGGATTTTATCGGCGATCTTCTCGGCGATCATGATGGTCGGGGCGTTGAGGTTGCCCGTGGCGATGATCGGCATGATGGAGGCGTCCACCACGCGCAGGCCTTCCAGGCCATGCACGCGCCCGGCGCCGTCGACCACTGCCATGTCGTCGGTACCCATCTTGTTGGAGCAGGACGGGTGGTAGGCGGTCTCGGCGTGGGAGCGCACGAAGGCGTCCAGCTGGGCGTCGGTCACGCAGTCGCGGCCCGGGTTGATCTCGTCGCCACGATAGGGGTCCAGCGCCGGCTGCTGCATGATCTCGCGGGTCAGGCGGATGCCGTCGCGGAATTCGCGCCAGTCCTGCTCGGTGCTCATGTAGTTGAACAGGATGCTGGGGTGCTGGCGCGGATCGCGCGAGGTCAGTTCGATGCGGCCACGGCTGGGCGAACGCATGGAGCCGACATGGGCCTGGAAGCCATGGGCCTCGATGGCGTTGGTGCCGTTGTAATTGATGGCGATCGGCAGGAAGTGGTACTGGATGTTGGGCCAGTCGAATTCTTCGCTGGAGCGGATGAAGCCGCCCGCCTCGAAGTGGTTGCTGGCACCCAGGCCGGTCCCCTTGAGCATCCATTCCAGGCCGATCTGCGGCTGGTTGTACCACTTCAGCGCCGGGTACAGGGAGACCGGCTGCTTGCACTCGTACTGCAGGTACATTTCCAGGTGGTCCTGCAGATTCTGGCCGACGCCGGGCAGGTCGTGGACCAGCGGGATGTCGAAGCGCCGCAGCAGCGGCGCGGGGCCGACACCGGAGCGCTGCAGGATCTGCGGCGAGGCGATGGCGCCGGCGCAGAGCAGGACTTCACGACGGGCGCGCACGCTGATGGCTTCCAGGGAATCGCCCTTCATGTAGGCGACGCCATTGGCGCGCTTGCCCTCGAAGAGGATGCGATCGGTGGTGGCGTGGGTGACGATGGTCAGATTCGGGCGACCCTTGGCCTGATCCAGATAGCCACGCGCGGTGCTGGAACGACGACCGTTCGGGGTGACGAAGCGATCCATCGGGCCGAAGCCTTCCTGCTGGTAGCCGTTGAGGTCTTCGGTGCGCGGATAACCGGCCTGAACGCCGGCCTCGACCATGGCTTCGAACAGCGGATTGGTGTTCGGCTTGGCGGTGGTCACCGAGACCGGGCCCTCGCCGCCGTGCCAGTCGTTGGCACCGGCATCACGCTTCTCGGCCTTGCGGAAGTAGGGCAGGCAGTCGAGGTAGGTCCAGTCTTCCAGACCGTCGAGCTGGGCCCACTGGTCGTAGTCCAGGGCGTTACCGCGGATGTAGCACATGCCGTTGATCAGCGAGGAGCCACCCAGGCCCTTGCCGCGGCCGCATTCCATCCGGCGGTTGTCCATGTGCGGCTCGGGCTCGGTCTGGTAGGCCCAGTTGTATCTCTTGCCCTGCAGCGGAAAGGCCAGGGCGGCCGGCATCTGGGTGCGGAAGTCCAGGCGGTAGTCGGGCCCGCCGGCTTCCAGCAGCAGGACGGTGACGTCCTTGTCTTCGGTCAGCCGGGTGGCGAGGACGTTACCGGCCGAGCCGGCGCCGATGACGATGTAGTCGAATTCGTGTGCCATGAAAGTTCTCCTCCTGACGGTGGGTGGGGTGGTCACCCCATCCCCGGGCCCTCTCCAGCGGAGAGGGGAGAAAAGCGCTGCGTGAGCGGCTTAGAAGATCGAGGCGTAGTCGCCCAGCTCGACCTGCACCGACTTGATGCGGGTGTAGTGGCCGAGGGTGGTGAGGCCGTTTTCACGACCGACGCCGGACTGTTTGTAGCCGCCCACCGGCATTTCGGCCGCCGATTCGCCCCAGGTGTTGATCCAGCAGATACCGGCTTCCAGGCGATGGATGATCCGGTGAGCGCGGGCCAGGTCACGGGTGACCACGCCGGCGGCCAGGCCGAATTCGGTGTCGTTGGCGCGGCGCACCACCTCGTCCTCGTCGGCGTAGGCCAGGATGCTCATGACCGGGCCGAAGATCTCTTCGCGGGCGATGGCCATATCGTCGCGGCAGTCGGTGAAGACGGTGGGGGCGACGAAGTTGCCCTTGGCCAGTTCACCCTGGCTGACGCGCTCGCCGCCGATCAGCAGGCGGGCGCCTTGCGCCTGGCCCTGGGCGATGTAGCCCAGCACCTTTTCCAGATGCGGGGTACTGACCAGTGGCCCGAAGTTGGTCTCGGCGGCCAGGGGATCGCCCAGCTTGATGCGCTTGACCCGCTCCACCACCTTGGCCTCGAAGTCGGCCTTGAGCGACTGTGGCACGAAGACCCGGGTGCCGTTGGTGCAGACCTGGCCGGAACTGAAGAAGTTGGCCATGACGGCGATGTCGGCGGCGCGCCCCAGGTCGGCGTCGTCACAGACGATCAGCGGCGACTTGCCGCCCAGCTCCATGGTGACTTCCTTGAGGGTCGAGCCGGCGGCGCTGGCCATGACCTTCTTGCCGGTGGCGACGCCACCGGTGAAGGAGATCTTCTCGATGCCGGGGTGCTCGGTCAGGGCTACGCCGACCTCGGGACCCACGCCATTCACCACGTTGAAGACGCCATCGGGCAAGCCGGCCTCGGTGTAGATCTCGGCCAGCTTCAGCGCGGTCAGGGGGGTGACTTCGCTGGGCTTGAAGATCATGGCGTTGCCGGCGGCCAGGGCCGGGGCGGATTTCCACAGGGCGATCTGGATCGGGTAGTTCCAGGCGCCGATGCCGGCGACCACGCCCAGCGGCTCGCGGCGGGTATAGACGAAGGAGGTCTCCCGTAGCGGGATCTGCTCGCCTTCCAGGGCCGGGACCAGGCCGGCGTAGTACTCGAGCACGTCGGCGCCGGTGACGATGTCCACGGCCTGGGTCTCGGACAGGGCCTTGCCGGTGTCCAGGGTTTCCAGCAGGGCCAACTCGTCGTTGCGCTCACGAAGGATGTCCACGGCCTTGCGCAGGATGCGCGAGCGCTGCATGGCGGTCATCGCGGCCCAGACCTTCTGGCCGGCGGCAGCGGCTTCAACCGCCTTGGCCACGTCGGCGCGGCTGGCGCTCTGCACCACGGCGAGCACCTCGCCGGTGGCGGGATTCAGGGTTTCGAAGGTGGCACCACCGGTGGCGGCGACATAGCGGCCACCGATGTACAGCTGCTGTTCGGCGAAACGGGCCATGGACGATCTCCCAAGACGGGGCGGGCGCCGTGGCACCCGCGAGGAACACAGGGGGAGCGAAAGGCGAAGGCTTTCTGCTCCAGCGATGAAACCAGTCTACTTAATTTTTATTGAACGTTCAATCAATGAAAAATTCGCGGACGTCGCGAGACGCGCCGATGGGCGGTCCAGAGCGGTTCGGTCAGGGAGGGGCAAACGGGAGGGATGGGAGAAGAACCCCGCCGGTGTCAGCCGACAGGGGGCAGTAGCGGCGGGAGTGGGGTCAGGCCTTGGCCAGTTGCAGGTCCAGGTAGTCGTAGGCGATCTGCAGGGCCTGCTGGGTGTCGAAGGTGTCGCCGGAGAGGGCGCCGCGCAGCCAGAGGCCGTCGATGATGGCGGCCAGGCCCTTGGCCGAGGCCCGGGCCTGCTCGTGGGGCAGCAGGCGGCGGAATTGCCAGCAGAGGTTGGAGTAGAGGCGCAGGTCGTTGATGCGTTGCAGGCGCCGCAGATTGGGCTGGTGCATGCTGGTGGCCCAGAACGCCAGCCAGGTCTTCATGGCCGGACCGCTCACCTGGGTGTCGTCGAAGTTGCCCTGGATGATAGCGCGCAGGTTGGCGGCGGGGTCGTCACCGGGCAGGGCGGCGCGGCGCTCGCGCACGGCCTGGCGCAGGGCATTCATCAGGTGCCGCATGGTGGCTTCGAGCAGGCCGTTCTTGTCCTGGAAGTAGTGGCTGATGATGCCGTTGGAAACGCCGGCCTTGCGGGCGATGAAGGCGATACTGGCGTCGCCCATGCCGACTTCGTCGACGGCTTCGAGGGTCGCGGCGATGAGCTGCGAGCGGCGGATGGGCTGCATCCCGACCTTGGGCACGGGGCATCTCCTGAGAAGGCGGAAGGAGCCTCCGAGGGTAACTGTTTTTTATTGAACGTTCAATCAATAAAAACGGTCACTGCCTCCTGGATTGTGCCCTGGGTGGCGCGGCAGTACCAGTCCTGACAGGTGGTTACTTTTAATAACTGCCCGGAAGGCGTAGGCTGGAGTCAGTTCTGCTTCGAGGATCGCCATGGACGCCGTGGTCAGTCGTATCTCCAGTCGCCGCCGCCTGCATGCCCATGCCTGTCCCATCCGGGACGTGCTGGACCGGATCGGCGATGCCTGGTCGCTATTGACGCTCTTCACCCTGGAGCCCGGCCCGCTGCGCTTCAACGAGTTGCGCCGCCGGGTCGACGGCATTTCCCAGCGGATGCTCAGCGTCACCCTGCGCCAGCTGGAGCGTGATGGCTTGGTGTCCCGCACGGTGACGCCGACCAAGCCGCCCCAGGTGGAATACGCTCTCACCGAGCTGGGCCAGAGCCTGATGGTGCCGGTGGGCGCCCTGGCCACCTGGGCCTCCGCGAAGCAGCCTCTCATTCAGCGCCACAGGGCGGCCTACGATCAGGCCGCCGAGGAGATCCCTGATGACCCGTCTCTCTAAGACCGCCCTGTCGGTCCTCGACCTCGCTCCCATCCGCGACGATGGCGATGCGGCCCAGGCGCTGCACAATGCCCTGGACCTGGCGCGCCATGTCGAGCAACTGAAGTTCTCCCGCTACTGGGTGGCCGAGCACCACAACATGGATGGCATCGCCAGTTCGGCGACGGCCGTGCTGCTGGGCTATCTGGCCGCGGGCACCAGCACCCTGCGCCTGGGCTCGGGCGGCATCATGCTGCCCAACCATGCGCCCCTGGTGGTGGCCGAGCAGTTCGGCACCCTGGCCTCGCTGTACCCGGGGCGGATCGAGCTCGGCCTGGGCCGCGCCCCTGGCTCGGATCAGCGCACCGCCTACGCCCTGCGCCGCGATCGGCTGGGCAGCTCCGACGACTTTCCGCGGGACGTGGAGGAACTGCAGCACTACTTTGGCCCGCAGCAGCCCGGCCAGGCGGTGATCGCCATGCCCGGTGCGGGTACCGAGGTGCCGATCTGGCTGCTGGGTTCCAGCCTGTTCAGCGCCCAGCTGGCGGCGGCCAAGGGGCTGCCCTATGCCTTCGCCTCGCACTTCGCGCCGCGCTACGTGCACGAGGCGATCCGCTTGTATCGCGAGAACTTCAAGCCGTCCAAGGTGCTCGACCGGCCCTATGTGATGCTCGGGGTGCCCTTGGTGGCCGCCGATAGCGACGACGAGGCCAACTACCTGGCCACCACCGTCTATCAGCGCATCCTGGCCTTGTTCCGTGGCGACACCATGCGCCTGCAACCGCCGGTGCGCAGCATGGATGGGGTGTGGTTGCCCCATGAGAAGGAGTCGGTATCGAGCTTCCTCGGCATGGCGGTGATCGGCGGACCGGACAAGGTGCGCGAGCGCCTGGAGCTGCTGCTGGAGAAGACCGATGCCGATGAGCTGATCTTCACCTGCGACGTCTACGAACAGGCGGATCGCCTGCGCGCCTTCTCGATCCTGGCGGATCTGAAGGGCGGTTGATGGGAGCCGGGCCTGTTGGGCTTCGCTGCGCTCAACCCAACCCACGCGAGCCCCGTAGGTTGGGTTGAGACGGCATCATCGTCGAAGCCCAACAGGTCCAAACGAAAAAGCCGACCGTTTGTAGCGGTCGGCTTTTTCATGTCTGCAGGAAGGCGGCTGCTGCCCTTTGTTGGGCGCCGCTGCGCTCAACCCAACCTACGCGAGCCCGTAGGTTGGGTTGAGACGGCTCCATCGTCGAAGCCCAGCAGGTCCAAACGAAAAAGCCGACCGTTTGTAGCGGTCGGCTTTTTCATGTCTGCAGGAAGGCGGCTTGTGCCCTTTGTTGGGCTTCGCTGCGCTCAACCCAACCTACGCGAGCCCGTAGGTTGGGTTGAGACGGCATCATTGTCGAAGCCCAACAGGCCGAAAATGAAAAAGCCGACCTTTTCTTGCGGTCGGCTTTTTCATGTCTGCAGGAAGGCGGCTGCTGCCCTTTGTTGGGCTTTGCTGTGCTCAGCCCAACCTACGCGTATGTAGCGTGGAAAACCGCGCAGCGTTTTCCACTGGCGGCTGCTGGTTCGCACTGTGGATAAGGCTGCGCCGTTATCCACGCTACAAGGCTGGGCGGTTTACAGGAAGGTGAACACCTGCTCGCGGGTCAGGCGGGACTTGGGCAGGGCGGCATTGAAGTCGCTCTCGCCGCGATAGCCCAGGCCGACCACCACCAGGGCGCTGTAGCCCTGTTCGCGCAGGCCCAGTTCCTTGTCCAGGCTGTTGGCGTCGAAGCCTTCCATGGGGGTGGCGTCGATCCCCAGGGCGGCGGCGCCCAGCAGCAGGGTGCCCAGGGCCAGGTAGGTCTGCTTCTCCATCCAGTGCTGCACGTCCTTGCGCTCGTGGCGATGCAGGTCGACGAAGTGGCGACGGGTGCCGTCCTGGGCGGCGCGCGCCTCGGGCTTGGCGAAGCGGCCGTCCTGGGCTTCCTGCTCCAGCACCTGGGCCAGGTGGCCTTCGGTCATCTCCAGGCGGGTGCACAGCACGATGACGTGGGAGGCCGGTAGCACCTTGGGTTCGTTATAGGGGCTCTGCATGCCCTGGGCGATGCGCGCCTTGGCCTCGGCGCTGGCGGCGACCACGAAGTGCCAGGGCTGGGAGTTGACCGAGGACGGCGCCTGGCGCAGCAGCTCCAGCAATTCCTCGACCTGCTCGGCGGGGATACTGCGGGAGCCGTCGAAGGCCTTGGTGGTGTAGCGGGTACGGGCGATCTGGGACAGCTGCATGGGTAACTCCTGATCGGATCAGTGGGTAGGGGCCGGCTGCGCGTCGACCTTGACGCGGAACAGGCTGTAGGGTTTTTCGCGCAGGTCCTGGCCGTTATGGAACAGGGCCTGGCGGTGGAGCTGGTTGGCGGTGAAGTAGAGGTAGCCGTCCGGGCCGATGCTCAGGGTATCGGGCCAGAGCGCACGGGGATCGTGCACCAGGGTCTTCCAGCTGCCATCGGCCTGGCGCTGGCGGATGGCGTTGTGCTCGTAGTCACCGGCATAGACGCGGCCCTGGGCATCGGCTTCGAGGCCGTCGGAGGCGCCTTTCTCGCCGAGGTCCTGCACGCCGGCGCGGACCTGGGCCTCGCTGGCGGCGGGATCGCGCAGCAGGGCGGTGGGCACGGCATAGAGGTGGCGGCTGGACAGCGGGCTGAAATAGAGGGTGCCGCCGTCCGGCGCGAGGGCGATGCCATCGCTGGCGATGGCCGGGCGGCTGGTGCTGCCGTCGGGTTGCCGGATCAGCAGCGGCTCGCCTTCCACCACCGGGGCGAAGCTGGGATCGACGTTGGCCTGGGGCGCGCCGGTCAGGCGGCGCTGGGCCTGGCCGGTGGCGAGGTCGAGGACGATGAGTCCACCCGGAGGCGCCGAGTCGGTGACATAGGCGACCCCGGCGCGACCGACGCGAAAGTCGAAGCGCACGTCGTTGACGTAGCTCTTGGGTTCGAGCGCCGCGGCCGGAAAGACCAGGGTCTTCACCACCTTATTGGTTTTGAGGTCGATGGCCACCAACTTGGCGCCGCCGGCCTTGGGCGCGGCGAAGCCGGGGGCGGCGGTGTCCAGCACCCAGAGGTGGCCGCGCCCGTCGGCGACCACGCTCTGCACGCTGATGAAGCCCTTGGCCGGCTGACCGGGAGTCTCGACGTTCAGCGCGGCGTCGGGGTAGGGCACCGCCCGGCCGTCCTTGAGTTCGGCCACGGTGAAGGGCACCTGGTCGCCCCAGCGCGGGTAGTTGACGAAGATCCGGCCGGTCTCGCTGACGGTGACGCCGGTGGGCATGGCGTCCTGGAAGGCGAAGACCTGCTCCAACTGGCCGAGGCTGCGCTCCTGCGGCAGGGGCGCGGCCTGGGCGGTCAGGCTACCCGCGGCTAGGGCGACCGCCAGGGCGAGGGCGTGGAACCTGGACATCAGAAGCCCTCCAGTACGAGCTTGCCGCGGGCCTGGTGGCTTTCCAGCTGGGCATGGGCACGGCGCAGGTTGGCGGCGTCGATGCGGCCCAGGTGTTCGCCCAGGGTGGTCTTGAGGGTGCCCTGGTCGATCAGCTGGGCGACCCGTTCGAGGATCTCGTGCTGGCGCACCTTGTCGGGGGTCTGGAACAGCGAGCGGGTGAACATCAGTTCCCAGTGCAGCGACAGCGACTTGGCCTTCATCGGCACCACGTCGAGTTGCGCCGGATCGTCGATCACCCCGAGGCGACCCTGGGGCCGCAGGACATCGACCAACTGGGCGAAATGCACATCGGTATGGGTCAGGCTGGACACCAGGGTCACGCCGTCCAGGCCCAGGGCTTCCAGCTGGGGGCGCAGCGGCTGGTGGTGGTCGATGACGTGGTGGGCGCCACGCTCCCGTACCCAGTCCTGGGTTTCGGCGCGCGAGGCGGTGCCGATCACCGTCAGCTCGGTCAGCTGGCGGGCCAGCTGGACCAGCACGGAGCCGACGCCGCCCGCCGCGCCCATCACCAGCAACTGCTGGCCGGCGCCACCGCCCTCGGCCACGCCCAGGCGGTCGAACAGCAGTTCCCAGGCGGTGATGGCGGTCAGCGGCAGGGCCGCGGCCTGGGCGTGGTCCAGGCTCCTGGGCTTGTGGCCGGCCAGGTGCTCGTCCACCAGGTGCAGCTCGCTGTTGCAGCCGGGACGGAACAGTTCGCCGGCGTAATAGACCTCGTCACCCACGGCGAAGCGGCTGACCGCGCTGCCTGCCGCGCGAACCACGCCGGAGACGTCCCAGCCCAGTACCTTGGACTCGCGCTGCACCAGGCCCTGGCGCACCTTGGTGTCCACCGGGTTGACCGAGACGGCGCGGACTTCCACCAGGAGGTCATGGGCTTCCGGGGTGGGATCGGGCAGCACGGCGTCCTGCAGGGCGCGGGGATCGCTGGCGGGCAGGCTGGTGTCACCGTGGACGATGGCTTTCATGGGCGGGTTCCTTTGTACGATAAGAAGACGTGGGACCATGGTCGTCTTCATTCTGTGCCGGAAAAAGCGGCAGAATCGGATAGCAGCTTCACCATGGGAGTGAAAATGATCCGCTTCGACGACCTCGGCCTTTTCGTGCGCTCCGCCGCCCTCGGCAGCTTTTCCCGCGCGGCCCGCGAGGCAGACCTGTTGCCAGGGCAGGTGAGCGCCGCCATCGGCCGGCTGGAGCGCGACCTGGGCATCCGCCTGTTCGCCCGTTCGACCCGCAGCCTGAGGCTCACCGCCGAGGGCGAGGCCTATCTGCCCTATGCCCGGGAGGTGTTGGAGACGCTGCGCGAGGGGCGTGAACGCCTGCAAGGGGAGAGCCCGGAGCTGCGTGGCGTGCTGCAGGTGGCGGCGCCCTCGGACCTGGGACGCAACCTGTTGCTGCCCTGGCTGGCGGACTTTCGCCAGCGCCATCCGGGCCTGACCCTGCGGCTGTATGTCTCCGACCAGCAAGCCGACGTCTATCGCGATCCGGTGGACATCGCCATCCGCTACGGGCGCAGCCAGGACGGCAGCCTGGTGGCCCTGCCGCTGGCGCCCGACAACCACCGCCTGCTGGCGGCGGCACCGGCCTACCTGGCCCGCCAGGGTACGCCGCGCAGCCTGGACGACCTGGCCGGGCACGCCTGCCTGCTCTATCAGCTGCATGGCCGCACCTACGACAAATGGAGCTTTCCGCAGGTCGACGGCGGCCTGCGCCAGGTGGCCGTCAGCGGACCCCTGCAAAGCGACGATGCCGAGGTGGTACGACGCTGGGCCGTCGCCGGGGAGGGCATCGTCTACAAGTCCTGGATGGACATGCGCGACGATCTCCAGACTGGCCGGCTGGTACGGCTGCTGCCCGAGCAGCCCGGCGAGCCGCTGCCGCTGCAGCTGTTCTGTCCGCACCGGCGGCAGTTCTCGCCCGCGGTTCGCCAGCTGCACGGCTGGCTGGCGGAACGCTTCGCCGCCCTCGGTGAGCCGGGCTGAAACGCAAAAGGGCGCCACTATGGGCGCCCTTGGGTCGTGCGTTGAGCCTTACTGCAGGTGCTGCTTGAGCAGCTGGCCAGCCTGGGTCAGGGCGGCCTGGACCTCGGGTACCTTGGCCAGGGCGTTGAGCAGTCCGTAGTCGTGGATCATGCCGTTGTAGCGCACCTGGACCACGTCGACCCCGGCGGCATTGAGCTTGCGCGCATAGGCCTCGCCCTCGTCACGCAGGACATCGTTCTCGGCGGTCTGCACCAGGGCCGGCGGCAGGCCCTTGAGCTGTGCCTCCGAGGCGCGCAGCGGCGAGGCGTAGACGTTGGCGCGGTCGGCTTCGCGGGTGGTGTAGTTGTCCCAGAACCACTTCATCATGTTGCGGGTGAGGAAGCGGCCTTCGGCATAGGCCTGGTAGGAGGCGTTGTCGAAGCTGGCATCGGTCACCGGCCACAGCAGCACCTGATAGCGCAGCTTGGGCGTGCCCCGGTCCTTGGCCATCAGGCTCACCACCGCGGCCATGTTGCCACCGACGCTGTTGCCGGCCACCGCCAGGCGGCTGCCGTCGACGTCGATGTCCTTGCCGTGCTCGGCGACCCAGCGGGTCGCGGCATAGGCCTGGTCGATGGCCACCGGAAAGTGGGCTTCCGGACTCGGGGTGTAGTTGACGAACACCGCCGTGGCACCGGAGGCCACCACCAGGTCACGCACCAGGCGCTGGTGGGTGGGGAAGTCGCCCAGCACCCAGCCGCCGCCGTGGAAGAACATGAAGGCGGGGGTCTGGCCCTTGGCGTTGGCCGGACGGACGATGGTCAGCTGCAGCGGCTTGCCGTCGACCTGGATGGTTTTCTCGCTGGTCTTCACGCCGGAGAGATCGACCTTGACGCCGGCTTGGGCACCCGCCAGGACGGCGCGGGCATCCTGGGGCGTCAGGGTCTCGATGGGCTTGCCACCGCTGGCGTTGAGGGTGTCGACGAAACCCTGGGTGGTGCGCTCCAGGGCCGGGTCGGGCTGGGGAGCGGCGTAGGCACTGCCGAGGGCCAGCGTGAGGGCGGAAAGACCGAGCAGACGAGAGAAGGTACGCATCGCGGGATGACTCCTCGAACTGGGAAAGACCGGGCGCCTCGGGGCGAGGCGCCGGGAGCGCGCGACCCTCAGGCCAGGGTCAGGCGCACGTCCACGTTGCCGCGGGTAGCGTTGGAGTAGGGGCAGACCTGGTGGGCCTTCTCGATCAGGTCTTCGGCCACGGCGCGCTCCAGGCCCGGCAGGCTGATGGTCAGCTCGACGTCCAGGGCGAAGCCGGTGGGGATCGGGCCGATGCCGACCTGGGCGGTCACGCTGACGTCAGCCGGGACGGCGATCTTTTCCTTGGC
Source organism: Pseudomonas sp. No.117 (assembly GCF_054558395.1). Classification (NCBI taxonomy): domain Bacteria; kingdom Pseudomonadati; phylum Pseudomonadota; class Gammaproteobacteria; order Pseudomonadales; family Pseudomonadaceae; genus Pseudomonas; species Pseudomonas sp. No.117. The sequence continues at coordinate 659,859 of NZ_BAAJNP010000001.1, forward strand.
ACCGACGAACTTGAGTGCGCCGATGAAGCAGGCCGAATAGCCGGCGGCGAAGAGTTGCTCGGGGTTGGTGCCGGTACCGCCGGCGCCACCCAGCTCCTTGGGCGTGGACAGCTGCACGTCCAGGGCCTTGTCGCTGCTGATGGAACGGCCGTCACGGCCGCCGGTGCTGGTGGCGGAAGCGGTGTAGAGGATGTTCATGGCAAGCTCCTGGGTTAGGTATCGCGATAACTGAATGGTCGGGCGTTAACCGAGAGGGGAGGCCCGGGTACGGAATTAAGTTATCGCGATATTTATTATCGCGCAAATACATTTTTTGGCCCAGGCGACCAATGGCAGTGGCGGGCTTTTACCGCTCCAGCTTGGAACGCAGCGCCATGAGGTTCTCGCGCAGTTCGGTCATCTCCGCATCACCCAGCGCGCAATAGCCGCCGATGGTGCCGTTGATCTTGCGCGCCCGCTCGCGCAGGGTTCGGCCTTGCGCGGTGAGTTCGATGGACAGGTTGCGCTCGTCCTCGGCACTGCGCTGGCGCGTCACGTAGCCTTCGGCCTCCAGGCGCTTGAGGACCGGGGTCAGGGCACCGGAGTCCTGGTGCAGCCGGCGCGCCAGCTCCTTGAGCGGTAGATGGTCGTTTTCCCAGAGCACCAGCATCATCAGGTACTGCGGGTAGGTCAGGCCCACCTCCTCGAGCAGCGGCTTGTACACCTTGGTCATGGCCAATGAGGTGGAGTACAGCGCGAAGCAGAGCTGCTGATCGAGAAGGAGCGGGTCTTTGCTGGTCATGGAGGTCTCGTCACGGCAAATGAGAAATGATTCTACCCCGAGCATTTGGGTAGCATAGCCTTTCGCCTTCAGACCCCGCGGTTTTCATGCGTATCCATGTGACTTTCATCGACCGTGTCGGTATCACCCAGGAGGTCCTGGCACTGCTCGGTGCGCGCAACCTCAACCTGGACGCGGTGGAGATGGTGCCGCCCAACGTCTACATCGATGCGCCGACCCTGAGCGCCGCGGTGCTGGAGGAATTGCGCGCCGCCCTGCTGACCGTGGTGGGGGTCGAGGCGGTCCGGGTGGTGGACATCCTGCCCGGCCAGCGGCGCACCCTGCAGCTCGATGCGCTGCTCGCGGCCATGGCCGATCCGGTGCTGGCGGTGGATGGCGAGGGCCGCATCCTGCTGGCCAACCCGGCGTTCGCCGCCCTGGCCGGCGAAGGGGCCGGCAACACACTCGCCGAACTCTTCAACGATGCCGAGCTGCCCGCCGAACTGCTGGCCCAGGGCTTTCGCCTGCCGCTGCGCGAGGTGGTGCTGCGCGGCCAGGCACTGTTGCTGGACGCCACCCCCATCGGTGAACCCGTGGGCGGCCTGGCCGGCGGCTTGCTGACTCTCTATGCGCCCAGTCGCATCGGCGGCCGGCTGTCGGCGCTGCGCCACGACACGCCCGAGGGCTTCGATTCGCTGCTCGGCGACTGCGCCGCCATCCGCACCCTCAAGGCCCGCGCGCAGCGCCTGGCGGCCCTCGAAGCCCCCCTGCTGATCCTCGGCGAGACCGGCACCGGCAAGGAGCTGGTGGCGCGCGCCTGCCATGCCGCCAGTGCCCGTCGCGACGCCCCCTTCCTGGCGCTGAACTGCGCGGCCCTGCCGGAAAGCCTGGCCGAGAGCGAGCTGTTCGGCTACGCCCCAGGCGCCTTCACCGGCGCCCAGCGCGGCGGCAAGCCGGGGCTGCTGGAGCTGGCCGACCAGGGTACGGTATTCCTCGACGAAGTCGGCGAGATGTCGCCCTACCTGCAGGCCAAGCTGCTGAGATTCCTCTCCGACGGCACCTTCCGCCGCGTCGGCGGGGCCCACGAGACCCAGGTCAACGTGCGCATCCTCGCCGCCACCCATCGTGACCTCCAGGCCATGGTGGCCGCCGGGACCTTTCGTGAAGACCTCTTCTACCGCCTCAACGTACTCAGCCTGCAGGTGCCGGCGCTGCGCGAGCGCGGCCAGGACATCCTGCTGCTGGCGCGGCACTTCCTGCAGCAGGCCTGCGCCCAGATCGGCCGCCCGCCCTGTCGGCTGGCCCCGGCCACCTATGGCGTGCTGCTGGGCAACGCCTGGCCGGGGAACGTCCGCCAGTTGCAGAACATCCTCTTCCGCGCCGCCGCCATCAGCGAAAGCGGCCAGATCGACGTCGACGACCTGGACCTGGCCGGCACCGCGGTGGCGGGGCAGGTGGAGACCGAGGTCAGTACCCTGGAGGCGGCCGTGCAGGGCTTCGAAGCCGCCCTGCTGGAACGGCTCTATACCCAGCATCCCTCCAGCCGCCAGTTGGCCGCGCGCCTGCAGACCTCCCACTCGGCCATCGCCATGCGCCTGCGCCGCTACGGCATTCCACGGCGAGACTAGCGCGGCGGCTTCAAGTTTCATCGGTGCAGCCCGATAAAGCTCAGATCACGTCGTGCTCGGACGGGAGGGCTTCGTGGCGAGCAACTTCCTGCAATGCTTATTTCTCGGTCTGATGCTGGCCTGCACGGCTGTTCGTGCGAGCGAAGTCCAGGTGGTGACCGAGGACTATCCACCGTTCAGCCTGGTCCAGCCGGATGGCCGGGTGACCGGCTATTCGGTCGAACTGGTGCGCCTGCTGCTGGCCCGGGCGGAGCTTGCCGGCGAGCCGCAGGTCATGCCCTGGGCCCGCGCCTTCGCCCAGGCCCAGGAACGCCCCGGCGTACTGATCTTCTCCATGGCGCGGCTGCCCGAGCGAGAGGCGCTGTTCGATTGGGTGGTACCCCTCACCGAGACCAATCTCTGCCTGTTCAGCTGGCAGGGGCGCGTCCCGCCCTTCGCCAGCCTGGAGGCCGCCCGCGGTCGGCAGATCGCCACGGTCAATGGCGATGCCGGCGAGCGCATCCTGCTGGCGCAGGGGTTCGCCGTCGGGCGCGAGCTGCAGTCCAGCGCGCACTACAGCCTCAACCTGGAGAAACTCAAGGGCGGGCGGGTCGACCTGTGGATCGCCAACCGGGCGGTGGCCAACTACCTGGCCCGCCAGGCCGGCTACGAGCCCAGGCGGGATCTGGTGCAGGCCTATTGCGTGCCACCCTATCCCCTGTACCTGGCGGCCAGCCTGAATACCTCGCCCGAGCTATTGGCGCGGCTACGGGCGGCCTTCGCCAGCCTGCAGCAGGACGGGACGCTGGACGCACTGCAGCGGCGCTGGCTATGAGCGGCGTGCGCACGCATCGCTCGCTGGGTAATCGCCTGGCGCTGATGACGGTGGTGTTCTGCCTGCTGTTTTCCGCGGTCACGGCGGGGCTGCGGACCTGGAACATCTGGGAGCAGAACCGTGTCGGCATGGAGGCCGAACTGCAACTGCTGGAGCAGGTGTACCAGTCGACCCTGGCCAAGGCCATCTGGGAACTGGACAAGCCCGCGGTACAGGCGCACCTGGACGGCGCCCTGCGCGTCGCCTCAGTAGGGCGCATCGAACTGCGGCTGGCCGGGCACGGCAAGGAGGTTGAGGTCCAGGCCCGCCAGCGTGACGACTGGGTGGCCTCGAGCCTGGCGCCGAGTCGGCACTGCGAGCTGATCTACAGCCCCTATCCCGGCGGGCGCGAGGTGCTCGGCGACCTGCTCATCCAGGGCAACGAGCCCCTGCTCTGGAAGGAGTTGCGCGACAGCGTGGCCGGCACCCTGCTGACCCAGGTCATCCTGGCCCTGCTGCTCGCCGGTCTGGTCAGCCTGGCCTTCAATCGGCTGGTGACCCTGCACGTCCGGCGCATCGCCCGGCACCTGTCGCGGTTGACGGCTGCCACCCTCGCCGCGCCCCTGGCCCTGCAGCGGCCGGCCCGGCACGACGAACTGGACCTGCTGGTGAGCGGCATCAATACGCTGCAGGGCAACCTGGCGGGCTACCTCGCCCAGCAGCATCGTCACGAGGAAGAGCTGGCCGCCCATCGCGATCGCCTGGCGGACCGGGTGCGCGAGCGAACCGCGGAGCTCGAGGCGCTGGCGACGGCCCAGCAGACCATCCTTGGGTTGTCCAACCAGCTGATCAATGCGCCCTGCGACCAGTTCGACCGGCATTGCCAGGTCTGCCTGCAGGAGGTGGCCCAGCGCCTGGGCGCGCGGCAGGCCTTCTGGTTCAAGCGCCACGCCCAGGATGCCGTGTATCGGCTATACCAGGGCTGGTCCGGCGCGGCCGAGCCGGCGCTGGGCATGACGCTGCCGACCCACTGCGGCGAGCGCCTGGAGACCCTGCTGGAGCCCGAGGTACCCGGTATCTTCGCCAGTCGCGCAGCGCTGGCCACCGCCCTCGGTGAGGCGGCGGCGCCCTTGCTGGCGCTGGGCAACGAAGCCCTGGGCCTGGTCCACCTGCGCACCGCCGACGACGAGTACGGGCTGCTGCTCTTCGGGCGTGACCTGGCGGGCGACTGGCGCACCGATGAACGCGCCCTGATCAACATGACCACCCAGCTGCTGTTGCACGCCTCCCACCACCAGGCGCAGCTGCGCGACCTGCTGGCCTCCCAGGAGGCCCTGCGTAGCGCCAATGCGCGGCTGGAAGAGCTGTCGCTCAGCGATCCGCTCACCGGACTGCCCAATCGACGCTGCTTCGACGAAACCGAGCACGTGGAGTTTCGCCGCGCCCAGCGCTCCGGTCTGCCGCTCTCGCTGCTGGTCTGCGACGTCGACTTCTTCAAGCCCTACAACGACACCTATGGCCATGCCCAGGGCGACCTCTGCCTGCGGCAGGTGGCCACCGCCATGCGCCAGGTCGTGGTGCGTGCCGGCGATCTCGTGGCGCGGATCGGCGGCGAGGAATTCGCGGTCCTGCTGCCGGCGACCGACCTGGAGGGCGCCGGCGAAATGGCCGAGCGCCTGCGCCGGGCCGTGCTGGCGCTGGGGATCGTCCATGCCGGATCGACGGCCGCCGGCCAGGTCACCCTGAGCATTGGCTATGCCGCGTTGAACGCGGACATTCCCGATTTCGCCACCCTCATGGGTACTGCCGACCGGGCGCTCTACCAGGCCAAGCGCCTGGGACGCAATCGCAGCTGTCACCTGCAGGAGGAGGTATCCCTATGAGGCATCCCGTGTTGCTCGCCTTGCTGGTGCTACTGGGCCAAAGCGTGGAGGCGGCCACCGTCCGCGCGGTGACCGAAGACACCTCCTTCAGCCGGATCGTCGACGGTCGGGTGGGCGGACCGGCGACCGCGGTGGTGGAGCGCACCCTGGTGCAGGCGGGTATCGATGACTACCGGGTGGAACTCTATCCCTGGGCCCGCGCCTATGATCTGGCGCTGCACGAGCCGGGGGTGCTGATCTACCTCATCGCCCGAACCCCGGCCCGCGAAACCCACTTCCAGTGGGTGGGGGAGGTGCTGCGCCTGCGCTACTACTTCTATCGGCTGAAGACGCGCGAGGATGTCCGTATCGAGCGTCTCGACGACGCGCGGCCCTATCGCCTCGGCGTGATGCGGGACGACGTGCGCCACCAGTACCTGCAGACGCTCGGCTTCCAGCGGCTGGTGGTGTCCGGCCAGCAGCAGGACAACTTCAGCCGGCTGCTCAGCGGCCAGGTGGATGCCTTGCTCCTGCCCGAACTGGATGCCGCCCACCTCTGTCAGGCCGCTGGCGACGCCTGTCCCGGATTACAGCGCCTGGCAGCCCTGGAAGACCTCGATACGCCGCTGTACATGGCGTTCAGCGCGACCACCCCGGCCCCCCTGGTAGGGCGCCTGCGCGAGGCCTTCGACAGGCTCAAGGCCAGCGGCGAAGTCGCGCGGCTGCTGGAGCAGTCGAGCGAGCCCTAGTCGTCGCTAGTGCCGTGCGACCTGGCCCGGTCGCACGGCATCGTCTGGTCCCCAGCAGCCGAAGGCTATCAGTGGCCCCGGCTCGCGAGGCAGCCGGTTGGCCAGGACAACCCGGCGGCAAATCCTCCTCTGCCAAGACTTCCCCTTGCGACTGATTCGTATTAACGTAACGTTATTACATATCAAAAGGGAGTGCCGCCTCATGAAAGTCCTCGCCTCGCTCAAACAGGCCAAACGCCGGCACCGCGACTGCCAGGTGGTCAAGCGCCGCGGGCGGATCTATGTGATCTGCAAGAGCAACCCCCGCTTCAAGGCCCGCCAGGGCAACGCCAAGAATCGCCGCAAGGGCTGAGCGGGCGACGGCGCCTGGCATCTCATGGCGCTGGGTGGGGTGTACCGGGCAGCGCGCCTCGTCAAAAGGTGCGCGCCGCCGTCTTCAGGGGCGCCCTCAGCGCAGCACGTTGGTCTTGGCCAGGTCCACCACCTCGCTGCCACGGCCGCTCATCACCGCCCGCAGCATGTAGAGGCTGAAGCCCTTGGCCTGGGCGGCCTGGATCTTCGGCGGCAGCGACAATTCCTGCTTGGCGATGCGCACATCCACCAGCGCCGGGCCGGGATGGGCGAAGGCTTCTTCCAGGGTAGCGTCGAGCAGGCTCGCCGATTCCACCTTCCAGCCGCGCACGCCGCAGGCTTCGGCCACCTGGGCGAAGTCGACGGCGCCCAGGTCGGTGGTCTCGTCGAGCATGCCGGCGGCCTTCATCTCCATGGCGACGAAGCCCAGGGTGGCATTGTCGTAGACGATGACCTTGACCGGCAGCTGCTCGCTGGCCAGGGTCGCCAGTTCGCCCAGCAGCATGGACAGGCCGCCATCGCCGGCCAGGGCCACCACCTGGCGGTCGGGGAAGGCCGCCTGCAGGCCCATGGCCTGGGGCAGGGCGTTGGCCATGGAACCGTGGGTGAAGGAGCCGGCCAGCTTACGCTCGAAGTTCATCGCCAAATAGCGTGCGGCCCACACCGTGGGGGTGCCGACGTCGCAGGTGAAGAGGGCATCCGCCGAGGCCAGTTCGCTGACGCGGGTGGTGAGGTACTGCGGATGCAGCGGCTCGCCATCGGCGGTGGCGGTGGCCAGGTCGTCCAATTCGGCGCGGGTCTTGCGGTAGTGCTGCTGGGCCTTTTCCAGGAAGCGGCTGTGGCTGTTGGGCTGGAGTTTCGGCAGCAGGGCATCGAGGGTGGCGCGGACGTCACCCACCAGCCCCTTGAGCAGCGGGGTACGCACGCCCAGGTGGGCGCCGCGCAGGTCGATCTGCACCACCCGGCCGTGGTCCGGGAAGAAGTTGCGATAGGGGAAGTTGCTGCCCAGCATCAGCAGCAGATCGCACTCCTTGAGCGCGTGATAGCCGGAGGAAAAGCCGATCAGCCCGGTCATGCCCACGCCATAGGGGTTGGCATACTCGATATGGGCCTTGCCGCGCAGGGCGTGGACCACCGGCGCCTGCAGCCGCTCGGCCAGGGCCACCACCTGGGAATGGGCACCGGCGCAACCGGCGCCGCAGAGCAGGGTGATGCGCTTCTCGCCGGCCAGCAATTCGGCCAGGGCGTCCAGTTCGGCGTCCGGCGGTACCACCACCGGGCGTACCGGCTCGCTCCACTGGACCTCCTTGATCGGCGCCTCGGCCAGCGCCACGTCGCCGGGAATCACCACCACCGATACCGAGCGATTGAGGATGGCCGAGCGCATGGCCGTCTCGAGGATGCGCGGCAATTGCTCGGGGTGGGAGACCACCTCGCAGAAATCGCTGCAGTCGCGGAACAGGCGTTCCGGGTGGGTCTCCTGGAAGTAGCCGAGGCCGATCTCGCTGGAGGGAATCTGGGCGGCGATGGCCAGTACCGGCGCGCCGCTGCGCTGGGCGTCGAATAGGCCGTTGATCAGGTGCAGGTTGCCCGGGCCGCAGGAGCCGGCGCAGACCGCCAGGCGCCCGCTGGTATCGGCGGCGGCGCTGGCGGCGAAGGCCGCGGCTTCTTCGTGACGCACGCCGCGCCAGCGGATGCGTCCCCGGCTGCGCAGGCTTTCGGTGAGGCCGTTGAGCGAATCGCCCGGCAGGCCCCAGATGGTGTCCACACCAGCGGCTTCGAGGGTGGCGACGAGCAGATCGGCAACGGTTTTCACAGCCATGACAAAGACTCCAGGCAAGGGATGGGGGAAGGCAGAGCCGCTTGGTAGAGGTCTTGTTGTGCTCTCTTGGGCCGACGAAGCGGGGCGGAAGTTCGCGACCGCCTCGCCGTTTCGCCGGGTGAACGGTCGGCACGCCCCTCTCCGCTAGGGCGATAATCGCGGCCGGCTTGCATCGACAAGGAGCGTCTCCGTGCTGTCCGCCTACCTCAGCGGCTTTCCCGCCTTTCTGCTCTACCTGCTGCTGTCCCTGGCCCTGCTCGGCCTGTTCTGCGTGCTCTATGCATGGCTCACGCCGCACCGCGAATGGCAGCTGATCCGCGCCGACGTGCCCGCCGCGGCCCTGGCCTTCGGTGGCAGCCTGCTCGGCTTCGTGCTGCCCCTGGCTGGTGCCATGCGGGTGGCGGTGAGCCTGGTCGATTTCCTGGTCTGGGCACTCATCGCCCTGGTCACCCAGCTACTGGCCTTCCAGCTCCTGCGCCTGGGCCTGCCGGGGCTGCCGCAACGGCTGGCAGCCAACGAGATGGCCAGCGGCATCCTCGCCGCCTGCTTCGCCCTTGCCGTGGGCGTGCTCAATGCCGCCGCCATCAGCGGTTGAGGGGGCGCGATGAAACGCAGCAAGGGCCTGCGCCTGGTACTGCTGGGCGCCACGCCGCTGCTCGTGACCGGCTGCAGCGACAAGCCGGAGACGGGCTATCTCTATCGGGACCCGCTCGAGTGCCAGAGCGCCGGGGTGTTCAAGGCCGGGCTGTGCGAGCAGGAATACGCCCGGGTGCTGGCCCTGCACCGGCAGATCGCCCCCCGCTACCGTGCCCAGGCCGATTGCGAGGCCGACTTCGGCGCCGGGCGCTGCCAGGCGGTCGAGCAGGTCGCGGGCGCCTATGCGCCGCCGCTCGCCGGCTACCTGCTGGGTACGGTGCCGGTCACGGCCACCGGTTCCCAGGGGCAGCGGCTGGACTGGCTGGAACAGCGCTTCCCCAGCGAGCCGCTCTACCAGGCGCTCGGTGACGACCATTTGCGCAGCAACTGCAACGAATACGTCGGGCGCCGCTCCGGGCCGCTGCTGGTCAGCACCGCCCTGACCCGGATCAGGCCGGCGCCCGCTGTCCAGCGCGGCGGCTTCGGGCTCAAGGCCTCGGCGCTCTGCTCCCAGGGCGGCTAGGCCATGCAGCGCATCTCCTTCAGCGAGCGTCCCGACTGGCGCCAGCAGGCCGAGGCCCTGGGCTTCGCCTTCCATACCTTCGATGGCGAACCCTATTGGGACGAGACCGCCGCCTACCGCTTCAGCCTGCGGCAGATCGAGGATGACATCGAGGCGCCCACCGCCGAGCTGCACCAGCTATGCCTGGCGCTGGTGGATCTCATCGTCGAGCGCGAGGAGCTGCTGGAGCGGCTGCACATTCCGCGCTTCTTCTGGGACCACCTGCGCATCAGCTGGCGCCGTCGCGAGCCCTCGCTCTATGGCCGGATGGACTTCTGCTACAGCGGCCAGGGTCCGGCCAAGCTGTTCGAGCTCAACTACGACACCCCCACCTCGCTCTACGAGGCGGCCTATTTCCAGTGGCTGTGGCTGGAACAGCAGCGTGAACGCGGCGGGCTGCCCGCTGCGGCCGACCAGTACAACCTGATCCAGGAGCGGCTGATCGAAACCCTGGCCGACCTGGGGTTGCCGCAGCCGCTGTACCTGGCCGCGGTGCGCGACTCCCTGGAGGATCGGGGCACCGTCGACTACCTGCGCGACTGCGCCATCCAGGCCGGGCTGGATGCCCGTTTCCTCGCCATCGAGGACATCGGCCTGGAGCGCTCGGGCACCTTCGTCGATCTCCAGGGCCATTCCATCTTCAGCCTGTTCAAGCTCTACCCCTGGGAGCACCTGCTGGAAGACGCCTTCGGCGCGGCCATCCCGGCCAGCGGCACCCGCTTCGTCGAGCCGCCGTGGAAGGCGTTGCTGAGCAACAAGGGCATCCTGGCGCTGCTCTGGGAGCAGCACCCGGGGCATCCCAATCTATTACCCGCCTATTTCGATGCCCAGCCCAGCGATACCCTGGCACCGGGCTGGGTGCGCAAGCCGCTGTTCTCCCGCGAGGGCGCCAACGTGAGCCTGCACGCCCGTGACGGTCGCCGGGCCGCGGTGGCCGGCCCCTATGGCGGGGCGACCATACGCCAGGCCTGCCAGCCATTACCCTGTTTCGACGGCCACTATCCGGTGCTGGGCAGTTGGGTGGTGGGTAACCGCGCCTGCGGCCTGGGCATTCGCGAGGATCGCTCGCTGATTACCCAGGACAGCTCGCGCTTCCTGCCGCATTTCATCCTCGATTGAGGCCAGGAGCCAGGCCGACTCCTATAGCTGGGCTGTCCGATCCGACAGCCAGGCTAACATCGTAACGAAATCGATACTGTGTATCTAAAACGTTACGTCTAGCGAGGGGCTAGCGGACTTCCGTATCGATTTCGCTACAAGGCTACTAGGTGGCCTAGCTTAAGCCCCTGAAATCACTGGCTTTTGATCCTGGCACTGGCCTTGCAGCATTCGACTCATCTATTCACCAGGACAAACGTCCGCAGGAGTCTGGCAATGGGTCTGCGCTTTACCGAAGAACACGAGTGGCTACGTCAGGAAGCCGATGGCAGCATCACCGTCGGCATCACCGACTATGCTCAGGATTCGCTCGGCGACCTGGTCTTCGTGCAACTGCCGGAGCTGCGCAGCTACGCCCGGGGCGATGAAGTCGCGGTCCTGGAATCGGTCAAGGCCGCCAGCAACATCACCATGCCGCTGGATGGCGAGGTCCTGGCCGTCAACGAGGCGCTCAATGATGCGCCCGAGACCATCAACAGCGATCCGCTGGGTGCCGGCTGGTTCTTCCGCTTCCAGCCCGCCAATACCGAAGCCTTCGCCGCCCTGCTCGACGAAGCCGCCTATCAGCAACTGATCAAGGGGTAAGACCGCCATGTCGCTGCACGCTACCCTCAGCACCGCCGACGAATTCGTCCCGCGCCACATCGGCCCGCGCGAGCTGGACGAGATCGCCATGCTCGACCTGCTCGGCTACGAATCCTTGGAGGCCATGACCGCCCAGGTGATTCCCGAGAGCATCAAGGGCACCAGCGTGCTGGACCTGCCCGCCGGGCTGTCCGAAGCCGACGCCCTGGCCGAGCTGCGCGCCATCGCCGGCAAGAATCGCCTGCTCAAGAGCCTCATCGGCCAGGGCTACTACAACACCCATACCCCGGCGCCGATCCTGCGCAACCTGCTGGAAAATCCGGCCTGGTACACCGCCTACACCCCCTACCAGCCGGAGATCTCCCAAGGCCGCCTGGAAGCCCTGCTCAACTTCCAGACGCTGATCGGCGACCTCACCGGCATGCCGGTGGCCAACGCCTCGCTGCTGGACGAGGGCACCGCCGCCGCCGAGGCCATGACCTTCTGCAAGCGCCTGGCTAAGAACAAGGCCAGTGCCTTCTTCGCCTCCGTACACTGCCATCCCCAGACCCTGGACGTCTTGCGCACCCGCGCCGAACCCCTGGGCATCGAGGTGGTGGTGGGCGTGGAAACCGAGATCGAGGACCACGGCCGCTTCTTCGGCGCGCTGTTCCAGTACCCGATGACCACTGGTGAGATCCGCGACTACCGCGAGAGCATCCAGGCCTTCCAGGCCGCCGGTGCCCTGGTGGCCATGGCCGCCGACCTGCTGGCCCTGACCCTGCTCACCCCGCCCGGCGAACTGGGCGCGGACGTGGCCATCGGCACCGCCCAGCGCTTCGGCGTGCCGCTCGGCTTCGGCGGTCCCCACGCGGCCTACTTCGCGACGCAGGACAAGTACAAGCGCGACATGCCTGGGCGGGTCGTCGGCGTGTCCATCGACCGCCACGGCAACCCGGCCTATCGCCTGGCCCTGCAGACCCGCGAGCAGCACATCCGCCGCGAGAAGGCCACCAGCAACATCTGCACCGCCCAGGTGCTCTTGGCCAACATCGCCAGCATGTACGCGGTCTACCACGGCCCCGAAGGGCTGACCCGCATCGCCACCCGGGTGCAGCGTCTTACCGGCCTGCTGGCCGCCGGCCTGCAGCGCCTCGGTCACCAGACCCAGCACACCGCCTTCGACACCCTGACCCTGGTGTTCGGCGCGCGCACCGCCACCCTGCACGAGGCTGCTCGCGCCCGCGGCTACAACCTGCGCGAAGTCAGCGAAGAGGCCCTGGGCGTGTCCCTCGACGAGACCAGCACCCTGGCCGACGTCCAGGCCCTGCTGGAGATCCTGGCCGACGGCCAGGCCGCACCCCAGGTCGTCGAGCTGGGCGACGTCAGCGGCGTGGAAGTGCCAGAAGCGCTGCGCCGCCAGTCGGCCTTCCTGACCCACCCGGTGTTCGCCAGCCATAGGTCCGAGACCGAGCTGATGCGCTATCTGCGCAAGCTGGCGGACAAGGACCTGGCGCTGGATCGCACCATGATCCCGCTGGGCTCCTGCACCATGAAGCTCAATGCCGCCAGCGAGATGATCCCGGTCACCTGGGCCGAATTCGGCGCCATCCATCCCTTCGCGCCGGCCGACCAGGCCGAGGGCTATGCCCAGCTCACCACCGAGCTGGAGGCCATGCTCTGCGCCGCTACCGGCTATGACGCCGTCTCCCTGCAGCCCAATGCCGGCTCCCAGGGCGAGTACGCCGGCCTCCTGGCCATCCGTGCCTATCACGCGAGCCGCGGCCAGGGCGAGCGCGACGTCTGCCTGATCCCGGCCTCGGCCCACGGCACCAACCCGGCTACCGCCAGCATGGTCGACATGCGCGTGGTGGTGGTGGCCTGCGACAAGCGCGGCAACGTCGACCTCGAGGACCTGCGCGCCAAGGCCGAGCAGCACAGCGAGCGCCTGGCCGCGCTGATGATCACCTACCCGTCCACCCACGGGGTGTTCGAAGAGGCCATCCGCGAGATCTGCCAGGTGGTCCATGACCACGGCGGTCAGGTCTATATCGACGGCGCCAACATGAACGCCATGGTCGGCCTCTGCGCTCCGGGTCAGTTCGGCGGCGACGTCTCCCACCTCAACCTGCACAAGACCTTCTGCATCCCCCACGGCGGCGGTGGTCCGGGCGTCGGCCCCATCGGCGTCAAGGCGCACCTGGCGCCCTTCCTGCCCGGCCATGCCCACCTGGAGCGCAAGGAAGGCGCGGTCTGCGCGGCGCCCTACGGCAGCGCCAGCATCCTGCCGATCTCCTGGATGTACCTGAAGATGATGGGCAGCGCCGGTCTCACCCGCGCCTCCCAGGTGGCCATCCTCAGCGCCAACTACATCGCCCGGCGCCTGGAAGAGCACTACCCGGTGCTCTACACCGGCACCAGCGGCCTGGTGGCCCACGAGTGCATCCTCGACCTGCGTCCGCTCAAGGACAGCAGTGGCGTGACCGTGGACGACGTGGCCAAGCGCCTGATCGACTTCGGCTTCCATGCCCCGACCATGTCCTTCCCGGTGGCCGGGACCCTGATGATCGAGCCCACCGAGAGCGAGTCCAAGCAGGAATTGGATAGATTCTGCGACGCCATGATCGCCATCCGCGAAGAGATCCGCGCCCTGGAAAATGGCACCCTGGATCCCCAGGACAATCCGCTGAAGAACGCGCCCCATACCGCGCGTGAACTGGCCGGGGAGTGGACCCACCCCTACAGCCGCGAGCAGGCGGTGTTCCCGCTGCCGAGCCTGGTGGACGGCAAGTACTGGCCGCCGGTGGCGCGCATCGACAACGTCTACGGCGATCGCAACCTGGTCTGCTCCTGCCCGCCGATCGAAGCCTACGGCGAGGCCTGACCCTCACCCCCGGCCCCTCTCCCAGGGGGAGAGGGGAGCAGAGCCGCTGCACGCCGATAGCTCTGTACCCGTTGTACAGGACGTCCGAGTGAAGCACCGCTCTTCCCCCTCTCCCTTTGGGAGAGGGCCGGGGTGAGGGAACCGCCCGACCCCTTCCCCTCGACGCGTATTGAGGAAGGGCAAGGAGAGGCCAGATCCCGAACACCTGCACTTCCCCCTCTCCCCTGGGAGAGGGTTGGGGTGAGGGAAAACCACATCACCGTCTTCCTGATCCTTTGGCAACAGCGCCTGGACTCAGGACAGCCACCCGACACGGAGCCCCACCATGTCCCTGCTCAAGACTTCGCTCCACGCCCTGCACCTGGAACTCGGTGCCCGCATGGTGCCCTTCGCCGGCTACGAGATGCCGGTGCAGTACCCGCTCGGCGTGCTCAAGGAGCACCAGCACACCCGCGCCCAGGCCGGGCTGTTCGACGTCTCCCACATGGGCCAGGTGCTGCTCGAAGGCGACGCGGCCGCCGAAGCCGTGGAAAGCCTGGTCCCGGTCGACATCATCGACCTGCCCAGCGGCATGCAGCGCTATGCCCTGCTGACCGACGACAACGGTGGCATCCTCGACGATCTCATGGTCGCCAACCTGGGCGATTGCCTCTACCTGGTGGTCAACGCCGCCTGCAAGGAGGCCGATCTCGCCCACCTGGAAAAGCACCTCGGCGATCGCTGCCAGGTGCTGCCGCAATTCGATCGCGCGCTGCTGGCGCTGCAGGGCCCGGCGGCCGCCGCGGTGCTGTCGCGCCTGGCCCCGGAAGTGGCCGAGATGACCTTCATGCAGGTCCGCCGCGTCAAGCTGCTGGACCAGCCCTGCATCGTCAGTCGCAGCGGCTACACCGGTGAGGATGGCTACGAGATCTCGGTGCCCAGCGCCGCCGCCGAAGCCCTGGCGCGCCGCCTGCTGGTCGAGCCGGAAGTCGAGGCCATCGGCCTGGGTGCCCGTGACTCCCTGCGCCTGGAAGCCGGTCTCTGCCTCTATGGCCACGACATGGATGCCGGCACCACGCCGGTGATGGCCAACCTCGGTTGGGCGCTGTCCAAGGTGCGTCGCGAAGGTAACGGCCGCGCCGGCGGTTTCCCCGGTGCCGAGCGCATCTTCGCCGAGCAGCGCGACGGTGTGAGCCGCAAGCGCGTCGGCCTACTGGTGCAGGAGCGGGTGCCGGTGCGCGAAGGCGCGGAACTGGTGGATGCCAACGGCGCCAGCATCGGCCGCGTCACCAGCGGCGGCTTCGGCCCGACCTTGGGCGCGCCGGTGGCCATGGGTTATGTCGACAGCGCCTTCGCCGCCCTGGATACCGAGCTGTTCGCCGTGGTGCGCGGCAAGCAGATCCCGGTCAAGGTCGCCAAGACGCCCTTCGTGCCGCAGCGGTATTACCGCGGTTGATCTGAGCGTTGGGCTTCGCGTTGCTCAACCCAACCTACGAAAGCCTGGCCCGTAGGTTGGGTTGAGCGCCAGCGAAGCCCAATAGTGCCTCATACCAGCGGATAATCCCGAAACACCGACAGCTTTTCCGCCTCGGCGGCCAGGGCCTCCAGCGTCGGGTAATTACGCCGGTCGATCAGCCCAGGCAGGGCGTGGTGGAGGAAGCTCCAGGCCACCGTCAGGTCGATGGCGTCCTGGCCGATGGCGCCCTCGCTCAGCGGCGGACGCGGGCCCAGCCAGGCCTTGTCCAGGGCGCCGCAGGCCGCACGCAACTGACCCTCCACCCGTTGCCGCCAGGGTTCGTGGCGCTTCTCTGCCGGGCGCAGGTCACGCTCGTACACCAGCTGCACCGCCTTCTCGCACAGCGCCAGCGCCAGGCCGATCCGGCCCAGGGCGGTTGCCCGCGCGGCATGTCCGTGGGGCAGCAACTGCCGGCTGCCGCAGGCGAGGTGCTGGGCGTAGTCGAGGATCAGCGAGGAATCCATCAGCCGCTGGCCGTCCAGGCAGATCAGGGTCGGCGCCTTCACGACCGGATTGAAGGTGCGGAAGCGCTCGACATCGCGGAAGACCGAGAGCTGGCGCAGCTCGAAGGGTAGGGCCAGCAGGCGAAGGGAGATCGCGACCCGCCGCACATAGGGCGAGTCGAGCATGCCGATGAGTTGCATGGGCGGCGTCCTGTCAGAAAGAGTGAATCCTGTTTCACGTGGAACGTCATCGGCTTCGTGTGTTTCACAAAGGATGCCGCTCTGGACGTGACATTAAGGCTTCAGCGAAGATGCAACCAGCGAGAAAATCTGACTGGATTCGTAAGGAAGACTTACATGTCGCGCATACCGCCGTTGAATGCCCTGCGCTGTTTCGAGGCGGTGTCCCGCCTGGGGAGCGTCACCCGGGCAGCGGCCGAGTTGCACCTCACCCACGCCGCGGTCAGCCAGCAGGTGAAGGGCCTGGAACATCAGCTGGGCATGGTGCTCTTCGAGCGTCATGGGCGGGGCCTGGAGGTCACGGGTGACGGTCGCGTCTATGCCGAACAGGTTCGCCAGTTGCTCGCCGACCTGGGCGAGGCGACCCGGCGCCTGCAGGCCCGTCCGCGGCGCAACGAACTGGTGTTCGCCACCTTTCCCTCCTTCGCCGCGCATTGGTTGCTACCGCGGCTGCCGCGATTTCGCGCCCTGCATCCGGAATACCGGATCCGCCTGCAGACCAGCCTGGACTTCCAGGACCTGCGCCAGGGCATGGTGGATATCGGGGTGCGCATGGGCGAGGGCCACTGGGATGGCCTGACGGCGCTGCGGCTGTTCCAGGACGACGTCCTGCTGGTGGCGGCGCCGGACTACCGTGGCGGGCGATTGCCACGGACCCTGGCGGAAGCGCTGGCCCAGCCGCTACTGTGCACCGAGGAGAATTGGCGCCACTGGGGACCCGCCGCCGGGGCTGGGGAACGCCATACCGACAGCGCCCTGGCGATGAACGACTCGAACCTGGTCTTGGAAGCCTTGCGGCTCGGCCAGACCCTGGCCCTGGAACGCCGCAGCCTGGTGCAGGACGCCCTGGACGAAGGCCGGCTGGTCCAGCTCAGCCCCGTGGTGGCGCCCTATCCGTACGCCTACTGGCTGGTCTGGCCGGAACGCGCCGAATCGGCGGAAAAGCAGGAACGCTTTACCGCCTGGATCCAGGCCGAGGTCGCGACCTACCTGGCCGCGCTGGATACGCCGACGCCCGCCTAGGGCGTCGGGTGGGAGGTCTTAGCGCAGCAGCAGCTTGCGACGGCCGTCCGGCCAGACTTCCCAGAGTTGATCGTTGATGCGCTGCACCTGGCTGGTGGTGCGTCTCATGGTGCTGATGGCGGCCCGCAGCGCCTGGCTGCTGGCGGTGTCGACATGGTTACCGGTGCCGGTGCTCTCGGCCTTGGCGCGATCCATAGCTACAGTGTTCATTGACGCCTCCCCGAGCTCGGCTGCAAACGGCGAAAGTGCCGTAGCCCAAGGACTGTCCCCTACCGGCAAGATTCCGCCCGTCCTCGAGTAGCCATTCAAGCTGTGATCCACGTCCTGCGCGCGCTGTGGCCCATTGAGCGAATTTGCGCAAAGGCCGGTTTCTGTACGGATATACAGATTAGTCCTTGCGTGGCTCGCGCAGGCTTTGCATCCTGTCGCCATTCCTCTCGCGCGACGCCCGCCATGCAGCTGTATCTCTGCGAAAAACCCTCCCAGGCCAAGGACATCGCCCGCATCCTCGGCGCCACCCGCCGCGGCGAAGGCTGCCTGCAGGGGCAGGGCGTGACCGTCACCTGGTGCATCGGCCACCTGCTGGAGACGGCGCCGCCGGATGCCTATGACAGTCGCTACAAGCGCTGGTCGCTGGACGACCTGCCCATCGTCCCCGAGCAGTGGAAGCTGCAGGTCAAGAAGACCACCGGCAGCCAGTTCAAGGCGGTCAAGCGCCTGCTCGGCGAGGCCAGCGAACTGGTGATCGCCACCGACGCCGACCGCGAGGGCGAGATGATCGCCCGCGAACTGGTGGAGCATTGCCGCTACCGCGGGCCGATCCGCCGGCTGTGGCTGTCGGCGCTGGATGACGTCTCCATCCGCCGTGCCCTGGCGGTGCTCAAGCCGGGCGCCGAGACCTATGGGCTCTATCAGTCCGCCCTGGGACGCTCGCGCGCCGACTGGCTGATCGGCATGAACATGAGTCGGCTGTTCACCCTGCTGGGACGGCGTTCCGGCTACCAGGGCGTGCTCTCGGTCGGGCGAGTGCAGACCCCGACCCTGCGCCTGGTGGTGGATCGCGACCGCGCCATCGCCGCCTTCGTGCCGGTGCCCTTCTGGACCGTGGAGGCGACCCTGGACGCCGCGGGCGGTCGCTTCCAGGCCCAATGGCAGCCACCGGAGGACGTCTGCGACGACCAGGGGCGCTGCCTCAAGCCTGAAGTGGCCCAGGCGGCGGCGCGGGCCATCGAGGCGGCAGGGCAGGCGCGCCTGGTCAAGCTAAAGACCGAGCGCGTCCGGGAGGCGGCACCCTTGCCCTTCGACCTGGGCACCTTGCAGGAAGTCTGCTCCAAGCGCCTGAATCTGGGTGCCCAGCAGACCCTGGACATCGCCCAGGCGCTCTACGAGACCCACAAGCTGATCACCTATCCGCGCAGCGATTGCGGCTACCTGCCGCTGCCCCAGCACGCCGAGGCGCCGGCGCTGCTGGCCGCCTTGCTGGGCGCCGACAGCAGTCTCGCCACCCTGCGTGAGCACCTGGACGCCAGTCGCCGCTCGCGGGCCTGGAACGACGCCAAGGTCGGGGCCCACCACGGCATCATCCCGACCCTGGCCGCGCGTGACCTGGGCCGGTTGAGTGCGCAGGAACGCAATGTCTATGGCCTGATCCGGGCGCGCTATCTAGCGCAATTCCTGCCGCAGCACGAATTCGACCGCACCCAGGCCGACTTCGAAGCCGGTGGCGAACGCCTGCGCGCCACCGGCAAGCGCCTGGTGGAGCCGGGCTGGCGCCGCGCCCTGCCCGAAGCCCTGACCCCGCCCAAGGGCCGCGAGGCGCCGCCGCCCCAGGCCCCGCCCGAGTTGCGCGAAGACGAGCACTATCCGGTGGTCGAGGTGCGTTGCAAGGATCAACTGACCCAGCCGCCCAAGCCCTTCACCGAGGGTGACCTGATCAAGGCGATGAAGAACGTCGCCAAGCTGGTGGAGGATCCGGCGCTCAAGCAGAAGCTCAAGGACACCACCGGCATCGGCACCGAGGCGACCCGTGCCGGGATCATCCAGGGACTGCTGGATCGCGGCTACCTGGTCAAGCAGGGCAAGGCCCTGGCGGCGACGCCCGCCGCCTTCGGCCTGATCGACGCCGTACCGCGGGCCATCGCCGATCCCGGCACCACG
This sequence comes from Pseudomonas sp. No.117, assembly GCF_054558395.1. NCBI lineage: Bacteria > Pseudomonadati > Pseudomonadota > Gammaproteobacteria > Pseudomonadales > Pseudomonadaceae > Pseudomonas > Pseudomonas sp. No.117. Next base: position 678,986 of record NZ_BAAJNP010000001.1, read on the forward strand.
GCGCTCTGGGAGCAGGCGCTGGACCGGGTACAGGAGGGCGAGCTGAGCCTGGCGGAGTTCGTCGCCAAGCAGTCGGCCTGGATGGGCAAGCAGGTGGAGCGCTGCCTGGGCCTGACCCTGACCATCAGCGGCCCACCACCCACGGGCAAGGGCGCACCCTGGAAGAAGAAACGGCGTACGGGTGGAGGCAAGACCAAGGCGACGGCGAAGGCGGGTGGCGCTCCGACGCGGGCGCGCAAGCCGCGGGTCAAGCCGGGCTGAGGACGGCGTACAGGCGGTCGAGCACGGTGTCGGGCTGGGTCAGGACGTCGTGGTTCCAGAAGCGCAGGATCTGGAAGCCCTGGGCCTGCAGCCAGGCGTCGCGCTCGCGGTCGTTGACGCTGCCTTGATGCTGGCCGCCATCCAGTTCGATCACCAGCCGCGCTTCCAGGCAGACGAAGTCCAGGATGTAGCGGCCATAGGGATGCTGGCGACGGAACTTGAATCCTTGCAGACGCTTGCCACGCAGGTGCTGCCAGAGGGCGCGTTCGGCATCGGTTTGGTTGCGACGCAGGCCGCGGGCGTGGGTGATGAGGGGCATGGGAATCCGTTCCCTTGGGTTTTGGTGTTGGGTTTGCCCTCACCCCAGCCCTCTCCCGGAGGGAGAGGGGGCGGTACGGAGCGGGCGGGATGCTGTGGAGTATCGCCTGAGCTTTTGGGCTTGGCGATGGTTCTGGCGCGAAGGTTTTGCGGGCTTCAGTCCTGGCTTGCTGAGGAGGAACTAGCTAAGGACTGCATGGGCTCTGACGTTGGGATCACCCTCACCCCAGCCCTCTCCCGGAGGGAGAGGGGGCAATAAGGTGCGATGGGCGACTGCTGAGTATCGCCTGGTACCTGGACTTGTCCAGATCACAGAAATCGCTATTGCGGTAACTCTGAAAATACCTGTGAAGCCTGGCGTTGAAGGGGAAGCCCGCCTCCCACTCCAGACAACCCCCTCTCCCTGGGGGAGAGGGTTGGGGTGAGGGCGCGCACGTAACAGCGCGGCTTACTTCTTCTCGAACGTCGCCGCAGCGATGCCGTAGGCCGCTTGCGGTAGTCGAGCTCGGCGGACTGCACCAAAAGGGTTTCCTCGCCCTCGGTGATGGCGAACACCGGGCGATGGCTCCGGCTGTCAGCCCCGATTTCGGCGGCGTCGATGAGCTAGGAGGGATCGAAGGCAAACCCGGCTAAGGTGGCCTGGGCGCCGGAAATCGCTATCGCAGTAACACTGAAACGCCGCTAAGGCCCATGGCTGGAGGAGATTCGCCCCGCTCCAGACCGCCCCCTCTCCCAGGGGGAGAGGGTTGGGGTGAGGGGGCGCACGTAACAGCGCGGCTTACTTCTTCTCGAACGCTGCCGCGGCGGTGGCGTAGGCCGCTTCGTGGTAGTCGAATTCGGCGGACTGCACCAGTAGGGTTTCCTCGTCCTCGGTGAAGGCGATCACCGGGCGATAGGAGAGGCCGTCGGCCTTGATTTCGGCTTCGTCGATGAGCTTGGAGAGATCGAAGGCGAAGTCACCGCAGATGGCCTTGGCCTGGGCGTCGGTGATGCCGTGCTTCTTCAGGGCATCGCGCAGCAGGGTGCTCCACTGGTATTGAAACTGGATACCCAGTTTGGCGTAGCTGGGACCGTAGTCGATTTCCATGAGTGTGTAACCGGGGCTTGAGAGGAGGGGGCGAACTCGCCACAGCGGCCAGCGAAATGACCGTTGTGAGCGCTGCCGGTGACACTACGATGGCGCGCCGAAAAGCCCAGGCAAAGAGGGGCGGGCCGGACGGCCAAATCTAATGACCGAGAGGCCCGCAGCGGGGGACGGGTGGTTATTCGTGCACGATGCGCGAGTGGTCGCGGGTGTCCTTCATGAAGACGTACACCAGCAGCGAGCAGGCGATGCAGCCGGTCACGTACCAGTAGTAGCCGCTCTCCATGCCGATGCTCTTGAACCACAGGGCCAGGTACTCGGCGGTGCCGCCAAAGATGGACACGGTCAGGGCATAGGGCAGGCCGACGCCGAGGGCGCGGATTTCGGTGGGGAACAGCTCGGCCTTCACCACGGCGTTGATCGAGGTGTAGAAGCTGACGATCACCAGTGCCGCCATGATCAGCCAGAAGGCGCCCCACCAGGTGGTGACGCTCCCCAGCTCGGAGAGGATCGGATAGGTGAACAGGGTACCCAGGACCCCGAAGGCGATCAGCACCGGGCGCCGGCCGATGCGGTCGGAGATCGCGCCGACGATGGGTTGCAGCAGCATGAAGAGGAACAGCGTCGCCGCCGAGATGGAGGTGGCGTCGGTCTTGCTCATGCCCACCGAGTTGACCAGGTACTTCTGCATGTAGGTGGTGTAGGTGTAGAAGGCCAGGGTGCCGCCCATGGTCAGGCCGACCACGGTGAAGAATTCCTTGGGATGCCGCGCCAGGGTGCGCATCAGGGATTCCTTGGGCTTTTCGGCCTTCTTGAAGGAGCTGGTCTCCTCCATGCCGCGCCGCAGGTAGAGCGCGGTCACCGCGCAGGCGGCGCCGATCACGAAGGGAATGCGCCAGCCCCAGCTTTCCAGTTGCTCGACGCTCAGCGCCTGCTGCAGGACGATCAGGGTCGCCAGGGCCAGGAGCTGGCCGGAGATCAGGGTGACGTACTGGAAGCTGGAATAGAAACCGCGGCTTTCCTTGGTCGCCATCTCGCTCAGGTAGGTGGCGGAAGTGCCGTACTCGCCGCCCACCGAGAGCCCCTGCAGCAGGCGCGCGAGCACCAGCATGATGGGCGCGGCGACGCCGATGGTGGTGTAGCTGGGGGTGAGGGCGATGATCAGGGAGCCGGCGCACATCATGATCACCGAGACCATCAGCGCGGCCTTGCGGCCAGCCTTGTCGGCATAGAGGCCCATCAGCCAGCCGCCGATAGGACGCATGAGGAAGCCCACGGCGAAGATGGCGGCGACGTTGAGCAGCTGGGCGGTCTGGTCGCCCTTGGGGAAGAAGGCCTTGGCGAAATACAGCGAGAAGGCGGCGTAGACGTACCAGTCGTACCATTCGACCAGGTTGCCGACCGAACCGCTGAAGATGGACTTGATGCGCTGGGAGGTGGTCTTGGGCGCGGTCTGGCCGGCCGCGAGGGTAGCGGTGCTATCCACAGGGTGTTCCTCTTGTCGTTGTTATAGGGGCGCACGAGGCGTCGACAAGGGCGATTGCAGGGGCCGTGCCAAGGCGCGAAGCCGCGTCACGGCTGGATTTCGTTCCTGCCCATCGGCGAAAGATCGCCGAAAGCCAGCAAGGGATGAGCGGATTTCCGCCTAGTGCCGATCAGTCACTCTCGGGGCCGTCACGAAAGTCGGCGCGCACCAGGCCGTGGCGCTGCATCTTTTCGTTGAGGGTGCGCCGCGGCAGTTGCAGCTCGTCCATCACCGCCTTGATCTCGCCGCCATGGCGGGCCAGGGCGGCGCGCAGGCACTGGGCCTCGAAGGCTTCCAGCTGGTCGGCCAGGGAGCTGCCGGTGGCGGTGGGCGGTGTGCCCAGGCCGAGCGCCTCGCGTTCGGCGGCATTGGCGAGTTCCCGGACGTTGCCCGGCCAGCCGTGGCCGAGCAGCTGGGCCAGCCGCGCCGCACCGGGCGGGGTGACCGGACGCCCCAGGCGCGCGCCGGCGGCGGCGAGGAAGTGATCGAACAGCAGCGGGATGTCCTCGCGCCGCGCCCGCATCGGCGGCAGCTGCAACTCGGCGACGTTGAGGCGATAGGCCAGGTCTTCGCGAAAGCGGCCGGCGCGGGCTTCCTCCAGGAGATCCGGCTTGGTGGCGGCGACGATGCGCAGGTCCAGGGCGATGCTCTGGTTGGAGCCCAGGCGCTCCAGGCGCTGTTCCTGCAGCACCCGCAGCAGCTTGACCTGCTGGGCCAGGGGCATGCTCTCGATCTCGTCGAGGAACAGGGTGCCGCCATTGGCGTATTCCAGCTTGCCGATGCGCTTGCCCTGGGCACCGGTGAAGGCACCGCTCTCGTGGCCGAACAACTCGCTCTCGAACAGCTGCTCGGGAATGGCCGCGCAGTTGAGGGCGACGAAGGCCTTGCCGGCGCGTGGACCGAAGTCGTGCAGGCAGCGGGCGACCAGCTCCTTGCCGCTGCCGGTCTCGCCGCGCAGCAGGACGTTCACCGGCGTCGGCGCCAGGTCGAGGATCTGCTGGCGCAGTCGGACGATGCCAGGGGAGACCCCCAGCAGTCGGCGGGCGAGGGCGCTCTGGTCGTCGACCCGGCGGTGCAGCTGGCGATTTTCCAGGACCAGCCGGCGCTTCTCCAGGGCCCTTCCGAGATCGCCCAACAGCGCCTCGGGGCTGAAGGGTTTTTCCAGGAAGTCATAGGCGCCCTGGCGCATGGCGGTCACCGCCAGGGCGACGTCGCCGTGGGCGGTGAGCAGGATCACCGGCAGGTCGTGATCCAGCGCCTGCAGCCGTTCCAGCAGGGCCAGGCCGTCCATGCCGGGCATGCGCACGTCGCTGACCACCACCCCGGCGAAGTCCGGCGTCACCGCCGCCAGGCAGTCCTCGGCGCGGGCGAACAGCCGCACCTGGTGCCCGGACAGCTCCAGCCACTGGCACACCGCCTCGCGGATGCTGGCTTCGTCGTCGACCAGATAGACCTGGGCTTGCATGGGGATGTCCTCTCGCTGCCTGCGCGCCGTCACCTTGCCCGAACGGCGCCGGGTGGTCGAGGCTTCAATCGGGTGCGGCAGGCAACCGGAGCCGGAACACCGCGCCCTCCGCGCCATTGTCCGCCTCCAGGCTGCCGCCCTGGGCCTGGACGATGGCCGAGGACACCGCCAGCCCCAGGCCGAGGCCCTCGCCGACCGGTTTGGTGGTGAAGAAGGGATCGAACACCTGGGCCAGGTGCTCCTCGGCGATGCCGCCGCCGTTGTCGGCCACCTCCAGCTGCCAGGTCGCCTTCTCGCGCCGTAGGCTGACCCAGACCCGAGGCGTCGGCCGCTCCGCCACCGCGTCCAGCGCATTGCGCAGCAGATTCACCAGCACCTGCTCCAGGCGGATGGGATCACCCAGCACCCAGGCCGGCCGCGGCAGGTCGACCGCCAGCTCGGTGCGCCGTGCGTCCAGCAGCTCCAGCGCCTGTTCCACCACCTGCGCCAGGTCTACGCGTTCGCGCAGGCCGGCGGGGGTCTTGCGCGCATAGGTCTTGAGGTGCGCGGTGAGGCCGCTCATGCGGGTCAGCAGGCCATCGAGGCGCTCCAGGGCGGCGCGCGCCTCGTCCAGCCGTCCGTGATCCAGCAGCAGCCGCAGGCTGGCCAGGTGCATGCGCTGGGCGGTGAGCGGCTGGTTGAGTTCGTGCACCAGGGCCGCCGACATCTGCCCCAGGGCGGCCAGCTTGGCGGCCTGGACCAGGCCGTCCTGGGCGGTACGGAGTTCCGCGGTGCGGGCTTCCACCAGTTGCTCCAGCTCCAGTCGACTGCGCTGGCGCAGGCGCTGCAGGCGCCGTCGCTGGACCAGCAGCAGGGCCGCGCAGACCAGCAGTAACCAGGCGCAGCCGGCGGCCAGGGCGGCGCCCAGGCTACCGCCCGGCAACTCCGCGGTGGGCCTGAGCAGGTGCAGGGTCCAGCCTTCGCTGGGCAGCGGCAGGCTATCCCAGAGGTAGTCTCCCGTACCTTCCGGCGCCTCGATGCGCGCCACCTGGCGGCGGTCGCCCAGAAGCACCCGGTCGCGGTAGGTCAGGGGCTGCAGGGTGCGCCGGTCGTACTGCCGGGTGGTGGCCAGCTCGGTGCGTTCGGCGGCGGTCAGTTCGCGCAGCAGGCGATAGCGCCAGTCGGGCCGGTTGGCGGCGAACACCACGCCGCGGGCGTCGCTGAGCAGCAGCACCTCGGGGTGTTCGCCCCAGCGCGCCTCGATGGCGGGGAATTCCAGCTTGACCACCACCGCCCCGAGGAAGCGCCCGGCGCCATCCAGCACCGCGTGAGAGAGGAAGTAGCCAGGGATGCCGGTGGTGACGCCGACGGCATAGAAGCGTCCGCTGCCGCCCGCCAGCGTCTCGCGGAAATAGGGACGAAAGCCGTAGTTGTGGCCGACGTAGCTGGTGGGCAGGCGCCAGTTGCTGGCCCCTATCGCCAGGCCGGTGCGATCCAGCACCTCCAGCGTCGAGGACTGGGCGGCGGCATTGAGCCGCTCCAGCTTGAGATTGAGTCGTTCGGTGGCGGCCGCCGTGGGTGGCGCACTGAGGGCGGCGATCAGCTCGGGATCCTGGGCCAGTACCGCCGGCAGGGCGCGGAAGCGATCGATCAGGGTCTGCAGGCCGCTGGCGTGCAGGCGCAGCTGTTCCTGGCCGAGCAGGCTGGCCTCGGCCAGGGCCGCGCGTTCGGCGCGGTGCCAGGCCAGGCCGCTGACCAGCAGGCCGCCGAGCAGGGCGAGCAACAGCACCGGCAGCAGGCGCAGGGCAGGGGGCATCGAGGGGCACCGAGGCGGGGGTGGCCGGACGATAGCACGACCGCTGGCCGACGCCTCAGAGCCTGTTCAGAATCTGCTGCGCGTCGGCCAAACCGCGTTGAAAATGGCCTGGGTCGCCAGCCCGCCTAGGCGGCCCCGTCGCAATGCTCATTCACCACTCGTAAACTCGCGCGCGAGTCCGATCCGCTTCCTCAGCCATTTTCGTGGGGCCGCCTAGGCCTTGTTTGTCTCTAGCTCGCGAGATTATGAACGGGCTCTCAGGCCGAGATGGCGGTGGCCTGGGCGATCTGCTCGGGCTGGAAGTGGCAGGTGAAGCAGCTGCCCTCGCCGACCACGCTGTGGATGTCCAGCGCGCCGCGATGGCGGATCAGCACGTGCTTGACGATGGCCAGGCCCAGCCCGGTACCGCCGGTGCTGGAGGCGCGGCTGGCATCGAGGCGATAGAAGCGCTCGGTGAGGCGCGGCAGGTGGCGGGCGTCGATGCCGGGCCCGGTGTCCTGTACGGCGACGTGGACGCCTGCGGCGTCCTGCCAGGCGCGCACCCGCACCTCGCCGCCCTCGGGGCTGTACTTGACCGCATTGAACACCAGGTTGGAAAAGCAGCTGCGCAGTTCGGTCTCGCTGCCCAACAATGCCAGGCCTGGTTCGCAGTCGAGGCTCAGGCGATGGCCGACCGCGCCGGACAGCGCCCGGCCGTCCTGCAGGATGGAGCCGAGCAGCGGCGCCAGGGCCACCGGGCGGTTGTCGGCGGGATAGTCGGTGGCTTCCAGGCGCGCCAGCAGCAGCAGGTCGTCGATGGTGTGCTGCATGCGTCCGGCCTGCTGCTGCATCTGGCCCAGCGCCCGGCGCCAGCGTGGGGTGGCGTGTTCGGCGTTATCGAGCAGGGTTTCCAGGTAGCCGGTGATCACCGTCAGCGGCGTACGCAACTCATGGGAGACATTGGCGACGAAATCCTTGCGCATCTGTTCCAGCTGGTGGACACGGGTCACGTCGCGCACCAGCAGCAGGCGATCGCCCTCGCCGAAGCGGGTGACCAGGATGTGCAGGTACTGGTCGTCGTTGAGCGGCGAGGCCAGTTCCAGCGGCTCGCCGTAGTCGCCACCGACGAAGTAGTCGGCGAAACGCGGATGGCGGACCAGGTTGGTGATCGGCTGGCCGAGATCCTGGGGTTGCCGCAGGCCCAGCAGGGTTTCCGCGGCGCGGTTCCACCACTCCAGGTTGCCATGGCGATCCACCAGGATGATGGCGTCGCGCAGGGCCTCGGTGGAGGCCTGGGCGCGGCCGATCACGGCGAGCAGCTCCTCACGCTGGCGCTGTTCCTGGCGCTGCCGGCGATAGAGGCGATCCAGCACCTCGCCCCACAGGCCTTCGGCTTCCGGCGGCGCGCCGGGCGTCTCGTTCAGCAGCCAGGCGTGCAGGCGCAAGAGGTGCCTCAGGGTGACCGCCAGGTAGACTGCCAATCCCAGGGCCACCGCCAGGCCGACATGGCCGAAGGGCCAGCCGGCCAGGGCACAGCCGGCGACCACGGTCGTCAGTTGGGTGGCCAGACGGGAGCGCCAGTTGATGTTCACGGCGGCGGTGGCCTGCGCGATCAGAGTTTGGTGGAAAAGCGATACCCGGTGCCGCGCACCGTCTGTACCAGGTTCTCGTAGGTCTCGCCCAGCGCCTTGCGCAGGCGGCGGATATGCACGTCCACGGTGCGTTCCTCGACGTAGACGTTGCCGCCCCAGACCTGGTCGAGCAACTGGCCGCGGGTGTAGGCGCGCTCCTGGTGGGTCATGAAGAACTGCAGCAGGCGGTACTCGGTGGGCCCCATCTCGGCGGGCGAGCCGTCGATGGTCACCCGGTGGCTGATCGGATCGAGGATTAGGCCATTGACCTCCAGCGGGCCGTCGTTCTCCAGATGCCCGGTGCGGCGCAGCACGGCCTTGAGGCGCGCCACCAGCTCGCGGGGCGAGAAGGGCTTGGTGATGTAGTCGTCGGCGCCGGTCTCCAGGCCCTGCACCTTGTTGTCCTCGTCGCCCTTGGCCGTGAGCATGATGATGGGGATGGCGTCGGTCAGCTCGTCACGCTTGAGCCGGCGGGCCAGCTCCAGGCCGGAGGTGCCCGGCAGCATCCAGTCGAGCAGGATGAGATCAGGCTTGCGGTCGACGATCAGGGCGTGGGCGTCCTTGCTGTTGTCCGCCTCCAGGCATTCATAGCCAGCCATTTCCAAGGCCACGGCGATCATCTCGCGAATGGGGGCCTCGTCGTCGACGATCAGGATGGATTTACCCGTCATGGAGCGCTCTGCCTCTCGAGTCCTTGCAATGTGCCGTGCATTAGATAGCGCCAATATTGCAGCTATGTGACAAGGCTGTCATATCTAACTTCTATCCCACAATATGGGATGACGTATCACATATTGAGATTTTCCGGCGAGGCTCCTAGAGTGAAGGCACCATGAACGACAACAATTCCAACAAGGGCGAAGCGCCCAGCGGGGCCCAGGCGCTGTTTCGCGGCCTGGCGGTACTCGAAGCCGTGGCCGCTGGCGCCGACAGTCTGGCCCAGGTCGGCGCCGTCATCGGCTGTACCCGCAGCACCACCCATCGCCTGGTCGCCGCCCTGACCCAGGCCGGCTATCTGCGCAGCGATGGCGGGCGACTGATCCTCGGCAGCCACCTCATCGCCCTCGGCTACCAGGCCCGCGAGCAACTGCCGCTGACCGGCGTGGCCCGGCCCCATCTGCAACGCCTGGCCCAGCACTGCGGCGACACCGTGCACCTCGGCGTACGCGAGGGCGGCGACGTGCTCTATCTGGACAAGCTGCCCGGCAGCCGCGGCCTGGAAATGAGATCCCGCGTTGGCCTGCGCATGCCACTGGCGCTCACCGGCGTCGGTAAGGCGCTGATGCTCGACCTCGCCGAGGGCGAGTGGGAGGGCCTCTACGGCGAAGGCCTGGCGCGCCGCGCCGGGCAACCCGGCCTGCGCGAGGACTTCCTGCCCTGGGCGGACTACCGCGCGCGGCTGCGCCAGTACGCCAGCGACGGCTACGCCCTGGACCTGGAAGAGAACGAACTGGGTATCCGCTGCGTGGCCGCGCCCATCCGCGGGGCCGACGGCGCCATCGTCGCCGCCCTCAGCGTGGCCAGTGCCATCCCCTACATGCCCGAGGCGCGGCTGCACGAATTGCAGCCCGAGGTCAGTGCCTGTGCCCGGGCCATTTCCCGCGAACTCGGCTGGAGTCCTGCATGACCGCCACCCCGCACCTCATCGGCCTCGACTGGGGCACCTCGTCCCTGCGCGCCCAGCTGCTCGACGCCCAGGGCGCCGTGCTGGAGACCCGCAGCCGCCCCTGGGGCATCATGCATGTGCCCGACGGCGACTTCGCCGCGGCCTATCGCACCCTGGTGGGTGACTGGCGGGCGGCCCATCCCGGCCTGCCGGCCATCGCCTGCGGCATGGTCGGCAGCCGCGGTGGCTGGCGCGAGGTGCCCTACGCCGACTGCCCGGCCGACGTCCACAGCCTGGCCGCCGGCCTGCTGCGGCTGGACACGGGCTGCGGCGAGCTGCACCTGGTCCCCGGGGTAATGCAGCGTGGCGCGCTGCCCAACGTCCTGCGCGGCGAGGAAACCCAGGTGTTCGGTGCTCTCGAACTGGAACCGGACCTGGCCGCCGAGGCCCTGCTGGTCTTGCCCGGTACCCACAGCAAGTGGGTGCGGGTGCGCGATGGCCGCCTGACCGATTTCGCCACCTACATGACCGGCGAGTTGTTCGCCGTGCTGCGCGAACACTCCATCCTCGGTCGTCCGGCCAGCGAGGCCGGTGCCGAAGCCAGTGCCGAGGCCTTCCGCCAGGGCCTCACCACGGCGCGCGACGCCGGGGCCGAGGGCCTGTTCGCCCGGCTGTTCACCGCCCGCAGCCGGGTGCTGGCCGGCGAGCTGGGCGCGGCCCACAGCCTCGACTACCTGTCCGGCCTGCTGATCGGCGAAGAGCTGCGCAGCCAGGTCGCTGCCCTCAGGGGCGCCCCTTGCCCACCCCTGGTGCTGATCGGCGACGCGGCGCTCTGCCAGCGCTATCGCGACGCCCTGGCGCTGTTCGATATCCACCAGGTCCGCCTGCTGGAGCAGGCCACCCGGGCCGGGCTCTGGCGCCTGGCCCAGGCCGCCCGCCTGCTCCCCACCTCTGGAGGCTCCCATGCTTGATACCTATCTCAAGGACCTGCCGCTGATCGCCATCCTGCGCGGCGTCACCCCGGACGAGATCGTCCCGGTCGGCCGCGCCCTCTACGACGCCGGCTTTCGTGTCATCGAGATCCCGCTCAATTCGCCACAGCCCTTCGACAGCATCCGTCGGCTTACCGCCGAATTGGGCGACAGCTGCCTGATCGGCGCCGGCACCGTGCTCACCGAGGCCCAGGTGGCCGAGGTGGACGCCGCCGGTGGCCGGCTGATCGTCTCGCCCAACGCCAATCTGGCGGTGATCCGCGCCAGCAAGGCCGCCGGCCTGGTCAGCGCGCCGGGCGTGGCCACGCCCTCGGAAGGCTTCGCCGCCCTCGACGCCGGTGCTGACAGCCTCAAGCTGTTTCCCGCCGAGCAACTCGGCCCGGCGGTGGTCAAGGCCTGGCGCGCGGTCTTCCCCAAGGAGCTGGCGCTGCTGCCAGTGGGTGGCATCACCCCGGACAACATGGGCCCCTACGTGGCGGCCGGCGCCAACGGCTTCGGCCTCGGCTCGGCGCTGTACAAGCCAGGCCTGACCGCGGCCCAGGTGAGCGCCAATGCCCAGGCCTTCGCGGCGGGGTGGCGGGCTCTTTCCTGATCTGATCGCGGTCATGGCGGTTCGCCGTCGCGACCGCTCCTACAAGAGCCTGTAGGAGCGGTCCACGACCGCGATTTGCCCAATCCCCTCGATTCCAATAATTACCGTCGAGACTCCACACCATGAAGATCACCAAACTCACCACCTACGTCGTCCCGCCGCGCTGGTGCTTTCTCAAGATCGAGACCGACGAGGGCATCCACGGCTGGGGCGAGCCCGTGCTGGAAGGCCGCGCCCATAGCGTGGCCGCCGCGGTCGACGAATTGGCCGACTACCTGATCGGCAAGGACCCGCGCAACATCGAAGACCACTGGACGGTGCTCTATCGCGGCGGCTTCTATCGTGGCGGCGGCATCCACATGAGCGCCCTGGCCGGCATCGACCAGGCGCTGTGGGACATCAAGGGCAAGGCCCTGGGCGTACCCGTGCACGAACTGCTCGGCGGCCAGGTGCGCGAGAGCATCCGCGTCTATTCCTGGATCGGCGGCGATCGCCCGGCGGAGACCGCGGCCCAGGCCCTGGAACGCCAGGCCAAGGGTTTCACCGCGATCAAGATGAACGCCAGCGAAGAGATGCAGTTCGTCGACACCTACGACAAGGTCGACCAGGTGATCGCCAACGTCGCCGCCATCCGCGACGCCTGCGGGCCGCACTTCGGCATCGGCGTGGACTTCCATGGCCGGGTGCACAAGCCCATGGCCAAGGTGCTGGTCAAGGAGCTGGAGCAATTCCGTCTGATGTTCATCGAGGAGCCGGTGCTCAGCGAGCACCACGAGGCACTCAAGGAGATCGCCCTGATGAGCAACACGCCCATCGCCCTGGGCGAGCGGCTGTACTCGCGCTGGGACTTCAAGCGCATCCTCCAGGAAGGCTACGTCGACATCCTGCAGCCTGATCCGTCCCATGCCGGCGGCATCACCGAGACGCGCAAGATCGCCAACATGGCCGAGGCCTACGACGTCGCCATCGCCCTGCATTGCCCGCTCGGCCCCATCGCCCTGGCGGTCAACCTGCAGCTGGACGCCAACTGCTACAACGCCTTCATCCAGGAGCAGAGCCTGGGCATCCACTACAACCAGGGCAACGACCTGCTGGACTACATCAAGAATCCCGAGGTGTTCGACTACGGCGACGGCCACGTGAAGATTCCCCAGGGGCCGGGGCTCGGGGTGGAGGTCAACGAGGAGTTCGTCAAGGAACGCGCCGCCATCGGCCATCGCTGGCGCAATCCGGTGTGGCGGCACAAGGACGGCAGTTTCGCCGAGTGGTGAGAGACGCCCTCACCCCAACCCTCTCCCGTGGGGAGAGGTGGCAAGAGCAGGAGCGCGGAGTTTCGCTCTCGTTCGGACCATCTCCGCTCCCTTTGGGAGAGGGCCAGGGTGAGGGAAAGCCGGACCACTGCCGCTGACCCCTCACCCCAACCCTCTCCCGAGGGGAGAGGGGGCAAGAGCAGGAGCGCGGAGTTTCGCTCTCGTTCGGACCGTCCCCTCTCCCTCTGGGAGAGGGCCAGGGTGAGGGAAAGCCGGACCACCGCCGCTGACCCCTCACCCCAACCCTCTCCCAAGGGGAGAGGGGGCAAGAGCAGGGGCGCGGGAATCAATCTCCGTACCGACCATCCCCTCTCCCTTTGGGAGAGGGTTAGGGTGAGGGCCGCCGCGGCGCCCTGACCCCCAGACATCGACAACGCTCGCCACAACGTCAACTACAGGACCCGAGCCATGCCCACTCCCACCCACGCCGCCCCGGCAGCGACCACGGCCGCGCCGACCCTGGCCAAGCCCAGCCGGGCGCGCTTCTTCATCATGGTGCTGCTGTTCGTCACCGTGGTGATCAACTACCTGGACCGCAGCAACCTTTCCATCGCCGCCCCGCACCTGGCCCAGGACCTGGGCATCGAGCCGGTGCACATGGGCCTGATCCTCTCGGCCTTCGGCTGGACCTACGCCGCCATGCAGATCCCCGGCGGCTGGCTGGTGGACAAGGTCGCCCCGCGCATCCTCTATCCGGTGGCCATCGCGCTCTGGTCGCTGGCCACCATCGGCCTTGGCTTCGTCGGCAGCTTTATCGGCCTGATCGTCCTGCGCCTGGCCGTGGGCGCCCTGGAAGCGCCGGCCTATCCGATCAACAACCGGGTGGTCACCACCTGGTTCCCCGAGCGCGAGCGGGCCACCGCCATCGGCTTCTATACCTCCGGCCAGTTCGTCGGCCTGGCCTTTCTCACCCCGGTGCTGATCTACCTGCAGCAGACCTTCGGCTGGCACATGGTCTTCGTCGTCACCGGCGGCGTCGGCATCCTCTGGGCGGCCATCTGGTACCTGGTCTATCGCGAGCCCAAGGATTTCCGCGGTGCCAATGCCGCCGAGGTCGAGTTGATCCAGCAGGGTGGTGGCCTGGTCGACCTGGAGCAGAAGAATCGCCGCCGCGCCGCCTTCCAGTGGCGCGACCTCTGGAGCGTGCTCAACAAGCGCAAGCTGTGGGGCATCTACATCGGCCAGTTCTGCCTCAATTCCACCCTCTGGTTCTTCCTGACCTGGTTCCCCACCTACCTGGTGAAGTACCGCGGCATGGATTTCATCAAGGCCGGCTTCCTGGCCTCGCTGCCGTTCCTCGCCGCCTTCCTCGGGGTGATCTGCTCGGGCCTGCTGTCGGACTGGCTGATCCGCCGCGGCGCCTCCGTGGGCCTGGCGCGCAAGCTGCCGATCATCGGTGGCCTGCTGATTTCCACCAGCATCGTCGGCGCCAACTTCGTCGATTCGCCCGCGTTGATCATCGCTTGCCTGGCACTGGCCTTCTTCGGCAACGGCCTGGCCTCCATCACCTGGTCGATGGTCTCGGCCATGGCCCCGGAGCGGCTGATCGGCCTCACCGGCGGGATGTTCAACTTCATCGGCAACCTCTCCGCCATCTGCGTGCCCATCGTCATCGGCTTCCTGGTCAAGGACGGCAGCTTCGCCCCGGCCATCGCCTTCATCGGCGTGACCGCGCTGATCGGCGCGCTGTGCTATGGCCTGGTGGTAGGCAAGGTGGAACGTCTGCCCGAATAAGGGCGACTAAAGGAGCGCCCGTCTGCGGCGCTCTGCCACCGGCCTTGCCGTGCTCATAACGACAACAAAGGAGTCTCTCCATGCCTCTCGCCCGTCGCACCTTCCTCGGTGTTTCCCTGGCCGCCTCGGCCGGTCTGGTCGCCAGTCGCGCCCTGGCCGACGACAAGTTCGGTCTCACCCGCAACTGGGAGGGCAAGCCGCCCATCGTCATGCCCGATCCGGCCTGGGAGATCCACGACCAGGCCTTCAAGGGTCGCCTGGGCAATGCCTTCGTCGAACGGCTGTGGTCGGGCGGTCTCTGGACCGAAGGCCCGGTGTGGATGGCCGACTGGCGCTGCCTGCTGTTCAGCGACATCCCCAATGCCCGGGTGATGCGCTGGAGCGCCGACGACGGCCACGTCAGCGTCTACGACGACCAGTCGCACAATGCCAACGGCCACACCCGCGATCGCGAGGGCCGGCTGATCAGCTGCGAACACGACAGCCGCCGCGTCACCCGCCGCGAACTCGACGGCAGTGTCACGGTGCTGCTCGACCGCTTCGACGGCAAGCCGCTGAACGCGCCCAACGACGTGGTGGTCGGCGCCGACGGCGCTATCTGGTTCACCGATCCGGGCTACGGCATCCTCGGCGCCTACGAGGGCCACAAGGCCGACTTCGAGCTGCCCACCAACGTCTACCGCATCGATCCCCAGGGCAAGGCCACGGTGGCGGTGGGTGACTTCGGCCGGCCCAACGGCCTGGCCTTCGCCCCCGACGGCAAGCGGCTCTACATCAGCGACACCGCCGGCGGTGGCAATCCCGGCAAGCCCAATCACGTGCGGGCCTTCACCCTCAAGGACGACGGCACCCTGGGCGGCGGCGAGGTGCTGATCGACGCCAAGGACCAGGGCGTGATCGACGGCTTCCGCGTCGACAGCGACGGCAACCTCTGGTGCAGCTGGGCCGGCTCGGCCGAGCAGAACAGCGTGCGGGTGTTCAATCCGAGTGGCCAGCCGCTGGCCACCCTGCACCTGCCGGAAACCGTCTCCAATGTCGAATTCGGCGGGCTCAAGCGCAACCGGCTGTTCATCACCGGCGGTGGTTCGCTCTATGCCACCTATGTGAACGCCCAACCCGCGCGCCTCTGGTAAGGGGCTCGCGGCAGCCGAACGAAAGGGTCGCTCGACGGGTCTGTAACAATCGGATACGGAACGACCCGCGACAACAAGATCGCCCACAAGGCGAGCGAGGAGCCTCTGTCATGAGCAATACCACTACCACCGCCGACGGTCACGTCACCGAAAAGGCCCAACCCAAGGCGATCTTCGCCTGCCTGATGGCCGCCCTGGCCGGTCTGATGTTCGGCCTCGACATCGGCGTCATCTCCGGCGCCACCAAATTCATCCAGCAGGAATTCCAGATCTCCGACCAAGTGATCGAGTGGATCGTCTCCAGCATGATGGCCGGGGCCGCCCTGGGCGCCCTGGGCGCGGGCTCGCTGTCGGCCAAGCTGGGCCGCAAGAAGTCGCTGATGCTGGGCGCCGTGCTCTTCGTCGTCGGCTCGGTGCTGTGCGGCCTGGCCACCTCGCCGACCATGCTGATCTTCGCCCGCTTCCTGCTCGGCCTGGCCATCGGCATCGCCTCCTTCACCGCGCCGCTGTACCTGGCCGAGGTCGCCCCGGAAAACATCCGCGGCTCGATGATCTCGCTGTATCAGCTGATGATCACCGCCGGCATCCTGATCGCCTTTCTCTCCAATACCGCCTTCAGCTACCACGAGGCCTGGCGCTGGATGCTCGGCATCATCGCCATTCCCGGGGTGCTATTCCTCATCGGCGTCTTCGCCCTGCCGGACAGTCCGCGCTGGCTGATCATGGCCGGGCGCAAGGAGGAGGCCATCAAGGTCCTGCACAAGCTGCGCGGTGACGAGAAGGTCATCCAGCAGGAAGTCGCGGAAATCGAAGAGCAGCTCAAGGTGCCGCAGAAGGGCTGGTCGCTGTTCAAGGAAAACCCCAATTTCCGCCGCTCGGTGGGCCTGGGCGTGCTCTTGCAGGTGGTGCAGCAGTTCACCGGCATGAACGTGGTGATGTACTACGCGCCGCGCATCTTCGAAGGCATGGGCTACGATACCGCCGCCCAGATGTGGTTCACCGCCGCGGTCGGCCTGACCAACGTGCTGGCCACCTTCATCGCCATCTTCCTGGTCGACAAGTGGGGCCGCAAACCCATCCTCTACACCGGTTTCGTGGTCATGGCCGTGGGCCTGGGCGTGGTCGGCAGCATGCTGGGCGCCGGCAACCTCAGCCATGGCCAGCAGACCTTCACCGTTGTCATGCTGCTGATCTTCATCGTCGGCTTCGCCATGTCGGCCGGTCCGCTGATCTGGACCCTGTGTTCGGAGGTCCAGCCGCTCAAGGGTCGCGACTTCGGCATCGGCTGCTCCACCTTCACCAACTGGATCGCCAACATGATCGTCGGCGCCACCTTCCTGACCATGCTGGGCACCCTGGGCCAGGGCACCACCTTCTGGATCTATGCCGGGCTGAACGTGCTGTTCATCTTCCTGGTGTTCCTGCTGGTGCCGGAAACCAAGGGCGTCACCCTGGAGCGCATCGAGCGCAACCTGATGCAGGGCAAGCGCCTGCGCGACCTCGGTCAGTAGGCTCGAGCGCACAAGAAAACGCCCGGCATTGCCGGGCGTTTTTTATCAGCGATCCCAGTGCTTGTGTCGGTGCTTGGCGTGCTTCCAGCCCTTGCCGGGATGGTGGTCGCGATAGCCACGATAGTCGCGGTCGTCACGGCCGCTGTCGCCCAGGCTGTTGCCCAGGGCGCCGCCGGCGCCGCCACCCAGGGCCGCGCCGACCAGGCCACCGGTGCTGCCACCGACTCTATTGCCAATCACGTTGCCGCCCGCGGCGCCCAGGCCACCGCCGATGGCGGCCTCGGTACGATTGCGGCGGTCCGCGCCCAGTACACCACCTGCTGCACCCCCCACGCCGGCACCGATGGCCGCACCGGTGCTGCCGCCGACCTGCTGGCCGACCAGGGTACCGAGCACGCCGCCCACGGCGCCGCCGAGTCCGGCTTCGGTATTGCCCGCATAGGCCGGGGCAACGCCCGCCAGGGCTAGCAACAAGAACAGGGCTGAAGGTTTCATGGAGTCCACTCCGTGGTAGAGACGAGCCGATCCTCGGTAAAAATCGCTGCCCTGGCAAGTACCAAACGCCTGTTTGAATGGTAAAGGTTGTCTTTACCCATTCCTTTGATTTCGCTGAACAAACCTATACCGGAAAGCCAGGTCTCAGCCTCCTGGGCAGATGCTGGCACAGGGTCTGCAGTCCGGCGAACGCTGGTCTAGACTCAAGGCGATCGTCGCGCCAAGGGGACTCCATGATCCACGCTCGTCTGTTGTCCGGCTGTCTCCTGCTCGCGGTCAGTACCAGCGCCCCGGCCTGGGAATACACCCTCATCGCCCCCGACAAGCCGGTGCAGAACTGGAGCATCAGCAGTGATCGGCTGGGCCTGCGCGATGGCCTGGCCTTCACCGTCGGGGTGCATCGCCTGAGCGGCGGCCGCCAGGAGGGCTCGGTGCTGATCGAGATCGACACCGGCGCCCTGCAGCTCACGGTGGTCGCCACCCGCGGCATGAACGTCCTCCGGGCCCAGGCCGGTACGCTAAGACTGGGTTGGGATTCGCCGGTGCGCGAGGTGGTCAATCCGGCTTTCGTCAATCTGGAGAGCCGTGGAGGCCTGGGTTGGCTGGAGGGCTTCAACGAATTGGTGGCCCGCGCCGGCTTCGAGTGGGTCGGCCAGCCGGGAATGGATCGCGGGCAGTTGCTCACCCTGCACGGGCGGGCCAGCTCCCTGCCGGCGAGCCCGGTGGTCTTGACCATCGACGAGCAGCCCCCGCACCGCATCAGCCTCAAGGGCGTGCTGCACGAAGAAGCCTTCAAGCAGGCCAACTTCCGCATCGACACCGAGCTGGTCACCCACGCCGGGGCCACCGGCTTCACCCTGCATGATCGCCTGACCAACCAGGGCGCGCACGCCGCCGAGTACCAGGTGCTCTATCACAGCAATTTCGGCCCGCCGCTGCTCGGCGAAGGCGCGCGCTTCGCCGCCCCGGTACGGGAAGTCTCACCCTTCGATGGACGGGCGCGCGAGGAGCTGGGCGAGTGGCAGACCTACCGTGCGCCCACGCCGGGCTATGGCGAGACGCTCTACAACCTCTATCCCTGGGGCGACGATCAGGGGCGCAGCCTGGCGGTGCTGCACGATCGCAGTGCCCACCAGGGGGTGGCGCTGGCCTTCAACGTGCGGGAGTTACCGGTCTTCACCCTGTGGAAGAACACCGACGCCAAGGCCCAGGGCTATGTCACCGGCCTGGAGCCGGGCACCAGCTTTTCCTACAACCGCAACCAGCAGCGGGCCCTGGGGCTGGTGCCGCGGATCGAGGCGGGCGGCACGCGCGACTTCACCCTCGACTATCGGCTGCTGGCCACTGCCGCCGAAGTCCGTCAGGCCCTGGACCAGGTGGAGGGCATCCGCCATGGCCGCCCGACCCAGGTGCGGGACACGCCGCTGGTGCGCGCACCCTAGTCGCCGAGCGAGATACGCCTTAGCGCCGCGCGGGCAAGGGTCGGGTGCGGCCGCTGCCATCGATGGCCACGAAGACGAACACCGCTTCGGTCACCTTGCTCCACTCGCTGGACAACGGATCGTCGCTCCAGACCTCGATGAGGATCTGGATGGAGCTGCGGCCGATTTCCAGGGTGTTGGTATAGAAGGAGAGCTGTGCGCCCACGGGTACCGGGGTCATGAAGGCCATGCGGTCGATGGCCACGGTGGCGACGCGGCCAGCGGCCAGGCGGCTGGCCATGGCGCTGCCCGCCAGGTCCATCTGGGCGACCAGCCAGCCGCCGTAGATGTCGCCGAAGCCGTTGGTCTCGCGGGGCAGGGCGGTGATCTGCATGGCCAGGTCGCCCTGGGGGATGGGATCTTCTTGTTCGAGCTCTTCGATCATGACAGGGCCCTCGGGAGCCCGGATAGCTAGGTAACGTTCAGCATCTACACGCAAGAATGCTGCCAATCCCGACAGGATTGATCGTTAGGGGGCTACAGTATAACGCCTGGGGCAGGGCGGCTCGACCGCTTTCGCACCTGCGAGAGGCGGTCATAGCTCGTCGGATAAGCCCTGAATGAGTCCTGAATGAATAGCGGAAATTTCTTGCAGATTTGCTATGGTGGAGACCGCGCACGGCCAGGCGATCCAGAGGGCCGTGCACGTCCGATGATCAGGTAATGATCGGTAGACCTGTTGCCGCCGTGCTCCACAAGGGCTTCGGTGGCGCGGTGCAGGTCCGGCGCCCATCCGGCGACCCGCCCATCCTCGCCCAGCCGCCCCAGGCGGTACGTCACTCGGGGCCGCGTCTTGTCCGCTACACCCGGAGGGATGCCAGAGGCCGAATTTCCTTTGCGCTCCTCTTCACGTCCGGGATCTCCGATGAAACTGCAATCCGCTTCCGCGCCCCTCACGTCGCGCCCGCTGGGCCGCAACGACTACAAGACCCTGTCGCTGTCCGCCCTTGGGGGCGCGCTGGAGTTCTACGATTTCGTCATCTTCGTCTTCTTCGCCGCGGTGGTGGGGAAGCTGTTCTTCCCCGCCGACATGCCCGAGTGGCTGCGGCAGATGCAGACCTTCGGCATCTTCGCCGCCGGCTACCTGGCGCGGCCGCTGGGCGGCATCGTCATGGCGCACTTCGGTGACCTGCTCGGGCGCAAGAAGATGTTCACCCTGAGCATCTTCATGATGGCGCTGCCCACCCTGGGCATGGGCCTGATGCCCACCTACGCCCAGATCGGCGTCGCCGCGCCCATCCTGCTGCTGGTGCTGCGCATCATCCAGGGCGCCGCCATCGGCGGCGAGGTCCCCGGTGCCTGGGTATTCGTCTCCGAGCACGTCCCCGGCAAGCACGTCGGCTATGCCTGCGGCACCCTCACCGCGGGCCTGACCTTCGGCATCCTGCTCGGCTCGCTGATGGCGACCCTGATCAACAGCGTCTTCACCCCGCTGGAGGTGGCCGACTACGCCTGGCGCCTGCCCTTCCTGGTGGGCGGTGTCTTCGGCCTGTTCTCGGTCTATCTGCGGCGCTGGCTGCACGAGACGCCGGTGTTCGCCGAACTGGCGATCCACAAGTCGCTGGCCGAGGAGATCCCGCTGAAGGCCGTGCTGCGCGATCACTCCGGCAGCGTGGTGCTGTCCATGCTGCTGACCTGGATGCTCACCGCCGGCATCGTGGTGGTCATCCTCATGACCCCGACCCTGCTGCAGACCCAGTACGGCTTCTCCGCGGCCCTGGCGCTCAAGGCCAACAGCCTGGCCATCGTCTTCCTGACCCTCGGCTGCATCCTCTCCGGCGCCCTGTCCGATCGCTTCGGCAGCGGTCCGGTGTTCATCGTCGGCGGCCTGCTGCTGGCGGTGGCCAGCTGGGCCCTGTACGCGGGCCTCAAGACCCATCCGGAGTGGCTGTTCCCGCTCTATGCCCTGGCGGGCGGGGCGGTCGGCGTCATCGGCGGCGTGCCGCGGGTGATGGTGCTGGCCTTCCCGCCCAAGGTGCGCTTCTCCGGGCTGTCGTTCTCCTACAACGTCGCCTACGCCATCTTCGGCGGCCTGACGCCCATGGTCGTCACCCTGATGCTCAAGCAGCATCCGCTGGGCCCGGCCTGGTACGTCATGGGGCTGGCCCTGCTGGGGGTCGGCATCGGCTTCTACCTGCTCGGTCGCGAGCGCCGCGCCGCCACCCTGGCCACCGCCTGATAACGGCGTCCACGCCGCCGGCCATGGCGGCGTGGACGTTCCCGCCAGGGCGACCTCGACATCGCCAAAAACGCCATCCCCACAGACGTCTCGCCTCGCGAGGACTAGGCTCGAACCGCCAGTCCAACAATAACAGCGAGGTGCAACATGTCCGGCAATCGTGGCGTCGTCTATCTGGGTGCAGGCAAGGTCGAGGTGCAGACCATCCCCTACCCCAAGATGGAAACCCCGCAAGGCAAGCGTATCGACCACGGGGTGATCCTGCGCGTGGTCTCCACCAATATCTGCGGGTCCGACCAGCACATGGTGCGCGGCCGCACCACCGCTCCCGAAGGCCTGGTGCTCGGCCACGAGATCACCGGCGAGGTGATCGAAGCGGGCCGCGACGTCGAGACGCTCAAGGTCGGCGACCTGGTCTCGGTGCCCTTCAACGTCGCCTGCGGCCGCTGCCGCACCTGCAAGGAGCAGGACACCGGCGTCTGCCTGACGGTGAACCCCTCGCGCGCCGGCGGCGCCTACGGCTACGTCGACATGGGTGGCTGGGTCGGGGGGCAGGCCGAATACGTGCTGGTGCCCTATGCCGACTTCAACCTGCTCAAGCTGCCCAATCGCGACGCGGCCATGGAAAAGATCCGTGACCTGACCTGCCTGTCCGACATCCTGCCCACCGGCTACCACGGCGCCGTCACCGCCGGCGTCGGCCCGGGCACCAGCGTCTACGTCGCCGGTGCCGGTCCGGTCGGTCTGGCCGCCGCCGCCTCGGCCCGACTGCTGGGCGCCGCCGTGGTCATCGTCGGCGACGTCAATCCGATACGCCTGGCCCACGCCAAGGCCCAGGGCTTCGAGATCGCCGACCTGTCCCAGGACACCCCGCTGCACGAGCAGATCGCGGCCCTGCTGGGCACCCCGGAAGTGGATTGCGCCGTCGACGCCGTCGGCTTCGAGGCCCGTGGCCATGGTCACGAAGGCGCCAAGAGCGAGGCCCCGGCCACGGTGCTGAACTCGCTGATGGGCATCGTGCGGGTAGCCGGCAAGATCGGCATCCCCGGCCTCTATGTCACCGACGATCCGGGTGCGGTGGACGCCGCCGCCAAGCAGGGCGCCCTGAGCATCCGCTTCGGCCTGGGCTGGGCCAAGTCCCACAGCTTCCACACCGGCCAGACCCCGGTGATGAAGTACAACCGCCAGCTGATGCAGGCGATCATGTGGGATCGCATCAAGATCGCCGACATCGTCGGCGTCCAGGTGATCACCCTGGACGAAGCGCCGCGCGGCTACAGCGAATTCGATTCGGGCGTGCCGAAGAAATTCGTCATCGACCCGCACCGGCTGTTCAGCGCGGCCTAGCTATTGCGCTAAGGATTTTGTCCGGGAATGCTGGCCAATTGGCATTTCTCGGCAAGCCGTGCAGTCGTTTGCCGCACCAAGGGGTCTACCTCCGCAGCGTCCGCCCTGGGCGCTGCTTTTCCCTGGTGCCACAAACGAGGCCAACATGACCCCGAATGTCCTTTCCACCATCCGCCGTATCGCCCCCTCGCTGCTCGTGGCCCTGCTGTTGCTGCTGGGCAGCACCGCCGCCCGCGCCGAAGGCGGGGTGTCCTTTCGCTTCGCCGAAGAAGGGCAGGGCTGGTTGCTGCAAGGTCCGGTCGATGTGCTCAAGTGGCCCTTCGTCTACGACCGCAGCCGCGAGCGCGCCCGCAACACCCTGGTGCGCCTCTCGGGTGACACCCAGGTGCGGGTGATCGAAACCCGCTCCTTCCAGCGCTGGAAGCGCGTCGAGCTGCAGCAGGACGGCCGTACCGTGCTGGGCTGGGTGGAAAGCTACAACGTGCCCGAGGCCATGCGCCTCGATTAGTCGGGAGCAAAAGGCCACCGTCGCCAGTCACACCTCTGATCCCTTTCCTTCCAGAGGAGCGACGCATGTCCGCCATCACCCGTCTTCAGCTCAACGACGGCCACCACATCCCGCAATTCGGTCTCGGCGTCTGGCAGACCCCCGCCGAGGAGACCGCCCAGGTGGTCAAGACCGCGCTCGACCTGGGCTATCGACACATAGATACCGCCGCCATCTACGGTAACGAAGAGGGCGTCGGCCAGGCCATCGCCCAGGCCGGCCTGCCGCGCGACGAGCTGTTCATCACCACCAAGCTGTGGAATGCCGACCAGGGCTACGACAGCGCCCTGCGCGCCTTCGACGCCAGCCTGGCCAAGCTTAAGCTGGAGTACGTTGACCTCTACCTGATCCACTGGCCGCTGCCGGAGAAGGGCCTGTTCCTCGACAGCTGGAAGGCACTGATCGAATTGCGCAACCAGGGCCGGGTGAAGTCCATCGGCGTATCCAATTTCCGCCAGGCCGACATCGAGACCCTGCTCACCGAGACCGGCGTGGTGCCGGTGGTCAACCAGATCGAGTGCCATCCGCTGTTGCAGCAGCAGGAACTGCGCGACTTCAATACCTACAAGGGCATCGCCACCGAAGCCTGGAGCCCCCTGGCCCAGGGCGGCGAACTGCTCGGCAGCCAGGTGCTGCAGCAACTGGCGGCCAAGCACGGCAAGACGCCGGCCCAGGTGGTGCTGCGCTGGCACATCCAGCTCGGCAACATCATCTTCCCCAAGTCCAAGACGCCCAAGCGCATCGAAGAGAACATGCAGATCTTCGATTTCGCCCTGGATGACGAGGACCTGCGCCAGATCGCCGGGTTGAACCAGGACAAGCGTCTGGGTCCGGATCCGGCCACCTTCAACGGCTGATCACCCGGAGGCGCCGCGATGAGCGGCGCCTCTGTATGCCTGGCGCGCAAGGCGCCAGTGCCTGTATGCTGCGCGGCCCTTTCGGGGCGCCTCATGCCGGATCGGCATAGGGCAGGCGACAGCGGCATTAGACACGCCTGGTTACGCTCTGGCAAAAGTGTAGCGCTTTGGTGCTCCTCGTCCTTTTCGAGCGCCGTTTCCGCAGCCTGAACGAACACCCCTCAGCTGGCGTCGCATGCGCTTTGCGCATCACGAACCGGCACGGTGACGTTCGTCCCGAACTCAAGCCAACTAGAACAAAGGTGTCGGTACATGACCAAGCCCAAGCTCAGCCTCGCGTGGCAGATCCTCATCGGCCTCGTGCTGGGGATCGCCGTCGGCGCACTGCTCAACCACTTCAGCGCCGAGAAGGCCTGGTGGATCTCGAACGTTCTCAAGCCGGCCGGTGACATCTTCATCCGGCTGATCAAGATGATCGTGGTGCCCATCGTCATCGCCACCCTGGTGGTCGGCATCGCCGGTGTCGGCGACTCCAAGAAGCTGGGCCGCATCGGGCTGAAGACCATCCTCTATTTCGAGATCGTCACCACCCTGGCCATCGTCGTCGGCCTGTTCTTCGCCGACAGCGTGCAGCCCGGGGCCGGTATCGACCTGAGCACCCTGGGTACCACCGACATCTCCCAGTACCAGAAGACCACGGCGGAGGTGCAGCACGACCATGCCTTCATCGCGACCATCCTCAACCTGATCCCGTCCAACGTCTTCGCCGCCGTGGCCCGCGGTGAGATGCTGCCGATCATCTTCTTCGCCGTGATGTTCGGCCTGGGCCTGGGCGCCCTGCCGGAAGCCACCCGCGAACCGGTGGTGCGGGTGTTCCAAGGCATCTCCGAGGCCATGTTCAAGGTCACCCACATGATCATGAACTACGCCCCCATCGGCGTCTTCGCCCTGATCGCGGTGACCGTGGCCAACTTCGGCTTCGCCTCCCTGCTGCCGCTGGCCAAGCTGGTGGTGCTGGTCTACGTCGCCATCGGCTTCTTCGCCCTCGGCGTGCTGGGCCTGGTGGCCAAGCTGTTCGGCTTCTCGATCTTCCGCATCATCCGCATCCTGAAAGACGAGCTGATCCTGGCCTATTCCACCGCCAGCTCGGAAACCGTGCTGCCGCGCATCATCGAGAAGATGGAGGCCTACGGTGCGCCCAAGGCCATCACCAGCTTCGTGGTGCCTACCGGCTACTCCTTCAACCTCGACGGTTCCACCCTCTACCAGAGCATCGCGGCGCTGTTCATCGCCCAGCTCTATGGCATCGACCTGTCGCTGAGCCAGCAACTGCTGCTGGTGCTGACCCTGATGGTCACCTCCAAGGGCATCGCCGGGGTACCGGGCGTCTCCTTCGTGGTGCTGCTGGCCACCCTGGGCAGCGTCGGCATCCCGCTGGAAGGCCTGGCCTTCATCGCTGGCGTGGACCGCATCATGGACATGGCGCGCACCGCGCTGAACGTGATCGGCAACGCCCTGGCCGCACTGGTCATCGCCAAGTGGGAAGGCCTGTACGACGCCGAGAAGGGCGCCGCCTACTGGGCCGCGCTGCCGCACCTCAAGAGCGACGCCAAGCCCGAGGAGCGTCCCCAGGCCACCCGCGGCGAAGCCCTGCGTGACTAGGTAGCTGCAAGTCGAATGCAGAGCCCGGCCCCGTGCCGGGCTCTGTCGTTTCAGCCCGCGAGAATTGCCGCGTAGCCTTCGCGATAGCTGGGGTAGCGGGGCACCCAGCCCAGGGCCCGGGCGCGGGCGTTGCTGCACCTCTTGCTGCCGGCGCGGCGCAGCTGGGCCTCTGCGGACCAGAAGTCGATGCCCAGGCGGGCCCGCAGCCAGTCGACCACCTCGTCCAGCGGCGCCGGATCGTCGTCGACGCCGAGGTAGAGCGCCTCCAGGGCGACCCCGGCGCGATCTCGCTCCAGCAGCAGTGCCAGCAGGCCGGCCGCGTCCTCGACATGGATGCGATTGCCATACAGCGGCGGCTCGCGGCTCACCCGCGAGCCTTCGCGGACCTGGCGCAGCAGCGCCTCGCGTCCCGGCCCATAGATGCCGGTCAGGCGCACCACGCTGGCCGGAAGGCCGCTGCCCAGAGCCAGGTCTTCCGCCTCGCGCAGGATGCGCCCGGAAAAGCGCGTGGATTCGGCCGGCGCGGTTTCGTCGATCCAGGCGCCGTCCTGCTGGGCGTAGACGCCGCTGCTGGAGACGAACAGCAGGCGCCTCGGGCGCTGGTCGCAGGCGGCCAGCCAGCCCAGCAGGTGGCGCAGACCCTCGACGTAGGCGGCGCGATAGCCGGCTTCGTCGTGGTGCGTCGCCGCGGTGGCATAGACCACCTGGTCGAGGGGTTCCCGCGGCCAGGCGGCCGGTGGCGTGGCATCGGCCAGGTCCCCGGCGACCGGGAGCAGCGCGGCGGGCAGGGCGGCGACATTGCGCCTGAGGCCGAAGACGCGGTGGCCCTGGGCGACCAGTTGCAGGCCGAGACGGCTGCCGACATCGCCGCAACCGGCGATCAGGATGGTGCTCATCGGTGTTTCCTTCTGCAAAGGCCTGGACAGACGGCCAGGGTAGCCCCTGCGTGGCCGAGGTCCAACCGCTTACGGCGGTCGCCTGCCCGTCGCGCTTGGCCGTTGATAGAGACAGCCGCTAAGATTGGCCGGCAACCCATGGAATTTGACTATGACCCTGACTGAACTGCGCTATATCGTCACGCTCGCCCAGGAACAGCACTTTGGCCGAGCCGCCGAGCGTTGCCATGTCAGCCAGCCGACGCTGTCGGTCGGCGTCAAGAAGCTCGAGGACGAGCTGGGCATTCTGATCTTCGAGCGCAGCAAGAGTGCCGTGCGCCTCACCCCCACCGGCGAGGGCATCGTCGCCCAGGCGCAGAAGGTGCTGGAGCAGGCCCAGGGCATCCGCGAGCTGGCCCAGGCCGGCAAGAACCAGCTCAGCGCCCCACTGAAGATCGGCGCCATCTATACCATCGGGCCCTATCTCTTCCCGCATCTCATCCCGCAGCTCAACCGGGTGGCACCGGAGATGCCGCTGTACATCGAGGAAAACTTCACCCATCTGCTGCGCGACAAGCTGCGCACGGGTGAATTGGACGCCGTCATCCTGGCCCTGCCGTTCAGCGAGCCGGATGTCCTGACCATGCCGCTGTACGACGAACCCTTCTACGTGATGATGCCGGCGCGGCACCCTTGGACCAAGCTCAAGACCATTCCGCAGAACCAGCTCAGCGACAAGAGCCTGCTGCTGCTCGGCGAAGGTCACTGCTTCCGCGACCAGGTGCTGGAAGCTTGCCCGACGGTACGCAAGCACGAGGAGAACAAGAACTCCACGGTGGAATCCTCCTCACTGGAAACCATCCGCCACATGGTCGCCTCGGGCCTGGGCGTCTCGGTGCTGCCGTTCTCGGCGGTGGAGAGCCATCACTATGCGCCGGGGATCATCGAGGTGCGACCCTTCGAGCGGCCGGTGCCCTATCGCACCGTGGCCATCGCCTGGCGCGCCAGCTTCCCGCGGCCCAAGGCCATCGAGGTGCTGGCCGATTCGGTCCGGCTGTGTTCGGTGGCGCGACCCGAAGCCAAGGGCGTCGTGCAGCCGGCATGAGCGAACTGGCCGCGACGCCGGTCACCGCCCTCAAGGGGGTCGGCGCCGCCCTGCAGGAAAAGCTCGCGCGGGTCGGCCTGGAAACCCTGCAGGACGTGCTCTTCCACCTGCCGCTGCGCTACCAGGACCGGACCCGCATCGTGCCCATCGGTGCCCTGCGGCCCGGCCAGGATGCGGTGGTCGAGGGCATGGTCGCCTCCGCCGAGGTGCTCATGGGCCGCCGCCGCAGCCTGCTGGTCAGGCTGCAGGACGGCAGCGGTACCCTGTCGCTGCGATTCTTCCACTTCAGCCAGGCGCAGAAGGACGGCCTCAAGCGCGGCACCCTGCTGCGCTGCTATGGCGAGGTCCGTCCCGGCGCCTCGGGGCTGGAGATCTATCACCCGGAGTACCGTGCCCAGGATGAAAACGCCCCGGCGCCGGTCGAGCAGACGCTGACCCCCATCTACCCGACCACCGAGGGCCTCACCCAGCTGCGCCTGCGCCAGCTCAGCGCCCAGACGCTGGAGCGGCTGGGGCCCGACTCCCTGCCGGACTGGCTGCCGCCGGAGATGGCCGCGCACTATCGCCTGGGCCCGCTGGCCGATGCGCTGCGCTACCTGCACCGGCCGCCGCCGGATGCCGACCTGGAAGAACTCGCCGAGGGTCGCCACTGGGCCCAGGAACGGCTGGTCTTCGAAGAATTGCTCACTCACCAGCTATCCCTGCAGCGGCTGCGCGAGACCCTGAGGGCGCAGCGTGCGGTGCCCTTGCCAGCCGCCCGGCGGCTGCCCCAGCGCTACCTGGACAACCTCGGCTTCACCCCCACCGGCGCCCAGCAGCGGGTCGGCCGCGAGATCGCCTACGACCTGGCCCAGGGCGAGCCCATGCTGCGCCTGGTGCAGGGCGACGTGGGCGCGGGCAAGACGGTGGTGGCCGCCCTGGCTGCGCTGCAGGCCATCGAGGCCGGCTACCAGGTGGCCTTGATGGCGCCCACCGAGATCCTCGCCGAACAGCACTTCCTCAACTTCCAGCGCTGGTTCGCCGCCCTGGACATCGAGGTGGCCTGGCTGGCCGGCAAGCTCAAGGGCAAGGCCCGCGCCAGCTCGCTCGAACGTATCGCCGCCGGGGCGCCCATGGTGGTGGGCACCCATGCGCTGTTCCAGGACGAGGTCCGCTTCGCCCGTCTGGCGCTGGTGGTGATCGACGAACAGCACCGCTTCGGCGTGCAGCAGCGCCTGGCTCTGCGCCAGAAGGGCGTCGACGGGCGCCTGGCGCCGCACCAGCTGATCATGACCGCCACGCCCATCCCGCGCACCCTGGCCATGAGCGCCTATGCCGACCTGGATACCTCGGTGCTCGACGAATTGCCGCCGGGGCGGACCCCGGTCAATACCGTGAGCGTCACCGACAGTCGCCGCGAGGAGGTGGTGGAGCGTGTCCGCGCCGCCTGCCACGAAGGGCGCCAGGCCTACTGGGTCTGCACCCTGATCGAGGAATCCGAGGAGCTCACCTGCCAGGCGGCGGAGACCACCTACGAGGAGTTGCAGCTGGCCCTGGCCGAATTGCACGTCGGGTTGATCCACGGCCGCATGAAGCCGGCGGAGAAGGCCGCGGTGATGGCCGAGTTCAAGGCCGGCAACCTGCAGCTGCTGGTGGCCACCACGGTGATCGAGGTGGGGGTGGACGTGCCCAACGCCAGCCTGATGATCATCGAGAATCCCGAACGCCTGGGCCTGGCCCAGTTGCACCAGTTGCGCGGCCGGGTCGGACGGGGCAGTGCGGTCAGCCATTGCGTGCTGCTGTTCCACCCGCCGCTGTCGCAGATCGGTCGCGAGCGCCTGGCCATCATGCGCGAGACCAACGACGGCTTCATCATCGCCGAGAAGGACCTGGAATTGCGTGGCCCCGGCGAGATGCTCGGCACGCGCCAGACGGGTCTGTTGCAGTTCAAGGTGGCCGATCTCATGCGCGACGCCCACTGGCTGCCGGCGGTGCGTGACGCCGCCCAGGAGTTGCTGGCGCGCTGGCCGAGCCATGCCGGTCCGCTGCTGGAGCGTTGGCTGCGCCATGGACAGCAATACGGCCAGGTGTGACAAAGCTTATACAGACGACGCTACCTGCGGAGCCGAATGGTTATACTCCAGGGCGTACGTGAGGAAGAAAATGCCATGACCGATGTAGCGCTCGCTTCGCCCGTCCCTGAAGTCCCCCCTTCGATCCAGCAGCTACTCGCCCAGTTGAATCTGGCCTATCGGCCGGTACCGGCGACGACCCGCCAGCCGCAGGCGAATCGGGTGCACACGGTGCTCCTCAGCGACAGCGTCGGCATGCTGCTGGTGCTGCTGCCCGAGGACCAGTTGCTGGATCTGCGCCGGCTGGTGGAGTTCACCGGGCGGCAACTGGCGGTGGTGGCGCCGGAGCGGCTGCTGCGCACCCTGGAGCGCTACGAACTGGATGTCCTGCCGGGGCTACCCTCGCTGACCAATTCCCCCTGCCTGTATGACGAGCGACTGCTGGAGGCACCGCGACTGCTGCTGGAATCGGGTGAGCGCTCGCTGCTGTTGGAGGTGGAAACGTCTGACTATCGCCGTCTGTTGAGTCAGGCGACCGCCGGCAGCTTCGGCATTCCGGCAGCGGGTATCCAGCCGAATCTACGTCAGCCAGAGCGCGACCAGGCGGAGATCCTCCATGCCGCGACCGCCTTCACCGCACGCCGCATTCGCCAGCGCCTCGACGAGACCCTGGAAATCCCGCCGCTGTCCAAGACCGCGGAAAAGGTCATCAAGCTGCGGGTCGATCCCGATGCCACGGTGGACGACCTGGCCAACGTGGTGGAGACCGATCCGGCCCTGGCCGCCCAGGTGATCAGCTGGGCGGCGTCGCCCTACTATGCCGCGCCCGGCAAGATCCGCTCGGTGGAAGATGCCATCGTGCGGGTGCTGGGCTTCGACCTGGTGATCAACCTGGCCCTCGGTCTGGCGCTGGGCAAGACCCTCAGCTTGCCCAGCGACCAGGCGCAGCAGGAAACGCCCTACTGGAAGCAGGCCATCTACACCGCCGCCCTGATCGAGGGCCTGGCGCGCTCCATGCCGCGGGCGGAGCGGCCGGAGATGGGCCTGGCCTATCTCGGCGGCCTGCTGCACAACTTCGGTTACCTGGTGCTGGCCCACGTCTTCCCGCCGCACTTCACGCTGATCTGCCGCCATTTGGAGGCCAACCGCCAGCTGGATCACCAGGTGGTCGAGCATCACCTGCTGGGCATCACCCGCGAGCAGATCGGCGCCGCCCTGATGCGCTGCTGGGAAATGCCCGAGGAGGTGGTCACGGCGCTGCGCTTCCAGGGCGA
Organism: Pseudomonas sp. No.117; assembly: GCF_054558395.1. Classification (NCBI taxonomy): domain Bacteria; kingdom Pseudomonadati; phylum Pseudomonadota; class Gammaproteobacteria; order Pseudomonadales; family Pseudomonadaceae; genus Pseudomonas; species Pseudomonas sp. No.117. The sequence goes on from NZ_BAAJNP010000001.1 coordinate 709,795, forward strand.
TCCGGAGTATCAGGGCGAGCAGGCGGTCTATCCCAACCTGATCTTCCTCGCCGTGCAGCTGCTGCGCGCCGAGGGCATCGGCAATGGCCCGGCCCAGCCCATTCCCGACGATCTCTATGCGCGGCTCAACATAGAGCCGGCCAAGGCACGGGAATGCATGCAGAAGATCCTCGGCGCGGAAGCCGCCCTGCGCGAGCTGACCGGCCAGTTCAAGTGAGCTCCTGGGCGCGGCGGACCGGCTGCGGCCGGATCCGCCGAACGCCAGGCAACAAAAAACCCGCCGAGGCGGGTTTTTTGTCAAGGGGGCGATCAATTACTTGATCTTGCCTTCCTTGTACATGACATGCTTGCGCACGACCGGATCGAATTTCTTGATTTCGATCTTTTCGGGCTTGGTGCGCTTGTTCTTGTCAGTGGTGTAGAAGTGGCCGGTACCGGCACTGGAAATCAGACGGATCAATTCACGCATGACGAATCCCCTTAGAATTTTTCGCCGCGGCTACGCAGCTCGGACAGGACGGTTTCGATACCGCGCTTGTCGATGATACGCATGCCCTTGGCAGAAACGCGCAGACGCACGAAGCGCTTCTCGGATTCTACCCAGAAACGGTGATGCTGCAGGTTCGGCAGGAAACGACGACGGGTTTTGTTGTTAGCGTGGGAAACGTTGTTCCCAGTAATCGGACCCTTACCGGTTACTTGGCAAACTCTCGACATGGCTCAGCCCTCATAAACCTCATGCCAAACCCGGCATGGGTTGGCCGCTTGTAACTGTATTGATTCCTGTTTTGACGGGAGCGCCGGCGAAAGCCGGGGACCTGAAGCGGCCATACCCCGAAAAAAGAGCGCTGTTTTATACCAGAAGCGCTCGGCGATAACAAGGTGGGGCGACCGATGAAATCCCCGCGGAGCGGGCGCTGCGCGGCCCTCTCCGGAATGCCAACCGTTCGTCGGTCAGAAGCATTGTGACAGACGGACGGGTGGTCTAGTTTAAGGCGACTGAGAAAACCCCAGCACATCCGCCAGACGGTCATCGGCAGGGTCTGTCAGCCCGCTGCCACTGTCCAGTTCCACCGTCTGCCCACCCCGGATCTACAAGGAATCATCCATGCGTTTCGCCGCCTTGCCTCTGCTCTTCGCGCCCCTGCTGGCCCAGGCCGCCACGCTCAGTGTCTGCACCGAAGCCAGTCCGGATGGATTCGACGTGGTGCAGTACAACTCCCTGACCACCACCAACGCCTCGGCCGACGTGCTGATGAATCGCCTGGTGGACTACGACGCCAGCGAAGGCAAGCTGGTGCCGAGCCTGGCCCAGAGCTGGACGATCTCCAACGACGGCCTGACCTATGACTTCACCCTGCGCCCGGACGTGAAGTTTCACCACACCGACTACTTCACCCCCAGCCGCAGCCTGAACGCCGACGACGTGGTGTTCAGCTTCCAGCGCATGCTGGACAAGGATCATCCCTGGCACGCGGTGGCCAAGAGCGGCTACCCCCATGCCCAGTCGATGCAGTGGCCCAAGTTGATCAAGAGCGTCGAGAAGACCAGCGACCTGGGCGTGCGCATCGTGCTCAACACCCCGGATGCCACCTTCCTGCCGACCCTGAGCATGGGCTTCGCCTCCATCTATTCCGCCGAATACGCCGACCAGCTGCTCAAGGCCGGCAAGACCGCCCAGCTCAACGACGAACCCATAGGCACCGGGCCCTTCGTCTTCAAGCGCTACCAGAAGGACGCCGTGGTGCGCTATGCGGCCAACCCGGACTATTTCGCCGGCAAGCCCAAGCTGGATGGGCTGATCTACGCCATCACCCCGGACTCGGCGGTGCGCCTGCAGCGGCTCAAGCGCGGCGAGTGCCAGCTCGCCCTCTCGCCCAAGCCGCAGGACCTGCAGAGCGCCCGGGAGGACAAGAGCCTGCAGGTGCTGCAGACGCCGGCCTTCATGACCGCCTTCGTCGGCATCAACACCAGCCATCCACCGCTGGACAACATCAAGGTGCGCCAGGCCATCAACCTGGCGTTCGACAAGCAGAGCTATCTCAAGGCGGTGTTCCAAGACACCGCGGTGGCTGCCGACAACGTCTATCCGCCGACCACCTGGGGCTACGCCAAGGACGTGCCGGCCTATCCCTATGACCCGGCCAAGGCCAAGACCCTGCTGGCCCAGGCGGGCCTCAAGGACGGCTTCAAGACCACTATCTGGACCCGACCCAGTGGCAGCCTGCTCAACCCCAATCCGCAACTGGGCGCCCAGATGCTGCAGGCCGACCTGAAGAAGATCGGCGTCGATGCGCAGATCCAGGTGATCGAATGGGGTGAGCTGATCCGCCGCGCCAAGACCGGCGAGCACGATCTCCTGTTCATGGGCTGGGCCGGCGACAACGGCGATCCGGACAACTACCTGACGCCGCAATTCTCCTGCGCCTCGGTGCAGTCGGGCCTCAACTTCGCCCGCTATTGCGACAAGACCCTGGATGGCGCCATCGCCAAGGGCAAGACCCTGTCCGACCAGATGGCCCGGGCCACCGTCTACCACCAGGCCCAGCGCATCATCCACGACCAGGCGCTGTGGCTGCCGCTGGCGCATCCGACGGTGACGGTCCTGGCCAAGACCGGGGTTGAGGGCTACCAGCCCAGTCCCTTCGGCCGGCAGGACTTCAGCCAGGTCAGTGGCGGCCGCTGAGGCCGCCCAGCTCCTCAGGGGTGGTCGCGGCGGTACAGCGCCCACTCCTCGACCTCATGGCCATCGGCGAAATGACAGATGCCGTACTGGTTGCCGATGGCGTCCTGGCGGATGTCCACTCGACCGCCCTGGCTGAGGCAGTATTCGGACGCCGGATTAGCGAGCTGGTAGCTGGACGCTGGGCGTTCGTCACGGCTACAGCCGGCCGTTAGCAGCAGGCCGCCAAGCAGCGCAGGGGTGGCCAGGATGGAGAGGAAGGTGCGCATGGGGGCATCCACGGGTCTTGAGAGGTGAAAGGCCTACCCTAGAGCAGGCGCACGCCGCCGGCCAGTATCAGCGATGAGCGCGGCGGCGACGCCTCATTGCCACGGACGTCCATCGGTGCGTTCCACCAGCTTGACCTTCTGCTGGATGGCGGCGCGGGCCATCATGTGGGCGCTCACCGGCGCGGTGATGAAGAGGAACAGGGCGATCAGCAGCTCGTGCAGGCTGAGGCCATCACCCTGGACGCTGAAGAACAGCATGGAGGCGATGATGGTGCTGCCCACGCCCAGGGTGGTGGCCTTGGTCGGGCCGTGCAGGCGCATGAAGAAGTCCGGCAACCGGTACAGGCCGATGGCGCCGATGAGGGCGAAGCTGCTGCCGATGAGCAGCAGGGCGCAGATCAGGAGTTCGAGCCAGAAGGGCATGAGCATAGCTCCCTGTTAGTCGATGATTTCGCCGTGGAGCATGTGCTTGCCCAGCGCCACGGTACCGACGAAGCCGGTCACGGCGATGAGCAGCGCCGCTTCGAAGAAGACGGCGGTGGCCAGCCAGATGCCGAACAGCACGATCAACGCCAGGACGTTGATGTAGAGGGTATCCAGGGCCAGCACCCGATCCGGGATGTCTGGGCCCTTCACCAGGCGATAGACGTTGAGCACGGCGGCCACGCCCATCATGCCCATGCACAGCAGTGTCACGTAGGTGAGCATTCGAAGATCTCCTTGAGCGGGGCTTCATAGCGAGTCTTGACCTGGCGGATCACCTGCGCCTTGTCGTCGACGTCCAGGCCGTGCAGCAACAGGGTCTTGCGATCGCCGCTGAGGCCGGAGGACACGGTACCGGGGGTGAGGGAGACCACGCAGGCCAGCAGGGTGAGGAGGAACTCATCCTCGATGTCGATGGGCACTTCGATGAAGGCTGGCTTGAGGTCCCGGGTAGGCCCCAGTACCAGGCGGGCGACGTGCAGGTTGGCGACGATGATGTCGTACAGCACCATCAGTGCGTAGCGCAGCAGCAGGCCCGGGCGACGTAGCCGCGGAGCATGGAGCAGGAAGTCCTGGCAGAGCAGCGGGATGCCCCAGCCCAGCAGCAGGCCCAGCAGCAGCTGGCCCAGGCTCAGGCTGTTGTTGAGCAGCAGCCAGGTCAGGGTCAGCAGCAGGGTGAGCAGCGGATGCGGCAGCCAGCGCTTCATGGGCCGACCCCCCGGACGATATCGAAGTAAGGCGCCACGTCCAGCAGTTGCCGGGCGGTGTCCAGCACATAGCCGTGCAGTGGCGCCGCAGCGGCGACCAGCAGCGGACTGCCCGCCAGCAGGCCGAGGGTGGCGGCGAGCTGGACCGGGTCGAGGCGCACGCTCAGGGCGGCACTGTTGCTGCGCCAGAACAGGGTGGTGCCGGCGCGGGACAGGGCGATGAGCATGCCCAGCCCACCGAGCAGGACCACCGGCCAGATGATCAACGCCGGCCAGGCGGTACCGGTGGCCTGCAACAGCATCACCTTGCCGAGGAAGCCGGGGAAGGGTGGCAAGCCGGCGACGGACACCGCGCCGAGGAAGAACAGCCCGCCGAGCAGGCGTGGATTGGCCAGCTGCGGACCGCTGTTCAGGCCATCGCCCTGGGGGCCGCGTTGCTGGGCGAAGAGGTCCGCCAGCAGGAACAGGGCGCCGGCGATCCAGGTGCTGTGTACCAGGTAGAACAGTGCAGCGGCCAGCCCCGCGACGCTGCCCAGGGCCACGCCGGTCAGCAGCATGCCCACCGAGATCACCACCAGGTAGCCGAGCAGCGCCTTGAGCTGGCGCGCGGCCAGGGCGCCAAACACCCCGGCGGCCAGGGTGAGCGCCGCCAGTGGCCAGAGCCAGGGCAGCACGAAGCCCGCCAGGGGGCCGGCGGCGCTGCCGAACACCAGCAGGAAGACGCGGACGATGGCGTAGAGGCCGACCTTGGTCATGATGGCGAACAGCGCTGCGACCGGGGCGCTGGCGGCGGAATAGGCGCCGGGCAGCCAGAAGTACAGCGGCAGGATGGCGCCCTTGAGACCGAACACCACCAGCAGCAGGAAGCCAGCGGCGGCCAGCAGCGGTGCCTGCGCCGGATCGGCATTGGCCACCCGCAGGCCCAGGTCCGCCATATTGAGGGTGCCGAGCAGGCCGTAGAGCAGGCCGATGCCGATCAGGAACAGCGCCGAGCCCACCAGGTTGAGCACCACGTAGTGCAGGCCGGCGCGTACCCGGGCGGGGCCGGCGCCGTGCACCAGCAGGGCGTAGGAGGCGATCAGCAGGATCTCGAAGAAGACGAAGAGGTTGAACAGGTCACCGGTGAGGAAGGCGCCGTTGATGCCCAGCAACTGGAACTGGAACAGCGCATGGAAATCCGGGCCGCGCTCGTCGTCGCCGCGGCAGGCATAGAGCGCCGTGCAACCGGCCAGCACCGCCACGGTGAACAGCATCAAGGCGGCCAGGCGATCCAGCAGCAGGACGATGCCGAAGGGCGCCGGCCAGTCGCCCAGGGCGTAGACCTCCAGGCTACCGCTGCTGGCCCGCTGCAGGAGCAGCACGGCCAGGGGCAGCAGCGCCCAGGTGGCGAGCAGCGACAGCCGCCGCGCGGTGGTCGCCGACAGCCGTGGGCGCATCAGCAGGAAGGCGCCCATGAACAGCGGCACGAGGATCGGCAGGATGATCAGGTGCTTCATCGGCGCGGTTCCTCGCCATCCACGTGGTCGGTGCGCAACTCGCCCAGGGCGCGCAGCGACAGGGCGACCACGAAGGCGGTCATGGCGAAGCCGATGACGATGGCGGTGAGCACCAGCGCCTGGGGCACCGGATCGGCCTGCTCGGCGGCCTGGCCGATCACCGCCGGCACCCCGGTGCGCAGCCGGCCCATGGCGAACAGGAAGAGGTTGACCGCATAGGAGAGTAGGGTGAGGCCGAGCACCACCGGATAGAGCCGGGCCCGCAGCAGCAGGTAGACGCCGCTGGCGGTGAGCACGCCGAGGGCCGTGCAGAACAGGATTTCCATGCTAGAGCACCTCCTGGCTGGAACCGTCCTTGTCCGTCTCGTCCCGGCTGACGTGGCCGAGGTTGGAGAGGATCAGGAGGGTGGCGCCGACGACGGCGAGGTAGACGCCCAGGTCGAAGATCAGGGCGGTGGCCAATTCGGTCTTGCCGATCAGCGGGATGGCGAAGTAATCGAAGGCGGTGGTGAGGAAGGGCCGGCCGAACGCCAGGGAGCCCAGCCCGGTGAGGGCGGCGATCAGCACGCCGAGTCCGGCCAGGGTGTGGTAGCTGACGGGCAGGCGGCGCTGGGTCCAGGTCACGCCATGGGCGACGTACTGCAGGATCAGGGCGATGGCGGTGATCAGGCCGGCGATGAAGCCGCCGCCGGGCAGGTTGTGGCCGCGCACGAAGATGAAGGCCGACACCAGCAGCGCCAGCGGCAGCAGCACCCGGGCCACGTTGTTGAGGATCATCGGGTGGCTGTCGCGGGACCAGGGCGTGCCCTTGGGATCGACCAGCGGATGCGGCAGGTGCAGGTGCTTGAGCAGGCCGTAGACGCCGGCGGCGGCGATGGCCAGCACGGTGATCTCGCCCAGGGTGTCGAAGCCGCGGAAGTCCACCAGGATGACGTTGACCACGTTGTAGCCACCGCCACCGGACACCGAGTTGGCCAGGAAGAAGTCGCCGATGCCCTCATAGGGGCGGGTCAGCACGGCATAGGCCAGCAGCGCCACCATCAAGCCCAGGCCACCGGCCAGCAGCACATCGCGCAGGCCGCGCAGGCTGCTGGATTCGATGGGGGTGCGATCGGGCATGAAGAACAGCGCCAGTACCAGCAGGATGATGGTCACCACCTCCACCGACAGCTGGGTCAGCGCCAGGTCCGGCGCGGAATAGCGGGCGAACAGCAGGGAGACGATCAGGCCCACGGTGCTCAGGGTCATCAGTGCCTTGAGGCGGTTGCGATGGAAGACCACCGTCAGCACCGCGGTCAGCATGAGGATACCCAGGCCCAGGGCGGTGAGCGGATCGAAGGGCGACAGCGCGACCGCGCCGCCGAGGGCATCGAGCCCGGACAGCGCGGCTATCAGCAACAGCAGGGTGGCACCGAGCATCAGCGCGATGTAGCCCTGCAGCGAGCCGCTTTCCAGGCGTCGGGTGAGCCGTTGGGCGAAGCCGATCAGCCGGTTGAGGGCGTGCTCGAAGACCAGCCGGGCGTCGACGTCCGGCAGGCCCGCCTGCCAGCGGAACAGCGGCTGGCGGCAGGCATAGACCACCACGCCGCCGACCATGGCCAGGATGCTCATCATCAGGGCGGTATTGAAGCCGTGCCAGATGGCCAGGCTGTACTCGGGCAGGCTGCCACCCAGGGCGGCGCCGGCGCCCACGGCCAGCAGCGGCGCCACGGTGTAGCCGGGCACTATGCCCACCAGCAGGCAGAGCAGCACCAGGATCTCCACCGGGATCTTCATGTAGCGCGGCGGCTCGTGGGGTGGATAGTGGGGCAGGTCGCGCGGTTCGCCGTTGAAGAAGACGTCGTGGATGAAGCGCAGCGAATAGGCCACCGAGAAGACCCCGTAGAGCACCGCCACCGCCGGCACTATCCAGCTGAAGCTGCCGAACAGGCCGTGGTTGAGGGTCTCGTTGAAGAACATCTCCTTGCTCAGGAAGCCGTTGAGCAGGGGCACCCCGCCCATGGCCGCGGCGGCGACCATGGCCAGCACCGCGGTGTGCGGCATGTAGCGCCAAAGACCGGCGAGGCGGCGCATGTCGCGGCTGCCGGTCTCGTGGTCGATGATCCCGGCGGCCATGAACAGCGAGGCCTTGAAGGTGGCGTGGTTAAGGATGTGGAACACCGCCGCCACGGTGGACAGCTGGGTATCGAGGCCGAACAGCAGGGTGATCAGGCCCAGGTGGCTGATGGTGGAATAGGCCAGCAGCCCTTTCAGGTCGTGCTGGAACAGCGCCAGGACGGCGCCCACCACCAGGGTGGCGAGGCCGGTGAGGGTGACGATGTAGAACCACCAGTCCGAATCGGCCAGTGCCGGATAGAGGCGCGCCAGCAGGAAGACCCCGGCCTTGACCATGGTCGCCGAATGCAGGTAGGCCGACACTGGCGTCGGCGCGGCCATGGCCTGGGGCAGCCAGAAGTGGAAGGGAAACTGTGCGGACTTGGTGAAGACGCCGAGCAGCACCAGGATCAGCGCCAGCGGATAGAGGGCGTGGCCGGTGATCAGCGGGCCGGCGGCGAGGACGTCGGTCAGCTCGAAGCTGCCGACGATATGGCCGATCAGCAGGATGCCGGCGAGCAGGGCCAGGCCGCCGCCGCCGGTGACGGTCAGCGCCATGCGCGCGCCCTGGCGCGCTTCCTTGCTGTGGCTCCAGAAGCCGATCAGCAGGAAGGAGGCCAGGCTGGTCAGCTCCCAGAACACCATCAGCAGCAGCAGGTTTTCCGCCAGCACCATGCCCAGCATGGCGCCCATGAACAGCAGCAGGTAGGCGAAGAAGCGCCCGACCGGTTCGTCCTTGCCCAGGTAGTAGGCGGCGTAGAGGATCACCAAGAGGCCGATGACCAGGATCATCAGGGCGAACATCAGCCCCAGGCCGTCCAGGCGCAGGCTGAGATTCAGGCCCAGGGCGGGCAGCCAGTCCATGCGGTGCAAGAGCACGGCGCCGTCCAGCACGGCGGGCAGTTGCCATAGCAGCAGGGCCAGGGCCACGGCGGGGGCCAGCGCGGTCGCCAGGGCACAGGCCGATCGGCCCCGGCGCCCGGCCAGCAGCGAAAGGAGTGTGCCCATGAAAGGCAACGCGATGATCAGCGCCAATAGCATGCCTGCATCCTGTAGCTAGCCGCCTCGCGGCGGTGTGGTCGACTGGGCTTCCTCGATGCCTCTGGCGGCAATGCGCCTGCCCACCCGCAAGGTCGCCAAGCCGGCGATGGGAAGGCGAACCACCCTCAAGGTTTCGTACAAGAACCGACGGTTTAATAACCTTCAGTGATAATAAAAGACAGACCACGAATTTCTAGGCCTATCTCCCTTACAAAATATTAGGAAACAGGCGCGCGGCGGCGAGCGCGGGATCCGGGCAGCCGCAAGCCACGCGCCAGGCATCCTTGAGACCCCTGGAACGGGCATTTGCTCAGGTCGACGGGAGAGGAAGCGCCCGGCGCCCGCCAGGAGCGAGGCGCCGGGGTAGGGAAGAAAAAGCCCCGACACGCCAAAGGAGCAAGAAACGCGTGCCGGGGGTAAGCGCCAGCGGTCAGAGCGCCGGCGCGGGGGAAGCGGTGGCCTGGGCGAGACGGGCCGGCTGGACATCCCAGCCGCCACCCAGGGCCTTGTAGAGGGCGACGATGCCGCGATAGAGCTCGATCTCGCCCTGGGCCTGCTGGTCTTCGGCGGCCAGGCGCTCGCGCTGGGCGTCGAGCAGCACCAGGAAGTCGGTGCCACCTTCGCGATAGCGGATCTCGGCCTGGTCGGCGGCGGCGCGGCTGGCCACCGACTGGCGGATCAGGGCCTGCAGGCGTTCCTGGCGGCGCCCGTAGTCGCTGAAGGCGTTGGCGCTCTCCTCCAGGGCGGTCAGCACCTGCTGCTCGTAGTTGGCCAGGGCCTCATCGGAACCGGCGCGGGCACCACGCAAGCGGGCGCGCACGCTGCCCAGGTCGAAGGCCGGCCAGCTGATGCTCGGGCCGAGGCCCCAGGCGCGGGCGGCGCTGCTGCCGATCTGCGAGCCGCGCCCGGCGGTGAAGCCGAGAAAGCCGGAGAGGCTGACCCGCGGGAAGAGGTCGGCGGTGGCCACGCCCACGTCGGCGGTGGCGGCGGCCAGCCTGCGCTCGGCAGCGGCCACGTCCGGACGGCGGCGCAGCAGCTCGCCGGGATCGCCGATGGGCAGGCGCTTGGCGATGGCCGGCAGGGCCTTGGGTGAGAGGTCCACGCTGAGCGCATCCGGGCGCTGGCCGAGCAGGGTGGCGATACGGTTGCGCGCGCGGGTGGCCTGGGCCTGGAACTCCGGCAGGCTGGCTTCGGTGGCGGCCAGGCGCGCTTCGCTGCGCTGCACGTCCAGGTCGCTGCCCATGCCTTCGTCCCTGAGGGTCACAGTCAGCCGCCGCGCTTCACGCTGGTTGCCCAGGTTGTCGCGGGCGATGCGTTCGCGCAGCTGGGCGCCGCGCAGGTCGCCGTAGGCATCCACCAGCTCGGCGATCAGGCTGACCTGCAGGGCGGCGAGGTCGGACGCTGCCGCCTCGGCGCGGGCATCGCTGCCTTCCAGGGTATGGCGGACCCGGCCGAACAGATCGATTTCCCAGGCCATGTCCAGGCCCAGGTCGTAGCGGTCGCTGTTGACCCGTTCCTCGGTGAAGCCGGGTTGCTGGGCCTTGCCGAGCTGGCTGCTGGCGCGGCTGGTGACCGTCGGATAAAGGTCGTTGGCATCGTCGTCGCGCAGGGCACGGGCGGCGCGCAGCCGGGCGAAGGCGGCGCGCAGTTCGCGGTTGCCTTCCAGGCTGCTGGCGACCAGGGCGTTGAGGGTCGGGTCCTCGAACTGGCGCCACCAGAGGGCCTCGAAGCGGCCCTGGTCATAGACGCTGGGCTGCTGGCTGGCCTTGAGCTGGGCGGGCGCCGGCTGCGGCGCCTGGTAGTGCGGGCCGACGGCGCAGGCGGAGACCGCCAGCGCCAGCAGCAGGGGAGCGAAGACCTTCATGCCTGGGCCTCCCGGGCGATGGCGGAACGGGCCTGGCGACGCTCCACGAAGGCGCGCACCAGCACATAGAACAGCGGTGTGAGCAGCAGGCCGAAGAAGGTCACCCCGAGCATCCCGGAGAACACCGCGACGCCCATGGCGTGGCGCATCTCGGCGCCGGCGCCGGTGGAGGTCACCAGGGGTACCACGCCCATGATGAAGGCGAAGCTGGTCATCAGGATCGGCCGCAGCCGCAGGCGGCAGGCCTCCAGCACCGCGGCGACGCGGTCCTTGCCGGTGGCCTGCTGGTCCTTGGCGAATTCGACGATGAGGATGGCGTTCTTGCACGCCAGGCCCACCAGCACGATCAGGCCGATCTGGGTGAAGATGTTGTTGTCGCTGCCGGCCAGGATCACCCCGGTGATGGCCGAGAGCAGGGTCATGGGCACGATCAGGATCACCGCCAGCGGCAGGCTCCAGCTCTCGTACTGGGCGGCCAGCACCAGGAAGGCCAGCAGTACGCAGAGCGGGAACACCAGCAGGGCGGTATTGCCGGAGAGGATCTGCTGGTAGGTCAGCTCGGTCCATTCGAAGGTCATGCCGTTGGGCAGCTCCTGCTTGAGCAGCCGCTCGATGGCCGCCTGGGCCTGGCCGGAGCTGTAGCCCGGGGCCGGCGCGCCGTTGATCTCGGCGGTGAGGAAGCCGTTGTAGTGCATCACCCGGTCGGGGCCGGCGGTATCGCTGATCTTGACGAAGGTGGACAGGGGCACCATCTCGCCGCGGTCGTTGCGCACCTTCAGCTGGCCGATCTGCTCGGGCTCCAGGCGGAAGCGCTGGTCGGCCTGGACGTTGACCTGGAAGGTGCGGCCGAAGCGATTGAAGTCGTTGGCGTAGACCGAGCCCAGGTAGGCCTGCAGGGTGTCGAAGATGGCGTCGATGGGCACCCCGTGGGTCTTGGCCTTCTCGCGGTCGATGTGGGCATCGATCTGCGGCACGTTGACCTGGTAGCTGGTGAACAGCGACTCCGGCGCCAGCTCCGGCAACTGCCGCGCCTTGGCCAGCACGCTCTGGGTCTGGGTGTAGAGTTCTTCGTAGCCCAGGTTGCCGCGGTCCTCCACCTGCAGGCGGAAGCCGCCGATGCTGCCCAGCCCCTGTACCGGCGGCGGCGGGAAGATGGCGATGATGGATTCCTGGATGGACGCGAATTCACCATTGAGCTGGGCGGCGATGGCACCGGCCGACAGCGAGGGATCGCGGCGTTCCTCGAAGGGCTTCAAGGTCACGAAGACGATGCCGCTGTTGGGGCTGTTGGTGAAGCCGTTGATGGACAGGCCGGGGAAGGCCACGGTGCTTTCCACGCCGGGGTGCTTGAGGGCGATGGCCGACATGCGGCGGATGACGTCCTCACTGCGATCCAGGGTGGCGGCATCGGGCAACTGGGCGAAGGCCACCAGGTACTGCTTGTCCTGCGGCGGCACGAAGCCGGTCGGCGTCTTCACCAGACCCAGGCCGGTCAGGCCGAGCAGCACCACATAGAGCACCAGCACGATGGAACCGCCGCGCAGCACGCGGCGCACGGCGCCGACGTAGCCGTGGCTGGCCTTGTCGAAGAAGCGGTTGAAGGGGGCGAACAGCCAGCCGCCGAACAGCCGGTCGAGCAGCCGCGAGAAGCGGTCCTTGGGCGCGTCGTGACCCTTGAGCAGCACCGCGGCCAGGGCCGGCGACAGGGTCAGGGAGTTGAAGGCCGAGATCACCGTGGAGATGGCGATGGTCAGGGCGAACTGGCGATAGAACTGCCCGGTAAGACCGGAGATGAAGGCGGTGGGTACGAACACTGCGCAGAGTACCAGGGCGGTGGCGATGATCGGGCCGGTCACCTCGCCCATGGCGCGCCGGGTGGCCGCCACCGGGTCGAGGCCCAGACCGATGTTCCGCTCGACGTTTTCCACCACCACGATGGCGTCGTCCACCACGATGCCGATGGCCAGCACCAGGCCGAACAGGGACAGCGCATTGAGCGAGAAGCCGAAGGCGTGCATCACCGCGAAGGTGCCGATCAGCGATACCGGTACCGCCGCCAGGGGGATGATGGAGGCGCGCCAGGTCTGCAGGAACAGGATCACCACCAGCACCACCAGAATGATGGCTTCGAACAGGGTATGCACCACGGCCTCGATGGAGCCGCGTACGAAGATGGTCGGGTCGTAGACGATCTCGTAGTCCATGCCCTGGGGGAAGCTCTGCTTGAGCTCGGCCATCTTGGCGCGTACCTGGTTGGACAGGTCGATGGCGTTGCTGCCGGGGCGCTGGAAGATCGGGATGGCCACCGCCGGCTGGTTGTTCAGCAGGGACCTCAGGGCGTACTGGTTGGAGCCCAGTTCGATGCGGGCGATGTCGCGCAGCCGGGTGATCTGGCCGTCGCTGCCGGCGCGCACGATGATGTTGGCGAATTCTTCCTCGTCCACCAGGCGGCCCTGGGTGTTGATGGCCAGCTGGAAGCTGGTGCTGCCCGGGGCCGGCGGCGCGCCGAGGGCACCGGCGGCGACCTGGCGATTCTGCTCGCGGATGGCGGTGACCACGTCGCTGGCGGTCAGGCCGCGCGAGGCCACCTTGTCCGGATCGAGCCAGACGCGCAGGGAATAGTCGCCCATGCCGAACAGCTGGACGTCACCCACGCCGTCCAGTCGCGCCAGTTCGTCCTTGACGTTGATCAGGGCGTAGTTGGACAGATAGAGCATGTCGTAGCGCTGGTCCGGCGAGGTCAGGTGCACCACCATCGCCAGGTCCGGCGAGGCCTTGTCGGCGGTCACGCCGAGGCGCTGCACCTCTTCCGGCAGCTTGGGCAGGGTGCGGGTGACGCGGTTCTGCACCTGCACCTGGGCGGTATCCAGGTTGGTGCCCAGGGCGAAGGTGATGGTCAGCGTCAGCTTGCCGTCGGCGGTGGACTGGGACGACAGGTAGAGCATGTGCTCCACGCCGTTCATGGCCTGCTCCAGGGGCGCGGCCACGGTCTCGCCGATCACCTTGGGGTTGGCGCCGGGGAAGGTGGCGCGCACCACCACGGTGGGCGGCACCACCTCGGGGTATTCGCTGATCGGCAGCTGGAACAGCGAGATGGCCCCGCCGATCAAGATGATCAGCGAGAGCACGGCGGCGAAGATCGGCCGGCGGATGAAGAACTGGGAGAAGTTCATCGGAGCGGTCCTTGAGCGAAAGGCGTGCAGAGGCGCAGCCGGCGTCTCCATCGCGGCCATGGGCCGCTCCTACGGTAGGAGCGGTCCATGGCCGCGATAAGGGTCACCAACGAGCGTGAAGATCAGGGATGAAACGTGAGGTCTAGCGACTACCCACCTTGAGCGGCTGGGTGGGCGCCGGCAGGCTGGCGAGGACCGCGTCGCGCTGGCGCTTGAGGGCGGCCAGGGTGGTGGCATCGGCCATGGGTACCGACTGGGCGTCGACGGTCATGCCCGGGCGCACCCGCTGCAGGCCGTTGACCACGATGCGATCGCCAGCTTCCAGCCCCTTGCGCACGATGCGCAGGCCTTCCAGACGCGGGCCCAGGTCGACGTTGCGATAGGCGGCCTTGTTCTGGCCGTCCACCACCAGCACGAATTTCTTGCCCAGGTCGGTACCCACGGCGGCGTCCTGGATCAGGGTGCCTTCGTAGGTACCGCTGCCCACCAGCCGCAACCGGGCATAGAGCCCCGGGGTGAAGCGGCCGTCGGCGTTGTCGAACACGGCGCGGCCATGGATGGTGCCGGTGCGCGGATCGAGCTGGTTGTCCATGAAGTCCATGTGGCCTTCGTGGGAGAAGTCGTCTTCGTTGGACAGCGCCATGTAGACCGGGCTGGCCGCGCCGCGCTGACCCTGGCGGGCGAGCGCCTGCTGCTTGAGGAAGACCCGCTCGTCGGCATCGAAATAGGCATAGACCTTGTCGGTGGAGACCAGGGTGGTGAGGCGGGTATCACCGGCGTTGACCAGGTTGCCGGCGGTCACCTCGGCGCGGCCGACGCGGCCGTCGATGGCGGCGCGGACCTCGGTGAAGCCCAGGTCCAGGCGGGCGGCGTCGAGTTGTGCCTGGGCGGCGGCGACGCTGGCCTTGGCTTCCTGGGCGGCGCTGCGCCGGGCCTCGACGATCTCCGCGGAGATGGCGTTGCTGCTGCGCAGGCGCTCGCCGCGGGCGGCTTCGTCGGCGGTGCGGCTGGCGTTGGCACGGGCCTGCTGCAGGCCGGCTTCGAGGCGCTTGACCTCGGCCTGGAAGGGGCGCGGATCGATCTGCAGCAGCAGGTCGCCGCGCTTGACCCGGGCACCCTCGTGGAACAGCACGCGGTCGACGTAGCCGGACACGCGGGGGCGCACCACCACGGATTCCGGCGCCTCCAGGCGTCCGGTTACCTCGTCCCATTCCACCACCGGCTGGCGTAGCACCTCGGCGGCGCTCACCTTGGGCGCGGGCGGCGCGGCATTGGCCTGGGGCCGGGAATCGCCGCAGGCGGCGAGGAGCAGGGTAGAGGTCAGGGCCAGCGGGCCGAGGGTTTTCGCGAAGAGATCCATGTTCGAGTCCGCCCGAGGTGGAAAGAGGTCAGGGAGGCGAGTCTGCCGCCACGCGCGGGCAGCGACGAATCGAAGGGCTCGAACTTATTTATCGATGGCGATGATGGTTTCGCCGTAGGTATTGGTGGCGGTGATGACGCTCGGAGGGAAACGGCGGGATAGAGC
Source organism: Pseudomonas sp. No.117 (assembly GCF_054558395.1). Taxonomy (NCBI): domain Bacteria; kingdom Pseudomonadati; phylum Pseudomonadota; class Gammaproteobacteria; order Pseudomonadales; family Pseudomonadaceae; genus Pseudomonas; species Pseudomonas sp. No.117. Next base: position 725,130 of record NZ_BAAJNP010000001.1, read on the forward strand.
CCTTGCGTGCGCATCGCCGGGAAAATGCCCGCTACTGGAGCTGGCTAAAGACTGTCCGGATCGCCGATGAACATCTGGATCCGCGACCTCAACCAACGTTCGCCAGGGTCGTGATCCTGGGCGCCGCTCCAGGCCATGGGCAGTTCGTGGCCGCCGTCGCGCAGTTCCTCGGGTGGATCCTCGTACCTCAGGCCGCCAGCGCTGGCCAGCAGCCGGGCGGTGTAGTCGGGCACCATCACCAGCAGGTCGGTTTCCGCCAGCAGCGAACCCAGGCCGTTGAACTGGGGGACCGCCAGCACCACCCGCCGCTGGCGGCCGAGCTTGTCGAGTAATTCGTCGACGTAGCCGGTGAGGTCGCCGGCATAGGACACCAGGGCATGGGGCCGGGCGCAGTATTCGTCCAGGGTCAGGCGACCGGGCTTGCTGTCGGCGCGCAGCACCTTGAAGCCGAAGCGGCGCACCGGCCTTCTCTTCGAATTGGCCGGCAATTCCTCGGTATAGCCCACCGCTACCGTGATCTCGCCGGAGGCCAGCATGCCGGCGGCGGTCAGGTAATTCATCCGCCGTACCACCAGGGTGGTGCCCGGGGCCTCGATGCGGATGCGCCGGAGCAGCGGCGGCAGCAGGGCGAATTCGACATCGTCGGACAGGCCGACGCGAAATACCCGGTCGGCGCTGGCCGGCTCGAAGCTCTGGGTGCGGCTCACCGCGCTGGAGATCTGGTCCAGCGCCGGCGACAGCAGGGCGGCGATCTCCTGGGCCCGCGGCGTGGGCTCCATGCTGCGCCCGGTACGCACGAACAGCGGATCATCGAACAGGGTGCGTAGCCGTGCCAGGGCGGCGCTGATGGCCGGCTGGCCGAGGAACAGCTTTTCCGCGGCACGGGTGACGCTGCGCTCGAGCATCAGGGTCTCGAACACGATGAGCAGATTGAGGTCGACGCGGCGCAGATCGGTACGGTTCATTCAGGGCCCGGCTTCGGGAGTGGATCGATTCCCGCGATGTCCATTATCGATGGGGATGCATGGCATCCTAAGGCAAGGCTCGTTAGAGTCCTAGCCATAAGCAGTCCGCCTCGGCAACCGTTCCGGGGTCGGCATCAACGCGAGGTAGTCCCATGTCCCGCCTGATCCAGTTCACCGAGTTCGGCCCGCCGGAGGTGCTCACCTGCATCGACCGACCCACGCCCGTGGCCGGGGCCGGCGAGGTGCTGGTACGGGTGGAGGCCATCGGCGTGAGCTGGTACGACGTGCTCTGGCGGCAGAACCTGGCCCCCGAGCAGGCGATTCCGCCGGCCGGGCTGGGCTGCGAACTGGCCGGGGTAGTTACCGCCCTGGGCGAAGGCGTCAGCGAGCTGGCGGTGGGTGATCGGGTGGCCAGTTTCCTCGGTCACGACATCAACCGCTATCCGGCCTATGGCGATGAGCTGGTCTATCCGGCCACCTCCCTGACGCGCTATCCGGACGTCCTCACCCCGGTGGAGGCCGCGGTGCACTACACCCCGCTGCTCACCGCCTACACCGGCTTGGTACACCAGGCGCGGTTGCAACCGGGCGAATGGGTGCTGATCACCGATGCCAGCCGCTGCTGCGGTCCGGTTTCCATCCAGCTGGCCAAGGCCCTGGGCGGCCGGGTGATCGCCACCACCCACGACGCCGCCGACCGCGACTACCTGCGCGAGCTGGGCGCCGAGAAGGTCATCGCCGCCGAGGAAGAGGACCTGGTCAGCCGCATCGCCAGCATCACCGATGGCGTTGGCGTGCACGTGGCCCTGGATGCCCTGGGCGGTCCGCAACTGGCGCTGCTCGGCGAGGCCATGGCGCCCCGCGGTCGGCTGCTGCTCTACGGCCTCAATGGCGGCAACCAGACCCCGCTGCCGGCCTGCGCGGCCTTCAAGAAGAAATTCAAGCTCTACATCCACTGTGTCCAGGATTTCACCGGCCAGCCGGAGATGGGGCTGGAGGCGGATTGCGCCGCCGTGCGCCAAGCCTTGCAGCACATCGACCAGTTGACGCGCGATCGGCTGCTCAAGGCGCAGATCAAGCAGGTGTTTTCCTTCGACCAGTACGTCGAGGCCCACCGCTGCATGGAGCAGTGCCCGACCCGCGGCCGGGTGGTGCTGAGCGTCGAGTGAGTGATAGGCCCCGTTCACCTTGCCTTGCAAGCAAGACGAGGTGAACGAGACCGGTCAAGAGTCTATCGTTTGCTTGCTGTGGTACCAGTAGAGATAGGCAAGTCCGAGGGGCGCTATAAATATTGCCATCGACCAGCACATAACCATCGTCATGAATTTGGCAATCAGCATAGCTATGGCATTTACAAAGAACACATTGTTACCGACGATGAAACCGACAACGCTTTCGTAGACGAAGCGTGAGTAAGGGTAGAGCAAAGTGTTGATGACGAAGAGGGCATAGATCTCTGGCTTTATCGCCGGGCCATTGCCGTGGCTCAACATCCAGATGAAGATGGCAGCCATGACAAATGCGAACATGAGCTGGCGCAGATAGTAACTACGGCTAAGACCGCCGAAGGTTTTCGAGAGAAAGGTTGGCATCGTTAGTTCATCCTTGTCCTAGCGTTGATAAGCTTTTTAGGTTAGCAGAGCTTGCAGAAACAACCTGATTGGCGAATCACAAATTCATTGGCAAGGGCTGAGAACTTAGCTTGAGAGCATTTTGACGATGTCTTTACCGGCAACGATATATTCCTGAGCCATGAAAAAACCCACGCCTTGGCGTGGGTTTTTTCATGGCGGGTCGTCCGGGCCGGACGCTCTTGCCGGCGCCTAGGCGGTGGCTTTCTTCTGCAGCGGCGGGGTGGCGCGGTTCACCCGCGTCTTGGCACCGAAGAAGGCCACGCTGAGGAAGTGCAGCGGGCTGATGCGCTCCAGCATCAGCTTGAGCGCTACCGGCAGGAACAGGCCCATCACCATGCTGACGGTGAAGACCACCCAGACGTCGTGCACCTGCAGCTTGTTCAGCACGATGCGGGCGCCGGCGGTGCCGAAGACGTGGAACAGGTAGATCTCGAAGGAGAAGTAACCCAGCCAGGCCAACGGCTTGAAGTAGAAGCGGCGGGCGATCAGCAGGCTGATGGCGGCCAGGCCCAGGGCGGTGCCGATCACGGCCATGTCGGTCTCGTCGAGATCGATCAGCTCGAACAGGTAGGCCTGGTCGAGGGCCACCAGGATCGCCAGGGCCACGGCCATGGTCGTCACGTTGCGGCGGGTGATGAGTTGCTCGCCGAAGCGGTAGAGGCCCAGGCCCAGCAAGAAGAAGGGGAACAGCTGCACCGCCTTGTAGAGGCTGAACAGGTCCGGAAAGCTCTCCCAGGCGAAGGAGGCCGCCAGGGCCACGGCGAACACCAGGCCGAAGTTGCGCAGGCTCAGCAGCAGTCCGGCCTTTTCCAGCAGGGCGATCGCCACGAAGATGCAGAAGATCGACTGCAGGAACCAGAAGTGCGCGTAGCTGAAGAAGTAGATGCTGAAGATGTCGGTCAGCTGTGGCTTGTAGTTGGTGTTGGGCACGGCCATCTGCAAGGCGAAGAACAGCGTCGAGACCACCAGCAGGGGGATGCCGATGCGCTTGAATTTGCCCTGGTAGAAGCGCGACAGGTCGCTGCCGGTGTTGACCGGGCGCAGCGCATAGACGTAGCCGGAGATAGCGGTGAACAGCGGCATCCGGATATAGACGAGGGAATCGTAGAGGTAGCGCAGCACGGAGTCGTCGGGCACCTTCATGCCCAGGGTGGACGAACTGCCGATCACGTGGCCCGCTACCATCAGAAACAGCGCCAGTCCGCGAATCGTCTCTATTCGCAGATCCTTTTCCGGCGTGGTCTTGGTCATGCTGAGTCCTCTGTACTAGCTAAGGCGAGACAGCGATTCCTCGAAGGGGACGGGGAACGAATGTCGGCGCATCGATCATCTGAGCCCGCTGAGCTTAGGCTAGTTCGTTAGCCGCCTTGCGATAGCGGCGGAAAAAGCCCGGCTTTTCTTGCGCTGCATCACTTTTCCGCGAAGCGATTCCTGAAAGTGTGAACTTGCAACATCAGCGAACGACGCCGATTCAGGTGGCATTCTGCCAGTTTTAAGGCTTTCTTAAGGTGGCAAGGGGTACGGCGGCCGGGAAAGGCCGCCTTTCGCTCAGATGAAGGCCTTGCCGTCGAGCACCGCCTTGCGCCAACGGGTGATGCGCACCTCGCCCGGCAACCCGGCGCTGCTGAAGGGGTCGCGCGCCAGGAAGGCTTCCGCTTCGGCACGGGTTTCCACGTCGACGATGTAGACGCTGCCACTGGCGGTCTCGCCGTCGTCGCTGAGCTTGGCGCCACAGGCCAGCAGGGCGGCCGCGTTCTCGCGCAGGAAATCCAGGTGGGCCGGGCGATGCTGCTGGCGCAGGGCCAGGCTGTCCGGCTTGTCGAAGGTCTCGATCAGAAAAGGCATGGCAGGCTCCGAAAAAGGGCGGCAGCCCCGGTGGCCGCCGCTGGCGCAGGGTGGCGCGATCCTGGGGGCAGCGTCAATCGGCGCAAGGTCGGCGTGGCAAAGGTGCGCTCAGGCATAGCCATAGCAGAGAAACGTATTAAACATTCTTTTATAAAGAAGCCATCCTTGCCTTCTCTAATGGAATATAAGGAGGTCCTCATGGCTTTGTCCTTCCGACGTCTCGCGCGTCTCTGCGTGGTGCTGGCGGTCACCCTGGGGGTGTTGGCGCCGGTGCAGGCGGCTGAGCAGCAGCTGCGTATCGGCTACCAGAAAGGCGGCGGTCTACTGGCGGTGCTCAAGGCCCAGGGCACCCTGGAGCAGGCCCTGGGCGTCCAGGGTTACCAGGTCAGCTGGCGCGAATTCCAGGCCGGTCCGCAGCTGCTGGAAGCGCTCAATGCCGGTAGCGTCGACGTCGGCTACACGGGTTCACCACCGCCGATCTTCGCCCAGGCCGCCGGCATCGACCTGGTCTACCTGGGGGCCGAACCGGCCAGCGAGAAGGTCGAGGCCATCGTGGTGCCGAACGGTTCCACGCTCCAGGCGGTCAGCGAACTCAAGGGCAAGAAGGTGGCGGTGCAGAAGGGCTCCAGCGCCAACTTCCTGCTGGTCGCCGCGCTGAACAAGGCCGGCCTCACGCTCAAGGACATCCAGCCGGTCTACCTGGCGCCCGCCGATGCCCGCGCCGCCTTCGCCAATGGCTCGGTGGATGCCTGGGCAATCTGGGATCCCTACCTCGCTGCCATTCAGCAGAGCCAGTCGGTACGGGTCCTGGCGGACTACCAGGGCCTGCTGCACGCCAGCAGCTTCTATGAGGGGTCGCGGCGCTTCGCCGATGCCCATCCCGAGGCGATCCGCCTGCTACTGGCCGAGCTGGCCAAGGCCGGGGCCTGGGCCAATGCCCACAAGCCGGAGGTGAGTCGCATCCTGGCCGAGCAGATCGGCCTGCCCGCGGCGGTGACCGCCACCTGGCAGGCGCGTACCGGCTATGGCGTGACCCCGTTGACGCCCGAGATCATCGCCATCCAGCAGCAGACCGCCGACATCTTCCAGGCCCAGGGCCTGATCCCGCGCAAGGTCGACGTCAGCCAGGCGGTCTGGCAGGCGCCGCACTAGCGCGCTCAGGCGCGCCGCGGCAACAGGTAGCCCAGCAGGAACATCCCGGCCGCGGCCACCACCACCGAGGGGCCGGCCGGGGTGTCCTGGTACCAGGACAGCGTCAGCCCCAGGCACACCGCCGCCATGCCCAGCAGGCTGGCGCCACAGGCCATCTGTTCCGGGCTGCGGGCGTGGCGCTGGGCGGTGGCGGCAGGGATGATCAGCAGCGAGGTGATCAGCAGCACCCCGACGATCTTCATGGCCACGGCGATGACGATGGCCACCAGCAGCATCAGCGCCAGGCGGATCCAGGTCACCGGCAGGCCTTCGACCTGGGCCAGTTCCTCGTGTACGGTGATGGCCAGCAAGGGCCGCCACAGCCAGGCCAGGGCCGCCAGCACCAGGGCGCTGCCGCCGAGGATCCAGCGCAGGTCACCGGGGCCGACCGCCAGCAGGTCACCGAACAGATAGCTCATCAGGTCGATGCGCACCTCGTGCATGAACGACAGCGCCACCAGCCCCAGCGACAGGGTGCTGTGGGCGAGGATACCGAGCAGGGTATCGGCAGCCAGGCCACGACGGCGCTGCAGCACCACCAGCAGCACGGCCAGCGCCAGGCAGCCGACGGTGACGGTCAGGGTCGGGCTGACATCCAGCAGGAAGCCCAGGGCCACCCCGAGCAGGGCGGCGTGGGACAGGGTGTCGCCGAAATAGGCCATGCGCCGCCAGACCACGAAGGAACCGAGGGGACCGGCGACGAGGGCGAGGGCAAGACCGGCGAGCAGGGCATACAGCAGGAAATCAGCCATGCTTGCAGTGGGCTCCATGGACATGCGGGGTCTTAACCACGCTGCCATGCAGGTCGTGAGCGTGGTCGTGGCGATGGTGGTAGACGGCTAGGTTGCGTGCGCTCTGGCCGAACAGCGCCTGGTAGGCCGGATCGCCGCTGACCTGCTCGGGATGGCCGGAGCAGCAGACGTGGCGATTCAGGCAGATCACCTGGTCGGTGGCGCCCATCACCAGGTGCAGGTCGTGGGACACCATCAGCACGCCGCAGCCATGGCGCTCGCGCAACTGGCCGATCAAGCGGTAGAGCTCGCTCTGGCCGTTGATGTCGACGCCCTGCACCGGCTCGTCGAGCACCAGCAACTCGGGCTGGCGGAGCAGGGCGCGGGCCAGCAGCACCCGCTGCAGTTCGCCGCCGGAGATGCTCTGCAAGGGGCTATCGATCACTCCCTCGGCGCCCACTTCGCCCAGGGCGGCCTGGGCACTGGCGCGGGTCACGCCCGGCACCAGGCGCAGGAAGCGCAGCACCGACAGCGGCAGGGTGGCATCCACCTGCAGCTTCTGCGGCATGTAGCCGATGCGCAGCCGGGGTCGCCGCCAGACGCTGCCGCGATCGGGCGTGAGCAGGCCGAGCACGCTGCGCACCAGGGTGGTCTTGCCGGCCCCGTTGGGGCCGATGAGGGTGACGATGCGCCCGGGATCCAGGGTCAGGCTGACCTGTTCGAGCACCGGCTGACTGGCGAAGGTCACGCTGACATCCTGCAGCCGGATCAGCGCCTCGCTCATGCCTGCTTCCGGCAGGCGGCGCACTGGCCGATCACTTCCACGGTCTGGCCTTCCACCTGGAAACCGACCGCCTTGGCGCCTTCCAGGATGGCCTGGTGCACCGCGGGTTGCTCCAGCTCGATGCTCACCTGGCAGCTGCGGCAGATGAGGAACTGGCCCTGGTGGGCCTCGCCGGGGTGATTGCAGCCGACGAAGGCGTTGAGCGAGGCGATGCGGTGCACCAGGCCGTTCTCGACGAGGAAATCCAGCGCCCGATAGACGGTGGGCGGTGCCGCGCGCCGGCCGTCCTGCTCGCTGAGCACGGCCAGGATGTCGTAGGCGCCGAGCGGCTTGTGGCTTTGCCAGACCAGTTCCAGCACCCGCTTGCGCAGGTCGGTGAGGCGCACGCCAGCGCGGCTGCAGAGTTCGTCGGCCTCGGCCAGGGCATGGGCGACACAGCGCGAATGATCGTGGGGCCGAAAGGCCAGGGGGGCGTCGGACATGGAACGATACCTTAGGAGCTAGGACGTTATTATATTGCACCTCTCTTAAGAATCGGGATTTTCACGTGCCGCGCATCCTACCCCTCGTCGTTTCCCTGCTGCTCAGTGGCGTCCTCCTGCCGGCCCAGGCCGAGGTCAAGGTCCTCACCAGCATCAAACCCCTGCAGCTGATCGCCGCCGCCATCCAGGACGGTACCGGCGAGCCCGCCGTGCTGCTGCCGCCGGGGGCCTCGCCGCATCACTACGCGCTGCGCCCCTCGGACCTGCGCCAGGTGCGCGACGCCACCCTGGTCTACTGGATCGGGCCGAGCCTGGAAGCCTTCCTGCCTACGGTGCTCAAGGAACGTCAGGGCCCCAGCGTGGCGGTCCAGGACCTGCCCGGCCTGCACCTGCGCCGCTTCGGCGCAGAGCACGAGCACGGCGACGACGACCACGACGAGGCCCACGGCGACGAGCATGACCACGCGCAGGGTGGCGAGCCCGAATACGCCCACGACCATGACCATCGCCCAGGCAGCCTGGACGCGCATCTCTGGCTGGCGCCGGCCAACGCCCGGGTGATCGCCACCCGCCTGGCGGCCGACCTCAGCCAGGCAGATCCGGCCAATGCCGCGCGCTACGCCGCCAACCTCGAGGCGTTCGAGGCCCAGCTGACGGCCAAGGACCAGGCCCTGCGTGCCCAACTGACGCCGGTCGCCGGCAAGCCCTACTTCGTCTTCCACGAGGCCTTCGACTATTTCGAAGAGGCCTACGGCCTGGCGCACCGCGGCGTCTTCGCCCTCGGCGCCGACGTCCAGCCCGGGGCGCGCCACGTGGCCGCCATGCGCGAGGAGCTCAAGGCCGCCGGCCCCACCTGTGTCTTCACCGAGCCGCCGCTGCAGCCGAAGATCGCCACTACCCTCAGCAGCGGCCTGCCGGTGACCCTGGTGGAACTGGACCCGCTCGGTGCCCGGGTAGCGGTCAACGGCCAGGGCTATGCCGGCCTGCTGCAGGGCGTGGCCGATACCCTGAGCGGTTGCCTGGCCAAGCTGCCCTGAGTCTCCCGGAGCGACGGCGGCGGCCAGGCTACCGTCCGTCGCCCCCGACCCACCCTCAGCATCGTTCAGCTGGCGTTCAGGACGAGTTCAGGCAGCGTTCAGGGCCATTGGCCTAATCTGCAACTGTCAGATCAGCAACGCCGAGGTCGCCCGGACATGTTCACCCTAGCGCAGCTCCCGCTACGGCAGATCGTCCGGACACTTCGACCCGACCTGGCGATGTTCATCCTTGTAACTCCATTGCAGGGTCACCAAGTCAGCTCTGGTCCCCTGTAACCGTCTCGCGACGGAGCCGTCCCCCAACGGCAGTTTCCGATCCCCATGAAGTGCTCCTTACCTCTCCTACTGGAGAGGTTTTTTTTGCCCGGAACTTTATTTTCGCGAACGCCCGTGACGCCATTCATCCCTTCCTCACTCTCGCCGCCGGCCGGCTACAGGCGCCATAATCGGCGTCAGGACGCCGCTGCGCGAAGCTCGCGACACGGGCAGTCGCGGCCGGAGAAAGTCTCGTTAGCTGTTCAGGAGTCTGCATGAAGATCCTCGTCGTCGAAGACGAAAACCTGCTGCGCCACCACCTCAAGGTGCGTCTGGGTGAAGCCGGTCATGTCGTCAATGCCGTGGCCGATGCGGAAGAAGCGCTCTACAGCGCCCGCGAATTCCATCACGACCTCGCCATCATCGATCTGGGCCTGCCCGGCATGAGCGGGCTCGATCTGATCCGCCAGCTGCGCAACCAGGGCGCCACCCTGCCGATCCTCATCCTCACCGCCCGCGGCAGCTGGCAGGACAAGGTGGAGGGGCTCGGCGCCGGGGCGGACGACTACGTGGTCAAGCCCTTCCAGTTCGAAGAGCTGGAGGCGCGCTTGAACGTGCTGCTGCGGCGCTCGGCGGGTTTCGTCCAGCCCAGCATCCGCGCCGGCTCGCTGAAGCTGGACCTGGGCCGCCAGCAGGCCTTCAACGAAGAGCAGCCGCTGCAGCTCACCGCCTACGAGTACCGGCTGCTGGAATACCTGATGCGCAACCATCAACAGGTGATCACCAAGGAGCGGCTCATGGAGCAGCTCTACGACGACGATGGCGAGCACGACAGCAACGTCATCGAGGTGCTGGTGGGGCGGTTGAGACGCAAGCTGGAAGCCAGCTGCCAGATGCAGCCCATCGAGACGGTCCGCGGCCGCGGCTACCTGTTCACCGAGCGCTGCCAGTGATCCGTTCCTTTCGCGTGCGGCTGCTGCTCAGCGCGGCCCTGCTGGTGAGCGTCTGCCTGGCGCTGATGGTGCCGGCGATCCGCAATGCTTTCGACCGCACCGTGGAAAACTTCGTCGCCGCGCGCCTCGAGGCCAATGCCAACACCCTGATCGGTGCGGCGCGGGCCATCGATGGTCGGCTGGCGATGCCCGAGATGATCGCCGAGGAGGTCTTCGACCGTCCCGGCTCGCCCATCCTGGGGTATGTCTACGACCAGAACGGCCGCCTGCTCTGGCGTTCGCGCTCGGCGATCAAGGAGCGGCCCAACTACCGGCCGACCTTCGACGGCGGCGGGGTCAAGCTGGTCAAGGCCACCGACGACCAGGGCCAGGGCTTCTTCGTCTTCGATCGCGAGGTGCTGCTAGGCAACCCGCCGGTGGCGGGCTTCAGCGTGGTCACCATGCAACCGGCCGAGGAATACGAGCGGCTGCGCGCCACCTTCGTCCACCAGGTGATCCTCTGGCTGGTGGGGGTGCTCGGCGCCCTGTTGCTGCTGCTGGCGCTGGTCATGCAGTGGAGCCTGCGCCCGCTGCGGCGGCTGAGCCGGCAGCTGGACGCGGTGGAAACCGATCAGCGCGACCTGCTCGACGAGAAGAACGTACCCAGCGAGATCAGCCGCCTGATCCGCTCGCTCAACCGCCTGCTCGACCACGAGCGCCTGCAGCGCGAACGCTATCGCGACACCCTCGGCGATCTCGCCCACAGCCTGAAGACGCCGCTGGCGGTGTTGCAGGGGGTAACCGAGGAATTGCGCCGGCGGCCGCAGCTGGACCAGGAGGTCGGTACCCTGCAGACCCAGATCGAGCGGATGAACCAGCAGGTGATGTACCAGTTGCAACGGGCCACGCGCCAAGGCGGAGCGGTGCTCAGCCGGCCGCTGGAACTGGCGCCCCTGGTGGAGTCGCTGTTCAGCACCCTGGACAAGGTCTATGCCGAGAAGCGGGTCCAGGCCGAGCTGGACCTGCCGCCCAACCTGCGGGTGCAGGCCGAGGAGGCCGCCATGCTGGAGGTGTTCGGCAACCTGCTGGAGAACGCCTACCGCCTCTGCCTGACCCAGGTGCGGGTCAGTGCCCGCCGGCATACCGAGCACTGGATCCTCGACATCGAGGACGACGGCCCCGGCATTCCCGCCGAGCGCCGCGAAAGCGTGCTGCGCCGCGGCATGCGCATGGACAGCCGCCATCCCGGGCAGGGCATCGGCCTGGCCGTGGTACAGGACATCCTCGAGGGCTATCGCAGCAGCCTGTCCATCGACGAGTCCAGCCTGGGCGGCGCCCGCTTCCGCTTCCGCCTGCCCGCGGCGATTTCCCCCGAGCGGCCTTCCTTGGTGCACAATGGGGCCAGGACGTGACCCATGGGTCATGGGGTGCGTCTGCTCCTGATAGTGAAATTCTGTCTGTAAGGACCCCGGCATGAGCCGCGACTGCCGTCACCTCGAATCCCTGTTGCACCACGATATTCCCATCACCAAGGCCCTGGGCCTGGAAGTCCGCGACTGGAGCGAGCAGCGCCTGCAGCTGCATGCCCCGCTGGATGCCAACATCAATCACGCCAGCACCATGTTCGGCGGCAGCCTCTATTGCGTGGCGGTACTGGCCGGCTGGGGCTGGCTGTACCTGCGCCTACGCGAGGCGGGCATCGAGGAAGGCCACATCCTCATCCAGGAAGGCCAGATCAGCTATCCGCGGCCGATCACCGCCGATGCCACCGCCTTCGGCGAACCGGCCGAGGCGCGCGCCTGGGAGCGTTTCGAGACCACCTTCCGCCGTCGTGGTCGCGCCCGCATCACCCTGCAGTCGCGCATCCTCGCCGACAACGGCGAAGACGGCGTGCGCTTTACCGGCCAGTACGTGCTGCACCGCTGACGGCTCGCGCGGCCAAAAAAAGGGCGACCCGGAGGTCGCCTTTTTCGTTTTCGTCCCCCGCTCAACCGTGGGAATGCGGCTCGGCCTTCGTCTGCTGGGCGGTGTTGGTCTCGGGCAGGTTGTCCGGTGGTACCGCCAGGGCGCGCAGGGCACCGGACATGATCTCGCTGAAGGTCGGCGCCGAGACCAGGCCGCCGAAGTAGCCTTCCTTGGTCGGGGTATCCAGCATCACCGCCAGTACCAGCTTGGGATCGGCGGCCGGGGCCATGCCGACGAACAGCGAACGATAGGCGTGCTCGGTGTAGCTGCCGGCGCCGGCCTTGCGCGCGGTACCCGACTTACCCGCCACGTGATAGCCGGGTACCCGGGCGCGGATCACGCCGCCGTCGTCTTCCACCACATGGTTGAGCATCATGCGGATGCGCCGGGCGATGGTCGGGTCCATGGCCTGGACGCTTTGCTGCTTCTGGTCCTTGAGCAGGGTCAGGGGCGTCAGCTGGCCATCGTTGGCGATCACCGAATAGGCCTGGGCCAGTTCGGCGACGTTGACCGCCAGGCTGTAGCCGAAGGACATACTGGCGGTGGCGATCTGCGACCACTTGGTGTGGCCGGGCAGGTAGCCGGCGTTTTCGCCGGGAAAGCCCAGCGCCATGGGGTTGCCGAAGCCGACCCGGCTGAGTTGTTCGTAGATGGGCAGCGGGCCGATCTGCAGCGCCACCTTGCTCATGCCGATGTTGGAGGAGTTGAGCAGCACCCCGGTCATGGTCAGCACGCCGCGCTTGGCCACGTCGTGGATGGTGTGGCCGTCGATGGTCATCCAGCCGGGTGCCACGTCCACGGTGCTGTTCTCGTTGAACTTGCCCGAGGCCAGGGCCACCGACATGCTGAACGGCTTGATCACCGAGCCGGGCTCGAAGGCGTCGGTCAGGGTGCGGTTCCTCATGTTGGGGATCTGCAGGGTGGCGCGGTTGTTCGGGTTGTAGGACGGGAAGTTGGTCATCGCCAGGATCTGCCCGGTCTTGGGATTGACCAGCACCGCGGAGCCGGACTGGGCACCGAACTTCTCCACCGCCGTCTGCAGCGCGCGATAGGCGATGAACTGCAGGCGCAGGTCGATGGACAGGGCCACGTCCTTGCTCGGTTGCGGCTGGCGCACCACGCGCAGGTTCTTGACCACCGAGCCGCGCGGGTTGATCAGCACCTCGCGCACCCCGCCGCGACCGGCCAGCCAGTCTTCGAAGCCCAGTTCCAGGCCTTCCTGGCCGTGGCCGTCGATGTTGACCATGCCGATCACCTGGGCCACCAGGTCGGAACTCGGGTAGTAGCGCTTGTATTCCTTGATCTGCCGCACGCCCGGTACGCCTAGGGCCATGATGTTCTCGCCGTCGATGGGCGACAGGGCACGCGCCAGGTAGAGGAAGTGCTTTTCCGGGTGGCCGAGGATCAGGTTACGTAGCTCCGCCTCGGGCTTGTGGATGGCCTGGGCTAGGCGACCCAGCTGGTCGGCGCTGTCCTGCATCTCGGCCGGGTTGCACCAGATGGTCACCACCTCGGTGGAGACCGCCAGGGGGGCGCCGTTGCGGTCGGTGATCATGCCGCGGGTCACGGGGATGGGAATGTGGCGTACCGAGCGGCGGTCGCCCTGGTCACCGAGGAATTCGGCATCGAACAGCTTGAGGTAGGTGATGCGTCCGGCGACCACGCAGGTCAGCAGGACCAGCACGATGACCACGGCATAGAAGCGATAGCGGGGTGCGGCCGTCATGGCGGCTCCTGCGCGGGGAGGGGGCTTGGGCATGGTCACAAGAGGTTACAATCATCGGGAGCGCGCATGGTAACTGCTCCAGCCATCGGCCGGGAACCGCTGGGCGCCCAGGGACGTTACACTGAGCGGATGAGCGACATCCCCCTGCACGATCTTTCCACCCCTACCGTGACCTGCGACAGCTGTCAGGCCTGGTGCTGCCGCCAGGAAGTGCTGCTGTTCGACGACCTCGGGGTCCCGGCGCGCTTCATCGAGGAAGACTGGACCGGCACCCGCATGAAGCGCCTCGACGACGGCTGGTGCGCGGCCCTGGATCGCCAGCAGATGAACTGCAGCATCTACGAGGTGCGCCCCTGGGTCTGCCGGATCTTCGACATGGCCGGCCCGGAATGCCTGGAAGAGCGGGCGGACATGCGGCGGGCGATGGAGAGTGGCGAGCTCTGAGCGCCGGCGGGCTTCGCTGGCGCTCGACTCAAGCTCCGGCACCTGAGGTTAACCCTCACCCCAGCTCTTTCCCGGAGGGAGAGGGGGTTAGCTCGTAGGTTGGGTTGCGACGGCTCCAGCGTCGAAGCCCAACGTTGCCGGCACTCCGAGGCAAGCCCTGTTGGGCTTCGCTGGCGCTCAACCCAACCTACGGCACTTGAGGTTCACCCTCACCCCAGCTCTTTCCCGGAGGGAGAGGGGGTTAGCTCGTAGGTTGGGTTGAGACGGCTCCATCGTCGAAGCCTAACGTTGCCGACACCCGAGGTAAGCCCTGTTGGGCTTCGCTGCGCTCAACCCAACCTACGCGTCCAGTACGTAGGGTGGCTGACGGCGCCAGCCTTATTCAGCGAGTATTGGCGAGCGGGCCTGTGGAAAACGCTGCGCGGTTTTCCACGCTACAGGGCTTCAGGCACCCGTAGGTTGGGTTGCGACGGCTGCTGCGTCGCAGCCCAACAATACAGGCATGCCGGGCACGTCTTGTTGGGCTTCGCTGTGCTCAACCCAACCTACGACGGGCTACCGTCTAACGCAGCTTCTGCGGCTTGTAGGCGCAATAGCCCGGCCGCGGGCCGACCCGCGGGTGGTTGCGGCAGGTTTCCGGGCGCTGGTCGTAGATGGTGCACAGCCGCGTCTTGGGATGCAGGTAGACGCAGTCGTTGTTGGACAGCCGTACCAGGGTGAACAGCCCGGTCTTGGCATTCAGGCGCTCCACCACGCCGTCCTTCTTCAGCCGCTTGGCGATGTCCTTGAGCGGCTCGCCCTTCTCGAATTCGTCCACCACGCCCATGCGGATCAGGTCGGACAGGCGGGCTTCCACCGGCAGGGTGCAGCAACTGGAGACGCAGTCCAGGCACATCGCCTTGTCGTAACGGATCCAGGTCTCGGTGCGGTCGAGGTCGGCGCCGAGGATGCGCAGTATCTGGGCCATGGCTTACTCGGCGAAGGTAACCTGGCCGTCGGCCAGGGAGGCGACGCGGGCCAGGGATTCAACGCGGTAGCCCTGGGCGTCCAGTTCGGCGCGACCGACCTGGAACGACTTCTCGATGACGATGCCGAGCCCCACCACCTCGGCACCGGCCTGGCCGATGATCGAGATCAGCGCCTTGGCCGCCTTACCGTTGGCGAGGAAGTCGTCGATGATCAGCACCCGATCGTCGGACGAAAGGTGCATGGTCGAGACGGCTATGGTGCTCTCCGTCTGCTTGGTAAAGGAATAGACACTGGCCACCAGTAGATTGTCGGTCAGCGTCAGCGACTGGTGCTTGCGGGCGAAGATCACCGGTACGCCCAGCTCCAGCCCGGTCATCACCGCCGGGGCGATGCCCGAGGCCTCGATGGTCACGATCTTGGTGATGCCGGCTTCGGCGAAGCGGCGGGCGAATTCCTGACCGATGGCCTGCATCAGCGCCGGATCGATCTGGTGGTTGAGGAAGGCATCGACCTTGAGCACCTGCTCGGAGAGTACCTGGCCTTCGCTGCGAATCTTGGCTTTGAGGCGTTCCACGCGGACGGTCCTTTAACGGCAACGCCCGGGCCTGAGGGCAGGACCGGGTCTGGGAATACGGAAGGGCGGCGATTGTGCCCTATCTTTCAAGAAAGTCGTTAGTTTGCCGACAAGTCGTCTTATGAGCACCCGGAAAGGGTGGACGGCAGGTGCCGGTGGTTGGTCAGAGGAGCGGTCGAAGATGGGCGTTTTATTGTCACCAGGCATTCGCGCGCTGGGCCGTTTCGGCTTCGCCCGCAAATTCATGCTGCTACTCGTGCTGTTCATCCTGCCGCTGGTGGTCAGCCTCTGGTTGCTGGGGGCGGACTTCCAGGCCAAGCTCGCGAGCGTCAGTGGCGAGCGCAGTGGCGTCCGGCTGCTGCAGCGCCTGGATGCCCTGGAAGCCGAGCTCAATGCCCAGCGCAACCTCACCGCCCGCTGGAAGGCGGTCGACACCAGTCGGCAGCAGACGCCGGCGGTGGAGGCCGCCATCGCGGCGCTGGAAAAGCGCGGCGACAGCCGGCGCGAGCGCCTGGCCGCGCTGCAGCAGCAGGTCACCACCGAGGCCCTCGGCAGCGATGTCGAGAAGCGCTTCCAGGCTCTCCAGCAGGCGGTCGCCGGTCTCGAAATCAAGGATCTGCGCAGCCTGGGCTGGTGGCCGGATGGCTATGACAGATTCACCGCCGCCCTGGGCGCAGTCCAGGCACTGCGCGAACAGATCGCCCTCGACAGCGGCCTGATCCTCGACCCCTGGCTGGAAACCTACCTGATGATGCAGATCAGCACGACCCAGTCGGTCGAGCTGTACGAACGCCTCGGGCGCCTCGCCAGTGTCGGCCAGGCCAGCGTCGCCTCCGGCCAGTTCAGCCTGCAGAGCCGCCTGCAGCTGCGCGACCTGCGCGCCCGGGTCGGCGATTCCACTGACAGCCTGGCCAAGGTCGCGGCGCTGCTCGGCAGCAAGCTGCCCGCTGACCTGGCGAGCTGGAAGGACGACTACCAGCAGGTGAACGGCCAGCTGGACGCCAGCCTCAAGACCCTCGACCAAGGGCTGTTCGGTGGCGAGATCACCCTCAAGCCGGAGCAGTTCGAGGCGACCCTCGATGGCGTTCTGCACGGCCTAGAGACCTTCCGCCAGCAGACTCTCAAGAGCCTCGATCATCGGCTGCAGTTCTACGGCGCCGATGCCACCCGCAGTTTCGCCTTCATCGCCGGCGGCTTCGGGCTGCTGCTGGTGGTGACCTGCTACCTGCTGCTGTGCATGCAGACCGCCATCCGCGGCAGTGCGCGGCGCATCACCACCCTGGCCGAAGGCCTGCGTGATGGTGACCTGACCCACAAGGCCGAGGTTGCCGGCCAGGACGAACTGGCGCAGATCGGGCGGGCGCTGGATCTGGCGGTGGTACAGCTGCGCGGCAGCCTGCAGGCGGTGGAGCAGGAGAGCCGCCAGGTGGGGACGGCCTCGGGCGCCTTGGGCGAGCAGGCCGAGGCAGCGCTGGGCGCCGTGGAGGCCCAGCGGCAGCAGATCACCCAGATCGCCACCGCCGCCACCGAATTGGCCGCTACCGCCCAGGGCGTGGCCCAGAGTTGCGAGGAAGCCGCCGGGCGCGCCGCGCAGATGCGTGGCATCGCCCAGGCCAGCCAGAGCGATAGCCGGCAGACCACCGCCAGTATCCAGCGGCTCAACCAGCGGCTGGACGAGACGGCCGCGGCCATGGCCCAGGTGAACACCCAGGCCGGCCAGATCCAGCAGGTGGTGGACGTCATCCGCGGCATCGCCGAGCAGACCAACCTGCTGGCGCTCAATGCCGCCATCGAAGCCGCGCGGGCGGGCGACCAGGGACGAGGTTTCGCGGTGGTGGCCGACGAGGTGCGCTCGCTGTCGCAGCGGACCCAGGCGTCCACGGCGCAGATCGCCGGAACCGTCGGCAGCCTGAGCAGCACCGTGGCCCAGGCCGTGTCCCTGATGCAGGAGGCCTGCGGCCAGGCGGCCAGCGATGCCCAGTCCATCACCGGGCTGGGGCAGCGGCTGGAAGAGATCGCCGAGTCGGTGCAGGGGGTGTCGGACACCCTGGTACAGATCGCCACGGCGGCCGAACAACAGGCGGTCACGGCCGATCAGGTCAGTGGCAACATCCAGCAGGTCGATGGTGCCGCAGCCGACCTGCTGAGCAACGCCCGCACCGTGCAGTCGACGGCGGTCGGCCTGGATGCCGGCAGCCGTACCCTGGCAGCCAACACCACCCGCTTTCGCCTGAGCTGAACGAACGAAGGGGCGCCGCGGCGCCCCTGGTCTGGCGGAAGGATGTTCAGGCCTTGGTGTCGATCAGGGTGCCCAGAGTTTCCTGGGCGGTCTGCATGACCTTGCTGCCGGCCAGGGCCTGGTATTTGCCGACGTCCAGGTTGACCAGCTGGCTGGCCAGGTCGGCCTGGCTGCTGGTGGTCGCGCTCAGGGCTTCGTCCTGGTTGCGCGCCGTCTGGGAGGCGATGGCGCTACCGGCCTTCTCCACCGTGCGACTGCCGTTCTGGAAGGCCTGCACCCCGGCATAGAGGGTGCTGCTTGAGGTCACGTTCATGGACGAGGTCCTCGACGGTGATGTCAAAGGGCTATTGAAGCAGCTTTGACGCCAACAAACCAGCGAGCAATGTGACCGCCTGTATCAGAGCTATTGCTGGATCGTCGCGCTGTTGCCCTGGCCGCTCTGGCGCAGGCTTACGCTGTTGCCCGTGCCTGTCTGGCTAATGGCGGCATACTGGCCGCCGCCCTGCTGACTGGCGCTGACCCGGGCTTCGCTGCCCAGCCCTGCGTGCAAGACATGGCCGTCGCCCAGTTGCTCGACACCGAGTTCGACGTTGTCACCGATCCACAGCGCGCTCACCTCGTTGTCGTTGCCCTGGGTGGCCAGGGTCAGGCGGGAATCGTCGCCGCCGATCAGCACGGTGGCGCCGTTGCGACTGCCCGCTTGCTGCAGATCGAGGTGGTTGCCCTGGCCGGTCACGTTTACCTGAACGGTATTGTCGTCACCGAGCTGCCGCGCGCTGACGCTCTGGGCGCTAGCGTCGCGGCCGTTCTGCTGCACCGCCGCCTGGTTGCGGTTGCCGATCTGGATCAGCTGGACGTCCTGCCGCCGTGCGCCCTGGCGAGCGCCAGCCCGGTTGTCGTCGCCGCGCTGTTCGACCACCGCGCGGTTGGCAGCGCCACCCTGCAGCAGCTCGACCTGGTTGCGCGCGCCCAGGCTCAGCACGTCCTGGACGTGATCCTCGCCTACCTGCCTGAGTCGCGCCGCACCGTCACGACCATCCTGGAACACACTCAGCCCGTTGCGCGCGCCCTCCTGCTCGATGCGCAGCCGCTGGTCGTCACCGCCCTGGCGCACCAGGGCTTCGTCGAGCAGGCCGCGCTGGAGGATCTCCACCGCGTTGCGCTGGCCATGGCCCTGGTAGACATAGGCGTGGCTCTGGCTGGCTTCGCGCTGGTCGATGGCGACCTCGCGCGCGCCGCCAGTGGCCTGGGTGATATTGGCGAAGTTGCCGAGGCCGCCCTGCTCGACGCGGGTGCTGTCGCCCAGGGACGCGCTCTGGGTGAGATAGGCCTGGCTGGCGCGGCCGGTCTGGACCACCTCCAGCCTGCCCTGGCGGGTGTCGGCGTCCTGGGTCAGGAAGGCGCCCAGGCGTTCGCCGCGCTGATCCACGAGGGTCTGGTTATCCAGGGCCCAGGCGGTGCTGGTCAGGCCGAGCAGGCCCAGGCAGGTGAAGAGCTTGATGGCAGGCACGGCGGCATCCGCTGGAGAGGCCGCGCGAGGGCGGCAGCCAGGGCAGTCTGCCGCCGCCCTGGCCGAGCGGCCATCGCCCGAAAGACTGATATCAGCCGGGTAGGCGCAGGTGCGCGGCGACGGCGGCCGGGGTGGCCGCGGCCAGGTACGGCACCGTGCCCAGGCAGGGCGCCGGCAGGCGCTCGTGCAGGGTGGCCAGGTTGTCGTCCAGGCGCAGGGTGGCCGGGGCCACCAGGTTGGCCACCCAGCCGGCCAGCGGCAGGCCGTCGGCGAGGATGGCCTCGGCGCTGAGCAGGGCGTGGTTGATGCAGCCCAGGCGTACGCCCACCACCAGGATCACCGGCAGCTGCAGCTCCCGCGCGAGATCCGACAGCGACTCGCGACCGGCCAGGGGCACGCGCCAGCCGCCGGCGCCTTCCACCAGGGTGAAGTCCGCACCCAGGGCGAGGATCCGCCGCACCGGCGCGGCCAGGCTGGCGACGCTGAGGTCGATGCCGGCCTCGCGCGCCGCCAGGTGCGGGGCGATGGCCGGTTCCAGGGCTACGGGATTGATGTCGCCGTAGCCGAGCGGCAGCGAGGTCTCGCCCAGCAGCGCCAGGGCATCGCCGTTGCGCAGGCCCTCGGCGGTGCGTTCGCAGCCGGAGGCCACCGGCTTGACCCCGGCGGTGGCGAGACCCTGTTGGCGGGCACGGTGCAGCAGGCCGGCGGCGACGGTGGTCTTGCCGATCTCGGTATCGGTACCGGTGACGAAGAAGGCAGGCATAGGGGTCATTCCTTGCGCAGCAGGACGTGGATCACCTGGTAGGTGGCGGGCAGCCCGGCGGGCTCGCGCCGGCTCTCGTAGGCCTGGGTGAAGGCGGCCAGGCGCTGGCGACCGGTGAGGCCCTGGGGTCGCCCCTGGTTGAGGTTGTGGGCGCCGATGGCCTTGAGGTGCTGGGTCAGGGCGCGCAGATCGGGGAAGTGCAGCCGCTCGGGCGCGACCTCCAGCGCCAGTACCTGCAGGCCGCTGGCGGCTGCCGCTTCGGCATAGGTGGCCTGGCGGCGGAAGCGATTGACGTGCACCTGGTCGTCCACCTGGGCCCAGCTCTGGCGCAACTCGGCGAGGGTACCCTCGACCAGGCTGCTGAAGGCCAGCACCCCGCCTGGCCGCAGGACGCGCCGCGCCTCGGCGAGCACGGCGGGCAAGTCGGCGCACCACTGCAGGGCCAGGCTGGAGACGACGAGGTCGCAGCAGGCGTCGCGCAGTGGCAGGCGTTCGGCGTCGGCAGTGAGGTAGTGCCGGGCACCGGCGCCCTGGGCGCGGGCGTGGCGGAGCATGCCGGGCGCCAGGTCCAGGGCCAGGCCTTCACTGTGGGGATGACGCTGGGCCAGGGCCCGGCTGCAATAGCCGGTGCCACTGCCCAGGTCCAGCCAGCGTTGCGGATCCAGCCAGGTTTGCTCCTCTAGAGCGTGTAGCCGGGCGAGGAGGCCGTCGGCGACCCGGCGTTGCAGCAGCGCGGCGCCATCGTACTGCGCGGCGGCGCGGGAAAAGGACAGCGCCACCTGGCGCTTGTCGGGCAATACGTCAGCCATCGCGTCCTGCATAGATGAATTCACGGATACGGGTAGCCACCTCGTCCGGGCGCTCCAGGGGCAGGCCATGGCTGGCGTGCTCCAGGACCTCGACCTGGGCGGTCGGCAGCTCGTCGCGCAGGGCCTGGGCGGCCGTGGCCGGGACCAGGGCGTCGTGGGCGCCGAACAGGTGCAGCTGGGGACCGCTGAAGGCCTGCAGGGCGGCGCGGGTGTCCAGGCGGGCGAGCAATTCCAGGCCGGCCAGGACCACCTCGGGATCGACCTCGGGCAGGGTCACCTGCAACTGGCGGGCGAGGGTACGGCTGTCGCGGGCGCCCTGGGCCACCAGCAGGGTGAAGCGCTTGAGGGTCTGGTCGGCGTCCAGCGAGCAGGCTTCGAAGAAATCGGTGAAGACACTGCGCGCCATGGCGGTCTGCCAGCCGGGACGGGCGACGAAGCAGGGGTTGCTGGCCAGGGTGACGAGGCCATGCACGCCTTCCGGGCGACGCAGGGTGAATTCGCTGGCGAGCATGCCGCCCAGCGACCAGCCGGCCAGCCAGACGCCCTCGGCGATGCGGGCTTCCAAGTCGGTGAACCATTCCTGGGTGTCGGCCTGCGCTGGCAGCGGCTCGATCAGCACGTCGAGGAAGGGCGCCTGCTCGGCGAGTTCGTCACGCAGGGGCTCCAGCGGAGCATTGCCCAGGCCCCAGCCGGGCAGCAAGATCAGGGTATCGCGCATTGGTCGGTCACTTATCCGCGTCGGGCGGTAATTCGGCCATGGCCTGGGCCAGAGCGTCGAGCAAGAGGTCCACGTGCGCTTCGCGATGGGCCGCCGTCAGCGTCACCCGCAGGCGGGCACTGCCGGCCGGCACGGTGGGCGGTCGGATGGCGGTGACCAGGATCCCGCGGCGGCGCAGGGCGGCGGAGAGTGCGAGGGCGCGCGCGCTGTCGCCGACCAGGATGGGCTGGATCGGCGTGGCGCTGAGCATAAGGTCCAGGCCGAGGGCCGTCGCGCCTGTGCGGAATCTCTGGATCAAAGTGTGCAGGAGCTCACGGCGCCAGCCTTCC
Source organism: Pseudomonas sp. No.117 (assembly GCF_054558395.1). Taxonomy (NCBI): domain Bacteria; kingdom Pseudomonadati; phylum Pseudomonadota; class Gammaproteobacteria; order Pseudomonadales; family Pseudomonadaceae; genus Pseudomonas; species Pseudomonas sp. No.117. Next base: position 747,032 of record NZ_BAAJNP010000001.1, read on the forward strand.
TCGCGGACGAGCTGCAGGGCGGCGAGGGTGGCGCAGGCCACCGCCGGCGGCTGGCTGGTGGTGTAGATGTAGGGGCGGGCGAACTGGATCAGCGTCTCGATCAGCTCCTCGCTGCCGGCGACGAAGGCCCCGGCGGTGCCGCAGGCCTTGCCCAGGGTGCCGACCAGCACCGGGACCTGGCTCTGGTCCAGGCCGAAGTGTTCGACGATGCCGCCACCGCTGGCGCCCAGGGTGCCGATGCCGTGGGCATCGTCCACCAGGGTCCAGGCGCCGTGGCGCTGGGCGACCTGGCAGAGTTCGGGAAGGGCGGCGAGATCGCCATCCATGCTGAAGACGCCATCGGTGACCACCAGGGTATCGCCCTCGGCCTTGGCCAGGCGGCTGGTCAGGCTGGCGGGATCGTTGTGCAGGTAGCGGCCGAAGCGCGCGCCGCTGAGCAGGCCGGCGTCGAGCAGGGAGGCGTGGTTGAGGCGATCTTCCAGCACCGTATCGCCACGTCCGACCAGGGCGGTGACGGCGGCCAGGTTGGCCATGTAGCCGGTGGAGAACAGCAGGGCGCGCGGCCGGCCGGTAAGTTCGGCCAGGGCCTCTTCGACCTGGTGGTGCGGGCCGCTGTGGCCGATCACCAGGTGCGAGGCGCCGCCACCGACGCCCCAGCGCTCGGCGCCGGCGCGCAGGGCGGCGATCACCTGGGGATGGTTGGCCAGGCCCAGGTAGTCATTGCTGCAGAAGGCCAGCAGGGCTTCGCCATCCACCACCACCTCGGGACCCTGGGGCGCTTCCAGCAGTGGTCGGCGCCGATAGAGGTGCTCGGCGTGACGCTGGGCCAGGCGGGCGGCGAGGTCGAAGGCCATGGAGTGTCTCGATAAGGTTGCAAGGCCCCTCACCCCAGCCCTCTCCCTAGGGAAGAGGGGGTGGTCTGGAGCGCGGATTGGCTGCAGGGTGTTCCCTCACCCCGGCCCTCTCCCAGGGGAGAGGGGGAAGAGCAGGGCGGGGAGTGGGGGTCAGGCGGTGGCGGCGTCGTAGAAGAGTTCGCTGTTGCGCTGTTCCACCAGGGCCTGCTCGATGGCGGCCTGGTGCACCTCGTCGGCGTGCTCTTCGCGGGCTTCGGGCTGGATGCCGAGGCGGGCGAACAGCTGCATGTCCTTGTCGGCCTGGGGGTTGCCGGTGGTCAGCAGCTTCTCGCCGTAGAAGATGGAGTTGGCACCGGCCAGGAAGGCCAGGGATTGCATCTGCTCGTTCATCTGCTCGCGACCGGCGGACAGGCGCACATGGGACTTGGGCATGAGGATGCGCGCCACCGCCAGGGTGCGGATGAAGTCGAAGGGGTCGACGTCCTTTTCCTCGGCCAGCGGGGTGCCCTGGACCTTGACCAGCATGTTGATTGGCACCGACTCGGGGTGCTCGGGCAGGTTGGCCAGCTGGATCAGCAGGCCGGCGCGGTCGTCCACCGACTCGCCCATGCCGAGGATGCCGCCGGAGCAGATCTTCATCCCGGCTTCGCGGACGTAGGCCAGGGTCTGCAGGCGCTCGCCGTAGGTGCGGGTGGTGATGATGTTGCCGTAGAACTCCGGCGAGGTGTCCAGGTTGTGGTTGTAGTAGTCCAGGCCGGCGTCGGCCAGGGCGCGGGTCTGCTCCTGGTCCAGGCGGCCGAGGGTCATGCAGGTCTCCAGGCCCAGCGCCTTGACGCCCTGCACCATCTGCAGGACGTAGGGCATGTCCTTGGCGGACGGGTGCTTCCAGGCGGCGCCCATGCAGAAGCGGGTGGAGCCGATGGCCTTGGCCTCGGCGGCCGCCTCCAGCACCTTCTGCACCTCCATCAGTTTTTCCTTTTCCAGGCCGGTGTTGTAGTGACCGGACTGGGGGCAGTACTTGCAGTCTTCCGGGCAGGCGCCGGTCTTGATCGACAGCAGGGTGGAGACCTGCACACGATTGGGATCGAAGTGTTGGCGATGCACGCCCTGGGCCTGGAACAGCAGGTCGTTGAAGGGCTGCTGGAACAGGGCGCGGACCTCGGCGAGAGTCCAGTCGTGACGCAGGGCGGTAGCGCTCATGGGAAATCCTCGTTACGGAAAACGGCCGGGTGCCGGAGCGGGGCCTTCGAATGCGGTCGACCTTAGCGGAAGTCTTGGTCGACTACTGTTCATAAAATGAACAATTGCCGGATTTTTTGCAGGGAGATTGACGGAGTCGTAGATACCATCTCTCCCACCAATCACAACAGGCCTGTTAAAGGGCCTGTCGTGGTTGATAAGGTCGCTGCGTCTTGAGCACGCCATAGGCGATCTGCAGCAGC